>DLCK01000086.1 GCA_002480565.1 Phycisphaerales bacterium UBA7800 | reverse complement strand
TTGCTGAAACTGCGCAGCAGTTTACTGTTCGATAAACTCAATGGCACACATCCACCCGTGGCAAACCCTTGAGTCCAAAAGCAATCATGTGATAGTCATCACGCCAAATGATAGGCTCACGCTCCAACCGCACGTCGTACCACTCGCTGTCTCCTGGTCCGCCACTGGCCCAGGAGAACCCACCACCAAAACTTTGAGGAGTCAACCGTGAGAGTTCGCCATCACGATGATGATGCGGCCCCAACAGATTGCGCAGCGAGTTGACCAGCGTCAAAGTCAATTGGTTTTCGCCAACTCGAATCTGCTCGGTAATATCCAACTCCCAGGGGCAACAGGTGATCGCAGCAAGTTCCTGGCCGTTTACACTCGGCACGGCGACAATGGCGTTAGGCGGGTCCAGCCTGAGCATATACCTCATGCCGGACTTGATCGTTGAGACGTTAAACGCAAACGACATCGCCATACGACCTGCATAAAACGGGTATCCGGCTAGCGTCAATTCGCCTGCTTGAATTTCACCGGACCTGGTTAATTCAAACGAACTGAATCGGTGCACCTTCACGTCCGGCAGCATGGGTTGCGTGCTGCGCTCAGTTGGTGCTGCTGGTTGATCCGAAACATGGGCTTTGACTTGAAAGTCTCCAACCAGATACACGCTCTCAATTTCACTGCCATACCGCGCGATTGCATCCAGACTATCCTGCACAGGCGCAACGTAATCCAATTCCAACTCAATGATGTTTTCACCTTCTACAATCAATCCGTCAATTGTTAAACGATGCATCGTCCGATCGCACCAGAAGACCTTGTCACTGGCTTGTATCAGTTGACCGTTGATGCGAATGGCTGTGTAGATTTCCGACTGCTCAACGACCAGTGCGCATTGTTTGATGGCATCCTTGGCAACGGCTGTAAAACGCAGTAGCAGTCGGCCTGACCACTTGTCGCGCGTGAAGCGTTCGTGCAATCCCAACACCGGTTCCGCTTGCCGCCATGTCTGCCCGCCATCGGTTGAGGCGCTGGCAAAGTCCAACGTCATCGCATTGTCATCCAATGCCATGATCCCCGTTGGTTGTGTACAGGCTATTGTCTCTGTGACCTGAGTTGATTTTGATTGTTGTACACTGCGAGCTTCGGTCGGACACAGGCTGCCGTCACTGATAAACACACTTTGTGCCGCAGCCAGTGTCAACACCGTAGGCGTAGACGTTGGACTGCACTGACCACTGATCGGATCCCATTGCACAGCATCGTTGATGTCGTTAATGGTGACTGTCACGGTGATGGTTTTCAGTCGACTGCGATTTAGCAGCATCACCAGTGGCTTGCCATTGACGATGCGTCGGTGAATCCATATTTGATCTGAATCCTCACCTGCCACAGTGACCGCAGGTGGGTTGATCGTGGCAAGGTGTGTTGCCAATTGATCAGAGTTGGTGATAGTGATCTGCTTGGCGATGTCCTGAAAAGCTGCATGATTAATCAATCCGTCGACGCACTGTGGCAGCGTGTTGACGGCGATAACCTTGCCACCGGCATGGATCAATGCTTTGAGTAAGGCAATGGTGCTTGGGCGGATGGTGGCCATGGGAGGGAGGACCACGGTGTTGTATCGCATCTTGCCGACAATGAGCATGCCGTCTTCGACGGCAGCGATATCGCTGAGGATTTCTTCATCTCCCAAGTCATAATCACGGTGATTGTTTTGCAGAGATTTGATGACGGCCATGAAATCATTGAAGCGCGCGTCGAGTTTATCCTGTGGCCCGTGGCTCCCATTAGCCAGTTCGACATAGGCACTTTCCAACGGGTGAATCACCAACAGTTCCGCTCCATACTCTCCCTGGCTGGAGAGCATCGCGCTTCTTGCCATGCGGTCTTCGGCGCTGCGGTTAAAGTCCCACCACGGCTGCTGTGGCGAGATGGTTGGTGGGTAGTCACGTTTGCGGCACCCCTTGAGGCTATACAACGTCAAATGCGGGCAGATGTGATTGATGCCCATGATGGCGTGGCCTTCGGCGATCCAGCAGCGATCCTCAAAAGTCATGTTCTGCCCGCTGATCCCAAACATTTCAGACAGTCGGCGTGGCTGACCGTACTGGTTGGCAACACTGGATAAGCAACGCATCGCATGGATGTCGGGCATGTTCCCAAAGCTCAGTCCAAGGTGATCAATCCCAGGCTGCTGCATGTGTCGGTATTGGATCATCATGTTGCCGACGTTTTGCAGCACGGATATGAAGGTCTGTTCGCCGTTGTAATGGCCGGTAAATGTCAGATCATGCTCAGCGCAGTATTGTGCAAGTTGCACGGTGAAGCTTTTCTCCATCCGCCGCGCGAGTGTCGTAAAGTAATGCAGTCGGACTTGTGGGGATTGGTCGTTGACGTTTTCATACAGTGATGTGAGATGATCCCGCAGGTCATAGCCATGTTGATCTTTGAAGTCGTCAAGAATGATGGGTGAGAACGGTAGAGGCGTTGCGTCATCAATCGGCCAACGTGGATTAAACTGCGGCTCATCGGTAAAGATGCCACGCAGGATTTTGCGGTCCCGCGATGCGTATCGTTGAGCATAGGGTTTGTAGGTACAGTCGATAAAAGCGCGCACCATGTCGGGGTTAAGCAGGTCAACCCAACAGGTTCCGTTGAACCAGATATTACCCATATCCACTTTGCAGCAAAGGTATCGCCAGTTCGCATCGGTTCCTAATTCAAAGGCATTTTCAGGGATCGGGCGATCCAGTGTCAGGCGCGCCATATACCGGGAGTGGAAGGCTTCATCCTGCAAGGGGACGATGCCGCCGGCAAAGCCGCTTGGCCATTTGTCTTCATCGTAGAACCATGCTTCGATGCCTAGCTTTTCACATTCATCGACACCGGCATCCATCGCGTCCCACCAGTCGTCGCCGAGGTATTCAGTGAGCAGTCCAACGCGACTGTGCAGGTAAGCTCCGCCAAATCCCCCTTTGTCGAAAGCTCGAAGCTGTCGGCGGATTTCGGTTAAATCCAATTTGTCATTCAGAGACCAGAAAGGAATCGCCCGCCAGGTTGCCGGTGGATCGATAAACGTTTGGTGCAGGTGTGGATTCATAAAAACGAAGATACCCATTGGATCGTGGGGTGGCAATGCTGTGTCACAAAAAACACCTTAAAATCAAGTGTTTTAGTCGATTTTGTGATTGGGATGATTTTGCGCATAGTCGGATATGCCAAATAAAAAACCGCAGCCAATTGAATGACTGCGGTGTCTTGGGATTTGTTTGCCTGTGAGTTGGATCAATCGACTTTGAAGCGGCCCACGAGTTGTTGAAGCTGTTCTGAGAGTCCGCTGAGTTGATGTGCTGCCGTAGCAGTCTGGGTGATCCCCGTGGCTGATTGCTGGGTGACAGAATTAATACTGTTAATGTTACTGCTGATTTGGTCGCTGGCTGTCGTCTGTTCTTTGGCTGCCGAAGCGATGTTCTGGATCATGCCAGTGACCTGGTTGGAACTGGTGACGATTCGCTGAAGCGCTTCGTCTGCCTGGCTTGCAGCTTCGACACCTTCTTCAACACTCTGGGTCCCCTGACTCATCCGCGAGACGGCAGACTTGGTTTGGTTCTGGATGTCTTCAATGGATTGGGCGACTTCCTTGGTGGCAGTGGTGGTGCGTTCGGCAAGCTTGCGAACTTCATCGGCGACGACGGCAAAACCACGGCCATGTTCACCCGCGCGAGCGGCTTCGATTGCGGCATTAAGTGCAAGCAAATTCGTCTGATCAGCAATGTCGTTAATCACATCAATGATCTGGCCAATCTGTTCTGAACGTTGGCCGAGCTCGTTAATCGCCGTAGCAGAGTCATTGACAATGTTGGCAATGTTTTTCATACCTTCGATGGTTTGACGAACGATGGTGCGGCCGGTGGATGCATGACTGCCCGCTTCCTGGGCATTGGTTGAGGCATCGGAACTCTGGTGGGCGACTTCGGTGACCGAGGCTCCCATCTGTTCAATGGCGGAAGAAATCTGCGAGGCCTGCATGGATTGATCTCGCATGCCGGTTGCCATTTGTTCAGAGGTTGCTGCAATTTCATGGGCCGCACTGGAGACCTGCCCGGATGTTGAAATGGCTTCGCGGATGACGGTTTGAATATTGCCCACAAAGGTATTAAACCAGTGGCCTAACTCACCTAATTCATCCTTGCGGGTATCATCAATTCGCTGTGTCAGATCACCTTCACCTTCAGCCATGTCCTTGAGCATGTTGATGGTTTTGCGGATAGGACGGTTGATCTGTGCTGCCATGACAAAGGCAAGGAAGATACCGACCAAAGTACACGCGACCACTGATGCAATGGAGACAAAACTTGCCGAAGCCAAGGTCTTTCGTGCATTGGCTGAATGCTCACTACGAACCACGTCATATTCGCCTTCAGTCGCTTCGAGTATGTCCGAAAGCTCATTACTCATGGCGACGAATTCTTTGATATTTTCACCGGCCAGTGCGCTGTCGAGTTGACTGGTGAATTGAGCCAGTAAAGCACGAATTTGCTTGACGCGTGCTGGATCATGTACAGAGTTGCCCCATTCTTCATCAAGCTCTTGGATAATGGCTTTGGTATCGGTTGTGAACTGAGCTTTATCGGTGATTAATTCTGGATGCAGAATCATTCGCAAGGCAGCCATTTGTTCAATGTCGGTTTCCATGACCATATCCGTGGACGGCCAACAGACATCCGCAAAATAGGCGAATTGCTCATTGGCTTTGACCATGTTCCAGATCACCATTGATCCCCCGACCGCTGACAAAAGAATAATTGCCAGGGCCATCCCGATGACTTTGGTCTTGATTTTCATGTGTAGCTTTCTAGTTTGCCTCAAGTATGCGGGAACGTATTGCCCTGACCATCGGAAATGTCCTAGCTGGACTTAAGTTATAGCGGATAAAGATGTCTTTTTTAATTCACTTTGTTGCTGGCGTATCGCAAAAGACCAAAGCTGCAACAGCTAATTGAGACAGGCTACATCCGATAAAGTTGAATTTGTTCAACTCAGCTTTGACGGACAAGATTGCTGTGTTCGATATTCAGGACGGACATCAGGCCTGCGATGTCTTCAAGGAAACGTTGGCCATCCTGAGCGTAGCCGGCAGTGGGTTTGAGATCCGGCTGATGGTTGATGAACCATGCGTTGAGTCGATCCATGAACAGTTCACGGGTGTACTTGCTGAGCATTGATGCCAGGGCGACGGGCATATGGGCCTGCTCAGCATCGACGGTAAAGCGGACCTGCATGCTCTTTTGAGGGGTTTGTAATTGGTAGTGACTGTTCTTGGGGGTTTCTTCGATAATCGTCAATTGAGCGTTTGGAAAGACTTGGCGGAGCAGGTTCATATAACGTGTTCGGCCGGACTGTCTATCGACGACGACTTGGGGGTGATGCTTGCCCCAGCGTTGCCAGATGTATTGCAGATGTCCGGCGACGAATGTGAAACTCAGTGAGGCCTTGGAACGGGTGTTGGCGACCATGTGATTAAATCGGTCTTCGAGCACAACGGCTGCGCCCATGTCCAGAACTTTGACAGCCTTATCCTTCATGTCATGTTTGAGCATGTTCGCTGCCACGCCGATCTGCGCATCGGTGTTGGCGGTGGGCAGTGCCTGCCAATCACCGTCGTACCAGGGCAGGGCATGTCGCTGGTGATGGGTGGTTTCACCCAGTTGATCCAGCCATGCTCCCATGTCCGCAGGACGATCTGCGTAGGTGCTCAAAAAGCTCATCACACCAAGTTCCAGATGCCGGACACCTGCGGCTTTGGTTTTGAGCTTTTTGGAGTCGTTAACTGGAATACGCCCCTGTCGACCGCTGAGCTTTTGACAGACACTCCCATGCAACAAATCCCATAGGTTGGGCGTTTGATCCGGCGAAGCATCACGCAGCGCAAAGACCGAGCGACCGACAACCAGAGGCCCGAGGATGGGGCCGTAGCCAGCTTCGTCAATACCTGCGTAAATGAGCATGATGGTTCCGTGAATCAGATTTAAGACACTCAAGTATAACGTGCTGGTTGAATGTTGACTGCTGGAGATGATCAAATGTGATGGCATTTACATTGAGTCACAGCGTTACAGAGGTCAAGGCAGATGATTCTCTGATTCTCTGTGCGTCTGTGTGACTCTCTGTCAAAACACTGTGCTATCGCATTCTCAATCCGCTTTTTGCTACACTATCCCAATGGCACAACAACCCATTCTTATCACCGGTGCAGCAGGCTTTATTGGTTCTTCGCTGGCAGACCAACTCCTGGCTGCAGGTACGCCTGTTGTCTGTTTGGATAACTTCTGTGACTTCTATGATCCGACAATCAAGCGTCGCAATATCGCAGATGCTCTTAAACAGGATCACTACACCCTTGTCGAAGCAGACCTGCGTGATCGACAGACGGTTTTGGACACCATCGCAAAACATAAACCTCAGGCGATCATCCATCTTGCGGCCATGGCGGGAGTCCGACCGAGTATTGAAAACCCTGATCTCTATACACAGGTTAATCTCAACGGTACGGTGAATCTGCTTGATGCTGCCGTTGCCAACGGTGTGGGAAAATTCCTCTTCGCTTCAAGCTCCAGTGTCTATGGCAATAACCCCAAGACGCCCTTTGCTGAAAGCGATAACGTCGACCATCCCATCAGTCCCTATGCCGCGACCAAAAAAGCAGGCGAACTGATCTGTCACTCGTACCATCACCTGTATAAGCTGCCCATCACCTGTCTGAGATTCTTCACGGTGTTCGGCCCACGTCAACGGCCGGATCTTGCGATCAACAAGTTCCTGCGTATGGTTGGAAGCGGACAAGCCATCCCGGTCTTTGGTGATGGTTCGACCAGTCGGGATTACACCTTCGTGGGTGATATCGTCGAAGGTATCCGCAAGTCGTTGGCCAACTGCAACGGCTATCACATTTATAACCTCGGTGGCGACTCACCGGTGACCCTTGCACAGCTCATCGCCACGGTGGAAAAAGTCGTCGGCAAAGAAGCGATCATCGACCGTCAACCGATGCAGCCTGGTGATGTGAATGTCACCTGGGCAGACTTGTCCAAATCACGCAAAGAGTTGGACTATGCCCCGCAAACAAGTCTGGAAGCAGGCATGGCCAAGCAGTGGGAATGGTTGCAACAGCAAGGGTAAGCTCTGCTGAGAAGTCGGCCCCCAATCCAGTTAACCTGTTCGATGCCTAAAACTTCCGACAAATTACCCTTGTAAAACTAGCCAAACCTGTGGTCAACCCTGTAGAATGCATTGATGTAGTTGCCTTGCCTGCCTAACCAGTGACAGGGGTTTGTCACTGACTCACCCAATTGGCAAATTGACCATCCTCTGGTGAATTGCCTTTGACCAACATGGGGCAAAACCACCCAGTGCAAGCACGTCTTGTCTCTATTTTGGCGATAGCCAATCGGCCTGACATGAATCGGGCGCCCGCACAGTCGACTGCTGTTTTGAGAGTCGCCCTTATACTGGCGATGTTGTCATTCATTTGCGTCTGCCCCGTTGATGCACAAGTCAAGCAGGTCAGTCCACTGCTTGATGAAGCCAGACAAGTCGCGATGGACCTGCATCAATTACCCGTTGGCGATGATCGTGCCAGTCAACTGCTCACCCATGGACTGGAGTTGTTACAGCTTGCTGACAAGTTGGTGGATGACCATCTGGATCAACTCGGTGCTGCTCAGGGACCACTTTCAAAACAGGATCGCAACCTCACTCGCTTACAGCAGGCTCGCATTGCCTACGTCACCGGCGAGATGTACCGACTCACTGCCATGAAGCGTACATCCGATGATCCGACCCGTCGGGCTTATCTGGATAGTGCAGTGATTATCTTTTCAGAGATGCGATCCAAATTTGCCAGCATCCAGGACGCGGAGTTGGCACGTGTGGGGTTGGCACGTTGTTACCGACTACTTGGTGAACTGGACAATGCCAGCAAGATCATTGAACCCTTGCTGCGGCAGATACCGGATCGAGCTGATGCGTCTGCGAGTAATCTTTGGCGCGCAGCGGTGATTGAATCCCTGGAAATTCTACTGGATACTGAGCCTGACAAAGCGATGACGCAGGCCATTAAATGGATTGATCATCCATCGTTTGTCTCACAGACCAGTTGGCTTAGGTCTCTGAAACGCATCGAAGCGTTGGCTGCGGTGGCGTTGGCGATGGACAATCCCAAGGCGCCCCAGGTGCTCCTGGCAGTGGATCGCTTGCGTGAGTCGGACTTACCTGCAGCAGTGCAATTGCAATACATGGTGCAGCTGGAATTGGCATCAAACATCCCGGTGGTCAGTCCCCAGCAGCGCAATGACTGGGTGCTGCTGTTGGTCGATACACTTGATGCCAAACAGGCAGTTGACCGAATCAAGGCCCAGGTTCCCGACCCCTCGGTTCTTAATGTCCGAGCCCTGATGGTGTACGGCAGTGCGCTTTGGCAGGCTGGCGAACTGCCTGTGGCAGTGGACTGTTTCGCCCGAGCGATGCGAATGATTGATGATGTCGATCCACTCAAACACACCGCAGCAAGATGGTACGCTCAATGCCTCTACCAACAGGTTATCACCACTGATAATCCCAGCATCCGTATTCGAGCCAGAGCAGCATTATCACGACTGGTTCAGACGCATCCTTCAAGAGCAGCAAGACTCGAAGCACTCAAACAATGGGTCAGTCTTGAGCAGTCCGACGAGGGGCTTGCTTCGGCTGCGACGGTCATCGCTCAGCATCGAGACCTTGGGGGCGATGATGTCTACCTGTACTACATCACTGCTTCAAATCAATGGGAGCAACTCAAAGAGGCGGTCTCCTCCGGGCGGATCAAGTCAGATGCGAGCGTGACAGTTGCACGTGAACTGCTCGATCAGACAGCCAGGCAAACGTCTCTTGCCATCAAACATGACAAGCAGATTGCTGGCGGACTGCTGCAGTTACAGGCTCGGATGTGCGCTTCACAAATGATCCAGGAGCCTACTCGTGCGATGACATTGCTTGATGAGGCTGAGCAATTACTCGGCGAGTCACAGCTGCAACTGCGGACCTTGTTTCTGATTCAAGCTGATCAACCCGATCAACTATGGGAACTGCTCAAGGATACGCATGGTGATGCTGCTTTATCGTCGCAGGCATGGACATTGATTGTCGATTCACTCACTGAGTTGGCGTTGCGTCGTGGTGGTGATGTCTTATTGGTAGAACGCGCCTCAGAGCTTGCAATCAAGGCATGGAATGCATCACCTTCTACTGCCGAACGTATACGCATTGCCCAGGCATTGGTGAAATTAAACAAATGGGAATTGTGTCTGACGCTATTGGGCCCAGACCTCATTGCAGAGACTCACCCCCAATTGAACCTGATCATTGGACAGGCTTTATTGGGTCAAGGACAAGACATCGATCATGCTGCCAAGGTCTTAGAGCATGTCGTAAAGCAAATGCCCGACTCCTCGGATGCGCATTTGTGGCTTGCACTTGCCTATGCCCGCAGTCAGCGAAACCAGCAGGCTGCGGAGCATTTCCGTCGGGTTCGAACGCTTCAAAAACCTGCTACGGTCACATGGTGGCAAGCAACATTGGGTCTTGCGCAAGCACTTACAGCCATGGGACAGAATCAGGCCGCCAGACAAATTTTACAAGTCACATTGACGCTCTATCCAGTCATCGGAGATGATGCACTGGCAAACCAACTCGTTGAGTTATTGGGGAGACTGCAAAAACCATGATCGAATCACACTGTCAACTTTCACGCCGGCGCCTTGGCTCATTGACGTGGCCTCGCCTGTCGATGCTGGCTGTTGCGTCACTGACGATGATCGCCCAAGCGCCATCGGATACCGCTGCGGACACACCATCGAGTCTCTTTGCTTTTATCCTCGCAGGTGGGAGTATTGGTCTTGTGATCATTCTTCTGTCCTTTGTCGGGGTGGGTTTGGTCATCGACGCATTTGTCAAAATCCGTCAGGACGATTTGCTGCCTGATGATCTTTCCAGGCAAGCGGTTGACCTTGCGCGTCAAGGCCACTTCACTGAGTTGAAAAACGTCTGTAAAGCCGACAACAGCATGCTTGGGCAGATACTCTCTCATGCCATTGAGGAAGGTGAGTTAGGCCTTGATGCCGTGCGCGAACACATTGAACATGAAGGTAATCGCCAGCTCACTCGACTGCATCAGCGCGTCGGACTCATCGGCTTAATTGCATCCATCGCCCCTATGCTCGGTCTGCTGGGGACCGTCGTGGGGATGATTGACAGCTTCCAGGTACTGGGGTTATCCAAAGGTGTCGCAGGCCCGGACGACTTGGCAGTGGGTATCTCCAAAGCACTCGTCACCACTTGCATGGGCTTGGTCGTCGCAGTCCCGTTGATCTTTTTCCATGCCTATTTTCGTGACAAGGTCACCCGCGTCAGCAACGAAACCTCCGCCATCTGCGAACGCATCCTCCGCGTTATCGCCGTGGTGTTAACAAGACAACAACAGATGATTCAACAGCAACAGAAGAAAGTGTGATAGAAAGGCAGATTTCGGATTTTGAATTTCGGATTTCGAATTTACGCAAGCGTTGCCAATGACGCATCAATGCATGCTTGCACAAATCCAAAATCCAAAATTCGAAATCCAAAATTCCCTATGCAACACATGCAGCTTAAAAACCGAACGGCGATCCGCTTTAACCCGACTCTGCCTGGCAAACCTGCCACGCCGGGTGTCGCGCCTTTGGTGGATATTGTGTTTTTGCTGATCTGTTTTTATCTGTTCGTCACCCAGTCGTTGCAGAGTCTTGATGAGCGCAGTGTGGATTTGCCGGTCATTGAGCAAAGCCAATCCCAGGAACTTTTACCTGCGGAGATCGTGATCAATCTCACCGTCGAAGGTGATGTGATTGTGGCACATGAACCGATGTCGATTAACCAACTTGCCATGCACTTAAGGCAAGCTCAGCGACAATCATTGGATCAAGGCCGTGATTTGCGCGTGGTGATTCGTGCGGACAAGAATCAGACGTTTGACAAACTCGACACGCTCATGGATGTGAGTCGTCGTGCCGGTTTGGACATGGTGATTCTTCGCGCCCAGGATCAGGACAAGGGGGTTAGACCATGATGTTCAAACCTCAACCACAGATGCAGACCGACGAGCCGTTTGAAATGACCGCGATGGTGGACGTGGTGTTTATCCTGTTGACGTTTTTCATTATCAGCGCTTCGATGTTTGGTGCTGAGCATGATGTGGCGATGCGTTATCGCACGTCGACACTGACACAAGGTTTGGCACAAGGGGACCTGCCTCCATCGGTGGTAATCACGTTACGCAATATTGATAAGCAGATGGTGGGGATTACACTCGGTCAACGTGAGTTGTTACCCAATGATTATTCTGCCATCACACAGACACTAGAGCAGATCAACTTGCCACAGTTGCCGGTGGTGGTGCAGTCACAGGGCGATGTGCTTATCGCTGAAGTCTCAAAGGCTGTGGATGCAGTCTTGGCAAGCCCGATGAATAAAGTCAGCCTCGCCAAAAGTCCATTAGCGGTGGGAGCAGTTGAAGGTGAGTAAGTCCAAAAATGGACCACAGAGTCACAGAGACACAGAGAATTTTCTGTCTTAAATCTGTGCCTCTGTGGTGAGAGCCAACCAAGTTTGATAAGCCATGAAACAAGCCAATGACACAACCCAAAACAGCTGGCAATCCTTCAGACGCGAGGGTCTGAGTTGGATACTGTCACTTGTGTTTCACTGCAGCATTCTGGCGATGCTTGCATTGGTGTCGGTGACGCAACCCTATCAACCGCCTGCTGATTTGTCGGTGTCGATCAGCAAGGAACTTCAGCCGGTCAGCAGCAGTGATGCAGCAGAGGGGAACCCCACCAGTATTGACCCCCAAGAGCAACTCAAGACGATGCTCAGCCAGACACCAATGATCCAACCCAAGCTTATGACGCAGGTGCAGCCCCCCAAAGTCTCTTTGCCTGAGCACCTTTCATCACCAACTCAGCAGGCCGACATTCTCATGCAGCAGCTTTCGGCGGGTGACTTATCTGCTGGTAATGACAATCAGCAGATCATCCCCATGGGCTTGCTTGATGGCACCAGTGAAGGCTTCCAGAAAATGGTCGGTCAGTGGCGAGGCAGCGGCCTGGATATCGTGCTGGTCATTGATGTCACCGGCTCGATGAAGCCGTATCTCGAACAAGCCAAACTCCGACTCCGCCAGATCATGGGGGTGATCACCGGCATCCTCGGCGATACCAACGAAACGATGAAAGTCGTCCGCTTCGGAGTCGTTGCCTACAAGGACTATGGCGATGATCGGAGCTTTGATAATGCCGGCCGTCGATGGCAGCCGCTGACAAACAACATGACCGTGGTACAGCGTTTTCTGGACTCATTGCATGCAAGTGGTGGCGGGGCGATTGAAGAACCGATCCATCGGGCGATGCAGCTTGCTGCTGACGAACGGGTCATGGATTGGAAAAACGGTCGCCTGTCGGTAATCATCCTCGTTGCTGACGCGCCGGTTCATAAAGCAGGCAAAGAGCAATTGCCCAAGATTGCCCAGCGTTTTGCATTTACCCAAGGCGGACGCATCAACACCATCGACACCGGCGATGGCGCACGAGCCAATGTGCTTGAAGACCTCCAAACACTCGCCCAATCCGGTCACGGTGAAGCCTTCCTCCTTGAAGATCAACAAGCGTTCTGGGAACACTTGATCGTCTCCGTCTTCGGGCGTGAGTATAAGTCCGATGTGGATTTGATCCTCAAGCGGTATCTCAAAGATCAGCAGTGAATGACGGTAAGCAATTTGAATCGCAATAAACCAAAGAGTCTCAGAGAGAGCAAATCAAAATTGCTTTCTCTGCGTAAAACTCTGTGTCTCTGAGCCTCTGTGTTAAAAGCCAACAGCATTCTTGAACACCATCATGCCGTATACGTCAACACCGGCGTCCGGGCGGCGGCGACTTCGTCGAGCCGATCAATCGCTGCATGATGCGGCGCAGCCTGGACAAACTCAGCGTCCTGTTGAATCTCATCGGCAATGGCGGCCATCACTTCAATGAATCGATCCAACGTCGCTTTGCTTTCAGTCTCCGTCGGTTCAATCATCAGGCAATCATGCACCGGCCAGTGCATCGTCGGTGGATGCACACCATAATCAATCATGCGCTTGGCAATGTCGATGAGTGTGACGCCCTTGGCTAACAAATCCTTGGGGACCGTGATGAACTCATGAGCACAATACTTCTTGTCGGCCTTGGAGAAGTAAGGCATCGCAAAACGCTCTTCCATGCAGGCTGCAAGGTAGTTGGCGTTAAGCACTGCGGTCTGCCCGATATTGCGAATCCCATCGGGGCCAGCCGCAGCAATGTATGTCCAACAACGCAGCAGCACGCCAACTTGCCCAAAGAAGCTGCGGACTTTGCCAATGCTCTTGGGGCAGTCGGTTTTGAGGCTGTAGGTGTTGTCATCATTTTTGACCACCTGTGGCACGGGCAGATACGGCGTGAGGAAATCCTTGACCGCAATGGGGCCTGATCCGGGACCACCACAACCGTGCGGTGTCGAAAAGGTTTTGTGCGTGTTGTAGTGCATGATGTCCACGCCAAAGTCACCTGGACGTGCCACGCCGACGATGGCGTTCATGTTCGCACCATCGAGGTACAGCAGCGCACCAGCATCATGGAGAATTTTGGCGATCTCCCCAATCTGGCCATCAAAGAGGCCCGCGGTGTTGGGGTTGGTAATCATCATCGCAGCGGTCTCGTCATCGACCATCTCTCGCAGGGCATCCATGTCCACGTAACCATCTTTGGAGGGGACGCTGATCACGCCTGCGCCGCACATGGTGCAGGAAGCAGGGTTGGTACCATGCGCAGTATCCGGCGCGAGGACTTTGCGACGCTTAGGATCGTTGCCACCTTTGGGATCATTAAACCATGCGCGGATGACTTTCAATGCGGTGAATTCACCGTGAGCACCGGCAGCAGGTTGGAGCGAAACGTTATCCAAGCCGGCAATCTCCGCGAGCCAGGTCTGCGTCTCGTGGAGCATTTTGAGGACACCTTGAGCGTCTTCATCATCCTGCAACGGATGGACACCGATGAAGCCTTCTATCGCGGCGGCAGCTTCGTTGATCGACGGATTGAACTTCATGGTGCAGCTACCCAGCGGGTAGAAGTTGGCATCCACGGAGAAGTTGCGTTTTGCCAATGCCGTGTAATGACGAACCACATCCAACTGGCCGACTTCCGGCAGGTTGAGCAGTTCGTCAGCAAGCAGGTCACTGTCGATTGCTGCCTTGGGCACATCCAACTCCGGCAAGTCAATGCTCGGTGTTTTGGGGGCCGGATTGTTCTGTTCGAAAATCAGTTTTGGGGAAGCTTTGGGATCAAACATCTCATTTACCCTCCTTAAGCAGACTCACCAAGGCATCGAGTTCTTCAATCGTGCGTTTTTCGGTTACAGCAATGAGCAGTTGTTTTTCATCGCCAATCCCGAGTTTCTTGCAACAAAGTCCGGGGAGTATTTGCTGGGCTTTACCCGCTTTGATGATGTCGCCTGCCTTGACCGGGCAGTTGACCACGAACTCGTGGAAGAAGTTGCCGGAGTATGCCAACGCGTAGCCATCAAGTTTGCTTATGGCGTCCGCGAGATAGTGGGCTTTGTGGTAACACTGTTGGGCAACGGTCTGCATGCCACGTGGTCCCATGGCAGACATGTACACGGTGGCGCGGACCGCTAAGAGTCCCTGGTTGGTGCAGATGTTGCTCGTTGCCTTGGCACCACGGATGTGTTGTTCACGGGTTTGAAGAGTCAGGCAGAATCCGCGACGGCCATGCTTGTCGGCGGTCTGACCGATGAGGCGACCGGGCATCTTTCGCATGTACTTTTTACTTGCAGCAAAGAGTCCGAGCCACGGGCCACCGTATTGGAATGGGATGCCCAAAGGCTGACCTTCACCTGCTGCGATGTCTGCCCCGCAACTGCCCGGACGCTTGAGCATGGCTGAAGCGATCGGATTGAAAATGGCGATGGCCATCGTTTTATCCTGGCTGTGGGCAACCTCAAATTGCTTGGTCCAGTTTTCGATTTGGCCAAAGACGTTGGGCGATTGGATCACTACGGCAGCGGTGTCGTTGTCGATATGTTGTTCGATGGTGGCAGTGTCGATCACGCCGTTGGTCGCAGGCAATTCCACATATTCCGCAGCCAAGTCAGTGAGGTAACTTTGGATGACGGTGCGGTATTGCGGATTGACGGTCTGGCCGACGAGGACGCGACGCTTGCCCGTTGAGTTCAGTGCCATGAGCACGCCTTCGACGATGGCGGTTGCCCCGTCATATAAGGATGCGTTGGAGACATCCAGATCGGTCAGACGTGTGACCTGCGTTTGGAATTCAAAGAAGGCTTGGAGGGCACCTTGAGACGCTTCAGCCTGATAGGGCGTATAAGCGGTGACGAACTCACCCTTGGCAGCCATGTTGTTGACCACCTGCGGGATGAAGTGGTCATAGGCACCGCCCCCCAGGAAACAGGCCTGGCTGGTGGCTGTATGGTTGAGCTTGGCCATGGCAGCAAGATCGCGCTGGAGTGATAACTCACTGCGAGCCGCTGGCAGACAAAGGTCACGTTCGAGGCGGTACTGCGGGGGCAGGTTGGCATAAAGGGCTTCAACGCTCGGGGCGCCGATCTTCTGAAGCATTGCCTGCCGATCCGCCTGGGTGATCTGGACATAATCCATAAGGTCACGTTCCTGATTCAGGCTTCCAATTCGGGGTAAGAGGGAACATGATACCGCAGGCTGGCAGGTTTGGCGATGGCAGGACAAGACTAAGACATTTTTACCGCAAAGACGCAGAGAACTCAGAGTCAAGAGAGAAAGAAACAAACATAAGCCCAAGTCTAAGGAGCAAAGCGACGAAGACTGGGATGTGCCCGATGACAGGTTGCACACATGGTTTACGTTGGAATCCCAGTCTTCGCTGCGCTTAGACTTGGGCTTGATTGGATATTCATATCAAAAATGTATTGCTCTCTTACCTCTGAGTTCTCTGCGTCTTTGCGGTAAAAAATGACTTATCGGATTGCCTTGACCTGCCGGGTTTGGCGTAATGTCGTCTTGGCGGTTAAAATCCGTCTCTGTCCATTTTTGCTTAAGACTCTGACGGAAAGCCGCTGATGATGATCACGATGCTGGGTAATGCTGTCACCAATAGTTCCATTTACTCGATTGCTGGGATCATGGATCTCATTTCGAACAATATATGGATCAACATCCTTGTGAAGCTGGCCATCATCGGCACGGTCTACACTGCCGGGATCAGTCTCATTGCCATGTTCAGTATCTGGTGGGAACGCAAAGTCGCCGGACATATCCAAGGTCGACTTGGCCCGATGCATACGGGGCTGTGGCATGGCTGGTCGCAGTCTCTTGCTGACGGTGTGAAGCTCTTCCAGAAAGAAGATCTGATTCCCGATGGTGCGGATAAACTGCTGTATCGCATCGCCCCATATATCGCTTTTGCCCCTATTTTTGCAGCCTTTGTGGCACTTCCCTTTGGCCCGCAACTCTGTTTTGACGGCTCGTTTAACAATGGACTGCTCTACATCTTGGCGCTACTTGCTGTCGAGGTGATGGCGGTGATCCTCGCTGGCTGGGGTTCCAACAGCAAGTGGGCGATTTATGGCGCCATGCGTGAAGCCTGCCAGATGGTCAGCTACGAAGTTCCGCTGGGGCTGAGCCTCATCTGTGCGATTCTCGCAGCCGGGACGCTGAACATGGTTGACCTTGGATACCTTCAAGGCGGTGGCATGCAGGACTGGCTGGTCTTCCATAATCCGTTCCTGTTTTTTGGCTTTATCCTCTACTTCATCGCGTCCCTGGCATCCTGTAAACGTGCTCCATTTGACTTACCCGAATCCGAGTCCGAATTGGTGGCAGGTTTCCACACCGAGTACTCCGGCCTGCGATTCAGCTTCTTTTTCTTCGCTGAATATGCAGGTATGTTCGTCGTCGGCGTGATCAGCACGTTTACTTTCCTTGGCGGTTGGAACAGCCCGTTGGGCCATTTCGACCCGATTTATATGGAACTGAATTACAACCCCATCGCAGCAGGTCTGGCTTATGCCAATGGCACGCTGGGGGCCGCGTCAGGGCTAAGTGGCATGGCTGATGCGATCAATACCGCAGGGGGCACAACCGGTGACAGCGCCCTGACCGCCGGTCAATTGGGACTGGTCAACCTGTATTGCATGGGTTGGGTGCTTATCAAGACCTTTAGCCTGATCTTCGTGCAAATGTGGCTTCGCTGGACGCTTCCGCGTATTCGTATCGACCAGGTGATGCACACCTGTATCAAGGTACTCTTGCCGATGAGTCTGGTGGCGTTGCTCGGTTCAGCGTTCTGGTTGGCGTTGGTGCCACAGCCTGTAATTCCCAATGACCTAGGTTTTGTCCGAGTGTCTGAGGCAAACTGGGAGCACTTGCTTGGAACCGGGACCGGCCTGCAAATGGTGACACAGATTGTGCTGCTGCTGGTTGGTTTGGCGATTCTCGGTAGTTTGAAACTCGTCGTTGTTTACGCCTTTCTCACCCGCGACAAACATCCGCGCGTGAGCTTCTTTGAAAAAGAAATGCCGGTGGGCAACAAAATTTCCTGGATGAGTACGGAAAAATAACCATCGCTCAAAGCCTGTTGCAAAGTTGAGCAACTTTGGGCAACAACAACTCAATCGAACTTCCCAACCCCGTTGCACATGATGTGTCGCGGGGTTGTTGTTTGTCTGTTTGTCTGTGTTATGCAAACTCATGCAATACACCCAAACACTAGTGGCTTAAACACAAGCCGTTTTTTATCAGACGTTCTGTCTGTAACGCTACTTTTGCACAATTTCGGAGTCAGCACGACACATCCACTGAATCGACCGTGAGATTTGGTCGAACAAAAGTACATGAAAGCAGTGATTGGCCGGATAACCCGATCAGTACGTTTGGACCGGATAACTTCCAGTCACGCTTATCATCACGAGGTCCAGAACGATGCAATTGACGGCCAAGGGGGGCCCATTGGAAAACGATAATTCACAAACCATGATGATTGGGGAAATTAACCAGGAAGACGAACTGGTTAAGCAGACTCTTTCAAAGCTGGGGCCAGCCGTAGTGCAGCCCGGTGCGCTTTTTGCACTTATGGAATCAGAACCTAAGGATCTGGTTCGTGTGCGAGATGCCATCCGAAGTTGCCCGACACTCACTGCCCGTGTGCTGGGCGTGATCAACTCCGCTGCCTTTGGCATCTCACGCCAGATCAGCAGCATTGAACGTGCGGTCACACTGCTTGGTCCCAACCGCGCCCGCGCCGTAGCCATGGCATATGGTCTGCGGATGCTTACCGAGTCATCTTCCCTACCCAAAGAAATTGCTGACAGTCTCTGGGCCAACAGTCTGCAAAAGGCCATTGCCGCCCGTAAGTTCTGTGAGTTGACCGACCCACAGCAGGCCGATGACGCCTACAGCATGGCACTGATCCAGGACATCGGCTTGCCCATGCTCATCAGTGTCAATCCGGATGTCTACACCGAGCAGGCCTTTATTTCCAACTCGCACAGCAACTGGTGCAGTTGGGAGAAAAAGCAGTTCGGATTTGATCACACCGCTGTCAGTCAGGGATTGCTCCGTGAATGGCATGCTTCACGTAAGCTTCAAAAAGCGGTCATCAATCATCACGATTCACCCCTGCAGGCCAGCGATGGCAGTGAAGCGCCAATGGTGCAATGGGCTGTCTTCATGGCAAGTCTGCTCCCACATCTGAATGAAGAACCCGACGCCCGTTGCATGGAATGGCTCCAGAATCTGCACACGCGATTCATGGCCAAGACCTACCCGACTCTTGATCGCTTTATGGTCAGTGTCGCTGAGGAAGCGCGGACACTTTACAACAACTCACCGAAGATCGAATCCACCGATATCATCCTTCGCAAACTCACTGCCACGGTCACCACCAATGCCATCAATCACACAGCCAAGCTCTGTCGACTTGAAAAGGACGTGGATCAAACCAAGCAGGGACTCAATGACCTGAAGTTCCAGGCATTTACCGACCCGTTGACCAAAGTGCTCAATCGCCGGGGCTTTACACAACTCGCTGAACGTCGTCTGGAAATGGCATCCGTGCAAGGCACAGGTGTCTGCTGCATGCTCATTGACCTGGATGATTTTAAGAATGTCAATGACACGCACGGTCACGATGCAGGCGATCTGCTGCTTAAAGGATTGGCCCGTGTTTTCCGTAAGAAACTCGGCCCCAACGACTTGATCGGTCGACTTGGCGGTGACGAATTTGCCGTACTTATTGCAGGCATTGATCGGGCTCGAGCCTACGCCGTAAGTCAGAAACTTGCCGAAGGTGTCGAAGGTAAAGATGTGCGTCTGCGTGATGATTTGACCATCCGCTCTCACTTTACACTTGGATCGGTCTACACCGACATCTGTCTTGATGACCTGACCATCGACATGCTGCTGACATTGGCTGACCAGGCCATGTATCAAAAGAAAAAGAACGGCAAGCACGGCCTGTCATTTGTGATCTATCCAGATGAAACGCCCGAAGAAATTCATCTGGAAAAGAATCCGCAATCCATCACCCGTGGCGGCGAGCGCATCGAGTAAAACAAATTATTTGATACCTATTATCAACAACAAAACCGCTTGCAGCATTGAGCTGTCAGCGGTTTTTTATTGCGCTTGATTTGTTTGAGTCTTTACCCCAGACGCAGTTGATCGTCTTCCCAAACCAGTTGCAAGGGTTTGCCGCTGGTCATGGCCTGCAAGGGGTCTGTAATCAGAGTCCGCCGCCAACCGGTATTCATTTTGTGATCCTCAGGCAACTCACCTTTGAGAATGGCATCACAGCAGCGTGCGACTTCCTGCCGGCTGGTGATCAGTGCCGGGGCGATACCTTTGCCATGCGCCAAGGCATTGAGCGCGATCCAAAGCTGTTCACTGCGGTGACGTTGAGCAGTGGTCTCTTCGAACTTCTGATCGTTGGGGAGCTCATCCTTGGGGATCGCCTTGGCTTGTTCAACGAGTTGGAGCAGGTGATCGCCATAAATGCTGATGATCGGCTTGGGCATGTATTTGAGATTAAAGAGCGCATCACGTTGCTTGGGCGCCTTCTTGGCAATGGCAATGAGCACTTCGTCTTTGACCACGCTCCGGGGCGGGAGGTTCTGTTCCTGTGCAGCAGATTGACGCCAGGTGACCAGCAGTCGCAGTAACGCTGATTCCTTGCGTGAAAAATTGCGATTGGAACGAACGCGATTAAACAATGTTTCAGGATTCGGGCGGTAAATGTCAACGCTTTCCATCGAATCAATGCACTCTTGGCGCATCGAATCCATGTAGCTGGACTTCTCTAAAGCCAGGGTCAATGCTGCTTCAATGGCAGGCAGATACCGCACGTCATCCGAAGCATAACGCTGATGGGTCGGACTCAGCGGTCGACGGTCCCAGGCGGTATAGGTCAGACCTTTACCGAGCTTCACCCCACAGCAGGTCTCCACCAGATGAGCCAGCGATGCCGGGTAAGGTTCGTTGCAAAAGGCAGCTGCAATCTGCGTGTCGAAAATGTTGGCTGGCGCCTTGTCCAGACAACGTGCGACCGGTTCAAGATCCTGCATTCCCGCATGAACGATGGTTTTGATATCCGCATCAGCAATGAGTTCCCAGATCGGCATCAAATCAACATCACACAACGGATCAATCAATCCAATCTGTTGATGCGTCGCAATCTGGATCACACACAGTTGCGGGTAATAGCTCGATTCACCAATGAACTCAGTGTCGTACGCAAAGCTCCCCACCTCACGCACATGTGCCACAAGCTGGGCAATGCCATCGTTATCCTCAATGAGTGTCGCATGATCCTTGCAGATCAATGGGTGGTCAGGAATCCGGGCAGGTTTACCCGCAGGGGTGGATTGAGCATCCAGATGATTCTGGTTGCGACGATTCTGTCTGGCGGGCAGGTGTCGGGGCATGAGTCTTGGTTTCGCGCTTACGGAGTCTGGTTTTGGCATCGTTGCCACCCATCATCATACGTCAGAAGCAACCACCCCGTATGCTTCGGTCTGATCCTTGCGGCCATGGATATCAACACGTGGATATCAAATCGACTCACGGCAAAATCGCAAGATGTTTCAATACTACAGGTTATCGGCAGGGTAGGGCCAATCCCTGTAAAGATCGTTTTTAGACAATTCATCAGGATTTTGAGCTCTATGAGCCGGTGATACATCAGAAAACAGGTCATCGCGTTTGTTTTACTCATCTCGATCGACATTGGACGTTCATTTCTTAACACGACGGCGCGAAGGTCACGAAGGACGCGAAGAAAAGACAATTGATTTGAATCTCGCTAGTTTTGATAAATCGTATTTGCACCGTTAGCGATTCATCGCGCCAACTGCTTCAGGGGCCTGAGGTCCGATTCGGGCTTCCGGGGGGGCGTACAGGTCTCCCGGCCAACCAGTGAGTGGCCAGCGTTGCTCAAGGTTCTTGTATCCATTCAAGACGCGCGGCGCGGACGGGATTGAGATGCACAAACGTGTCATCGCCACCCTCAACCGATGCCTTATTTGTCTTAGCCGAATCGACCTGTAAACGCTGATGCCATGAACTTGACAAGGGGTCCGGGGAGCGAAAGCTCCCTGGCCAACTCATGATTGTGTCATGACTTTGATACCGACCACAAATTCTGCGAAGGCAGTAAAATTCGAATGTCCCCTATCTCCAGAACAACTGGATTTCAGACGTAAAGCCCAATTATCAATACTAGTCGCTGATCCCTTGTGCCTTTACAATGTTCCCATGAAATCAACCGCACAACCCTGGACCACGCGACGTCTGCTTAATTGGACGACTGAGCATTTCGAAAAGCGTCACATGGACAATGCACGACTTTGTGCGGAGATGCTTTTATCACATGTCCTGGGCGTGCAACGCATCAAGCTTTACATGGACTTGGATCGTCCTGCCAGTGAATTGGAACGCGCCGCCTTTCGGGAGTTGGTTGAACGGGCTTCCAAGGATGAGCCGGTGGACTACCTCGTCGGCCATGCTCCGTTTTACGGCCTGACTTTCAAAGTTACGCCAGCCACACTCATCCCCCGCCCCAGCACGGAGACGATCATTGATCACGTCATCCGTCACTGCCGCAACACGCCCGGCTTTGGCGAACCGGTCATTGCCGACATTGGGACAGGCAGTGGCGCTATCGCGGTGACGCTTGCCAAGAATCTGCCCAAAGCTCATATCGTTGCCACGGACATCAGTGCCGACGCCTTAGTCATTGCCAAGGAGAATGCGACAAAAATCGGCGTCGCTGATCGCATTGAGTTTCACCTGGGCAATTTGTTGGAACCGGTGTTAAAGCATCGTTTTGATTACGTCATCAGCAATCCGCCATACATTCCCGATCATGAATGGCAAGCCGTCGAACCCAACGTCAAAGACTATGAACCGCACAGCGCCTTACGTGGTGGCAGTGATGGCTTGGAATTTGTCCGACCTCTGATTGTTGAAGCCAAAAAAGTCCTCAAATCCCCTGGCCAACTGCTCATCGAAATCGCCAGTTGCACAAAATTGGATGTGATGGATTTAGCCACACAACACGAATACAAAAACGTACAAGTCTTAGCCGACCACGAAAAGTTGCCACGGATCCTCGTAGCAGATGGGTGATGGTTTGTTGGGAGCGGTGTTGGTAGAGATACTTTTTAGTATGTTGGGTGGGCGGTATTTTGGAACGTGAATAACAGGCTTGGATCGCAATGCCTTATTTGATAGTTAAATTCCAGGGGGCTTCTCATGAGTGGTTATGATTTATTGATGTGTATGGCAATATTCCAAACTGCCACAGCCAGCGCTGTTACGTTAATGTGTTTGGTTTTAATCTTTCGAAAAAAATATTTGATCCTGCATGGGGGTTTATTTTTTTCAGCGTTATATCACAGCTTTCTCTTCGCTCAGTACACAATTGCGATATTCCCGAATTTCAGTTTTCTTAGTGGCCAGTATTATCTATGGCACTTAATTCGATCTGTACTTTATAGTGCGTGTTTAATTTCTGGCGGTGTATTGTTGATAAGCAGAAAAAGGATCGTTTCTGGTATTCACCTTATTGGGGTAAGTTTGGTAATTGTCGAAATGATGTTAACTCTTATGCATGGGATATATACTGGGGAATGAATGCGTTTCGTGTTAGAAAAAACCGATCAGTGGTTGTTGGTGTTTGAAAAATTGTGTCAGTGCTTGTGATCTGCATCAAAGTTTCAAGGCGCCCCTAGGGTTGAAACCCCAGGGCTTTAATGTGTAGTCGTGATCAACGCGTGATATGTTAAAAAAAACAACGCCGCCGAGTTATTGCCTCGGCGGCGTGTTCACCTCCCTGTGATTCGTTACTCCAAATTCAATCTCTCAACCCGATTTGTGCAACACAGGTGTCGGACTTTGCTACCTGATAAACCTGGACCCAATCAGGTAGTGTCCGGCGGTACTAATTGTCTTCCCAAAGCTCCCAATGTCAGTATGAAAACTTCCGGGGGGATCAGCCAGCACGATAAATCGCATGGCGACAGCGTTCGATGATTTCTGTAATCGGCATTAATGTCCCCGCTGCTGGATGAATCAATGACTCATCTTTCTTGAGCTGTTCACTCATTCGCTTGGCAGCAGCTACGACACTTGAATGACTTGCACGCTTGATCGCACGGGCAATTTCAGGATAGCTCATGGATGTCATCTCACGGGCTAAATGCACCATGATGTTGCGACCTAAAACAATGTCACGATGACGACCTGGGCCATTGATTTGATTGCGATCGACTGCTAACTGTTCGCAGACCACATCCGCAATGCTGTCAAAATGGATGATGCGATTGACGCGCGTTTGACGTTCTGATGCAAAGGTCTGGTTAACCAGTGATGGGCCGATGGTGACCGGACCGGATTGGCCGTTGCGTTGCATCAAAGTTGCCATCGCATGAACACGGGTAAGTGCACCTTCGATTTCACGAACCGAACCAATACATCGTGCTGCGATGAGTTGGATGGCTGCTTCATTGAGCATCATGTTCCGACGGCTTGCCAGGGCGGCAATGATTTTGTTACGTGTTGCAAGGTCTGGTTCGTGAACCTGAACCACCATGCCTTTGACGCAGCGACTGCTCAATGATTCGGAAAATTGCTCGATGTACTTTGGATGACTGTCCGATGCGAGCACAACTTTGGAGCCTGCCAATTCCAATGCATCAAAGCAGTGCAGAAATTCCTGTTGGGTTGCCTGCTTGTTGGCAATGAAGTCGATGTCATCAATGCAGAGCATTTCCAGGCGACGCATCTTGCGACGAAAGCCATCGACTTTGTTGGTGCGAACCGCAGTGAGAAATTCGTTGGTGAACGCTTCGCCGGTGACGTACATCACTTTGGCTTCGTGGTCCTGGCTGAGGATCTTGTTGCAGATACCTTGGAGTAGATGTGTCTTACCCAGGCCACATCCGCCGTAGACAAATAGCGGGCCAACATGGTGATCCTGTGATGGGTCGGTGAGTCCGGTTGCAGCAGCGTAAGCCAGTTCGTTACTTGGGCCGACCACGAAGTCATCAAGCTTGTACCGCAGGTTCCACGGGCGACGTGTCGGGCGGCTGATGCTTGAGGGGACAGCTCGGCTGATGACCGGTGCTGGCTGATCCATTGCCTGCTGAGCCTGCGTGGTGGCAGGGCTGGTACGAGGATGTGCGTCGAACAATTCGGGGCGAATCTGAATATCCAGCTCAATGCTTTGTCCAAGTTCACCTTCAGCAGCAACCTGAATTTGCCCCATGAATTGTTTGCCGATGCGTCGAGCGACAAACTCGCTGGGGACTGCCAGATTCAGTTTACTGCCGTTTTCGTCATATTGAAGCTTTGCTGCTTTGGGGAACCATAAGTCCACCTTCCATTGTCCAAGTTGAAGTGCCAGTCGCTCGGCGATGCGAGCGCAAACGGATTGCGCCGTCGTGGTTGCTGTCACGAATCCCTCTATTCCGTGCATGACACGTCAGGCCTCATGCCTGGCGCGTGTTTTTGAGTATGTACGTTGGGGGTGGCAGTGGCCAAGGTCCCAACACCGACAGGCTCCATCCCCCTTGGAAGTTTTAAACATCCAAGGGAACACTTTTGGATCATCGTTATGAAAACGTGATCCGCATTTCACTGGCAATATGGGTCAGACCCAAATGTGAATTTTATAATGCCTTGTGCGTGCCAGTTGTGTTATGCAGCAGTCCTTTGCCACTGTTTGCAAGATAAATGTCAACGCCATGGGATTCAACTGGTTTACAAGGCGATTTTGCCCTTGACATTGTTTAGGCAGTGTTAAGACATGAGGTTGCGCGCCGAAGGATTTTTTATCCACGAGTTGTTGGGGATAACGTTGTGGATTGTGGAAAAAAAGAAGTGCGATTTTAAGTCGTGATTTAACGGGATGATGAAGATATTCCACAAAGCATGGGGATAAGTTTCAAGCGGTTGGGGATAAGTGGCAATGAGTATTGGTCGATAGAAAAATGATGCTTTCAAACAACATGACAGGGGCAAAACAAGACGTGACTCCTGTTGATCTGAACAGTCAATGAATTGAAATGCAATCAGGACTTGGACGGCTCATCTTGGTGTATTAATCCGTTTTCATCATTGAAATCGTTATGCGAGTTGGATTTTTTTTGATTAGTCAATTTGTTTTAAATTAACATTTTATGGATATTTAACGGGTGTTTGAAGCAAGTGGGTTGATTTTGTAGAGTTGACGGAATACCATTTTAAAACCAAAAAACCATTGGTTTTTATGATTGGATTTCAGCATTGACCACGACTTCAACGACAACCGAGTACGCCTTGAGCAAGCTTGAGGAAAAACTGTCCACGGGGCATTGGCCGGCCGGGGAGCTTTTGCCATCGGAACGTCGAATCGCAGCGGACCTCAATGTTTCACGTACGCCGTTGCGAGCAGCCTTGATCGAGCTGACCCGCAGTGGCCAACTCAAACGCCATGAGCCGCGTGGTTATCTCGTCGTGGGCAATCAAGCCGAAGCACTGACCCCCATGGCTCAGACCATCGGCATTCTCTCGCATAAAGACGCGAACAACTGGGAGCCAAGCGGCTCAGCTGACCGCATCGAATACAGCGTGAGTCATCAGGTTTCCTTGCAGGGTTCGCACCTGATTCAGTTCAACCCCAACAACGTCGACGATGCAACCATCCAATGGATCAAACAGCAACAACTCACCGGCATCATTGCAACACATGAACTGGCGCAGAGTGATTCTGGTAAAACGATCCTCAATCAACTCAAGCAACGTCATATCCCCGTCGTCGTGCATGGCAACTCACCTTGTTTGGCAACCTTCGACCGTGTGTTTGTGGATCAGAAGCAAGGTATGTACGCGTTGACGAATTGGCTGTTAGAACAAGGCTGTCAAAAAGTTTTGAGACTTTGGGGTAATGCTGCTGCGGACCTTTACTGGCTGCAAATGCGTGACGCAGGATACCTACAGGCCTGTGAGACACACAACGTTTCACCGACGCCGGTTTTGCATTGGCCTAAACAACCGCCGATGGATCAAAAACATGATGCTTCACTGCGCGAGATGCTTGGGCGATGGATTGCAAGTTATCTGGCGGAGCGTTTGAAAAACGGTGAGACCTTTGATGCCATCGTCTGCATTTCCGACGCCATTTTGCAGGCAACTGCACGGGCATGTGAGATTCTGGGGATCGACCCCAATAGAGATTTGAAAATATGTGGCTTTGACAACATCTGGCATCGACGTTGGTCGAGTGATGGGCCGCTTAAGCACCCCGTTGCTGACGTTGATACGCAACCTGATACCATTGGTAAAGCCATGATTGATCTGCTGCGTGAGCGTGTCAGTGGGGCATTACCGACTGAACCGCAGTTACGTGTCATTGAACCAAAGCTTGTTGTAACAGGACAATAGCAATGCGACACAAACCCACTTTCCATCTACGCGGTTTTACACTCATCGAACTGTTGGTGGTGATCTCCATCATCGCTTTGCTGATTTCGATTCTGCTTCCTGCACTTCGATCAGCACGCGACGCGTCTCGTAGTATGGCATGCATGAATCAGCTCAAGCAGATCCAACTTGCAGCGACAATGTATAGCTCCGATTTTAAAGGGGTTTTGCCCGGTTGGAATAATAACAATCCCGTTGAATCCAATTGGCATCACAGCATTGCAACGTATCTCAATGCCCGGGTCGATATCAGTACTCAGGCCGGACGCAATATTCCAATTTACCAATGCCCACAGAGTACGTCTGAGTTTGGTTTGCCCAATGAGAACGCAATATGGTGGGGCAATCGCATGCAGACCAGTTACAACATTGCGTATCTTTCCAGTTGCACCAAAGCCAGCGTGAGTACCAACTCCAATGATGACCACTATGGCAGTTATCAATATCTCAATCAGACGCGTTTGCCATCTCCATCGGAGTTTTTGCTCTTTGCCGATGCCCTGCCCGGTGGTGTGATTGGCCCCAACAGCAGCAACTATGGTTACCACTGGTATTTTGAACGCACGCTTGTATCCAAGTCAGCCAATGAACAACTCTCGCGGATGCGCATGTTAGCATTTCGACATATGTCTACGAATATTTTTGTGGGTGAAGATCCCAATGCCAATCTCAATGGTGCGTTTCTTGATGGGCATGTCAAAACGATGAATATGGATGCCCTCGTCAAGACCAATGCAACAGAGAAAAACTACATCGCTCTTGGATATAGTGCATCGCATTATTGATTACGCCTCAGAAGTAGACGCATAGACAAAACGTAATATCAATTTTTTTTAATTACCTTTGACATTCAAGCAGTATGACAGGACTCGTTATGAAAACGTGTTGGATATTGATCGTATCAACTTTGTTAGCCGGTATTACTTTGCCAGCGTTTGCGATGGAGCAAGCAGTGCCTGCCGATGACATGGTCGAATCCATCGGCGTGTGTACGCATTGGACCTACATGGACACGCCCTATGGCAAGCAATTCCCCAAGGCCAAACAACTGCTCAAAGAGTTGGGAGTTCGCTATATCCGCGATCGTTTCACTGCTCCAAACATGGAGATTTACCGTGATTTAGGCGTTAAAACCACAGCGATTGTCATGCCGGACATGTCAAAGTATCTCGACTTGATCCGTCAAAATCCTGAAGCGATTGCCGCCATTGAAGGCCCAAACGAAACCAATATCTGGCCCATCAAGTACAAAGGGTTGGAAGGTTTCCCCAGAGCAACGCGTTTGTTTCAGGATGATTTATACAAGATCATAAAAAGCGATCCGCTCATTAAACATATTCCGGTGATTGCGACTTCAACAGCTTACAGGGGTAACAACACACCCTTGGCCCCATTAACCAGTTTCGACTTTGCCGTCATCCATTCCTATCCCAATGGTCGCAGTCCTTCGAATCTTCAGCCGACGTTGGATAACGCGCAGAAAATTCTGGGTATCAATCAATCTGCCAAACGCATCATCGCGACCGAAGCCGGATACCATACTGCCTACGGCATGGGACCGCGTGAATCGCAAGGCACCACCGAGTTGGCGAAATCCAAACTCATCCCACGCATGCTCGCTGAATACTTCAAACACGGAGTCGTTCGCACACATATCTACGAATTTATCTGCACCCATGAACACCAGAACGCAAGTGGCAAACGTGCCGAAGCTAAGTTCGGTTTGGTTACTCACTATATGACACCGACATCGTCATATACTGCGATGAAAAATTACATCGCTATTCTCAAAGACCCCAATACCGATTTTTCACCACAGGCTTTGGAACTAACTATCAAAGCATCGAGTGACACGGTACATCATCTACTCATGCAAAAAGCTGATGGCACGTATTACCTGCTGCTATGGAATGATGTCGAAGTCTACAATCAGGATTTCCATCACCCCGACTATGGGATGGATATTTATAATGTCGATGTGCCCGTGACGGTGAGTCTACCTAACGTGCCTGTGAGTAAAGTGCAGTTGTATCGCCCGACTATTTCAGATCAGCCAATGAGTCAGTTACAAGCCTCAGAGCAACTGAAACTGGATGTGCCCGATGACATGCTCATCGTCGCATTCCAATTACCCAAAGTGACAAAACAGGCCGTCTCCCCGCCACGCAATATCACAGCTACAACCACCAGCCATGATATCCATCTGTCATGGGACGCACCGGTGAAAACCCCTTCAATCAAGGGCTATTTCGTCTCGCGATTGGGACAGCCGCTTGGCTTTACCGACCAAACACAATTCAGTGACACCGTTACTTTGCCCGGTATTGGATACACCTACACCGTCAGTGCAGTGGATACCTTTGGCAATGTTTCAGATCCAGTTCAATACATGGCCATGACCAAGGCAAACTTCCCTGACATCATCGTCACCAATGTCAGTATGCAACCGCAAAACCTACAAGCAGGCGACCAAGTCAGTTTCAAAGCGACGATCAAAAATATTGGAAAGTACGCATCACCTGCCATCACTCACGGCATTGCTTTTCGAATTGATAACCGCGTAGTCTGCTGGTCCGACAACTACGAAACACCATTGGAACCGGGAAAAGAAATCACACTTGCCGCCAATGCTGGTCCTGGCAGCAATAAACATTGGCTCGCTTCATCCGGCAAACATACACTCACCGCACACGTCGATGACCAGGACCGTTTCCGGGAAGATGATGAAAGTAATAATATTCTCAAGCAGACTTTTACGATTCAAGACCAATCCTTAAGCACGCATCCCGACCTCGTAGTCACGCAAGTCAACACCAGTCCTGCCACGCCTAAAGTAGGTGATGTCGTGAGCTTTACCGCTGTGGTCAAGAATGACTCAGGCAACGATATGCCTCTAAGTAAAATAGGTGTCGCTTTTAGAATTGATCGCAAAATAACAGCCTGGGGCGTTGTCCAAAAACCCTTAAAAGCAGGGCAATCCATCACCATCAAAGCCAATGGCGGCCCCCAGAAAACCCCAACATGGATAAGTGATGGCAAGGCCCACGAGCTAGTCGCCCATGTCGATGACATCAACCGCATCGCCGAGTCCAATGAAAAGAACAACAAGATGACAGTCAAGATTCAAGCAGCACAATAACCACCATCCGATGGATGCAGGGTCGTATCGTGACGCAAAGCTTAATCACGCAAACGGATCACCGAATTTTTTCACCAGGTCGCTGATCGCATCTTTGACCTGTGGCGTGTTGCTGACTTCGGCTTTGACGGTGACCTGCTGGGTTTTGCGTTGAGCCTTGGCGAGTTGTTTATCCAGGCGTTTGGCGGAGATGGTTTGGCCGGTTCCTAAATGTTGAGCGAATAACGCAACGTAAAACTCTTGAAGCATCCAGAAAAATTTGATACCCGCAGCAGTTTGTTGCTGTTCGTTAGTTAACTGTGACCAGGCGCGTTCGTAGGGTTCAAGTTGACTGTACAACTCTGCATCACGCCCGTACCGACGCTCGGCTAATTTACTTAGTCGATCCGAAATAGCCTGTAAATACCGGGGTAAATGTGTCAGCCAAGGATCGGGGATTTGCGTGATAAAATCTTTGGGGATCAGCAGGTCGCGCTGGTAGCGGATCATCTCAATGGTATGCGTCGCGCTGGGGGGCCAATCATGTTCCAGCGACACATCAACCTGCCGCCGTGCTTCGAGGACTTGGCCGAGGATCACGGATAGCTTGCGGACGTTGGCAGCGAGATTGCCCCACGTGTCGTCAAACCGTTTGGCAAAGGCAACACGCGTGCGGATGTCCGCGTCGTCGGTGAGGAACGTCATCATCGCTGCACGTTCACTGAGTTGGGCCATGAGTATTTTTTTATCACCCAATGTCGCAAAGTCGATGGCCAGTTGATTAAGGTTTGGAAGTTGTTGAACGTGGGCTTTGAGTTGGTCGCCAATTTGTAAAACAAACAGTCGCAGTAAACCACGGCGATGAGCTGCGCGGGCAGCATCTTCACTTTCCATGAGTTCCAAACTCACCGACTTGTCACAGTCAACCAATGCTGGATAGCCCGGCAGGGACATGCCTCGACTTTTGGTTGTGACTTGCAGGGGCAGATCGCCGAAATCCCAGCGTTTTAAGCCTGTTTTGGTGAATTTGGGATGATGGGCCTGCGATAAACGCTCGCCAATCTGCGTGCCGACTTTGGCTTTGACTTCACTGAGATTCCGCCCCTTGGCAAGTGTCTTGCCCCGTGCATCGACCACGCGGATATTGGTTTGCAGATGCTCAGGGAGGATCGACAAGTCAAGCGATGTCGGGTTGGGTGCAAAGCCTGCGACCTGCTGTAACGCTTCACAGATTGCTTCGGTTAACGGGAGGCCTGATGCTGCAACAATTGGCAAACAGCTTTGGGCGGTCTTGGCAATCGGGATGTAATGTCGACGGACATCTTTGGGCAATGCGCGAAGTAAGGCATTAATTTTCTGTTCCAACAAACCCGGCACCAGTTTGTGCAATTGATCATCATCAAGCTGCCCGACGACTCCGACGGGAACTGATGCGGTGACGCCATCATCTTCATGCCCAAAGTCCGCGCGGTAGGAGAGTTTGAGTTTGCTGCCAAAGACTTCTGCCTTATCCGGGAAGTAGCGTTTATCGACTTCTTCGACTTGTGGGGCAAGGAAATCCTTGAGCTTCATGAACAGCAACTTGGGCTGTTTGTCTTCTGCTTTTTTACGCCACTTTTCAAATCGCGGCGCGTTGGTGATATCGGCTGGAAGTTTGCTGTCGAAAAAATCATAACGTTGTTGTTGGCTACCAAGCAGATCGTGTCGCCGGAGTTTAGCCTGCATTTGTTGGGCATTTTTGAGTAGTCGCTGATTGTTGAGCATAAACGGCGCTTTGTTGTTGTCGATATCCATTTCCACCAGGGCATGGTGAATGAACATTTCGCGCGCCTTGTTTTTGTCATAGCGATCCATCGGACATCGGCGAGATGCGACGATGGTGAGTCCCAACATGGTGATCTTTTCATTGACCAGAGCGCGGCCGGATTGACGATCCCATCGCGGGTCGTTGTAGGACTTTTTGACCAGGTGTCCGGCAAGGGGTTCAAGCCAGTTAGGGTCGATGGGGGCAAGGGTCCGAGCGTAGAGCTTGCCGGTTTCGACGAGTTCGGCAGCCATCATCCATTGTGGTTTTTTCTTAAACAGAACCGAACCCGGGAAGATGAAGAGTTTGTTGCCACCGGTCCCGCGATAGACATAGCCGTCATCTATTGCAGCAACGTGAGCAAGCAAGCCGGTGAGTAGTGCTCGGTGGATACGCTCAGGTTTTGCAGGTTTGTGATTCTTGTGGAGTTTCTGTTCACGCACCAGTTCGGTGAGTTGCTGGGTCACATCCATCCACTCGCGGATGCGCGTGTGTGAAAGGAAGTTTTGCTTACAGCATTTACGGAATTGGTTGCGTGAGAGTTTGTGATGTTGTTGGCGGATAAACTTCCAAAGGTTCAAAAGCGTTAAGAAGTCCGAGCTTTCGTCTTTGAATAGTTCATGGGCATTGTCGGCTGCTTCACGCTTTTCTGCTGGACGCTCGCGTGGGTCTTGCACACTCATTGCAGCAGCTAAGACGAGGATTTCATCGAGCGCATCTTCAGCATGACCAGCAATGAGCATCCGAGCGACACGCGGGTCCACCGGGAAGCTTGCCAGTTGCCAACCGATTTTGGATAGTACGCCTTCCTCGTTGACTGCGCCCAATTCGTGAAGGGTTTTAAAACCCTGTTTGATCATCGTCGGTCGAGGCGGATCAAGGAACGGGAACAACTGCACCGGGCCAAGTCGCAATGCTTTCATCTGCAAGATGACCGCGCTTAAATTGGTGCGCATGATCTCCGGCGTGGTGTAGCGGTCACGCTGCTCGTAGTCTTCCTGCGAATACAGTCGAATGCAGACGCCCTCTGCCACACGCCCGCACCGACCTTTACGCTGATCCGCAGAGGCCTGGCTGATCGGTTCAACGGGTAATCGCTGCACACCTGCACGGGATGAATACCGACTCATCCGCGCTAAACCTGAATCAATCACGTACCGAATCCCTGGCACAGTGATTGAGGTCTCCGCGACGTTGGTTGCCAACACCACCCGCCGTTGCTTGCCGGTGGGATTAAACACCTTCATCTGATCCGCGGAACTCAGTCGTGCAAAGAGTGGCAGAATCTCCGTGCCGTTGTTCTGCAAATACCCAAGTTCCTTGGCACACTCGCGAATGTCACGCTCGGTCGGCAGGAACACCAACACATCACCATGACCAATCCGCATTAGTTCATGCAAAGCTTCACGGACATTGTCACTCAGTGAGGTTTCTTCATCCGTAGGGCGATAGAGAACTTCCACCGGGAACATCCGCCCGGAGACTTCAATGACGGGCGCATCATTAAAGTGTTCGCTGAATCGTTTGGGATCAATCGTGGCTGAGGTGATGATGAATTTTAGATCCGGCCGACGGGGTAGTAACTGTTTGATGTAACCCAAAAGGAAATCGACATTCAGTGATCGCTCATGGGCTTCGTCGATGATGATGGTGTCGTACTGTTCAAGCATCGGGTCTTGCTGAGACTCGGCAAGGAGGATGCCATCGGTCATGACTTTGATGAGGGTGTTGTCGGAAGTCACATCGCCAAAGCGGATTTTGTAGCCGACGGTTTGGCCAAGTTGCGTTTTGGTTTCCGAAGCGATGCGCGTTGCAATGGATCGTGCAGCAAGGCGTCGCGGTTGGGTGTGCCCGATATAGCCTTGCTGGCCTCGACCGATTTCCATGCAGATTTGAGGCAGTTGCGTGGACTTACCACTACCGGTCTCGCCGCAAATGACGACGACCTGATTGTCCCGGATGGCATCTGCAATTTCCTGCCGGCGTTGGTTGATGGGCAGGGACTCATCAACGGTGAGTTTGGGGATCGCAGTTTTGCGTTTGGAGAGTTGCTGGACGGATTGGACGTACAAGCGGGTAAAGCGATCCTGCAGCCGATCGACAGGTTGTTTTTCCGACTGCCGCCGGGCAATGTTCTTCCAAAGCCTGCGCAGCTTAAGTGCGTCGGCATGGACACATGCAGAGAGGTCAGGCAGTTGGGTTGGAAAAGTGTCCGGGGGCATTGAATCGGACAGTATAAACGATGTGTCATGATTCGTGACTGTCAGGCTAGGTTATTCCAAATCAAAGCTGATTTCGATTTCACCCATGGCTTTCTTTTTGATTGCAGGTTGCGAGCCAAGGAACTTTGCATGATTCCATGTGAAGAACCATTTCTCTTTCGATGGTCCAATGATGTATTCAATGAGTACCATCCCGATCATGGTGACATAGAGGAATAGCCGAGGATGCAGCCAATGATGGTAAAGCATCCAAGACATCAGGGCGGTATAGGCAGTGATGGTAATGGGAACAAGGAGCATCGCATCATACTTGCGGATTAACCAGTGAAAATTCAAGGGACGTGAATACACTTGTATTGGAGCTGCTGTTATCCATCGTAGGATGTATTGGCCAATGTAGATCAAGTTCATGATGTAAATGGGGATCACGGAAATGTAAACAGCAGTAATAAATTGCATGTCCAGCAATTCCGAGGGTGATTCGTCGTAGTAAGCTGCTCGGGACCATGTACCAAATATCTGGTAATGCAGGTCATTCTGGTCAGGATCAAGAAACATAAAACGGACAAGTGTCATACCAAGATCGATCCACCAACAAATGAGTAGAGTCAATAACAGTTTAGTTTTGATTGACGAGACTTTGTTGGTCATGCGGGGTGATAATCGCTTCATAGCCCCAAGAATCATTTTTGATCTGGCAGCTTCATCTTGCAGTCGTTTGATCGGATTTTTGTCATAGTAAGGCTCTTCCCAAATAAAATGCTTAAGGTTGTAGTTGATCATGCAGACACAAACGATGTAAATTCCCAATAGAGCTAAGCAAGCCATGTAAATGTTAAAATGCGGGTAGAAAATCAATGGTGGTAGTGCCAGTAGGAGCATGATGTGATTGCTACGGATTCGCGATGAAAAAAGTGCATTAAACCAATGTCCCATCACAATCATGAAGCAGGTCAATGCAATACCCAATGTGAAAACCAAAGTTGAACCTTCTCCAAGGTGAGTGTGTAGAAATTCCTGAAAATGATCTGAGAATTGTTGTATGCTCAAGTAGCTCCATCCATTGAACATCAAATTGAGCATAAGAAAATCTGTAACCGTGTAATGACAATTGCCCAGTGGTAAGGGCTTGCCAAAGTACCATCCGGTTCTTGCCAGCAGGTCGCGATGTTCCTGCTTGACCATAGGGTTTTTATTGTCACGGCGATGGGT
>DLCK01000048.1 GCA_002480565.1 Phycisphaerales bacterium UBA7800 | reverse complement strand
TCATGGCCGGGGAAAGGAATCCAACGTGGTCCAGAATATGCGATATGTGTCAGTCATAGTACTGACGCGTCGTGTCGTTGCCGTCATTCATTCGGAGGGTGTTGGTGCCGGGAATGGTGAGGTTTTGGGAGTGGCTTGAGTCACGTCCCGACCGCACCGCTGCTATGGACGAATGGCAGCAAGTTTTGGGGGGCGGGGAATCGAGATCGGTAGCACAGCGATTCCTCAAACCCCTCGAAACACCTTCAACCGCATACCCTAATTCCCGCCGCCGTGGTTTTCCGTTGAAATATGCGTGTCAACGGGACGGTGATATTCTTGTCAGAGACGAAACGGATAACCAGGCGGGCTCAAGCCTGCTTGCCGGGGATGTCGTTCGATATCGACTTTGCCTCCATGCACTCAGATCGTCACTTGCTAACGCGTTGAATAGGGTATGCGTCTCCAGGACACCAGTGGATCAAGATGCACGCACGATTCAGATTGGGAACTGGGAACCGAAGAAGTCCGCGATGTTTCCCGTTCACCTGCTGATCCACACCTCGACAGACGATCTGAAAAATGAGGTGTACGAACAGATCATTTTCGGTAAGCGTCGTGGTGCCATTCTACTCACACCGACACGCATGCACTGGTGTGAAAAAATCATTGATGCGGTCCAACTCCACAACACGCTGCTGGTTCCGTTATGCGAAGTGGTCGAAGCGAGCGGCGACGCCTTGCGCCAAACGCCGGAATGGGATCAGTATTTGAAGAGCTTTGCCGAGATGATCAGTCTCAAGTTGCCCAGCAATTACCAGTACAAGGAGCCACTGCCCAAGCGTGCGACATTGATGGCCAAGACCGAGAAGGTCAAGCATGCACTTGTCGATCATATCCGTTCGGCCCGGTCCGGCGTCGTGGCCAATCTGGATGCAGGCAACGGCGCAACGCTGGTGAAATTCCTCACCAAGACGCAGTTGGGCAATCTGGCAGGCCTCGAACCCTATCACATCACGCGATGCCTCAACGCTGACCCGCAGCTCAGGCTGCTCTACGAGATTGCCAACGATCCGGAGCAGCTATTGCGTTACGGCAAGTAGCGATTTCATTCACAATTCCAACGTCTTTTGCAGTTACACCCAGGATGCGCAACTGCAAAAGATTTTTTTATGCGCATAAATGGATTTTAAATAAGCATTTGCACTTTTTGCAGTTTGCGTTACGCCGTTAACTGCAAAAGCCCCGGTGGTTGGTGCGGCCTGATGTGGGCCGCGAACGCAACCCTCCATTCGGGAGATATCGTATGACGCAAACGTCCTCATTACTCACTTCCACAGCCCCTCAACATGACATTATCGATGAATATGCATTGGACCGAATCCGGTTTCGCATTCGGCAACTCGACAGCCAGTTCGAGTTGTCGGATGAGGATCGGGAAGACCTCCACAACGACATGGTGCGGGAATTGCTCAATGCATTCAGGCGATTCAATCCGCTGCTCGCCCAGCGGCAGACGTTCATCAGCCGTGTGTTGGATCGGTTTGTCCTGTACGCCATGCGTCAGTATTGCATGAAGCAGGAACGCGATTTTGAAAATCCCGTCGGCTTTGAACAGATCCATGTGGGCTATGAGCCAAGAATCAACAATCCCAGTCAAGGCGAACTGGATGAACGTGATCGCAGTGATCTGCGCATGGATGTGATCCAGATCGTTTCGGAACTGCCGGAGGATCTGCAGCGAGTCTGTCGCGTCTTGATGGAACAGTCCGGTCGTTCTGCTGCAAGGGAATTGGGTATGAGTAAATCCACGCTCTATCGGGCCATTGCTCAGATACGAGAACACTTTGTCGAGCGGGGCTATGCCGACTTTTTTCAAAATTCTTGGGACACTTTTGGCTCGACTGCAGATATAGACAGTGCGGGAAATGAAAGCGAGGAATCCCAATGAATGACGACATGCTCAATATCGACTTAAGTATTTTGGAAATTGAACCGGCAGATGAATATCACAACAAGGCAGGCAAGTATCTAAGCAGTCATCAACTGATCGATTTCATGCAGTGCCCGTGGCTGCATTTCAAAAAGCGCAGCGGCTTGATCCAGAACAAGGAGTCTGCATCGTATCTGGTGGGGCGTGCAGCACACTGTCGTGTGTTGGAAGGTCGCGATGTATATGAATCGCAATTCGCGTTGGGCGGTCCGATCAATCCGCAAACGTGTCGGCCATTCGGTGCCAATACCCAAGCCTACAAAAAATGGGCGGTCACTGTTGGTAAGCCGATTCTCTCGTACGATCAGGTTGAAAAAATCGAGAATATGGCCAGCGGTATCTTGATGAACGACGAAGCAGTTGATTTGCTTTTGGATGGTCAGGCTGAAGGCGTGGTACGTGCTGAATACCAGGATATTCCTTGTCAGATCAGGATCGATTGGACCCATCCAAACCGTGGATTGGTGGACCTGAAGACTTGTGACGATCTGACCTGGTTCGAATCGGATGCACGAAAATATCGTTACTTCAATCAGCTTGCCTTTTACCAGGCTGTGCTTGCTCAAGTCATTGGTCAAAGCGTTCCGGTTCACATCGTGGCAGTTGAGAAAAGAGAGCCTTTCCGTTGCGGTGTCTGGCAATTGACTCCGGCATCCCTCTCGATGGCTCAGCAGGAAAATCAAGCTGCCATCAAGCGTTTGAAGGCGTGTCAGCAAAACGATGACTGGCCTACCGGCTACGAATCCATTCGCATGCTCAACGCTTCATAACCCCCGGAAGTTACCCCCCGGAAGTTTTCATCGAAATGTCACCTCTCCCCGCCCCTGGGAGTGTTCAGGGGCGGGGAGTTCGGAGCCCCCCGGAAGGTGACTGTTTGTATTGATCACGATCATCATATACAGGAATTTAATTCATGTCCCTATTGCAACAAGTTCACACTGGCAAACGTCAATCGCCACCGCGCATCATCCTCTATGGCACCGAAGGTATCGGTAAATCCACCACGGCTTCGCAGGCTCCCAATCCCATTTTTATCCAAACCGAAGACGGCCTTGATCAAATCGATTGTGCGAGTTTTCCACTGGCAACGAAGTTCGATGATGTCATCAATGCCATTGACTCGTTGATCAAGGAACAGCACGAATACCAGACGTTAGTAATCGATTCCCTCGACTGGCTCGAACGGTTGATTTGGGATCGACTGTGTAAAGACTACGGTGTTAACAGCATTGAAAAGGTCGATGGTGGTTACGCTCGTGGTTACACGCATGCGTTGACCCACTGGCGTATGTTACTCACCGGTCTCGATACGCTTCGCACTAAACGTAGCATGTGCATCATCCTTTTGGCTCACGCCAAGGTCGAAACCTTCTCCGATCCGGAGGTTGGGGCTTATGACCGTTTTTCTCCGCGACTACACAAGCATGCTAATGCAGTGATCACCGAGTGGGCTGACGCGGTGTTGTTTGCGACACGCAAGATCATCACCAAGACCGAAGACGCGGGATTCAACCGCAATCGCACATTGGCTTCTGGCTTGGGCAAAGATGGTGGCGAGCGCGTCATGCGTTGTGTCGGCAGTCCTGCCTGTATTGCCAAGAACCGTTATGGCTTGCCAACGGAGTTGCCGTTGTCATGGTACGCCTTGATGGAAGCGATGGTTCAGGCTGACAAACCCACGTCCAATCAAACCACCAAACACAAACATTAACCCATAAAACACAGTCTTTTTGTCAACAACCATTTTTTAATTGATGGAGGAATATCTCTATGGCTAATCTCAATGGCTTTAACGCAAATGATGTCGAACCCAACAGTTCGTTTGAACCAATCCCGGCAGGCAAGTACCTGGCAGCGATCACCGCATCGGAAACCAAACCCACAAAATCCGGGGGCGGCAGCTTTTTGGAGTTGACCTTTTCGATTCTGGAAGGGGACTACCAAGGGCGCTTGCTCTGGGCTCGCTTGAACCTGGACAACCCCAACGCCACCGCGGTCAAAATTGCTCGTGGTGATCTGTCAGCCATCTGTCGCGCGGTCAATGTCATGCAGCCCAAGGACAGCACCGATCTTCATAACTTGCCGTTGGTCGTCAATGTGAAGCTGAAAAAGCGGCCTGACACAGGTGATTTGAGCAACGAAATCCGTGGCTTTGAGCCTAAGCAATCCACTGGAACTTCCAACGCTACGTCTCAGCAACCGGTGTCCGATGGTCCTTCACCGTGGAAGCGCTAAGGGGGGTGTTGCATGGAATTAGTCTTACCTTACCCACCGTCGGTGAATCACTACTGGCGACACTTCCGGGGGCGAACGCTCATCAGCCGTCAAGGTCGTGCGTATCGACAGCAGGTCAAAACACAGTGCCAGGGGATGGGCGGCCAGCCACCTCGTGATGGTCGTTTGGCCGTGGCGATGGATGCGTTTCCACCGGATCGACGCAGACGCGATCTGGACAACATTCAGAAAGCATCACTCGATTCGATGCAGCATGCAGGCATCTATCTTGATGATTCGCAAGTGGACATGTTGGTTGTGCAACGTCGCCTCCCGATCCCCGGTGGCCAACTTGTCGTGCGAATCCAAGAGTACCCACTTCATCGTTGCCCGTTGTGCGGTAGTCCGATGTCCAGCCTTGAAAGTGAATACATCAATGACAACTAAAACCCAGACACTCAAGATCGATCAAATCCGTATCGATGGTGGCACGCAACCACGTGTGGCTATTGATGAAGATGTCGTGGTCGAATATGCCGACCTGTACGTTGAAGGTGTCGATCTGCCGCCCGTCACTGTTTTTCATGACGGTTCAACCTATTGGTTAGCTGATGGCTTCCATCGCTATTGGGCCAGCAAACAAACCGAACGTGAAGCGATTGCGGTTGATGTCCAACAAGGCACACGCCGCGATGCGATCCTTTATTCAGTCGGTGCCAATGCGACGCATGGTCTGCGTCGGAGCAATGCAGATAAACGCAAAGCCGTGTTGACCATGTTGCAGGATGATGAATGGTCCCAGTACTCGGATCACGAGATTGCCAGACAATGCAACGTGACGCAGCCAACTGTCGGTCGACACCGCGCCTCACTAAAACAATTTATTAGTGAGAACACACCGGCGACCGATCAAACAGCCCCCCAACCCGAATCCTCACTAAAACAATTTATTAGTGAGGATGGCTCAAAGTCGACTCAAATCGCTGAAAAATCTACTTCCAAGCTACCACAGAATGATGGCAGCAGCCTGCCATCCCAACAGCGTACCTACAAGACCAAGCATGGCACCGTTTCCAGCATGAAAACGGGCAAGATTGGTCGCACGTCTAAGTCGAAAACATCCAAAACGCCGCGTTTTGGCAAAAACGCGTATCGTCCCAAAGCCTGTCACAGTGAAGACGGCCCCGTTCCCATGCGGGCCATCTCGTTACCTCTGAAAAATCCCATCCAAGCAGCCCGGAGCATGATCAGCATTTACGGCGATGACTACATGCGCCAGGTTGCAACTGAACTGAATCGAATTTTCCAATCCCAGAAAGGACTCTCAAATGATTGCACAGCCCACGAACCACACGGAACCGCAGATTCAGACCACCTTCATGAACGTCACACCGGACATTGCCAGCCAGTGGCTTGAGGGTAATGTGCGTAACCGTCGCATTGACCAGAAACATGTCGAATGCCTTGCTCAGGAAATGTTGGCTGGCCGCTGGAACATCACGCATCAGGGCATCGCCTTCGACACCAATGGTACGTTAGTCGATGGCCAGCACCGACTCTGGGCCATTTTGCAGGCAGGGTGTGCCATTCGCATGGCCGTGTCGTTCGGCGTCCCGGCAGGCAACATTGATGCCATCGATGGCATGAAGGCCCGACGGGTCGTGGATCGAATGTCTCTCACCGGCACGTTCGGCACCGAGGGTGTGACGTCCTACCACGCATCGACCTTGCGTGAAATGTACCAGTGCCTCAATCCCGGTCGCAAGCTGCCGTATCACGAGGAGATGGAGTTGATGACCATGCACATCAACGCCATCCGCTTTGCGACGGCCCATGTGGCAACCAAGGCCAGGGGTATTGCGGTGGCCCATGTCCGTGCCGTGATCGCGCGGGCCTGGTACTCGGTTGACCATGATCAACTGGCCCAATTCTGCCGGGTGCTCTCCACCGGCATGCTGGAAACCACCTGCGACGCGACCATCATCAAGCTGCGTGACCAACTCATGGCAACTGGCAGTACGCGCAATCGCACAATCCAGAAGGAACTTTACGGCAAGGTCGAACGCGTCCTCACCCACTGGCTCAACGGTGAAACCCGCTCGGTCCTGCGCCCGGTGACCAGTGAACAATTCATGCTGCCCGAGGAGGTGATCGATTGATACAGGCTTGTGCCCAACAACCTGTGATCACCCTGCGCCCGTATCAGGCCGAGGCGGTGGACGCTGTGTACGAGCATCTGCGCTGTCGGGATGACAACCCCTGTGTTGTCATCCCGACAGCTGGGGGCAAGACACCCATCATGGCGACCATCTGCCGTGACGCTGTGTCGAAGTGGGGTGGTCGCGTGCTCATTCTGGCCCACGTCAAGGAATTGATCGAGCAGGCAGTGGACAAGCTTCATGCGATGGCACCGGATCTGTGGTATCGAATCGGGTGCTATTCTGCGGGGCTCAAGAGCCGGGATACGGAGCATGACATCATTGTGGCTGGCATTCAATCGGTGTATCGCAAGGCTGCGGAACTGGATCGTTTTGATCTCATCCTTGTGGATGAATGCCACATGCTCCCACCCAATGGTGAGGGGATGTACCAGCAGTTCCTCAACGAGGCGAAGATCGTTAATCCCAATGTGCGCTTGATCGGTTTGACGGCCACACCGTATCGCATGACCAGCGGCACCATCTGTGGCCCAGCCCCGGAACATCTGCTTAACCATGTGTGTTACGAGGTGGGTGTTCGTGAGTTGATTGCTCAAGGTTACCTGTGCCCACTCAAGACCAAAGCAGGCAGGCGTAAGGCGGACACATCAGGATTGCACATCCGTGCCGGTGAATTCATTGCTGGTGAAGTCGAAGCCCTGATGGACGATGACTCGCTGGTTCATTCAGCTTGTCGGGAAATCGTTGAGCAGACAAAAGATCGGCATTCGGTTCTGATCTTTGCTTCAAGCGTGCAACATGCCCAGCATGTGCATCGCGTCCTGAGTGAGATGGGCCATGAATGTGGATTTGTCTGCGGTGACAGTTCGGGCATCTTCCGTGATGACATTCTACGTCGGTTCAAAGAAGGTGATCTCAAGTATCTGGTCAACGTCAATGTACTGACCACCGGCTTCGACGCGCCAAACATTGATTGTGTCGCACTGCTACGTCCAACCAATTCTCCAGGACTTTATTACCAGATGCTGGGTCGGGGATTCCGACTGCATCCGGCCAAGACCAACTGCCAGGTGTTGGACTTCGGTGGCAACATATTGCGGCATGGGCCAGTGGATGCCTTGCAGATCAAAGACAAATCGGATCGGAAAAGCAGTTCCGAAGCACCAGCCAAAGAGTGTCCCAACTGCCAGGCATTGATCCATGCGTCATACAGTATCTGCCCAGATTGTGGCCATGAGTTCCCACCACCGGAGCGAGACAAGCACGATGGTAGCGCTTCGACAGCAGGTGTGCTATCCGGTGAAGTAACTGAAACCGATTACGACGTGTCGTCAGTGTATTACAGCATCCACACCAAACGTGGTGCGCCACCCGAACATCCCAAAACCTTGCGTGTCGATTACCGCTGCGGATTCAACGAATACCACAGCGAATGGATCTGTGTCGCCCATCCCAAAGGCAGTTATGCCTGGCAAAAAGCCAGTACATGGTGGCAGGCGCGATCCAATGAACCCATGCCCGACACCGTGGAACAGGCAGTCGAACTGGCTGAAGCCGGTGCCTTGGCCCAACCATTATCCATCACCGTGCGTTCCGTCACCGGCGAAAAATTCGACCGCATTACCAATTACGAATTGGGATCCATTCCACCGCGCGTGGACGGTAGCGATGAACGTGAAACGGTAGCTAGTACGACATCGCCCGATCAACCGTGGACCGAATGGCCCGATGACGATGACATTCCTTTTTGAAAGATTAGCTTATGAATACAACATGTCTTGAAAACAATCCCGCTGTCCTCGACGCGTCTTTGAGCGTTGTTATTGATGATGAATTCCAGAGCCTTATTCCTCCGTTAACGGACGAGGAACTCACTGGCTTGGAAGAGAATCTGTTGCGCGACGGCTGTATCGATCCTCTGATCGTGTGGGCGGAACAATGCATTCTGCTGGATGGTCACAATCGCAAAGCCATCTGTGATCGGTATGGCATCGATTATGAATTGCATACGGTCAGTTTGCCGGATCGTGCAGCTGCTGCGGACTGGATCGACACCCATCAATTGGGGCGACGTAATTTATCACCTGAACAAATGAGTCTGCTGCGTGGGCGACGATATAACCGGCTGAAAATGCCACGTGGCGGAGACAGACGAAGTGATTTTTCAAAGGACCAATGTGGTCCTTTGAAATCTGCTGGGAAATTGGCAGAGGAACATGGCGTTTCACCAACGACACTTAAACGCGACGGACGATTCGCAGATGCCGTGGACCGACTTGATTTACAGCGTGAAATCGCCAGTGGACAGATCAAGCCTGCTCGCAACGAAGTGGTGCAGGCAGCGCGTTCCCTGCCTGAGAATCCAACGCCATCGCAAATCCAGCAAGCACGCGAGTCGGTGACCAAACCTCATGTGGCCAACAACACTGGCGACAACGAATGGTATACCCCGGCACAATACATCGAGCGTGCAACGGATGTGATGGGTGGGATCGATCTTGATCCAGCGTCCTGCGTTGCAGCCAACAAGGTCGTCGGTGCGACGCATATTTACACGGCAGAAGATGATGGCTTGCAACAAACGTGGCGTGGCCGTGTGTTCATGAACCCACCATACGCTCAACCGCTGATCCAACAGTTCTGTGACAAACTCGTTGAAGAATTTAAGTCCGGCAATGTCACACAATCCATCGTCCTGGTGAACAACGCAACAGAGACCAAGTGGTTTCATGCATTATTGTCCGTCGCATCGGCAGTGTGCTTCCCCGTTGGCCGTGTGCGTTTCTGGCACCCAGACAAAACCTCCGCGCCATTGCAGGGGCAGGCAGTGTTGTACATTGGCAACAACATCGATGGATTCACCAACGCGTTCGAAGACTTGGGGGATGTGTTCTATGCTGCCAAGTAACGGGTACAACCCCATGCTCTGGAATTGTGATCGGCAGGGCTGCTTCAATCTCAAGAAACGCCCCAAGATTGAATTGTTTGCCGATTGTCTGCCGGGACGAATCGCCTTCAGCGACATCGACGCCGTGACGGAAATCAGTGGCAACCTGCTGTTCCTCGAGTGGAAAGAGCATCAAAACATCAGCGTTGGCCAGAAGATTCTGTTTGAACGGCTGACACGATTATGTCCAGCCACCGTGTTGATCATCGAAGGCGATGCTGAATTGATGACAGTCGAGAGCATTCGCACAGCCTGGAAGGGAAAAATCTCATCGCCTCAACCGGCAGATATCAACCAACTGCGGCGGGAAATTGCCGCGTGGAAAGACTGGGCCTTAGCCAACTCCGCCTTGAATCAAACAAAGGAAATCATGTGCAACTGATGAATGAACCATTAATGAATATCGCTCAAAACTACTTGAATACAGGCTTATCCGTCCTGCCTGCTATCCGTGCAGAAAAGCGTCCTGCCATCGGCAAGTGGAAACAATATCAGCAACGATTACCACTGGATACCGAACTTACCTCATGGCCATTTAATGATTCGTTATGCGTTATCTGCGGCACTGTCTCTGGCAACCTGGAGATCATCGACTTTGACGGTGGTGGTGAATTGTTCCCTGCATGGATGGATCGTATCGATCCTGATCTGCGTGACCATCTGGTCATCGAAACGACACCTTCCGGGGGGATGCATGTGATTTACCGTTGCGATGTTCCCGTCTGCGGCAACATCAAACTGTCTCAACGCAAGGTTGATGACAAGATTCAAACCCTCATCGAAACCCGTGGTGAAGGGGGGCTGTTCCTCTGCTCACCGACACCGGGTTATGAAATGATGCAAGGCGACTTGTGCGACTTGCCCATTCTCACTGAATACCAACGCGACACCTTACTGCGAACGGCATGGGAACTCAACGAGTATTTTCCACCAGTGATTGATGGTACGAATGTCGGCCAGGCCGCGTCGCATAATTCGAACATGTGCTGCACATCGGCCCACAGTTCGCACATGTGCCAAATGTCTGCGGACAATGGCCCTGGTGCGACGGATAATTCGCATAACAACCGACATCTGGCAGACAATGTCCACAGACCGGGCGACGATTTCAACAAGCGTGGTGATGTGAAGGACCTGCTGCAAACGCACGGTTGGACACTGGTAGCGCCCGGTGAAAACGAATACTGGCGTCGACCTGGCAAGGACACCGGCTGGTCAGCCACGCTCAAGGATCGGGTGTTCTACGTCTTCTCCTCCAACGCTGATCCCTTCGAACCCAATCGCGGTTACTCACCCTTCGCTGTGTACGCGTTGTTGGAACATGGTGGTGACTTTAATGCTGCGACCCGCACGTTAGCTCAATACGGGTTCGGTGATGATCTCAATGATCAGTGTCTTTCCGGCGTGGATTTGTCTGGCATTCTGGCAGGTGACGATCAGGATGATTCGGAACCCGTGATTCCCGATCCCGGCCCGATTCCCGAGCATCTGTTTCGTGTGCCAGGCTTCGTTGAACAAGTGATGGATTTTACGTTAACCAACGCGCCCTATCCCAACGTTGGCCTGGCATTCTGTGGTGCGATGGCTCTTCAATCCTTCCTCTGTGGCCGCAAGGTTTGCGATGCCGGTGACCTTCGTCCCAATATTTACCTGCTTGCATTAGCCAGCAGCGGAACTGGCAAAGACTTCCCACGCAAGGTCAATTCCAGTGTCCTGTTCGAAACCAATCAGGTCGCGTCGTTGGGTGATAAATTCGCCAGTGGTGAAGGGATTCAGGATGCCTTGGCTCGCACCAGTGCGATGCTATTCCAGAACGATGAAATGGATGGTGTGCTGCGTCAGATCAATATGGACCGGGAAAACCGGCGTGAATCCATCCCCAATGTGTTGTTGACACTGTACACCTCAGCCAACGACGTGTACCCGTTGCGTGTCAAAGCTGGCCAGAAGGAAGCATCACACATTGATCAGCCGCATCTGACATTGTTTGGCACAGCCACGCCGCAGTATTTTTACGAGTCGTTATCGCAACGCATGCTCACCAATGGCTTCTTTGCTCGGTTAATCATCGTTGATATCGGCAAACGAGGTGAAGGCCAAACCCCCGGAAGTGCGCGTAACTTACCTGAACCGATTATCCAGGCAGCACGTTGGTGGTCCGAATTCCAACCGGGTACGCGGCAGGGCAACCTGATGGACATTCATCCCGAACCGGTTGTTGTGTCCCGCACACCCGAAGCTGAGGAAGCCATTGCTGATCTGCAACGTTTGACGGAACAGGAATACGACGATGCACATCATCGCAATGATGAAGTGGCACGTGTCGCCTGGTCACGCACCCATGAAAACGCCATGAAGTTGGCATTGATTTACGCATGCAGTGTTGATCATGAAAACCCGACCATCGACATCCAAGGTGTCGAATGGGCCAAGGCATTTGCCATGCATCAAACTCGTCGCCAACTTTTCCTGGCACAGTGTTACGTTGCAGCTAATCCGTTCCACGCCGATTGCCTCAAGCTCATACGCAAGTTGCGTGAAACCTCTGACCAGCAGATGGAGCACAGTCCGTTGCTCAAGGCGATGCACATGAAGGCAGCAGACTTCAAGGAACTGATTCAGACGCTCATGCAGCAAGGGGAATTAGCCACCATCAAGGAACCACGTGCCGGGGCATCCAAAGTGATTTACAAACTGATTTGATGATTTTCATGTTTCCCACACGTTTCCCAAGGTTGTGAAACATGACCCCTGATTTTGCCAAAAACTGCCTGATTTGAGCTTCACGTTTCGCACGTTTCCCACCACGTTTCACAAGGTTTTGCGAAACGTGAGAATTGCAAAAATGCCTATAAAAGTAGCTATATATTTAAACAAACACTCTCTCTTCACACATATATATAAATGTCGCGCGCAATAGTATTTTGCGCCCGTGTGCGCGCGAGGGGGGTGTGTGAAAGGTGATGTGGAAATTTTAGCCTGAAAGGATTCATATGAAAGATGTGCCTTATTGTTTTGCCTGTCAATTTTTTGTTCCTGAAGGCATGCTCCACAACGAATTGGAGGATGCAGACGACGACAGATACATGACAACGGACGGCGAATGCCATTGTGAATGTCCGAAGTTGGTAACGCAGGTAATCCACGATGATGGTTACACGCGACGTGAACATACCGGCCAATGGCCGATGGTTCAGGGATTCCAATGGTGCGGGCAATTCAGTCCGAAGCATCATTCGACACCATCTGATCATCCGACACTCAAAATCACATCGTGATAACCGAAACGCATGCCCTGTATCGCCACACGTTGGCGCCTGTGGCGTCTGAGCTTCGGGCGTTGTATGGGTGTAGCCAAGGCCGAGATCGGCCACAGACGGCGACCAGGCAATGGTTCCTTCCCCCTAAGGACCTTTTCGATGGCGGCGGAACGAGCCACATTATTAGGCACAGTTTGTTGTGAACGTGCCGCAACATTTTCAGCAATTTAACCAACAGTCGTATGGAGATTTTATGACCGCAACTCAGGACATCGTCACTTCCAATTTCAAGGTCGAGCTTCGCAAGATCGAGGACGTCAAGCCCTACGAACGTAATCCACGTCTCAATGACAAAGCCGTGGATGCCGTGGCCGCGTCACTGTCGGAGTTTGGATTCAGGCAGCCTATTGTCGTGGATGAAGACGGTGTGATCATCGCAGGCCAC
>DLCK01000019.1 GCA_002480565.1 Phycisphaerales bacterium UBA7800 | reverse complement strand
CTTGCAATGCCTTGTATGACTTTGCTAAGAATTGCATCAATACGTTCTGGCTCGCTCATGACTCATCCTCCTCGTTTGGAGGTGAGTCAGATAAGCAATTGGGCGGCGGGACCGGAGCTGTGCTCCTTGCGTCCCTTCGCCCTTCACGAACAACAGCAATCACTGCCAGACGCATAGGTCCGGGCAGGTCTGGCCAACTGGAGATGATTTCCAGCAGATCAGAATCAGTAATTTCGGGAACGTGTGAGCGCTTTTCTGATAGAATCCTGTCTGGAGCTATTGTAAACGGTGTTTTTGTGCGGGTTCGAGCCCCGTCACTCTCGTTAAACAAATCAAAGCTCTGAGGTCAAACTCAGGGCTTTTTTTGTGTTCATTGTCAAACTCAACTCAAAAGTATCACAGGGGGCAACATGTCAAAGCGTACACGTAATCCGTTGGACAAATTGGATGTCATGAATGTACCGGGTTTTTCTACGTATCAAAGACTCAATGAAGCGTTCATAGACAAAGTGGCCTACTGGATTTTGCTTGCCAGTGTAGCTATTGGCTTTTTGGTGGCAGAGATCCTTCGATATTGGATGAATGCCAAAATTTCAGTCACTGCAGTTTTTATTGTCTGTATTGTCGTTGTGGGATTAAGTGCATACCGAATCTGGCGAAATATATCCCAAATTAAAGCAATCAAATTAGGTTGGAAAGGTGAAGTCGCAACAGGACAACTTCTCGAGTCACTGAGGAATTCAGGCTTTGTTGTTTTACACGATGTGCAGACTGACAATCATGGGAATATTGATCATGTAGTCATTGGGCCATCAGGAATATTTGCAATTGAAACCAAAACCATCAGTATGCCAGTGGATGATAAAGCTGTAATACAAGTTGGGCAAGATGATCAATTAATTATTGATAACCAGAATGTCAATTATTTCAAAGGGCGTCATCCTTTAAATCAGACACGCACTTCAGCGGAACTGCTGAGTCAAATGATCTGGGATTCGGCAGGGCGGAAGATGCAAGTCATCCCCGTATTGGTTTATCCAGGTTGGTGGGTTAATGAAAATCCTAATTGCGATGTGATGGTGCTAAATCCCAAGCGATTTGTGACTCTCGTCCACTCAATGCCAACCTGTCTATCTGATGCAGATATCAGGACTATTGAGAATAACTTGATACGTGTGCTTAGAGCATGAGTCAGAATTGACCTGAGTTTTCTCATAAATGAAGTTAAACAGGTCCGTTTTCCCATGACTGGCAGATTCAATCTGGTTACAATGTTCATCACATTACCCGCATTAGCAATAGGGGGGCGGTATGAACCTGCTCAAAAGTATTTTGGATTGGCCGACATTCTGGAGTAGTCTCAACGACGCTGGGATTGATGCGGTCTTTTACTTTTTCTTTGCCAGCATTGCCACGTTTTTGTTTCTGATTCGCATGGGGATCACGCTGTTTTTTGGTGGCGATGCCGATGCAGGCATGGAGTTGGATGTTGATATTGCTGATGTGGATGGTGACTTTGAGTCCGACCACACCTTTGGCGTCCTCTCCATTCAATCGGTCCTGGCTTTTTTCATGGGGGCGGGTTGGATGGGGCTTATTGCCCGGTTCGACTGGCAACTGGGCCGTATTGCCACCGGCGTCGCTGCGGTGGTGTTCGGCCTTATTCTCATGAGCTTCTCGGTCTGGTTGATGCTCATGGTTCGCAGGTTGGAAAAAACCAATCCCTATGATGTTAAATCAGCCATTGGCCACACAGGCCGTGTCTACATGAACATTCCAGAAAAAGGCCAAGGCGCAGGGCAAGTGGAAGTGTCGGTTTCAGGTCGAAAGAAAATCATGTCCGCTGTGTCTGACGATCAAGCCATTGAATCTTTTACCAGTGTCAAAATCATTGGTGCTCGGGATGATGAGACGCTGATCGTTGAAGTGCCGCAGGACTGATTAAACAAAATTTCCGGGAGTTCGGGGCATCATGTCTGTTGAAGTAAGACGGGCTTTAATGCCAACTCTCCGCCATCGTTAAGTTCACATCAATCATTTTCAGGGAAGGTTGGTTTATCAATGTCACACATTGCATCACTCGCGAGCATGTTCATGCTTGCACAAGTCAGCGGCCGGGGGCTGGGGATTCTCATTCTGGTGGGACTGTTCGTCCTGCTGTTTTTCGTCACACTTGTGGTTGTCGTTCGCCAATACAAACGCTGTCCGTCTAACCGCGTGTTGGTAATCTACGGCAAGATCGGTGGGGAGCGTACCGCCAAGTGCATGCACGGTGGTGGTATCTTTGTCGTGCCTCTGTTGCAGGATTTTCAATACCTGTCTCTTGAGCCGATCACCATAGACATTGAATTGTCCAGTGCGTTGTCCAAGAAAAATATTCGTGTCAATGTCCCATCGACTTTCACGATTGGCATCTCCACGCAGCCGGACATCATGAATAATGCTGCTGAGCGTTTGCTGGGGTTACAGGACCGTGACATCGCGACACAGGCACGCGACATCATCCTCGGTCAGATGCGTCTGGTCATTGCCACACTGTCGATTGAAGAGATCAATCAGGATCGTGAAAAGTTCCTTGATCTGGTCAACAAGAATGTGAATTTCGAGCTGAACAAAATCGGTCTTGAAATGATCAACGTGAACATCCGTGACATCATGGATGAGTCGGGTTACATCGAAGCGTTGGGTCAGAAAGCCGCCGCCGAGGCCATTAACCAGGCCGAGATCGACAAGTCCAATGCGTTGCGTGAAGGTGCCATTGGTACCGCGACTGCGAATCGTGAGAAGAATGTCCGCGTCGCTGAGCAGACCGCACAAGCCGCCATCGGCGAGAAGGAAGCTGAACGTGATCGTCGTATCAAGGTGGCTCAATATGAAGCTGAAGGTGTGTCCGGTGAAGCAACAGCTGCACGTGAGCGTGAGATTGCAGTCGCCAATCAGACTGCTATTGCGGTGCAGGGTAAGAAGCAGGCCGAAGCCGAACAGCGTGTGAAAGTTGCCTCCCTTGAAGCCGATGCAGTGTCCGGTGAAAACCAGTCCAAGGCCTCGATCGCTGACTATGAAGCCACCCTTGAAGAGCGTCGCGCCGAAGCCAAGCGTCGCGGTGAAGTGAGTATGGCCAACGCACAGCGTGACGTCTTGCTTGCTGAACGTGACCGTGAAAAAGCACGTCTTGAGAAGGAGCAGATCGTGCTTCAGGAAATCGAGCGTCGCAAAATCGAGATTGATGCCGAAGCCGAAGCCGATCGTATTCGTCGGATCGCTCAAGGTCAGGCCGACGCCACGTTGGCCAAGTACAAAGCCGAAGCCGAAGGTGTCCAACAGGTGCTTATGGCCAAGGCCTCGGGTTACGAAAACCTGTTGACAATCTGTGGTGATCGCAAGGACATTGCCCCATCCCTGTTGATTATCGAACAACTCCCGCAGTTGGTGGCCGAACAGGTCAAGGCCATCCAGAACCTCAAGATCGACAAGATCACCGTCTGGGATTCAGGCAATGGCGGCGAGGGCAATGGGGCAGGTGGATCAACCTCCCAGTTCCTCAAGGGACTCATCGGCTCGTTACCTCCCATTCACGAGTTGGCACAGCAGGCCGGCATCGAACTGCCGGACGTGATGGGTAAAGTCAGTCAAGCCAAGGACACGACGACCAAGCCCCAAGCAAACCCCCAAACGCCAGAAGCATAATTGTTCATATGTGTTTGTCGGATTCTCTGGCAAATCACGAAAGGTTTCATGCATAGAAAATCGGCAGGGCTTCAGTCTGATGATCAGAGTTGAAACACTCGCTCGAATTTGAGGATCACAAAAAATAACCCCGACGTTGTGAGGTACACGTCGGGGTTGTTTTGTTTTCAGAATGAGAGATTCAGGTTAATCATCTTCTCCGGCGGAGTCTTCGAGTTCGTCCCATTCGCTGCGGCCGACCTTGCCACCGTTTTCGTGGATTTTCACAGCCATCGCTTCGCCATTACGGGCTTTGTCGACGGCTTCGTCGGCAGCAATCGCGCCGGTCTCGTAGAGCTGCCAGATATGGTCATCAAGCAATCGCATGCCGAATTTTCGACCGATCTGGATGGCCGAGTCGATGCGGAAGGTTTTGTTTTCACGAATCAAGTTAGCCACAGCAGGAGTCACTAGCATGAACTCGTAGGCCGCGACCATACCACCATCCAGGCGGGGCATGAGTTGCTGTGAAAGTACCGCCATGAGCGTGACCGAAAGCTGGGCACGAATTTGTTCCTGTTGATGACTGGGGAAGGCGTCGATGATACGGTTGATCGTCGAACCCGCACCGTTGGTGTGCAACGTCCCGTACACAAGGTGACCGGTTTCCGATGCGGAGATGGCCGACTCGATGGTTTCAAGGTCACGCATTTCGCCCACCAGAATCACGTCCGGGTCTTGACGCAAAGCGCGACGGATGGCTTCAGAGAAGCTCGGTACGTCGATGTGCACTTCACGCTGATTGATGATCGAACGGTCGTGATTAAAGTGATATTCAATGGGGTCTTCAATGGTGATGATGTGACGCTCAAGGTTTTGGCGGATGTAGTTGATCATCGACGCCAGCGTGGTCGTTTTACCTGAACCTGTTGGCCCGGTCACCAGAAACAAACCACGTGGTCGGCGGACGAGTTCCGAAACAATCTTGGGTAAGCCAATTTGTTCGAAGGTTAACAGGTCCTGGGGAATACGACGCAGCACCATGGAGATGTTGCCTTTTTGCTTGAACACTGCTACACGAAAACGAGTCTCGCCCCAAGAGATGGCAAAGTCGCTACCGCCTTCTTCCTGCACTTCCACTTCGGTGCGTTCAGGTGAAATCTGCTTCATGAGCGCGACGGTGTCCGCCGGTTCAAGCGCCTTGGTTTTGAGCTCAATGAGTCGGCCTTTCATACGCAGTGTCGGGGCTTTACCCACGGTGATATGAAGGTCACTTGCTTTTTGTTTAATGGCGGTGTCCAGAAGGCGGTCGATCTGAATCGTTGACATGCGGTTACTTCCTCATCTCTTCAAAATGGGTGGAGATTCGCCATGGCAAGTACACCATGGCATCCCCCGATCAATGACAAACATCATACTTGATACGTCGGGCAGGCGACAAGCGTTCACGAGATCAAATAAGAATCTCATTGAAAAGCAGTTGTTAGAACGCTTCGTCTTGTTGGATATGGATGTGTCAAAAATGGGCAAGATCAGAGCGTTTTGAATTACTGATTTCCACATTCACTGTTGATTGAGGAATTGATATTGGTTTGATTCGACGGTCAGGTAATTTCATGTTTCACTCCCGGAAAAGGTGAAAACAAACTCGCTCTGTATGTGCGGATATCGGCTATGAATCGGTGACAGTGACACGTTGTATCGCTAAACCGCAAGCGGTTTATGATGCGGACGAAATCCGAAATCCGAAATCCGAAATCCGAAATACTATTTTACGCTGCGTCTTCCTCGTCCATTTCGACAACACCTTCAGCCTGAGCGATCTTGACCAGTTCGCCGGTAGTGGTGCCGCCGTCGAGGATTCGGAGTTTCCCGTCACCTAGAAGGTTTCGCATACCGTTGGCAATGGCAGCTGCTCGGATCTGGTTAACAGGTGCGCGTTTGAAGGCCAACTCACGGATTTCGTTGTTGACGAGCATCATTTCATAGATACCACGTCGACCTTTGAATCCAGTGCCGCTGCAGATATCACAACCGACGGCTTTGTAGAGCGTCTTTCCAGCGAGCATTTCCTTGTCAAAATCGAGAATGGCCAACTCTTTGGGATTAGGATGCGGGTCAGGGATTTTACAGTTGTCGCAAAGGGTGCGCATCAATCGCTGAGCAAGAACGGCCTGCAAAGCTGAGGCAACGAGGAAGGGTTTGACACCCATGTCGATGAGTCGTGTGATGGCTGATGGTGCGTCATTGGTATGCAACGTGGAGAATACCAAGTGACCTGTAAGGGCAGCTTGAATGGCAACGTCAGCCACTTCCTTGTCACGAATTTCACCCACGAGGATGACGTTGGGGGCCTGACGCAGCATGGCCTTGAGCACTTTGCCGAAAGTCAGGCCGATCTGTTCGTGGATCTGACATTGATTGATCCCCTGGAAGTTGTATTCGACAGGGTCTTCGGCGGTGATGATTTTTTTATCCGGTCGGTTAAGCACGTTTAAAGCTGAATACAGCGTCGTCGTTTTACCCGAACCGGTGGGGCCGGTAACCAGGAAGATGCCGGTGGGCTTGGAGATGATGCTGTTGAAAAGTTGGAGGGTGTCTGGTCGGAGCCCCAATTTTTCCAGCCCCAACATGGCCGCATCGGATCGCAACACACGAAGCACGACACTTTCGCCATGATAGGCAGGGCAGCAACTCACACGAAAGTCGACCGTGTCATCACCAATCCGCAGTTTGATACGACCGTCCTGTGGGACACGCTTTTCTTCAATGCGCAGGCCGGACATAATTTTCAGACGGGCAATCACCGCTGACTGAGTTCGTTTTGGAATTTTGTCCTGTTCATGACAGACACCGTCAATGCGGTAACGCAATCGCACACGGTCGCCCATCGGCTCGACATGAATATCACTTGCACGCATATGGACGGCCTGAGCGATAAGCTGGTTGACCAGGCGAATGACCGGTGCCTGGGCAGCATCCGTAGCACGTCCTTTAACGTCAATGGAGTTGTTACCCTTGTCGATGGTCAGGCCGCTGATATCCATTGAGGAGTTCATGGAAGCAGCTTGGTCAATCGAGGAGTCGACCGTCATTTCACGGACGGCCTTGTCGATACTCTCGCGGGTTTCGCGGAACATCTCGTCAAGGAATTCCTTGATCAGTGAGCGGGCAGCCAAGGCGATTTCGATTTCGCAGTTCATCCGGAATCGCAGGTTGTCCAAAACGTCCAGGCCCAACGGATCACCGACGATGACCTTGAGTTTGTTGCCAACTTTTTCCAGGGGAAGCACCATGAATTTTTTGATGATGTCCACCGGCAGGAGTGTCAGATTTTCCTTGTCAATCGCATCAGCCTGTGACAGGTCGATGTACTCCAAGCCAGCCTGGGATGCCAAGGCCTTGGCGACATCGGTGTCCTGCACATAACCCAACTCACAAAGCACATCACCGATGCGCTTGTGCGATCCTTGGGCGATCTTGAGAGCTTCCTCAAGCTGCTGATCTTCAATCAGGCCCCAGTGTTGGAGAATCTCACCTAGTCGGCGTCGTTTACGACTCATCAAAAACCTCGTATCCGCTCGAAAGTTCTGTCTGTTCAGGTTTATCAACAACCCCAGCAGGCGTGGGAAATGGGGGGCTGTCTCTACCTGTTATTATGGACTTGATGGTGGTTTAAATCAACTGGTGACAGGGATTTTTGCGTTGACTGGACATCAGACAGATGGCACAATCAGATTCCCGCCATAAACTCTTTTCCGGAGGTTGATCATGTTGCATTTACGTTTGACGGGTTTGATGCTCTCGCTGTGTGCTTTATCTCTCTGTGGCTGTGTACTATCCCTTAACAGTCTGGGGGACGAAAAGCAGGCAGTCTTCAAACCTCAGTTAATTGGGACTTGGGGTGAACCTGCAAAGACTGATGAGCAGATAAAAGCTCAGGAGTCGGCCAACCAAGTCAAAGTGCTCGAAGATGGCACGGTGGTCAAAGACACAACGCCAGCCGACACACAAACCTGGACTTTTACCAAGAGCGGTGAAAAGGCATATCAACTGACCATCCAATTCAGCAAGGATGAAAAAGGTGTCTTTACTGCGGGACTTTTTGAAATCGATGGAACGCTATACCTGCAATTCAAGCCCGACATGGAAGCGTACAAAAAAGCACATGGCAAATTCAATGGCGAATTTTGCGAGATGTACATGATTCAAGGCTTCATGACTTACAAAGTGATGAAGTTGGGTAATGAATTAAAACTGGTCTTCTGGAATTTAAATCAACTCAACGATTATCTCGAAGCGAATCCTGATGTGACCGCCTGGCAGAATATTGATGGCAAAGTCATATTCACTGCCCCTACACCTCAGCTTAGAGACTTTTATCAGAAGGTCGGGAAGATCGACAACCTTTGGGAAACAAATGGGGCATCACTGGTCAAGCAGTGATGGATCGTTGTATTTGTTTTTGATTGTTCGGATGTTTGATGCGCGAATTGTAGCGCTAAACCGCAAGCGGTTTTAAAATTCAATCCGAAATCCGAAATCCGAAATCCGAAATCCGAAATCACAGGCGCAATCCGTATCACGTCTTGAGTGTCTGTAATGTTATCGCGGTAATCGGGATGTAAATCACCACCGGCAGCCATGCGGTCGCAACCGGATTAAGCCAACTGATTTCCGCACTCTGCATCGTCAGACCCATCGACCAGGCACCAATACACAGGCCCGTTGCTTTGACAGCAGCAGACAAGGCGCTGGTCGGTTCACGGGAGAGAAAGAACGTCAAACCCATCGCCAGGACCAGCATGTTTAGGACCAGTTGACTCATCCGCCCGTGCATGATTTGGCGGACTTTGCCTTGGTCGATTTGTTCGTTACCTGCCAGTCGCTGGAGCTTGCGGACACTGAGCATGTTCAGGTAGTTGGATTCAAGTCGAGCCCGGATGACGGTGGGGGTGAGTGTGGTGGGTACAAAGCTCACGTCATGGGTTGTGCCTACTCCCGCCTTGCCGTTGAGGGGACGAACCAGTGCAAAGCCGTCGGTGAGTTCCCAGCCGCTGCGGTCTTCATTCCAGATCGCTTGTGATGCAACGATACGTTGGACGGCTTGTCCTTGAGCGTTACGTTGTAGCAGTGTCAGGTCGGTGAGCAGTGCCGTGCCATCGACTTGTTGGAAATGCCCTGCGCTAAAGAGTCTGCCCGCTTCATCGGACATGAAATAGACGGGTTGATTTTTGACGCTGGTGGATTTGATTTCCGAGACGTTGCGGGAGACTTTATGGGCAAGGGGCGGGAGGAAAAATTCCTGGTCGATACTTGCCAGAAGGTTAAGTCCAAAGCCTGCCAAGAGCATGGGCATGGCAATGCGGTACATGCTAATCCCGCTGGAGAGCATGGCAGTAAGTTCACGTGTCCGGGCTAAACCTGTGAGCGTAAAGCCCGCAGCACCGACGCAAACCAATCCTGAAAAAAAGGCGTAGAGCATCAACTGCACCGGGCCGTTGAAGTCGAAGATCGCATAGAGGGTGTAGTACCAGATACTGTCACTGGCGTCACGCTTGGCAAGCATTTCGCCAGCTGCGATGTATTCATCCAAATCAATGAGCACGCCCCCGACAATGAATAACGCCATCAGAACCGCCAGCAGAATGACGAAGTTCAGCAGATAGGTCTTGATGATGTAACGGTCGAGGATGGTCATTTTTTTTAGTGATTAGTGATTAGGGAGTAGGGAGTAGGGATATTGTAGTTGATGGGTGGGGATATCAACGTTGATGCAAACTTGTTGGTATGACGATGTTTCATTTCTTTTTGCCTTTCCCTAATCCCAAATCACTATTCCCTAATCCCTGTTTAACTTATCGTGGTTTGGAAATTTTACTGCCCAGGAACAACATTAGACAGAGTATCAGCAGGTTCCCTGACCAGATGAGCAGGGCACTGAAGAACATGTTCATTTCCTGTCCCTTGATCATGTTCTCGGATGATCGTGTGATGATCACTGCCACTGCCGCCAACGCGAAGCTCCAGAAGTAGACCACCAGTGGCGTGCGTCCCTGCATGTAACAGGTCATCATCGCACCGAGCAAGAGGATCAGGAAACAGCCCATGGAGGATGCTGCCCGTTGATGTCGCAAAGCCATGATATCCCAGCCCATGTCAGTTAGGGCAGTATGCATCTTATGGGCAGACTCCACGACAACGCGATCCTGGGAATAGCGTTGGGCGACCACATCTTCAAGTTCAAACACGCTTCGACTCATCAGGACCTGCATGATGGAACCCTGCGCGGTTTGAGGCCAACGCAGTGCTTTGATCGGCGGGAGCTTGGCGTGTTGTGTCACAAACCCTTCGGGTTTACTCAGGTCGGTCACTTCACTTTTACCAAGCTGCAATTCCATGTTCAGCAGGTCTTCGTCGAAGTCCAGTATCAGTAAGGCAGAGTCAGTGACGGTTCGTGTGGAAGGCTTGCCTGACCGGTAATAGTCGATCATGATCGGTTGCTTGGCAGTGCCCAGGAGTTTGATGTTTCGCTCGTTGACCTGTTGGGCGCCCGCAGCATGAATGACATACTGGTAAGCGTCGGTCATGCCCATGAGGGTGAACGTGCCGGATTGGCCAAGTGCTGTCGCATCATTACCCGTTTGGGCAGGAGTATATTTTTCGAGTATCTGGTCGAAAATAATCCGTTCAGCCATATGGGCGCAAAGGGCGATTTTCAGACTCTTGAGATCTTTGAATGTCTCAGGGAACGTTTCGATTCGCCTTAGATCCGCAGCACTGAGAAACCGCAGCCGATTGCGAAACGGGTTGGGGATCGGCACGGTGTATTCCGCTTCGCCGGTCGTCCCCCAGGGTTCATTGGGATTACCACTGTAAATTGAAGCGTTATGCAGTCGAAGTGTCACCCAGGATTGATCATCTTTTTGGTAGATGACCAAATCCGCTTGTTGGGTCGTAGAGTCACGACGAAGCCGACCGGTATCATCAAGCTGCCCAAAGGCTACGCCCTGTAGCATGACCAGTCGCAGTTGCTCGATGTCCTGATTTTCAGTCCCCATGTCGCCGGGTTTGAGTTGGATTTCCTGAACCTTGTCAGCATAGATGACGTTGTCACCTTGCCGAAAGACATGGTTTTCCTGAAGCTCACTGATGACGACTCGGATCGCATCGGTCTGAATGGTCTTGGCAGCGAGTCGGGAAAATTCAGGGATCACCCAACTGCTTAGCAAAAACATCAATACCGTCAGCAGCAACCCAAGGAATGCCACCGGGGCAAAGATCATCCGAAAACTCATGCCACTGGCGCGACAGGCAATGATCTCGTTGTCGGAAATCATCCGGTGAAACACCAGCGTACTGGCAAAGGCAGATGCGAACGGAAGGGCGATGTCCAGAATCGTCGGGGCACTAAGACCAATGAACTTGATAAGCGTCAATGCGCCAAGTTGCCCCTTGGTTAACGGGCGAATGGCCACTGCTACGGCGATCACAATCACCAGCACCAGTACCGACATCGTCAGCAGTTTGACGAGGTCTTTGAGAATATGACGGTATAACGTCCATGGCATAGACCAATAGATTACGTTGGCGTGTACAATGTTTCCAGTCAGTCATACAGGGATTAGTGATTAGGGATTAGCGAACAGGGCAAGACATTGACATCACATACGCCAATTGTCACGATCGTGCCCATGAATCCAACCTTAATCACGACTCCCTAATTCCTAATCACTGTCTTTAAAAGGAACACCTCATGAGCCTTACCATTGGACAACCTGCCCCGAATTTCTGTCTGCCCAACCAGGACGAAAAATCCATTTCACTTGGCGATCTGGCTGGCAACTGGCTGGTCCTGTATTTCTATCCCAAGGATGACACGCCCGGCTGCACCATTGAAGCCTGTGAATTTTCCGAAGCACTCAAAGACCTTGAACACGCCAATGCCAAGGTGTTGGGGATTAGTGCAGATGACCCTCAAAGCCATCGGGATTTTATGGTCAAATACAAGCTGTCCATTGACCTGCTGAGTGATACCGACATGCAGATGATCAAAGCCTACGGCGTCTGGGGCGAAAAAGTCCGTGACGGTGTGGCCAAAATGGGCATCATGCGTCAAACTTTTTTGATTGATCCTGATGGCAAAATCGCGTATCACTGGCCAAGTGTGACCCCGCAAGGACACGCCCGTGAAGTCGAAGCCAAGCTAAAGGAGCTTCGTGACTAATCGAACAAGCATCAGATACCCGCTTCAATTCCGAGGAACACAAAATAGAATGTATCAACGCATGAATCGACGGATTGTTTGCATGACTGTCCTGTTGGGCACATTGCTTGGGAGCTTCCTGTGCAGTGACGTAATTGCACAGGCAACCGATGCTCTGGTAACGACCGAAGCGGCTGTGAGCCAGGCCCGTATGCTCTCGCAGGTCACCGAGATATTCCAGAACCGTTGCAGTGAATGTCACGGCCCGGAGAACGCAAGACCCAAGGGGGACTTCGGCTATGTCATGGACTTGGCGCGGATGGCTCAAACACCATCACTGGTCGTCCCTGGCAAGCCGGATGACTCGGAATTATTTTTGATGATCGACTTTGATGACATGCCGCCAGCCAAGTCCAAATTCGGCCCGATGCCTGATGACGAAAAAAAGATCGTCTCGGATTGGATTGCCAACGGCGCCTTTGCCATTGCCGCCAAGCCGTCAAGCAATATGACAGGCATGGCTGAATCGTCAGAGCAGTCCAACGCTGATGTTGAACCTGAAAAAACCAAGGCACCGCTTTACTATCTCATAGGCAGACTTCATCCCATTGCAGTGCATTTCCCAATCGCTTTAATCATGGCCGCAGGTCTTGCTGAGCTTTTTAGCCTCACGCAACGTCGCACGGGCATGACTTCTGCGGTGACGTTTTGCCTGCTGCTGGGGAGTGCCGGAGCCGTTATTGCTGCGATCACTGGATGGATCTTTGCCATCGAGCAGGGTTACGCCATTGAGTTGACCACGCAGACCCCGAGTCTGCATCGCTGGTTGGGCGTGGGGTGTGCGTTGGCCAGTCCAGCGTTGTTGTGGGTGGATTTGCTTAGCAACAAAGACCGTCGTCTATTTCGTGTCTGTCTGCTCTTGGTCATCGGACTCGTCGGCGCCGTCGGACACTTTGGCGGCTTGATGGTCTACGGTGAGTCGTTCTTCAGTCTGTGATGGTTTTGACAAATAAACTCAAGCAGGACTTGGCAGTTCAAGAGTCTGTCCAGGTTCGAAGCTTCGTTTGTTTTCCAGGCAATCGACGATGACCTTGGCCACATCGTCAGGGGACAGCGTTGCTTCTGCGGGGATCATCGACTCATCAAAGAGATTTCGGAGCATGGCAGTTTCGACTGCTCCGGGTGCGACTGCCATGGCGCGGACGCCGATGGGGGCACCTTCACGACCGGTGACGAGTGTGAACAGATTCACACCTGCCTTGGCTGCTGCATAAATCGAGAATCCGGGGAACGGGTCGATGCTCGCCATGGATGAGATGTTGCCAACAAAGCCGGACTTCTGTTTTTCAAAGACGGGCCAGCAGGCCGCGGTGAGATTGACCACACTGCTCAGATTCGTGTCGATGGTTTGCTGCCAGAGTTCAGCGGTGACCTGCTCGATTTGAAGACTTGGTGCAAAGCCTGCCACGTTTGCCAAGACATCAATCCGACCCAGTTTTTCTGACACCTTGGCTACCAACTCCCGGCAAGCCGCTGCGTCGGCAATGTCTGCGACATGGATGCTAAAGGGGCCTTCGAGTAATTGGGACGTCTGCTCCAAGGTCTCTTCCGTGCGCCCCACGAGTACGACGTGGTAACCCAATTGACTGAGTTGATTGGCAAGACTCCGGCCGATCCCACTGCCGGCGCCGGTGACGATGGCAGTTTGCGATGGTTGGTGTGGCATGTCTGATTCCTTCTGGCGAATGTTCGGCACTTCACGTTGACCTGAATTCTGACATATACTCTTAACCATGTTACCAAGCCCCCAAGGAAGTTTCCGACTCTTTTCGCTTTTCGGCATCACCGCGTATCTGCATTGGACGTGGCTGCTGGCAGCGTTTTTCTTTTTTCAGATATCCGGCGAGCAACCCATCGTGTTTGTTGCCGAGTATGTCGGTCTGTTTCTGATCGTACTCATGCATGAGTTCGGGCACGCGCTGGCATGTCGTTCAGTCAAAGGCAAGGCGGATACCATCGTGCTTTTCCCACTTGGGGGTGTGGCCTATGTTCAGCCGCCACAAAGACCCGGTGCGGTGTTGTGGTCGGTGGTTGCTGGCCCGTTGGTGAATGTGGTTTTGGTGCCTGTCCTTTTTGTCGTCTGGCAATTACTGGCCAGCAACTATCAAGTACAGCCCGGAGAGTCCGTCCCAGTGGTGATGAAGGTGGTCTATCACCTGATGCTCGTCAATGGCGTACTGTTGGTGTTTAACCTGTTCCCGATTTATCCCTTGGACGGCGGGCAGATTGTCCAGTCAATTCTCTGGTTCTTTGTGGGCTATCGCAAGAGTCTGCAATTTGTGGCGACCATCGGCATGATCGCAGCAATCGGATTGATCGTCTTGGGACTCTTTAAACTCCAGAGTTTCTGGATGGTCATTATGGCAGCATTTATTTTCATGCAGGCACTCAAAGGCTATGCCCACGCCCGGATGCTCGCGTTTGGTGAACAGGTGCAGCAGGGCATGAACGACATGCAAAACCGCATGCATGAAATGTTCAACCAACACCCCGGAACCCCCGGAAGTGGCCCCGGAAGTCGGGAAAACAATGTGCCCCCCACATCACAATCCGGTGGTGAAGACGATGTCTTTGATCCACATCGCTATGAGAAAAAGAAGTACATGGACGAGTGATGTCCATGTATCAATAATTTTTTGAAGTTCGAACACAAGCCGCCAGATGAACGAAGTGAATCTGACGGATGCGTTTAACATCTAAATTTGAAGACACCCGTCAGATTCATCCCTTCGGTCTTCATCTGGCGGCTTGCGTGGTGTGTTGAGATTTAGACGGTTGCTTTTTGTGTTTCCTGCACTTGCCACTTGGCGCCATCACGGATCACGCGACGATAGATCGTGTCACGTTCGATTGGAACCTGACCAGCATCTCGGGCAGCTGTGCGTAACTCATTGACACCGATTTCCTGGTGCGTGTTCTCACCACCGACATGGGTGATGTCGTACCAGACGACCGTGCCATCAAGGTCATCAACGCCAGCGTGTAATGCCAGTTGGCTCAGTTCCAGGGTTTGCATGATCCAGAACGCTTTGACATGCGCGAAGTTATCAAGCATCAGGCGACTGACTGCCAGCATCTTGAGGTTTTCCAATCCTGATGGGCCGGGCAGGTGTTGGAGTTCCGAATCATCGGGGATGAACGGCAGGGGGATGACCGTTTGGAATCGCCCTGGCAGGTTGTCAGCAATTGCCTTGTCCTGCGCTTCACGAAGCATGCACAGGTGATGGACGCGGTCTTGGAGTGATTCAATGTGGCCATAGAGAATCGTTGCGTTACTCATGATGCCAAGTTCATGGGCGACTTCGTGGACTTCGATCCACTTGTCTGATCGGATCTTGCCTTTGAATGCTTCGTCATGCACACGGTCATCAAAGACCTCGGCACCACCTCCAGGAAGTGAGCCAAGTCCTGCATCTTTGAGATCACTCATCACTGCACGCAGATCATTGGGGCGTTTACTGATCCGAGCAAGGTGGACGATCTCTACTGCGGTGAATGCTTTGATGTGCAGTTTGGGCGCAGCCTCTCGGATCGCGCTGAGCATGTCGGTGTAGTAGCTAAAGGGCAGCCATGGATGCAGGCCACCGACGATATGCATCTCGGTGGCGCCGGCGTCGGCAGCCTTCTTTGCTTCTTCGACTATCTGCTCTACGGAGTACTCATAAGCACCGTCCTGTCCCTTCTTGCGATAGAACGCACAGAACTTGCACGACAGCGCACAGAGATTGGTGTAGTTCAGATGACGGTTAATGTTGTAGTAAACCAGATCACCGTGCAGGCGTTGTTTGACCATGTCTGCCAACTCGCACACCGTCCAGATGTCGGGTGTGGTCAGTAGCGTCAAGCCATCCTCTGCAGAGAGACGAATCTGGTTTTCAACCTTTTGGCGGATATTTTTTAGTGCTGAATCCATGATTAGTGCTTATGATAGGAACTGATCGCTGGAATGCGAAATCGACGTTAGAGGGTAGAGGGTCCGGCGGGAAAGATGGGACGAGATTCCGATGAGTCGAAAAGACCGAATAGCGCCATTTGAAGTGATGCGTTCAGGACGCGATCAACGTGAGCGTTCTGGAGCACATCCTGAGGCACATGCAGACGATGAGGATTCGCCGGCAACCCAGCCCGTTGTCGCCGAGTCACAGCCTGCGGTGTTCGAGCCAACCAGCAGTGGCCCGTTGGTATTGCGTATCCCCAAAGGGTATGCGGTGCTGGCCGGATTCATCCTCGTGGGCTTGCTTGCGATGGTGTATTGGGTTGGATATACCCGTGGCGATAAAGATCGTTTGACCCTTGTCCGCCAGGAACGGGAGTCCAAGCAGGAGATGTACAATCGGTCTGCATTGATTGCCAATGGTAGTAATGGCGCTACTGAGAAAACATTGCAAGGTGTTGATTCTAAAACGGTTGGAGACGGAAAAGAGAAGTCGGGGCCGGTTGCAGTAACCCCTGGGAAATACGTTGCTGGCTTCAATTATTTCGTGCTTGTTCACTATCCACCCAAGGAAGCCGGGGAGCTTGTTGAATTTTTAGGGCAACATGGGGTTGATGCCGCGGCGATTTTCGTTAATAATAATCGATTCAAAGTGGTGGCCCTGGAGGGCTTCCTCGCCAGTGATCTCGACAGTCAACGAGCCCGTGAGTACAAACAATTACTCCGACGCCTCGGTCGACTGTGGCAGGACTCCAAAAGGGGAGCTGGCGATTTAAGCGACATGTATCCTGAAAGATACGATGGCCCCAGCAAGTAATCGGCTGAAGGGTTCGATAAGCAGAACGGAACGATAGACATGAGTATCGACAACAGTCTCAAAAGTGGTAGCGGGCTTGCCAAGCACCGTAACGTCCTCACCCGTACCGAACGTATCGCCAAGCTCTCAGAGCAGGGCAAGTTTGATATGGACGGTAGCACACCCACCGGTCTGCCCAAAGTAGGCAACCGCAAGCTGATCACCGGCGCCAAGAGCAAGAAGCCTGCTGCAGCTGCCAAGTAAGCTCGCTTAACGCAGTGATCCAAATGATATGACAATTCAAACAAGCTGACTCTTCGCGGGTCAGCTTGTTTTGTCATTTTTATTTTAGGGAGCAGGGAACAGTGATTAGCGAGTAGGGGAGAATGACATTCCCGTTCTTATCGCTAATCTGGCTACTTCAATGACCGTTTGAAATTCGTCTATAATGCATATTACATTCCAATCTGTGTATGCTGCCCCAATCCCTAATCCCTAACTCTGAAACCAAAGGTTTCCCCATGTTTGACCCCAATCATTTCATCACTGATAAACTTCGTGCCATTGATGCTTCGGGTATCCGTAAGGTGTTTGATCTTGCTGCCAAGCTCAAGAATCCGATTAACCTTTCCATTGGTCAGCCGGACTTTGATGTGCCGGACACCATCAAGCAGGCAGCCATCACAGCCATCGAGCAGGGGCATAACCGCTACACCGTCACGCAGGGCTTGTCGCAACTCCAGCAACGCATTGGCACACATCTCAAAGCGGAACTGCCCAACTGGGATTTTGATGCAGCCGGCTCACTGGTCACCTCCGGTGTCTCTGGCGGACTCATGCTTGCGCTGATGACCACAGTCGGCCCCGGCGACGAAGTGCTCATCCCCGATCCGTATTTTGTCATGTACAAGCACCTGGTCACCCTTACCGGCGCGACAGCTGTCTATGTGGACACCTACCCGGACTTTCAGATTTCAGCGGATAAGCTTGAACCTTACATCACAGACAAAACCAAACTCATCCTCTTTAACACACCCAGCAATCCCACCGGTGTGGTGGCCACGGATCAGACCTGTAAGGACGTGGTTGCCTTGGCAGAGAAACACAACCTGCTGATCCTCTCCGACGAAATCTATGACGAGTTCTGCTACGAAAAAATCCAACGTCCAGCAGGCAGTGACAAAAAGCGTTGCCCATCGCCTACGGACTATTCGCAGAATTTGATCCTCCTGCGCGGTTATTCCAAGACCTATGGCATGACCGGATGGCGATTGGGCTATGCCGTCGGCCCCAAGGCGATCATCGAGCAGATGACCAAGCTCCAGCAATACTCTTTCGTCTGCGCTCCCTCCATGGTGCAGGTGGCAGGTGTGGCGGCGTTGGATACCGATATGCAGACCCACATTGATGCGTATGAGAAAAAACGCGATCTGGTGGTCGAAAAACTCAGTGGACATTTTGAATTAACCACCCCCGGTGGCGCGTTCTATGCCTTTCCGAAAGTCCCCGAACATCTGGGCATCACCGCATCGCAATTTGTCGAACGCGCGATCGACAAAGGCATGCTCATCATTCCCGGCAATGTCTTTTCCAACCGCGATACGCACTTTAGAATCAGCTACGCCTGCGACACCGATATGCTCACTGAGGGTTTGGATTTACTCGTGGCGTTGGCCAAGGGGTGAATATCTAATTGGGTTGGTTTTTACAACAGAGGCCTTGTGTAAAACCAGACAGATAATGCTATCCCATCAAGCCCAATACTGAAGCTCTGCCAAGCGTGGGATTCTTGCGCTTGCCTATTTTTGTGCGTATCCCAGTCTTCGCGAAACTTCTGACTTGGCTTGAGTGTGAAATAGTTTTTGATTTTAGAAGTAGTGGACCAACCATAAATGGTCTTAAGTCACAATCGTCGATGAGACTGCTGGCAGATGCACCAACGATCCGTGATCCGTGCGGAGGATCAGGCCGTCGGCAAGGTCCAGATCAGCGACAGTGCCGGTGTAGGTTTTGGCATTGTGTTGGATACTGATATGGGTTCCCATGAGCATACTGCGTTTACGCCACTGTGTCAGAATTTTTTCAGTGTCGGTTTCACTTAAGGCACTGTTTAACGCATCCAAAACCGAATACAACACCAGCAGGCGATCCACAGTTTGATTGTGTAATAACAGACTCATAGGAATGTCTTGAACTTCCGCGGGCATGGTTTGAAGGTCAGCTTGATTGAGATTGACATTGATCCCCACGCCGATCATCGCAGCAAGTTGACCGTTGGGTAGCGTCATGGTTTCGACCAGGATGCCTGCCAGTTTTTTCCCATCAATGAGCAGGTCATTGGGCCATTTGATACTGACGTTCAAATTCGTGACCGATTCAATACCCATCGCCATTGCCACAGCCGTACTGAATGTCAGTCGGTTGATGGTGTGGATTGGATCAGCATTACTGCCAACCCATGCACGACTGAATAACAGGCACCTTCCGGGGGGGGCGAGCCATTGGCGTCCCATGCGACCGCGACCAGCAGATTGACTGTCGGCCACCACGACAGCACTGTCAGCCTGACGGCCATGATGCTCGATGAGTCGGCGAAGTGCGTCCTGTGTGCTGGCGGTCTGCTGATAAACCTGCGTCAGTGATGTGATGGGTTTGAGAAAATCACCCCATGTCCCAAGGCCAGCTTCAATGAGTTGGCAGCCTTGGATTGAATGATCAAACTTGCAGCCATCGACTTCCAATCGCGCGATGCAGTCACGAATGTCGTCAATGGTACTGTGCAGTTGCGTAGCAAGGTGTTGGATATTGGTTGGGCCTTTTGCACGAAGCAGGGCGTTTAACACTTGCCAATCTATGGGGGCGGCGTTGGGCATGGTTCGGTGTTCAGATTTCATTTACAAGGCACCCCGGAGTCTGAAGTCCCCGGGCTTTAATGTGTTCATGTGGGTTACATTGTGATGTCCAGCCCGATATCCAGTGTCGGGGCTGAGTGGGTGATCGCGCCCACGGAGATGCGGTCGACGCCGGTTTTTGCGATGTCTGCCACGGTGCTGAGGTTCACCGTGCCGGAGGCTTCGAGTTGGACGGTGGGGGCAAGTTCATCGCGGATGGCGACTGCTTGTTTGAGCGTGTCGTTATCCATGTTGTCCAGTAGCACCATATCCACGCCACAGTCCAGGACGCGTTTGAGTTGCTCAAGGTTGTCGACCTCAACTTCGATGAACTTGGGCGGATTCTCAGATTGTCGAGCTGCAGCAAAGCTGACTTTCAGAGCCTCACCTAATTGCTCAAGTGGGATATGTGCGATGTGATTGTCTTTGATGAGGATGGCATCAAACAGGCCAATGCGATGGTTTTGACCACCGCCGCAGACCACAGCGTATTTAGCAAGCGATCGCAGGCCGGGGATGGTTTTGCGGGTGTCGAAAATGCCAGCTTTGGTGCCTTGGGTGAGTTGGACGAACTGCCAGGTCATTGACGCGATACCTGATAAATGCGTCATGAAATTAAGTGCGACTCGCTCAAAGCTCAGGATACTTTGCAATGGGCCGGTGACGGTGGCAATATCACATCCGGTAGTGAGGTTATCGCCATCAGCCATGTGTTCTTCGACTTCTAACGATGGATCATAAATACGGGCGATCCATTGGAGCAGGGCGGCTCCAGCGAGTTTCCCCTCTTTGCGGGCGCGGAAGGTAGCTTTGCCTTGGCGGTCGGCTTCGATGAATGTCTGGCTGGTGAGGTCCAGACCTTTGTGCCCCATGTCCTCTTCCTTGGCATTCTGGATGAGAAACAGACACTCGGTAGGTGAAACATAGTTGGTGATCTGGGGCATGGCTAATCTTTATTTTTGTCTTTGAATCTGAAAGTGAACACGATACGACAGTTGACCTAATGGTTCAAAAATAACACGGTCACCATCGTACATGTTCATGTTATCAAAGAGTTGACGCCAACCCCGCCAACGCAGGATTTTCTTCTCGGTGATGTCGGTCTGAATCACGGTTTGGTCAGGCAGGTGTAACGTCAGACAATCGCCAACAGATAATTGTTGGAGATGTTTGCTCATGGAGATGTATCCATTTTTGATTGCACCTTGGGTAACTGTCACCGCAAACGGCAGGGGGATATCCACGGGTTTGATGACAAACCATGCCAGGCCTTGTGACGGTTTCATCGGTGGGCCAATCGAGGTTGGCAGGACATCGTTGAGTGTGACAAATGTGGCAAAGCGCGCTTTGGCTTTGGTGACAAACCAGTAGTCATGCGTCCCACAAACCGCGGTGTTGTATTGGTCGTAAAGCTGTTGGAGTTTCCGGGGGTTGAGTTGGTCATAAAAGTCGATCGACTTGGCAATGGCAGTGGCGCGAAATGGGCCGGACGATTGCTTGAAATAAATCCGCTGTCCAGCTTTGATTTGTTGATACGGTGCCAGACTGTTTGAGGTCAGCCGACTCTCAATGGTTTTGGCCCCGGAAAGGATCATGTTCATGTATTGGTGTTGAAGAATCGCGATGTGTTCTGACATGATGTGCAAGTATAGCAAATGACTTCGAACGACAGTCTTAAGATTGGGGATTGACCAGGGCAAACGCATGTACGTTTTTTTGCCTTAGCGAGCCGGCTCGTGTCGAGCCGGGATTGAGCGAAGCTCAAATTCAGGACACAAACAACATGTTTGATACCGAAATTTTCTCCAGCTACGGATTTCGTCGCGACACCCGACGGCTCGCTAAGACAAAAAAAACGTACATGCGTTTACCCTGTCAATTCGCATCTTTTCTTGCGATTCTCCTCGACCACCGATACAGTATTTCTTCTATTCGGATTTTTTCAGCTCAACAAGGATTGGACTCATGAAGCTCCAAGGCGCGTTTACTGCAATGGTCACTCCCTTCACCAGCTCCGGCGAAGTCGATTGGCAGCAGTTGGTCAAAAATGTGAACTTCCAGATTGATGGCGGTATTGACGGACTGGTCCCCTGTGGCACCACCGGTGAATCGCCGACTCTCGACAACGTCGAACATGCCCGTGTGATCGAAGAGGTCACCAAAGCCGCCGCCGGTCGTGTACCTGTGATTGCCGGGACGGGCTCCAACTCCACAGTTGAAGCAATCAACCTCACGCAGCATGCCAAAGAAGCTGGCGTGGATTGCGTGTTGTCTGTGAATCCGTACTACAACAAGCCGACACAGGAAGGCATGTATCGACACTTCATGAAGATTGCCGACGTCGGCGTGCCGGTGATGCTTTACAACATCCCGGGGCGCTCAGGTGTCGCCTTGACCGGCGATACGATTTACCGTTTGTCGCAGCATCCGAACATCGTTGCCATCAAGGAAGCGACCGGTTCATTGGATACGGCATCGGAAATTGCCATGACCTGTGGTGATGATTTTATCATGGTCTCCGGTGATGACTCGATGACAATCCCACTGATGTCCATCGGTGGCAAAGGGGTGATCAGCGTGATCTCCAACCTTTTGCCTGCACGTGTCAAAGCACTCACCGATGCCGGACTCTTGGGTGACTTTGCCCAGGCACGCAAGCTTCACCTTGATCTGTTTAAGCTCTGCAAGGGCATGCTCTCGATCGAGACCAACCCGATTCCCATCAAGACAGCAATGATGTTCGCAGGAATGGATACCGGCGAACTGCGATTGCCTATGTGTGAAATGGGTGATGACAATCGCGTGATTCTCAAGAAACTACTCCAGGACTGCGGCGCACTGTAAAGCGATCAGCATTCCGTCCACCGACGCTCATTATCCTGCAAAACAGGTTCAACGAGCCAGCGCACGAAGACATAACCCACTCGCGTTGCGTTAGCACGCGATGCCAAGACAGGCTTTTGCCAACGCTCAAGCCCCGACAATCAACGTACGAATGTATTTTTCACAGTACCAGTTGATGTAGAATTAAAAACCATGTGGCAAACCTATGCCAATCTGTTGCATGTTCCGCAGCCTGCTCGTCGTTGGATGAGAAGACTGCTTGTTGCAACGATCGCCGGAATCATCAGCGGTTGTGCGGCAGCTCTACTTGAATTTGCCATCCACGTCGGTACCGAGCATCTCATCGGTCAGTACATACACTCCGACGAAATCAAGATGTTCCACTTCGACTGGCATATCCTTGCCTTACCGGCAATGGGGGCGTTGGTCGCAGGGATGTTGGTTCATCTGTTTGCTCAGAAAAACCAGGGACATGGCGTGGATATTCTCACGCGCGCGTTTCACCATAAACAGGGACGCATGCACATCAACTCGCCGATCATCCGTAACATCGGTGCGGCATTAGTCATCTCATCCGGTGGCTCGGCCGGACCTGAAGGCCCCATCGCCGCATTGGGCGCTGCCATCGGTTCGACCATTGGCAAGCTCTTTAAACTCACCGTCCACGAACGACGCATTCTGCTGGTCGCCGGTTGTGCAGCAGGTATTGGCGCCATCTTCCGCTGTCCGTTGGGCGGCGCGCTGTTTGCCAGCGGTATCCTTTACTACGAACCGGAATTTGAGTCCGACGCCATCGTGCCTTCCTTTGTTGCGTCGGTGGTCGGATACTCGATTTATATGCAGCTTTGGGGCTACACCGGCCCGATGCTTGAAGGTGTGATCAACCTGCATTTTACTTCCGGCAAAGACCTCATCTGGTATGCGATACTCGGCCCGATGTGCGGTATGACTGCCATCTTCTTTGCACTGTGTATGCACACCGTGGAAAAAAAAATCAGGCCTGCGCTCAAAATGCCTGTCTGGGGCACCGCAGCCCTGGGCGGATTGTGTACCGGGGGCCTGGCCTGTCTGCTCCCACAGGTGATGGATGACCGATATCTCTTTGTTCAAGGTGTCTTGGATGGCACCTTCCTCGAAGCCGAATCTGTATTGCACTACGGCCCGTGGATGTGGGTTGGCCTGTTTTTTGTCATCGTCATCGTCAAGTGCATGGCAACGGGCCTGACCGTTGGCTCAGGTGCTCCGGGGGGCGTGCTTGGCCCGTCCGTCTTCATCGGTGGCATGGTCGGCGCACTGCTCGGCGCAATCGGCATGGCTTTGTTCCCCGACAGCTTCCCACCAGAACTCCGACAAGCCTTGATCCCCGTGGGTATGGCTGGCGTCATGGCAGCAACCATGCGCGTCCCCATCGCATCCATGGTCATGATCACTGAAATGACAGGCTCCTACGGACTCATCGCGCCGTTGATGATTGTCTGCGTGACCAGCTATCTCATCGGACGTGGACGCGGACTTAATCCTGAACAACTGCGCTCGGCTGCTGACTCCCCTGCCCATGCTGCAGACCCGGTGATCCACTTACTCGAATCCACACGTGTCAATCAGGTCATGTCCCTGTCACAAAACTGGGCGATGACCATCCCACCGGACATGCCACTCAATGAAATCATCGCACGTGTTCAACCTGGCACGCGACCGATTTTCGCGGTCACCAAAGACAACCGACTCAAAGGTGTCATCTCCGCTTCGGACCTGGGTCACGTCGTGGGCTCGGACAATTTCCTGATGGCTTCGGTGATTGTTGCAGCTGATCTGATGACGGAGAATGTGACTTTCCTTTTACCTGAAGACGACCTGTTTTCATCACTGGCTATCTTTGCTCGTGAAGATCACGAAGTCCTGCCAGTCCTCAATCGTGGTGACAAATCTCAATGGGTTGGCATGCTCGAACGCAAAGCCATCGTCGAACACCTCCATGAACGACTGGCTCAAACGCATACCCAGGCCTTTAGTGAATATGAAGGACTTGGCGTCCTCGAAGCAGACCTGCAGGTGGATCAACTGATCCTGGGGGTCTCCAATCAACATGCCAATATCCAGAAGCTCTTTGTCCCGCTGGTCGCGGTTGGCAAATCGCTTAAGCAATGTGACTTCCGTAAACAGTTCAATGCTCAGGTCATCGCCATCGAGCAACCCGATGGCACCATTCAGACTCCGCCGGACCTCGATGCGCCACTGCGTACCGACCAACGCCTGCTCACCGTTGTCTGGGACACCCCTCCTGCTTCGGATACCATCGAAGCGGATGCGATTGAAGATGAAGATTCAATGTGAGTTTGACGCCTTGTTTTAAGGTGTTTTTTACTCACATATCCAAAAGATACACCGCGGCGCTTGAGCCGGGGATGGTGAAGCTGCGATCGTCGGGGGTGACTTTCTCGCCGGTGACCAGATTAATCGCATCAATTGTCGAAGGCCAGAACGGACCCGTCGGCACCGTGCGCGTGCCAACACCAAAGTTCGCACAAGCCACATACATCCGACCATCGGCACCAAGCACCTGCATTGTCCGCAGATCGCCGTCCGTCTTATGCGTAGTCTTCTTGGCAAGTTCCTGGGTGTCCTGCGTATTGATATTCGAACCAATCACAAAACCAATATCCAGAATCATCGAGTAGGGTGAGACGCCATTGTCCGCGCCGTTTTGATAGCCATAGCACAATTCATCTACATGCAAGGATTGGTACGGACCACCACGGCGTTTAATCGTCCGATCAATACAAAGCTGATTGGCACCGTAGACACCGACCACACCAATGCGATGGTCGATATTGACCCACGTGCAATTCAAATCAACCACGTGATCATGGCGCGTCTCCGTGGCAAGTGTCAATTGGTCTTCGGGGGTGCTGAGTGTGCGTTGATATCCGTTGTACAAATCGTTGGGCAGGTTCAGATGCATGCCTTGGATGAGTGTGGGATAGGAGCGTGATTCGCCGGTGCGACAATGATGCATGCCGATGAGTGTCTGCCCGTCAGGTAACGCGATAAACGCTTGTTGGAGTGTCGCAAGCTGCGTACTTCTCCAACCTTCCTTCACTTCGATATTCACACCTTCACGAATCCGCCCCAGTGTCGCAAAGCCACCTTCAAAACCATCAATCTGAAAATGTTCAAGGTCACGGTGCGGCGGGTGCAGTTCCTGAATGTCCGTCTTGTCACCCATGAACTTCACCACAGAGCAGAGATTGCTTGACCACTCAGCAATGTTCCCATCGTCAGGCGGCTGACACATGGCTTGCCCCAGACCGCTTGCGTGCCAACTCACCGATGCAAAACGTGTGGGACTACGATGCAGGACATCGCCGTGTTCTTTTTCAATCCACAGACCTGCCACATCGGACTCAAAATCCAATGTCCCACTGCTTGGCCACTTGACCAGTGAGTTGTAGTGCATCGCCGCTGCCACGGCACAGGCTCGGTCGGACTCAATGCGGGTGTAGTAGTACGGGCTGGACTTTTTGAGAGAGTCCAATCGCAAGCCGTAATAGCTGCCATCGGTATTGGTGTTCTGTTCCTTGGCAAGCGTTTGGAGTTGGCTGGCGCAGAGATACGTGGCATGGGTATCACCAAACAGGTCAGCTGCCATCATCATGCTATGCAGCAAATACTCTTGACAGTAAGCATATCGCACGCGCGAGTCTCCGCCGATGCGTGCCAGACGCCCGTCTGCGAAGATCATTTTTTTGGTCACCCGCCAGAGGTTTTCCAGGTTGTGTTTCAAGTGCTCAGGCATCGGCCAGTCATTGTGCTTTAAGTCAAAATAAAGCATCGCCGCATTGGAGAGCGTAATGACCATATAGCCCACGTTCATGTATCCGTGATGATCCAACGCATAATTTTCAAAGAACTGCGGCCCGACATAGAGTTCGTGATCCGCATCAGCTTCAGTGGTGATGGCATTAAAAAGCAACAAGTTGGATTGCTTGATCCAGTCTGCCTTATTTTCATGTTCCGGGTACATCTGAGCGATGCGCCAGAGAAATGAACCGTTCCACATATGCGATTCCGGATCGTTGTTTCCATCCTTGTTCCACTTGCTGGCGTGGACACCTTTGGCAGACCCACGTTCAAGGTGATAAGTAATCCAATCCGCTTCACTGGTCAAAACCCGTTTGGCGTCGGCCTGGTCTTCTTCACTGAGATAATCTTCGAGGAGCTTAAACACATACATCATGCGCTCAAGTCCAAGCACACTGATCCAGGTATGCCCCCAGCGTGAACCATCGGTCAGCGGCATCGGCCCGGTCTTATGCGTCGCCAGACAGTAGCGCAATGCGGATAAAGCTTGCTTGAGATTGCGCTCCGTATCACGGTCATCCATCACTGCCATGGTTGCGGCGGCAGCGATGAACTTCTGATTGGTCTGCACCGCCCATGTGTTGTACCCCGTGCCATAGAAACCAAGCCCCGGATGGTCAGGCAGGTCAACCCAATTGGTTTGTGCAGCCTTAAGCCAGCGTGATAGTGATTTGAGACAAAGTCGGGTATCGAGCATGTTCTGCACCGTGTATAGATTCGCGGATCAAATATAGATGTGCTTATGGTACGTCTCTAAGGCAGGAATGGAAAATCAAAAGCCATTGATATAGGGCAAAACCCCGAAAATCACATCACCACCTGGTTAAACACATTCTGCATCACGAAGAGAAATACGTAACAAAGAATCGCAGCAGCAATCGGCGTCATCATCCAGCCACCAGCAATATTGAGCAGTACCATCCAGCGAATCTGGCGGACACCTTTGATCCCCTTGAGCATACCGATGCCGATGACCGCACCGATGACTGCCTGTGAACTGGAGACCGGAATCAATGGGATTTTAAACAGTCCCATACTCACCATGGTCTCTTGTAACCAAGTCGACGAAAAGACGAACAGCACCATGGAATGTGCCACCACCACCACCAAGGCCGCCACCGGAGACAGTGGCATGAGATTATCGCCCACGGTCATCATTACCTTTTTGGAATAGGTAAACACGCCCACACCAATGGCAATCGCGCCCAGTAAAAACAACTGCTGCGTACTGGTCAGAATCCAATCACCATACATCGGTAAATCCGTAAACGGTGACGAAGGCACAAACACGCCCATGACATTACCAATGTTGTTGGCTCCAAGACTGTAGCTGCCCAACGCACCGGCAAGCACAAGGCCATAACGTGTCAACTGATCCTGCCTAAGCAAGTGGGGTTTGAACAGGTAGATGATGCCTTTAATGATTTGATACAGCATCATCGCAAAGACCGCACCCAAGACCGGGCATGCGATCCAGGTCATGGCAATTTTCGAGAGAACCGCCTTGTCTGTATTGAGCTGTGCAAACATGTTCCACCCGACAATCGCCCCGACAATCGCCTGTGATGTAGAGACCGGCAAACCCGCACGTGTCATCCACATCACCGTCGCTGCCGCGGATAATGCCACCGTAAACGCACCTGCCAGCGTGCTGATCTGCCCCAGTTTCCCAAGGCCATGTGTCGCACCCGCCCCGCCGAAAACCGCGCCCAGTGCAAGACAGACACTGCAAATCAATGCAGCGGTGCCAAAGCGAACCATCCGACTGCCCACCGCTGTACCAAACACATTGGCAGCATCGTTGGCGCCTAGACTCCAGCCTAAAAACAAGCCACTGGAAAGGAAGATGAAAATCGTTGGGTCCATTTAATCTTTACCTGTGAGAACAAAGTCTCCTGCATATGAGTCCGAATCCGGGCATCACAATGCACGCTTGATTGCGCAAATGCTCAGCATCTCCGCAACGTCCTTAGCCGAGTCTGCCAGGTCATCGAGGTTGTCCAAAATTTCACAACGGAAAATTTTCTTGTAGATCGGATCGTCGGTACTGAAAATTTGACGCTTGAGTTTGTTCACCAGATCGTCTGCTTCGCCTTCAAGGAATCCGACCTTGTGCAGATCATGTTGCATCGCACGATAATCCGAGAAGAACAGTCGCGAAGCTTTGACCAGGTGATCCACAGCCTGCGTGACCATCTTCACCACTGCCATCAAATCATGATTCAACGACGGGTCGAATCGTGGCTGACGAATCGACAGATCCACTGCCAGGTCCTTGAACAAGTCCATCAGATCATCCAAAGCATGAAGCAGTTCCAAGACATCGCCACGTGCATCAGGAATGAGCATGTCGGTGTACAAAGCGATCTCAAGTTCTCTGCAGAGATTGCTGCATTTGTGCTTGTGCTTGAGCACCCGGCCGACGAGTTCTTCAAGCCGATCGTCTGCACCGTGATCCAGAAAATGATCAAAGAGTTGCTGATAAAGCATGGCAGCTTCAGCAATCCGATCCAGATACTTGTCGATCTGTTTTTGCAGGGATGAAATTCTGCCAAAGATCTTGATGTTGCGTTCAGACATGTTCAATCCAACCTTTAATAGACAAATCTGTTTCTATGATATCGGTTATATGCCGTTAACGAATCACTAATGATGCCAATTCCTCGCTGGTGGTATATGACAGCAATCCTTGTGACGGTATGATGTTCTGATCATGCCCATAGCCGATAACGACAAAAAATGGATGCAAAAAGCCCTGAAACTCGCCCAAAAAGGTGAAGGCTTCGTCGAACCCAACCCCATGGTCGGGTGTGTGATCGTCAAAGCTGACAAGCTCATCGGCCAGGGATACCACAAACAATTTGGCACGCCCCATGCCGAACCCAACGCGATTAACAACTGCAAAGTCTCACCGCGCAGAGCGACGGCCTATGTCACACTTGAACCGTGCTGTCACCATGGCAAGACACCGCCCTGCACCGATGCATTGATCACAGCAGGTGTGTCGCGCGTCGTCATCGCCATGGCCGACCCCTTCGCCAAAGTCGCAGGCCAAGGCTTAAAAACACTGCGTAAACATGGCATCACCGTGGACGTTGGCTGCTGCGAAGAATTGGCCAAGCAACTCAACGAACCGTACCTCAAACGTCTGACCACCGGCATGCCATGGATCATTTCCAAATGGGCTCAAACACTTGACGGCTACATCGCCACGCACACCGGATCAAGCAAGTGGATCAGCAATGAGCAGTCTCGCCAACATGTGCACGAACTCCGTGCCAGGGTCGATGCGGTGATGATTGGCATTACCACTGCCATCGCAGACAACGCAACGCTCACCGCGCGGAACGTCCCGGTCAAACGCATTGCCACTCGGATTGTCATTGACCCGACACTGAAACTGCCAACCACTTCCAACTTGGTTAAGACCATCGACCAAGCGCCGTTGATACTCGTCAGCTCCAACGTGATGAAAGATACGACTCAAGCCAAACGCCTGATACAACGTGGCGTTGAATTGGTCTATCTCAAGCCCGACAAGGATGGGCGATTGAACCTGCGCAGTTTGCTTAAGCAGTTGGTGACTTTCAAGCAGATGACCAACATCCTCGTCGAAGGCGGTGCGACGGTGCATGGCCAACTCTTTAAACGCCAACTTGTCGATCAGGTACTCGCATTCGTCGCTCCCAAGCTGCTCGGTGATCCGACTGCGTTATCACCTGTCAACACCGGCAAAAGTCTCAAAACCATCACGCAGGGCATGACGTTGCAATTGCGAAATGCGACACAACTTGATGAAGATTTGATGCTCGATTACCGCGTGATGACTCAATGACAATCGCGCAAAGATCAGCGACAACGCAGTGTCGCAGCTAATATTGAATGATTGCATGTCACTTTGATTTCAGATCAATTCATTAACATCTTGAATCAAACGGCTCAAACGTTTATCGTCAAAGGATGTCCACTACCCCCACCAAACTTGCTGACGCTGATATCGCTGCCAAACTTGCACATCATCCACAATGGACCCGTGAGAATCACACGATCACGCGTACCTTGGTCTTTGATAATTTCATCAAAGCGTTTGGCTTTATGACTGAGGTTGCCCTGCTTGCTCAGGAGATGAACCATCATCCGGATTGGCAAAACGTTTACAACAAAGTCACCATCCACCTGAGCACCCACGATGTCGATGGCATCAGTGATCTGGATTTTGCGTTGGCAGAAAAGATTGATGCGCTGGTGTAAAAAAAAGTGGCAGGCGTCCACGAATGCGCGATGTTGATCAGGCAAATAGATGTGCTGTATCTTGCCTTTGCGAGCCGGACTCTGTGAGCCCGGATTTGACCGAAGGTCAAAGTTTTCAACCTGTCACCATGTTGCACCAGCCAAACTTGAGCTGCGCTCAACCCGTGCGGACACCGCACGGCTCGCAAAGGCAAAAAATGCCATACATATGCGTTTGCGATGTGATGGCTATAAAAAAACCGCGTGCATATCACGCGCGGTTTTTGTTTTGATTAATTGTGGTATCGACTTACTGGGGCTTGGCGTCTTTGAAGTTGATGCCGTTGCGTTCGAGCAGGGTGCCCATGGCTTGGTAGTAAGCGCTGATGGCGATGTTGTAATCGACGACCGCTTGAATCTCGCGGGCTTCGGCGTTGGCCAAGGCTTCCTGACGACGGAGTTTGAGGTCGAGAAATTCAGGAGTCAGTGCGGCGCCGGCTTCTTCCTGAGCTTCAAGGGCACGAAGGTTTTCCGCTGCAGCGCGACGGGATGCCTGCTCAGCACCAATCACGCGATACGCAGTGATCAAGTCCCGCTGAGCGTTCTTGATTTCCAACACCACGGTTTGAGCCTGATTCTGATAGTTGATGACCGAAGCACGACGTTCAATCTTTCGCTGTGCATAAAGAGCTTCGGCAGCACGATTGCCAATGGGAGCTTCAAATTGACCGCTGATTAAATAATCAATAAGCCTTGCTTCACCCGCTGAATCCAAGGTGTCAGGTACACTTTCGCCGACACCATTAAAACGCAGTGAGGCTGAAAGATTCAACACCGGCAAGCGTTGATTGTCGGCTACACGTTGACGCACAGCCGCATCATCAATCTGCAATAACGCACTGCGTAATTCGGGGCGATGCTGCATCGCGGTACTGATTGCATCAAGCAGACTCACCTGCATCGGTGCATCCACCGGCACATCCAGGGGCACAATCAACGTCTCGTCGGACACCGGCAGGTTCGGATCATTGAGCAACTGCTTAAGTGCATCGGACGCAGCTCGCACGGAGTTCTGAGCACGGATCACATCGGCACGACGTTCTTCCACAAAACTGTTGGCTTCGGTGATGATCGCCGGTGAAGCGTCAAGCACGGATCGCTTTTCAATCTGATCACGGTCCTTGATGGTTCGTTCAAGTAAACGTTCCTGAATCAGCAGATTCTGACGGGCAAGCACCAACGCCCAATAGCCGGACTCTGCGTTGTGTACAGCAGAGAGGAGTTGGCTTCGCAGGTCTTCGATGCTCTGTTTGCGACTGGAGACGTTGAGTTCGATTTGTGCGGTATTCACATCCGTGCCAAAGTTGCGAAGCAGCGGTTGATCGATATTCAGCAGCAAGCCGGAGGTGTACCAGTTGTCGGTGTTGTAGAGCGAGGAAGAGCGATAATTGCTGACGATTTCCTGTTGGATCGCCACGGTACCGCCGGTGGTGAGTGTTTTACGCAGCCCCACGGTCATGGTGTTGGTGGTGGTTTGGTTAGGACTCAGCGCCAAGCTGCCGGTGGGAGGCTGGGCGGTGTCGATTTTTTGCCAATTGATGGTGGCATAGAACGTGGCATCAAAGACGGCTTGGGACTGGGTGATCAAGGCATCATCGACAGCGGGAACCAATCGGGCGATCTGGAGGGTGAGATTATTTTCCACCGTACCATGGATGACACGTTTGAGGTTCATGGAGACGGTTGGCGAGTTGGTCGAATCAAAGAGATCCGGGCCATAGTCTGCTTCTGCCGAGAGATATGCCGTTGGGCCGGACGTACTGTCCAACTCATTGCGTCGTTCGACGGTGAGTTTTTCCTCGACCGTACTGATAGGCCGCTTGACCGCAATGGGCTTGGCATTAGAGATGCCGTCGGTATAACGGGCATTGGTAGCCAGCAGTCGCTCATGGAGTTCTTGTTCCATCGAACGATCCATTGGACTTGTACAGGCTGAAAGCAGTGAGGCCCCCAGCAACGCAGTAAGGATAGTGCCGTGTCTCATGATCGAGCCATTGTACGTAATTGGTTTGGGATGTGCGCTTTTGTTTGTCCAAATCTGGTTACAATTTGCGATATGAGTGAATTAATCAGTGAAGATCAGGCGATGCAGCTGGCGGGTCAACGGCTTCATTTTGTTGGAATCGGTGGTTGTGGCATGTCCGGGCTGGCTCGCATTGCCGCTGGACGCGGGGCAACCTGCACCGGCAGTGACATGACCGACACCCAGGTGGTAAGGCAGCTTATCGCTGACGGCATCCCCGTGGTGTTAACTCAGACGGCAGAATCTGTCCCGCCTGATTGTGACATGCTGGTGATCTCCGCAGCGATCAAAGCCGACCACCCCGAAGTCGTCGAAGCCAATCACCGCAACATCCCCATCCTCAAATATGCCCAACTCCTGGGCAGGCTGATGATCGGGCATACCGGTATCGCCATCGCCGGGACGCATGGCAAGAGCACCACCACCAGCATGCTCTGTCACCTGCTCATCCAGGCAGAGTTGGACCCCAGCTTCATCGTCGGGGCGACCTGTGCCCAAATCGGTGGCGGGTCACGCGTGGCAACAGGCGATAGCGACTTGCTGCTGGCTGAAGCCTGTGAATTTGACCGATCATTCCATAATTTCCATCCGACGCATGCAGCGATTCTCAATGTCGAAGAAGACCATCTGGACATTTACAAAAATCTGGATGACATCATTGATGCCTTTCATGTCTTTGCTCAAAAGCTCCCCGCAACAGGCAGTCTGCTGATTCATCATGATGTGCGAACGCGTATTGCTGCAGGCCTGTCATGTGATGTCCAGACCATCGGCTTTGCCCCCCTTGCCGACTGGCAGGTTCTGGTCAACGGCACGTCGGTGGTCCTCAAGGAACACGGCCACCCCGTCGCCCAGTGGTCCAACCCGATGCCCGGTGAGCACATGGCATTTAATGCTGCGGTGGCGATGGTCTTGGCCCATCAACGCGGCGCGACATGGGATCAACTTGTCCCTGCTATCGAAAGCTTCCGGGGTTTGGATCGACGCATGCAGGTGTTAGGTGACATCAAACTCCAAAGCGGGACCGTCAAGCTCATCGACGACTACGGCCATCATCCCACGGAGATCGACACCACGCTTCGAGCCTTGGCCAGACACTATCGGCCCAAGCGGTTGATCTGCGTCTTCCAACCGCATCAACACAGCCGGACTCGTTTTTTACTTGAGCAGTTTGCTGCGAGTTTTTCGGCTGCGGACATGGTGATCGTGCCGGAGATTTACTTTGTGCGTGACAGTGAAGCCGAGCGTCAATCCGTAAGCAGTCAGGATCTTGTCGAGCGATTGCGTAAACAGAATATTGATGCGATGCAGTTAGACCCGTTTGAAAAAATCACCGAGCATTTAGCATGGATCGCCCGTGACGGAGACCTAATCGTCACGATGGGCGCAGGGCCGGTCTGGCAGGTGTCACATGCGTTAGCCAAGCAGTCAACAACCTGAAAAAACGGAAAGTCTTCCCATGAACGAATTTCGAAACTTGGCAATTTTATCCCTGTTTTTATGCATTTTGAGCTGCGTATCGCTTACGCATGCTGCCCCGACGAACGAGGACAATCTCCTGAGTCCCTCAAAGAAGTCCGAGCCCAAAGAGGATCGCTTCAAACCCCTGCATGGGAAGATCATTCAAGCTGCGATCAACAAAGCCAAGGATGGCAGCGTGGTCACCATCATGCCAGGCACCTATGCCCTGCCAGGGCCGTTGCTATTGGAAAATCGGTCAGATTTGACGATTCGGTTTATCGATGTAACCTTCAAGACCATTGATGTAAATGAATCGGTTTTTCAAATCAACAATTGTAAAAACATCAATATCATTGATGGACACTTTCAGCATTTTGAGCCTCTGGAAAATTATGAATGTGATGGGCCTGTCTTTTCGATTAACAGCAGCAGCAACATCAAAATCATGGGGTCAGAAATCAATGGCTGCGGGGCGATTGGCGTCTCTGCATTCAAAACCAACAAGCTCGTCGTGTTCCAATGTCATCTGCATCACAACACGTTTACAGCCCTCAGTCTTAATGAATGCCAGAATGTAGATATCAACAACAATCTCATTGAGCACAATGGTCAAACCTACAATGGATCTGACAATCAATATGTTCGATTCCATGGCAACCATGTGGTGGGCAACAAGAAAAGCTATTGGGGCAATTCTGAGTATCGCCAGCTTTATATCAAGCATCACATCGAGCTCCAGGAACCCAAAATACAACTGCTCGAACCCAAGCCAGAAAAGTAAAGACGTTCACCATGCCTACTGCACAACAACAACTCACCGACCTGTTTTCCCAACTCATTGATGAAGGTTCCGAATGGGGCGTTCAATTGATGGCATATCACCATGGCGAATGTGTCGTGGACATCGCAATGGGCGTGATGGATGATCAAAGCAAGCAACCAGTGACAAAAGAGACGCTTTTTCCCGTGTTTTCAGTCAGTAAAGGCTTCATGGCCACGCTGATTCACAAGCTCGCTTCGGATGGCAAGTTGGATTACGAGATGCCCATTGCTGACATCTGGCCGGAGTTTGCAGCAGTGCACAAAGAGAAGTCCGCCATCACCATCAAGCATGTAATGAGTCATGTGTCGGGCATGCAATTCATGCCCATGGGGATTGGTATGACCGAGTTCTGCAATTGGGATGCGATGTGTGATGCCATTGCAAAGCAGAAGCCTGCCAACGCGCCAGGCGAGGTCATGGAATACCACGCAATTACCTACGGTTTTCTGCTTGGCGAAGTGGCTCGTCGCATTGATGGGCGCAGCGTGTCAGCAATGTTGCAAGACGAAATCGCTTTGCCTTTGGGGTTGGAAAATGAATTGTTCATGGGTATCCCCGCAGATGTTGAAAAACGTGTTGCGACGTTGATGCACATTTTTGACGACGGCCAGCCAGTAGTGGATGACAGCATCCCCCAAGCGATTCCCGGCTGGACACAACCGTTGCATCAGATGATGAATCAATCGACAGCCAGGCAATCATGCAGCCCAGGCAGTGGTGGGATCATGACCGCAAGAGCCATTGCCAGACACTACGCTTCGCTGTTACCTGGTGGCGTGGATGGCGTGCAACTGCTTGACGATCAGCGGATGGATACGGTGACCACCGAACAATACCCACATTTGGATGGCAACAACCGTTTTGGTCTGGGATATACCTACAGTCCCGTGACGTATACGGATGGTTCGACCTGTCTTCAATTTGGACATGGCGGATTTGGGGGCGCTCAAGGCTTTGCGGATCGGACTTGTGAACTTGCAGTGGGCTTTACACACAACCTTTATTGTTCAGCCCATCAAGGTGAACAAATCAAATCTACTCTCCGAGAAGCGTTGGGATTGCCGGTATGAATATCCATCTGCATGCTGCTTAATGAACTTCGGCAGGTTTGTCACAAAATAATCAATAAGCGCGCCAATTAACCTTGTATTGAGCAGTCAACTAAGGGCATAATCACCTGCTACTTTCACACCGATGGAGCAGCACGATGTCCAAAGTCAAAATCGCATTTTTAGGTTGCGGCGGATACATGCAGAATCATGCCAAACGCATCCTCAAAATCGCCGATGCCCAGCTGGTCGCGTTATGCGATGTAACCACCCAACAGGTCGAAAAATTCATCGACTCACATCTTGGTGATATGAATCCAAAGCCTGCGATCTTTACCGATGCTGCCCGGATGTACGAGCAGGCCAAGCCCGATGCGGTATTCATTGCGACGCCTCATACGCTGCACTTTGCGCATGCCTGCGAAGCATTGGAAGCCGGATGCCATGTCTACCTTGAAAAGCCGATGGTCACCAATCTGGATCAGGCATATGCGCTTGCCCAAAAGGTGGAGCAGACCGGGAAGATTCTGGTCGTCGGTTACAACAGTCCATGTTCGCCGGAGTTTGCGTTTCTCCAATCCGTGATTGCATCCGGTGAGTTAGGCAAGCTCGAAGTCATCAGTGGGCATATCACTCAAAACTGGATGAACCTGACCATCGGCTTGTGGCGACAGAAGCCCGAACTCTCCGGCGGGGGTATGGCCTATGACTCAGGCGCTCATCTGCTAAACAGTCTCTGTTGGTCGGTTCAGAGTGATGTCGATACCGTTTTTGCGATGGTGGACAATCATGACACGCCGGTGGATATCAATAGCGTGTTTGTCATCAAATTTACCAACGGAGTCCTGGCCAGCATTGCCGTCGCGGGTAACAGCAATGCCAACACCGGGCCGCTGAGTTTTATGTTTGAGTATGGCAGGATTGATATTGATGGCTGGGCAGGCAGTTGGCTTCGCATGTTTAAAAATGAAGTCGAAATCAAGTATCCACCTATTACCGATGACATGGGACATCAATCCCCGACCCACAATTTCATTGATGCGATTCAAGGCAAAGCCAAGCCGCGAACCAGTCCACGCAACGGCATCATTCAAAGCCAACTCATGGATGCGATTTATGAATCCGCACGAACCGGACAACCCGCAAAGGTGCCAATCCAAGCCAATATGTAACAGGCGTTTTGCATAAAATCACGGTTTTTCCAAAGTCCCTGGCAATACCAACCGATCAGGAACGTTGTACAAACACCTAGCTGTACGCCGACACCTTGAATTGATTGCCAAGGACACCTCATGAAAAACCCTATTATCCCAGGCATTATCGTGGTTCAGTTGCTGATGCTTGGCATCATTCTGAGTCTGGGCGCCAAATCCAATCAGGCTGCAAATCAGACTGATGACACTTCTGCGAATCCAACCAAGTCCTGTCAAAAAGCTGCCCCGCAAGACTGCCCACACCCCCCGCGTCATGCCGGTCGCCAAGCGCACGAACAAGCGATTGCCACCGCGTTAGGCGTTACGACCGATGCACTGCGCGAAGCACATCGCCAACTGCCTCATCGCAAGCCCGGACACATGCTTACCGAAGCTCAACGTGATGAAAACCATCAAGCGCTTGCCAAGGCGTTGAATGTCGATGCTCAAAAAGTTGCACAGGCATTAGAGGACAACCGACCTCATCGCCGTCACATGCCCCCACCCCCTTCTGCGATGGATGATCCAGATCATGGGCGTCCGGTGGAAGCTGTCGCCAAAGAGCTTGGTGTGACTGCCGAGCAGTTCCGCGAAGCATTCAAGTTGGTGACGCCTGCAAAACGTGGTGAAGAACCGACGGAGACGCAGAAACAGAACAATCGCAAAGTGCTCTCCGAAGCGTTGGGTGTTGATCCTGACAAACTTGATGCGGTCATGGACAAGTATCGCCCTGAAGGACCCAACCAACGCCCACCACGTCATGATGGTCAGCCTGCACATTGATCGACCCATAATTGATTTCTCCCGTTGGCAACGATTGCCAACCCATTTCATCAAGCAAACCAGTGTCCACCCCACGCTGGTTTGCTTTTTCATGGAATGTTCCAGCACGGTCATGTGTTAGGCTTATACAGGTCCAACCCATGAGGAACGCAACCCATGCCCACCACCGTCGCACTCAACAATCGTCAACGTGAATTCATCCATCAACAGCAGATGTTCTTCGTCGGCACGGCTCCTATGGCTGGCGGCGAAGACGGGCATATCAACCTTTCCCCCAAAGGTGTCGGCGGGACGTTTGCGATTCTTGATGATCAAACCTTCGCCTACCTGGATTACACCGGCTCAGGGATCGAAACGATTGCTCATCTTCGCGAGAACGGACGCATCTGCATTATGTTCTGTGCCTTTGACGGGGCGCCCAACATCCTGCGGATTCATGGCAAGGGACGTGTGATTCTGCCTGACAATTCAGAGTTCGACTCACTGCTACCAAGCTTCACAGCATCGACTGATGGGGTTCGTTCAATCATTCATATCACCGCCAAACGCATCAATGACTCCTGCGGGTATGGCGTGCCTTTGTATGAATATCAAGGACAACGCACAAAGTTAACAGACTGGGCAGTCAAAAAAGGCCCTGCGGGTGTCGCTGACTATCAGGCGAAGAAAAATGTCACCAGCCTTGATGGTTTGCCAGCCTTGGATATAAGTTGATTAGCAGGATGATCGCCTTGAACATCAAGCTTATGAAAAGTGGTTAGGGATTAGGGATTTGAAAAAGTCATAAAGACAACTTGTACAACTCGATGTTATTTGTCTTGCTCTAATCACTACTGCCTATTCACTACTGCCTCCCTGCCGTTTGGCATCAAATGCTTCCGGGGTTACGATGCTCACGTGGCACAACATATCAACATCAAATCGTTCGGCCCCAACCAGTTCATTGATGGCACCTACGCCATCCAAAACTGTCAGCTGGGTCAGACCCGTACCGGTAAACCCTTCCTCAAGTGTCTGCTCCAAGACGCCACAGGACGAGCCCCAGGGCGGATGTGGAACGCAACCGAAGAGTTGTATGCCCAACTGCCCACCAACGGCTTTGTCTGGCTCGAAGGTCAAACCCAACCGTATCAAGGCGAGATGCAGGTCATCATCCAGAAGATCGCTGCCATCGAACCAACACCTGAAGATTTGGCGATGCTCCTGCCCACCACGCAGCGAGATATTGAAGAGATGTTCAGCCAACTGTACATGCTCATCATGGGGCTGGAAAACCCTGCCATCAAAGCGTTGGCTGATACGTACATGGCTGACAAGGACTTGATGGACAAGTTCCGCGTGGCCCCTGCTGCAATGACCTTGCATCATGCCTACCTCGGCGGACTGCTCGAACATACGCTCAGTCTCATGCAACTCGCTGACGGCATGCTCGAACACTACCCGCAGCTGAATCGCGACATTGTCCTCATGGGCTTATTCCTGCATGACCTGGGCAAGACCAGCGAACTGACCTGGCAGACCGGCTTTGGCTACACCGACGAAGGCCAACTCGTCGGACACATCGGTCGCGGCCTGACCATGCTCCATGACCATGCCCGTATCTGCGAAGCCGAAGGCACCAAAGTCCCCACGCCGATCCTGATGGTCCTCGAACACATTATTCTGTCCCATCATGGCAAGCCCGAATTCGGCGCCCTGAAAATCCCATCGACTCCCGAAGCGATTTTTATCTCGCACCTCGATGACCTTGATGCCAAGATGCAGATGTCGATTTCCAGCAGCCGCAGCGATGACGAAAAGCCCGAAGGTGATCAAACTGAGCAGGCTGGTGGCAACTTCACCGAAAAAATCTGGGCCTTGGAAACAAGACTCTACCGCCCTGATCCGACGAAGGTCAGCGAGTGACTACTTGTTATCAGGTTGAAGTGGTGGATCACCGGACTGCCATAAAATACGAAGCGTTTGTGTTGGCGGGTGCGACAACTGCTCAGCCACATGATCAGGCAACTTCAGTACGATACTGGCAGGTTTGCTTGTGACAATGGACAAAACAGATCCACTTGCAACGCTGGCAACCTTCAATGCAGTACCAAATTCATCTTTAAACTGACTATTAGCCCGTAGGTAAATTCCATCGTTAAAACAAACACGTTGGCCTTTACCTTGCGGGTATTGAACGGAACATCCGACTTCGAAAGTTTGTTTTTTACCTTGGACTTTACGGGGTAGTCCAATAGGCATTTGAACCACGCCATACCCCATAGCTGGGCATTTCACATTGAAGATATAAGTTTGGATATTGGCTCGATTCATAAAAAAATTAACACCTGGACGAATGGCAATACAAGCATGGCAGGGATGATCAAATTGGTTTTGAAAATAGACCAGCAAATAACCACTGCCGTTCACAGATGTAGTCGTCGGTATAAAACCAAAACCGTCTGAGTTAAAATACTTTTTCGTGAGCAGTTTGAGATGATCTAATGAGGCATCCTTCTTCCAATGTAATTTGAGAATGATCACTAATGCGATGAATGAAAAACTGCCTCCCCATACACGCATAAACCATCGTGACTCTGGTGGAATATCATCTGAAACAATAGGGAGGAAACTGATCATTACCGGAATTATGGCAAACATCAGAATGACACTGAAAACGGCTTTGACGGATTCACGCAATTGAAGGATCCCGGATATTCAATGTGAGTTGATGAGTAGTTAAATACAACTTTAAGAAAGTTGGCTCATATCAGCAAACACGCGAACCCTTTGATCACGAAGGTTAGAGTGTTATTGATGGGTTGCGTTCATTTATCAGAGAATGGCCATGGAACGTTATGCACCGTCAATTCACATCCCCCTTGCATTACCTCAACGATTCTGATATATTGCTCGGCTCGAATTGTTTAACAGCTAATTATAGAAGGTGATGCCATGTTTGCAGTCATCGAAGATCTCGGTAATCAAATTCAAGTCTCCGAAGGCGATATCATCAAAGTCGCTAATCGTGAGTTGTCCGAAGACGTCGCGACGCTGACCTTTGATACGGTCCTGTTCGTCGGTGGCGAAGGTGAAGACTCCAAGATTGGTCAGCCGACCGTCGCGGGTGCCAAGGTCACCGCTGACATTCTTTCCGAAGAGTCCGGCGAAAAGATCATCATCACCAAGTTCAAGCGCCGCAAGGGTTACAAGCGTCGCAATGGTCACCGTCAGCCCTACATCAGCGTCAAGATCACCTCGATCCAGGCTGCATAACCAACTTCGCCAGATTGACTCTGGCAAGGGTTTAGGCTCAAGGTTTGCGTCTCAAAACGCGAGACCTGCTCGAAATACAGACAGAACACCAAGGCTGTGATCCTCTCAGGTCACAGCCTTTTTCATGCGCATCGCCAGAGCATTTATCAGTCAAATACAGCACTGACACACAAGTATGGCTGAGTATCTCTTGAGCGTTTTTCATTCAGATGCAGCGTCTGACGCGCACGCAAGTCAGCCTGCGACTATTGAAAAAGCAGGTTCAATAGCCGCGAGCTGACAGCTCGCGCGTCATCCGTAGCTGGAGAAAATTTCGGTATCAAACATGTTGTTTGTGTCCTGAATTTGAGCTTCGCTCAATCCCGGCTCGACACGAGCCGGCTCGCTAAGGCAACAAACGTACATGCGTTTGCCTGATCCAAGGAGCGATACACTTGACTGATGGCACTCAAAACAACAGAGCCCATCGTTGATTTGGGATGATAAAAAAACTCCGAGCTGCCTTGCGGAAACTCGGAGCAGTATAGGATTCAACGGACAGCCACCGGACTTCCGTTGATGATCATGCTTCGCGTTTTTCCCGACCCCTTTGGCCAGATTGCCCCGGGTACGATGTTATTTTGCCCCGTGCTGAATCCCAATCAAAGTATGCCTAAGACGCCCCCCTACTCCAAGGCACCCAAGATTGAACGTCCACCGAAAGGCCTCGCGCAAACTGCCAGTGCGTCTGACAAAAACATGAAGCGATTTGATTATACAATCACATGTGTACACGTCAATATATTGTGTGTTATTTTTATACCACTTGTATTCTATATAGCGAATAATTAGACACTTGCATTCACACAAAAAAACACGACCATATCAAATATGAATAAGCGTCGGTTTAATGTGCTTCACGTCTCAGACCAGGCCAAGGAGTTCGTCGATGAGATGAGCCAGTGGTCAGGCATTGACCGCAAAACAATTGCTGATCGCGTTTTCAGTTGGCTGGGGCATCAACCACGTGAATTGCAGGCAGCGATACTCATGTCCTTCCCACAAGCTTTCCAGCAGGACTTTGCTGAATTAATGCTCAAACGCCTCAGCGAACAAGAAGCGCAAGCGAATTGGCCAAGCGAAGATCAGCAAGAACCCGTAAAGAAAACCGTCAGCAAAGAATCCAAATCGCCTTCCAATCCTGCAGCACCCAAGCGTTTTGCTGCCAAAGACAATCGCCGTTACAGCCCCGGCACCAAACCCCCGCCGAAAAACAAACCGGCCAATCCTGACGAATAATCCTTGTGATCCGCTGCCCTACCCGCTAGAGTATACCAATCAATGTTCGGTATATTTAAGGGGTATCCAACATGCATCTGACGGTGGGGCCATATGCCTACGACGTTCACAAAACCCGGCAACTGGTGCATCCAGTCACAGGTATCTCACTTGATGGTCTGATCGATTTTGCGACCACCACCATTTGGATCGACGAGTCAGTCCCAATCCATCGCCGGCTGGATGTGATTCTCCATGAATACTGGCATGCATGGCGACACCACTTCGGCAAGCCCGAAAACGAGGAAGCCGAGTGCGACTGGCTTGCAGCAGCGACCATGCAATTCCTGCGCGAATGGCACCTGCAAGGCTGTGAGTTTTCACTGGGATGCCTGGATGAACCACAAAACAATGACGCTCGCCGCCCCCGACTGCGAATGGTCGGCAAGGCGATGATCAGCTAAAACCTGTCGATCCAATTGCAAAAAAAACCTCAAACCGATGCCGGACAATCAGCCAGTAAAACGGCAAGTCGGTTCAAAGACAGCGATCCATCACTGAGCGTTTACATCGCGTGCAGAAACCGGCCCTTGCCAGAGTTGTAATCTCCTTTTTTTCAATCATTCATATTCCACAAACTCTCCACAAACACATGACAATCCGCTTGGGTCATGCTACAATCTGACTCTTTGCCATTTTCACGGCTTAAACGCCGCGCGTGCGGTGTCCGTGCAAATGCTCAATCAGGCTGGGATTGTGTCACAGGGTATTGGTAATCAAGACCCTCCAATACACATTGCCCAGCGACCCGCGGTAGTCTGTTGCGTTGACAGGCCGGGTAAGTGTCACAATTGACAGAATGGTACATTTCTCATGGTAAACAAGAATCTAATTGCAACGCTGGGTATTGAAGACGACGAAGCACTGAACATGCTCGAAGCTGAGCTGGGTGCGGCGGTCGCTTCAGGTGATATGGAGTCCCTGCTGGGCGCCATCACCGATGACCTCAACTCCGGCACCATCCTCACCGGTAAAATCATCGGTCGGGCTGGCGATGACTTCCTCGTTGAAGTCGGTCTTAAGAGTGAAGGCACCCTGCGTCGCAACGAATTCGACAATCCCGAAGAAGTTGAAATCGGCGATGCCGTCGAAGTCCTGCTTCTGGATATCGAATCAGACACAGGCGACATCCTCGTGTCCAAGCGTAAAGCCGATCGCATCCGCGGTTGGGAACGCATCATCACTGAAAATGCCGAAGGCGATGTCGTCAACGGTAAAGTCATGCGTAAAATCAAGGGCGGACTGCTCGTGGACATCGGTGTCCCGGTCTTCCTGCCTGCCTCACAGGTCGACATCCGTCGCCCTGGCGATATCGGCGACTTCATCGGGCAGACCATTGAAGCCCAGATCCTCAAGATCGACGAAGAACGTCGCAACATCGTCATCTCCCGTCGTAAGCTCATCGAAGACGAACGTGCAGAAGCCCGCAAGCGTCTGCTCGACAACGTCAACGAAGGCGACCTCGTCAAGGGTGTTGTCAAGAACATCGCTGACTTTGGTGCATTCGTCGACCTGGGCGGCATCGACGGCTTGCTGCACATCACCGACATGTCATGGGGTCGCATCAACCATCCTTCAGACATGCTCAAGATCGATCAGGAAATCGAAGTCAAAATCCTCTCCATCGAGCAGGACAAAGGCAAGATCGCCCTGGGACTCAAGCAGAAAGATGCAAGCCCCTGGGACGAAGTCGAATCCAAGTATCCAGTCAATGCCCGCATCAGCGGTCACGTCACCAACATCATGTCCTACGGTGCATTCGTCAAACTCGAAGAAGGTGTCGAAGGTCTGGTCCACATCTCCGAAATGTCCTGGACCAAGCGCATCAACCACCCCTCCGAGATGGTCTCCATCGGCGAAGAGGTCGAAGTCGTTGTGCTTGACATCAACAAGGACAAGCAGGAAATCAGCCTGGGCATGAAGCAGGTCGAAGTCAATCCTTGGGACCTTGTTGCTGAGAAATATCCTCCCGGCACGGTCGTCGAAGGCAAGATCCGCAACCTCACCAGCTACGGTGCGTTTGTCGAAATCGAACCAGGTATCGACGGTCTTCTTCACGTGTCCGACATCAGCTGGACCAAGAAGCTCACCCATCCCAACGAACTGCTCAAGAAGGGCGACAACACACGCTGCGTCGTGTTGGAAGTCGACCAGTCCAAGCAACGCGTTGCACTGGGCCTCAAGCAGATGACCGAAGACCCCTGGGCAGAAGCCATCCCCACGCATTACCAGCCTGGTATGATCGTGCAGGGTAAGGTCACCAAGATCACCAACTTCGGCGTGTTCGTCGAATTGGAAGACGATCTCGAAGGCCTGCTGCACATCTCCGAACTGGCTGACCACAAGGTCGAAAACCCGCAGGACATTGTCAAGGTCGGCGAAGACGTCGAAGTCAAAATCCTGCGTGTGGACCTGGACGATCGCAAGATCGGCCTGTCACTCAAACGTGCACAGTGGACGGCAGACCCCGAAGAAGGCGATGCAGCACGCGGCGAAGCGAAGCTCGAAAAGCAGAACCTCACCGGTGGTATGGATACCCACGGCGCCATGGGTACCGACAAGATCACCTTCGGCCCCGGCGGCACCAAGTCCAGCTAACCCCCGGAAGCCCCCGGAAGTTTACCCCCGAGAATTCGGGAGACTTTCGCGGCTCAACCGCTTGCGGTTTAGCGCTCCAACCCACGCGACAAAACCATCATGGTCAAACTCGCGTGACAAAGACAATTAAATAACCCAAAGCGGAGATCGGAAACGGTCTCCGCTTTTTTTATGTCTCAAAATAGTTGTTGTGACTGCTCAATGTGGTCGGTCATTTCACAAACCTCGCATTTTCCCCTACGATTCTGATCCTATGACTTGTGTGGATTTACATTGTCACTCCACGGCATCCGATGGAACGGTGCCACCGGAAGACCTGCCTGCATTGGCAGCCAAGATTGGTTTGTCTGCCTTGGCACTGACGGATCATGACAGCACCAATGGTCTGCAAGCCTGTGAAACGGCATGCAAAGGAGTCGGGATCGACTTTGTCCCGGGCATTGAAATCTCAGCCGACCCCGGGCCACGGATTGATACCGACGGCGTGGAACGACGTCGCGGGACGCTGCATATTCTGGGTCTGTTTGTGCGTCATGACGATTCGGAGCTTGGCAAAATTTCTGACCGGATGCGTGAAGCGCGCAACAGTCGCAATCCTGCGATGGTCGAGAAACTTCAAGAGCTGGGCGTTCGTATCAGCTATGACGAAGTCGAAGAATTAGCCAACCGTCAGGGAACCTTGATCATTGGTCGGCCTCACATCGCTCAGGTGCTTGTTGCCAAGAGCTATGCCAAGAGTGTCTCCGATGCGTTTACCAAGTATCTGAAATTTGGTGCCCCTGCCTTTATCCGCCGTGACTATTTACAGCCCCAGGAAGCAATCGATGCGATCCATCATGCAGGTGGCTTGGCCATCGTGGCGCATCCGGTTCAACTGGTGATGCCCGACCCTGAGGAGTTGGAACATGCCATCAAGCGTCTGACTGACATGGGACTTGATGGCATTGAAACCCGTCACAGTGATCACACGCCAGCGCTGGTTGCCCAGTACGAAAAGTTAGCCAAGCAGTTTAAGCTGCTGACTTCCGGGGGCAGTGATTTTCATGGTGACCGCAAACCCGTGCAGCTTGGTTCACAGCAGGTGCCGCGTGAGGTGTATGAGCGGTTACGCGATGCACGGAAGAGTTGAGATTGCACTTGATTCAGCTATTTTCACCAAACTGAATTTCACCATCCAAGCCGCCAGATGAATGACCCACGGGAATGAATCTGACGGGTTTTCTTGCACACAATGGAGGTCCGACCCGTCAGATTCGATCTACGATCTCATCTGGCGGCTTGGGCTCAAACTTTACACAAGCTCAAACCCACCTGCGCACAAAAAAACACCTGTGTCGTTAAACACAGGTGTTTGAAAGTGGGAGCAATTGGATTCGAACCAATGAAGGCATAAGCCAGCAGATTTACAGTCTGCCCCGTTTGACCACTCCGGCATACTCCCGCTGTTGTGGTAAGACGAAACAGTATAAGTCCTGCGAAAGAAATTTCAACCTTGATCAAAGCAAAAGCTTTGATAGGGACCAGGAACTAGCGACTAGGGACTAGGGAAAAGGCAATTTAAAACTCAGGTCTTTGATCGTGTGCTTCTTGTCTTAACCCTGGTCCCAAGTCGCTAGTCGCCAGTCCCTTTTCCAGCTCATCCCTTTCTCATCTTTGAAGCTTGTCAATTCACACGTTACAATCCTAGTCCGATAAGCACACCCAAAGGATTCGTCCATGAGTGCAGTCGTTTCGAATCTCAATGCACCAGTCTTGGTGCTCAACAAGCTTTGGATGGCAATCCGTGTCACCGACGCCCGTCGTGCCTTTTCACTTTTGGTTCGCAATCTCGCAGAAGTGATTCACACTGAGGATGACAGCTATTACAGCTACGACTTTCAAGACTGGGCGGAGTTATCTCAAAGTTGGCATAATTTTGAATCCCAGCACTACCAGCGGATTCAGACTCCGCGGATGCCGTTGGTGGTCCCCAAGATCATTCGTCTTTTTGGTTATGACCGTTTGCCCAAGCAGGAAATCAAACTCAATCGTCGCAATATTTATGCCCGTGATAAAAGTCTTTGCCAATACTGTGGCATGACCTTCCCGTCATCTGAACTGAGTTTGGATCACGTCAAACCTCGGACTCAAGGGGGTCAGAGCAGTTGGACGAATCTGGTCTGCAGTTGCGTCAAGTGCAATGCCAAAAAAGGTGGCCGGACACCTGAGCAGGCCCACATGAAACTCATCCGCAAGCCGTTTAAGCCCAAGCGCAATCCAGCGATCAGTCTCAAGCTTTCGACAGATCGTTTTGCATGTTGGCAGGCGTTTTTGGATAACGCTTATTGGTCGGTGGAACTCAAATAGTCATTTGCGAATTGAACCTGTTCTGCTGCTGGCATTAAACCAGACGACCAAGCCAGATAGAGAAATAAACCCTCATTTTCTTGACCATCACCTATTACCCTAATCGTAATACCCGGCTATGATAAACGCATGATCGTACTCAACACATCCGACTCCGATGACGGTTTGATTCTTTACACGCAGATGGCTCATGCGCAGATGGCATGTCAGATCGCATCTGCCTGGAAAAAGCCTGAACATATTGCTCAATCGCTATGGGATCGGCTCATTGATGCGATACTCAGTCATGATGATGGGTGGCATAGTCATGACCAGCATCCGACACTTGATGAGCATGGCAAGCCCAACGACTTCAAATTCATGCCGATGCATCAGCACCGTGAAATCTGGCGTCGCAGTATCGCCTTGGCGATGGGACGCGACTGGTTGGCTGGACTGCTGACCACGATGTATGCCAAGGATTTGTATGTCAGCTATGGCAAGCATGGTGATGCCGATCAGGAATTCATCAACGAGTTGGCGGAATTGACCAGCCGTGTGATTCAGGATGCACGAAAGCGCGGGGATGAAGACCAGCGAATTGTCGAACCTGGTTGCCTGGCAATGCTGCTATCAATGTTCACGTTCTGGGATGGGTTGAGCCTGACGTTAGTTGGCGGTTTACCCTGGCAGGCGGATTGGCAATTTGATGATGGCCGATCCATGCTGCATGTGAGCAAGTCCGATGAACAGTGTTTTAGCATCACCCCCTGGCCGCTAGTCCAAGATAACCTGCCTTTATCAATCAGAGGGATGCAGCTTTCTGAGAACTGTTGGGAAGACGAGGAAAGCTTCCAGGACGCACTGAACAACGCTCATCCGATTGTGACCCATGTTCAGCTTCGATCGGAATGACGTTCAGTTTTAGCCGGTTTGTTTTTGCTTACTATCAATCTATGGGGGACATTTGAAAATGAGTCAGCCAAACGTACGTGTGAGTTTAATCATTGGTATCACCCTGATCGCCTGCACGCTCATTGCGGGTAACGCCTTGATGAAATTCGGCAAGAGTCTTGAAAAAGCTGCCTCCAATTCACGGCCACCGAGCCTGTCGATTCCAAGCCATATGACGATTCGAACACCCGATTTACCCAATACCCTGAATCTGGGTATTCGCAATGAAGGTGGGCGGCTGACCATTGAAACCATCACTAAAAGTGAGTAGCCAGCCCTGACCCCAAGACGGCATTTTGACGCAAAACACCGGACTGCTTAGTGTTTTATCGTGCGTTTGCTGTTCAATTTACACGATTTTATCCGACCAGTCCCTATCACCGGGCATTAGGACTCTGTCAATGGCATTGCAGATTTACCTATCGCCCAAGAACATGCTACGATATCGCCTTGTTGATGCCTTATTGGAATGATTCAAAGGCATCGACGGTGAATTTGAACCTTATATGGAGTGAACCGAACCATGCATACGCAAGTTCTGGTTTTAGGCGGCGGCCCTGGTGGTTACGCGGCAGCCTTCTTTGCAGCGGATATGGGCATGGAAGTCACCATCGTCGACAAGGTCGGCAAGCTCGGTGGCACCTGTCTGTTACGCGGTTGTATCCCGTCCAAAGCCCTGTTACATGTGGCTAAGGTCATCAACGAGTCTGTGGAAATGAATGATTGGGGCGTCACCTTCGACAAGCCCAAGATCAATCTCGAATCCATGAAGGCTCGCAAACAACAAATCATCGACAGCCTCTCAGGCGGTCTGGGGACACTGGCCAAAAAGCGCAATGTCCGCATCGTCGTGGGGAGTGGCGTCTTTGAAGACTCCAATCGCATGCGTATTGAAGGCGGTGATCCGGCAACGCATCCCTCCACCGGATGCATCAGCTTTGATACCTGTATCATTGCTACAGGCTCCGAGCCCTTCATGCCCGGTATGTTCAACATTGGTTCTGACCGCATCATGGACTCCACAGGTGCATTGGAACTCGAAGACATCCCCGAAAGCCTGCTGGTTGTCGGTGCTGGCTACATCGGTCTGGAAATGGGCACCGTCTACGCGGCTCTTGGCTCCAAGGTCAAGGTCGTGGAAATGATGGACACCTTCCTGCCCACCACCGATGCAGACTTGGCTCGACCGCTCAAGAAGCGACTGGACAAGCTCTTTGAAGGCATCGAACTGAGTACCAAAGTCGCTGGCGTTGAAGTTAAAGGTGACAAGATCGTGGCGACACTTGAAAAAGGTGATCAGTCCACGACCGAAGAATACGACCGCGTGCTGGTTTGCATCGGTCGTCGTCCCAACAGTGCGGGCATCGGCCTGGAAAACACCAAAGTCATCGTCGATGACAAAGGCTTTATCCAAACTGACAACCAACAGAAAACCGCTGATCCTGCGATCTATGCCATCGGCGATGTCATCGGCAATCCGATGCTTGCTCACAAGGCTTCCTACGAAGGCAAAATCGCTGTCGAAGTCATCAAGGGTGAAAACTCCACCTTCGACGCAATGGCGATTCCCGCAGTCGTCTTCACCGATCCAGAATTGGCATGGGCTGGTATCACCGAACGTCAAGCCAAGGAACAAGGCATTGACGTCGAAGTCGCAGTGTACCCCTGGGGAGCATCCGGTCGCGCTCAAGCGATGGGTCGCCCTGATGGACTCACCAAGATGATCATCGAACCGGGCACCGACCGCGTCCTGGGCGTCGGGATCGTCGGCAGTGGTGCTGGCGAACTCATCGGTGAAGCAACCCTGGCCATCGAAATGGGCGCGGTCGTCCATGACATGACCGAATGTATCCACCCGCATCCAACAATGAGTGAAACCCTGCCCCACGCAGGCGACGCCCACCACGGCGTGGCAACGGAAATTTACCGTCCCCGTCGAGCGAAGAAATAATTGAGTCCATGGATGAACCACAGAGTCACAGAGGCACAGAGAAAAACAAAAACACTCTTTGTCTTGAACTCTGTGTCTCTGTGACTCTGTGGTAAAGACATTGGATTAAGTTCAGTCCGTAAATTGAAAAACAACCGGAACTCCCATGGCAAAAGACCTCGTAAGAACACAAGACGTTGATGTAGACCCGGCCGAAACCGCTGAGTGGCTTGAGTCGCTCGAATATGTCCTTAAGGACAAAGGACCGGCACGCGTTGAGTACCTGCTTTCCATCCTCGATGAAAATGCCCAACGCCTTGGCATCAAACTGCCCTACACGCAGACCACGCCCTACATCAACACCATCGACCGCTCCAAGCAGCCCAAGTATCCGGGTAACCGTGAACTTGAACGCCGCATCAAGAGCATCATCCGCTGGAACGCGATGGCCATGGTCGTCAAAGCCAACAAAAAGCCCGGTGCTGTCGGCGGACACATCTCCACCTTTGCATCCTCTGCCACCCTGCTGGAAGTCGGCTTTAACCACTTCTTCCGTGGCAAGGATCACGAATGCGGCGGCGACGTCGTCTACTTCCAGGGACATGCCTCCCCCGGTGTCTATGCCCGTGCGTACACCGAAGGTCGCATCGGCGATCAACATCTGGAAAACTTCCGTCGTGAGCTTCAACCCGAGCCCGGCTTATCCAGCTATCCCCACCCGTGGTTGATGCCCGACTTCTGGGAATATCCCACCGTGTCCATGGGGCTTGGCCCGATCATGTCCATCTACCGCGCCCGCTTCATGGAATATCTCTATGACCGTGGCCTGGCAGAAGACAAAGGCGCAAAGGTCTGGGCGTTCCTCGGTGACGGTGAATGTGATGAACCCGAAACACTGGGCGCCATCACCCTGGCAAGTCGTGAAAAACTCGACAACCTCGTCTGGGTCATCAACTGTAACCTCCAACGTCTCGACGGCCCGGTCCGTGGTAACAGCAAGATGATCCAGGAACTCGAAGGAATCTTCCGTGGTGCCGGCTGGAACGTCATCAAAGTCGTATGGGGCGAAGACTGGGACCCGATCCTCGCACAGGACAAGACCGGCCAACTCGTCAAACGCATGGGTGAAGTCGTCGACGGCCAGTATCAAAAATACACCGTCAGCAGTGGTGAATACATCCGCGAACACTTCTTCGGTAAATATCCCGAAGTCGCCAAACTCGTCGATCACCTTTCCGACGAAGACCTCACCAAACTCCGCCGTGGTGGTCACGATCCGGACAAGGTTTACACCGCATACAAAGCTGCCACCGAATCCAACAACGGCATGCCCACTGTCATCCTCGCCAAAACCGTCAAAGGTTACGGCCTTGGTGAAGCGGGTGAAGGCAAGAACATCACCCATCAGCAAAAGAAGCTCAACGAAGACGAACTCCGCGAGTTCCGCACACGCTTTGGCATTCCAATCTCGGATAAAGACGTGGCCGAAGCGCCCTTCTATGTCCCACCGGCAGACAGTCCCGAAGCCAAGTATCTCAAAGAACGTCGCGCTGCCATGGGCGGTCCGGTTCCTGAACGTCGCCAACGCGCTGCACAACTGACCATGCCCCAGCTTGATGACTACCGCGACTCGCTTAAGGGCAGCGGTGATCGCGAATGGTCCACCACCATGGGCTTCGTGCGTCTGTTCACCAAACTCCTCAAAGACAAAAATATCGGCAAGCACATCGTGCCCATCGTTCCCGACGAATCACGTACCTTCGGCATGGAAGCACTCTTCCGCCAGGTCGGTATCTACGCCCATGCCGGTCAGCACTACGAACCGGTCGACTCGGACACCATGCTCTACTACAAGGAAGCACAGGACGGGCAGATTTTCGAAGAAGGCATCACCGAAGCCGGCGCCATGTCCAGCTTCATCGCTGCAGGCACCAGCCACACCTCACACGGCGTGGCCATGATCCCCTTCTTCATCTACTACTCCATGTTCGGCTTCCAACGCATCGGCGACCTGATCTGGGCTGCAGGTGACATGCGGGCACGAGGCTTTATGCTCGGGGGTACCGCAGGTCGCACCACACTCAACGGCGAAGGACTCCAGCATCAGGACGGGCACTCCATCCTCAATGCCATCGCCTTCCCATGTGTCAAAGCCTACGACCCGGCATTTGCTTACGAAACCAACGTCATCGTCTTCGATGGCATGAAACGCATGTACGAAAACGGTGAAGACTGGATCTACTATATCACCGTCGAAAACGAAAACTACAAGCATCCCGACATGCCAGAAGGTGTCGAGGAAGGCATCGTCAAGGGCATCTACCCCTTCAAGGAAGCCAAGACCAAGAAGAAGGCCAAGGCACACGTCCAGCTCTTTGGTTCCGGTGCGATCCTAAACGAAGTGCTCAAGGCTCAGGACATCCTGGCTGAGAAGTACAACGTCTCGTCGAAGGTCTGGTCCGTCACCAGCTACAACGAACTTCGCCGTGACGCCCAGGACTGCGAACGCTGGAACATGCTCCATGCCGACCAGGAACCCCGCAAGAGTTACATCGAACAAGTGCTTGAAGGCGAAGAAGGACCGGTCATCGCAGCAAGCGACTATGTCCGTGCGGTTCCCGAACAATTGCTCCCATGGGTATCCAACGGCATGTACGTGCTGGGCACCGACGGCTTTGGTCGCAGTGAAACCCGCGAAGCTCTGCGTCGCTTCTTTGAAGTCGATGCCGAGTGCATCGTCGTGGCAACCTTGTACAAACTCGCCCGTGATGGCAAGCTCGACAAAAAGATCGCAGCCAAAGCCGTCAAGGACCTGGGCATTGATGCCGACAAACCCAACCCGTTTACGGTTTGAGTCTGTAACGTGATAGGATGAACCACAGAGGCACAGAGACACAGAGTTTTAAGACAAACAATTCTTAGACTCATTTCTGACCTCTGTGACTCTGTGCCTCTGTGGTGAAAGCCGTAGAGATGGAAAATATAAAACTGCCTCTGAAATAAAGTATCTGAAGGACAAGCGAAAATGGCCGAATTCACACTGCCCGACTTGGGCGAAAATATTGAAGGTGGTGACGTCGTCAACGTACTCGTTGCCACAGGCGATCAGGTTTCCGAAGATCAACCCCTTCTGGAAATCGAAACCGACAAAGCCATGGTCGAAGTGCCCAGTCCTTCGGCAGGCACCATCGGCAAGATCCTCGTCAAAGCCGGCGACACCGTGAAAATCGGCCAGGCCATCCTCGAACTCGAAGGCGGTGCCGCCCCGGAAACCCCGGAAGCCCCGGAAACTGCACAAGCCGACGAAGCACCTGCTGAAGAACCCGTCGAAGAAGCAACGCCTGAAGTGGACGAAGCTCCCGCCGAGGAACCTGTCGCCCAAGCAGCCCCAGCCCCGGCAGCACCAGCACCTGCACCCAAGAAGTCCGCTCCTGCTCCGGCACCGGCGACCCGCAAGGTTGCACCCAAGTCCTCCGCTGGCGTTCCCGCAGGTCCGGCAACCCGTCGCATGGCACGTGAACTGGGTGTCTCCCTCAACAACATCGCAGGTTCCGGCGAAGGTGGTCGCGTCACCCGTGAAGACATCATCGCCGCTGCCCGTAACATGGCTCCCGTCATCGAACGCAAGAAAGCCATGGACACGCCCGGCGAACCGTCCAACGATTCATGGGGTCCGATCACCAAGGACAAGATGCCCAAGATTCGTCAGACCATTGCCAAAACCATGGTCACCTCCAAGACCACCATCCCCCACGTCACCAACTTTGATGATGCGGATGTCACTGATCTTGAAGCCATGCGTCAGGATTCCAAAGACGACTTTGCAGCCCAGGGCTTTAAGCTCACCACCATGCCCTTCCTCATCAAAGCCTGCGCCATGTCACTTCGCAAGAACCCGAGCATCAACGCTTCGGTCGACATGGATAACGGCGAAGTCATCTACAAGCAGTACATCAACATCGGCATTGCAGTCGACACCGACCGTGGCCTCGTGGTCCCATCACTGCGCAATGCCGACACCATGAGCATTGCCGAGATCACCGAAGAGATGGCCAACATCGTCGAGAACATCCGTGCCAACAAGTTCGGCATCGAAGACCTGCGCGGCTCGACCTTCACCATCAGTAACCTCGGCGCGATCGGTGGCACGTACTCCACCCCGGTCATCAACCCTCCGGAAGTCGCCATCCTGCTGGTCGGTCGCAGCCGCAAGATGCCCATCGTCAACAAGGACGACACCATCACCCCGCGTCTGATGATGCCTTTGAGTTTGAGTTATGACCATCGCCTCGTCGACGGTGGCGCAGCCGCCCGCTACCTCAACGACATCAAAAGCTGCCTGGAAAACCCCGGCAAACTCCTGATGGGACTCTAATCCCCGGAAGTTTCCCAACACGTTCCAAAACTGGAACCAAAGCCCGCGGGACTTCAGTCCCCGGGGCCGACAACCCAATAAAAAACGACAAATACAAGTCGCCAAAATAAAAACCGCGGGATGAAGCCCAACACTTCATCCCGCGTTTTTTTATTCAACGTAGGGTGGGTAGAGCACAGCGAAACCCACCATCACCATCACCAATCACCCTGCCCATGCAAATCAACGGTGGGTTTCGGCAAAGCGCCTCTACCCACCCTACTTGCTTGCAACTTTACGTTATCCCACATCTTCATTTATTGGGTATAGGCAAAAATCAGATCAAGCAACGACCACAGATAAAACATCACAAACAAGGCCATAAAAACGACGCTGCTTGACCAAAACCCAAACGGAGACTGCTCACGTGTCTTACCACGATTGCCCGGACACAAATTCTTCCATCGGTATCCAGTTTTTAACTGAACCCATGCCATTCCCAGGAACATAACAGCTGGACATAACAAAATAAAATGTCCTGAATACGGATTCTGCCCATTACGACTCACGTACGAGGCCAAGCAACACATACCAATCGCAGCAATAAAAAATGGTGCCAACCATAATGCAAGATTTGGGAGATGTTTCTTGTTTTTCTTTTTCGTCATAAAAACATCCACCTGACCCAAACATTATATTGGCAAGCAGCATGTAGGGTGGGTAGAGTGAGTCCGCGAACGAAACCCACCATAGGCTTTCACGGGGAACCCACCAATCTTGCGATTATTGTAATTCCAAACGGCGGGTTTCGGCGAAGCGCCTCTACCCACCCTACTTTAAATTTCTTATAATTCTGCCATGCCAAATTATCGACGTTGGCGACAATCCGGTGGGAGTTACTTCTTTACACTGGCACTTGCGGATCGCAGCCAATCCCTATTACTGGATCATATTGCATTGCTTCGTGATGCGTTTGCGACGGTGCAGCAACGTTATCCGTTTCGTATGGATGCAACTGTGATTCTGCCTGAACATCTGCATTGCATCTGGACACTGCCAGTGAGTGATATAGATTATTCAACACGTTGGCGACAAATCAAAAGTATGTTCAGTAGAGGCATCAAAGCCAACGAGTCCCGGTCACCAAGTCGAATCCGCAAAAAGGAACGAGGCATCTGGCAACGGCGATTCTGGGAACATATGCTCCGAGATGAAAACGACATGAATCAACATATTGATTACATCCATTTCAATCCCGTCAAACATGGATATGTCAACCGACCTGTCGATTGGCAGCATTCATCACTACATCGTTTTATCGAAAATGGAATCCTCACTCCAGATTGAGGAACCAGTGGATTGAAAAACGATCTTGATCTGGATTGAACTCAGACGTAGGGTGGGTAGAACGAGTCTTCGAGTGAAACCCACCAATTCCTGCAACCAAAGTGAATTCCAATGGTGGGTTTCGGCGAAGCGCCTCTACCCACCCTACCGTTCTTTGTTATCCTGTCCCACTATGCCAGATTTAACCCGTGACGACATCTTACTCAACTACCTCGATCAACTCCCCTACGAGCCGTATCCGGTGCAGGAGGAGGCGCTCATGGCGTATTTCTCGACCGACGAGGGCGTGCTGGTTTGTGCGCCGACGGGGACGGGCAAGACGCTTATCGCGGAGGCTGCGCTTTACGAAGCGTTGCAGACGGGTAAGTCCGCGTATTACACCACGCCATTGATCGCGCTCACCGAGCAGAAGTTCACCGAGGTGCAGGATGCGGCAGAAAAATGGGGATTTAATCGCAACCTTGTTGGACTGGTCACTGGTAATCGGTCGGTCAATCCTGATGCGCCGATCAAAGTTGTCGTCGCGGAAATTTTGCTTAACCGATTACATACCCCCGGAAGTTTCAGTTTCGATGATGTGGCCTGCGTGGTGATGGACGAGTTTCATTCCTTTGCCGACCCTGAACGTGGGATCGTCTGGGAATTGAGTTTGGCCATGCTGCCTGCCAACGTCCGACTGATGCTACTCTCAGCAACCGTCGGTAACGGCATGGAATTTCTGTCGTGGCTTAAGCGATCCCATAAACGTGACCTGCAATGGATCAACGGCACCGAACGCAAAGTCCCGCTGACGTATCACTGGGAAAACGAATTGCTACCCGACTTACTCGCATCAATGAGTCAGGGCGACGAGGAGTCACGCAAGACGCCTGCTTTGGTATTCTGCTTTGACCGTGAGAAATGCTGGAACACCGCAGAACTGTTGCGTGGCAAGGACATGCTCAATGGCGATCAGCAAAAGAAAATCGCAGAAGCCCTGGAAGAAGTCGACACTGCTGGAGGCTTTTCAGGGGGTATCGGCCCGAAACTCAAACGCATCCTGCTTCGTGGTATCGGTGTGCATCATGCCGGACTCCTCCCCAAGCATCGCAGGTTGGTTGAAGAACTCTTCCAACAGAAATTACTCTCCATCTGTGTATGTACTGAGACCCTTGCAGCAGGCATGAACCTACCTGCACGATCCGTCGTCATCACGGAACTCCTTAAGGGGCCCAAAGGCAGAAAGAAAGTCATCGCAGCAAGTAACGCGCATCAGATGTTTGGACGTGCAGGTCGACCCCAATTTGATACGCAGGGACATGTCTATGCGGTGGCCCATGAAGACGATGTCAAAATTTTGCGTCACAAAGAAAAAGTCGAGCAAATCCCCGAAGATAGCAAAGACCCCAAGATGCGGGCAATGCGAAAGAAGCTCGAAAAGAAGACGCCCAAACGTCGCGAAGGTGTGCAGTATTGGTCGGAAGCTCAGTTTGAAAAATTGCAGATCGCTGAACCTGGCAACCTGGAGTCCAAAGGCCATCTCCCCTGGCGGTTGTTAGCATTTCTGCTTAACGACTCACCGGATGTGACGTTCCTGCGCGAAGCGGTTGATAAGCGGATGATGATCCCTGCTGCGATCAGTGATTGTCAGGAACATCTCAAAGCCATGCTTGCCACGCTACACGAGCAAGGCTTTGTCCAACTCTCTCCACCGCCGCCGATGCCCAAGCAACCCGGTGATGATGCGGATGACAAAACAGATGACACAGCCAAAGAAAAAGAGACCGACAAACCCAAAAGCGTCGATGACTTGATGGCATCATTGAGCATTGGAACAGGACTTGGCAAAGGCACGGCACCGGCACAAAAACCGCAGGAAAACAAGGTCAAAAAGAAGCCCAAGTCTCCAACCGCAACGTTGTATGCAGACTATCAACCGATAGAAGCCAAGCCCACATCTCGCCTAAAGGAAATGCTGGTCTTCCGTGCGGTGCAACCGTTGTATGGTGCGTTCCTGCTGGATTATCTTGGCCAGTCGGATAAGCATGAGCGTATGCAGATTATGGAATCGTTGTTGGAACTGCCCGGGTCAGTTGCACGACATGTTCGCGTACCTCACTATGAAGACTTGCCACCTGGATTACTAGCAACAGAACATCTTGATCCGGCATTGATTCAAGCAGGTTTGTTTACACAGGAAGAGTTATACCCTCCCCGCCCACACGATCAGGATTTAGCCTTTGGCGAGACACCTAATTTCCCCATCCCCTTGGCGGAAAAGATGTATCACTTTTTCCAAAACAAGGTCAAGCATGCAGGTCGCGTACCCATCACCGCAGTCTGGTGCGTAGGTGATCTGGTGAACATGGGCGGCAATTTCAACGACTATATTCAGACCCATGATCTTGCCAAGCAGGAAGGTGTCATCTTCAAGCACCTGCTGCGGATGATTCTACTTTGTGAAGAGTTCATGCAGATCACACCTCACGGCATGATGGCGGACGCCTGGCAGGCGGAGCTTAAGGAACTCATTACGATTCTCACTGCAAGTTGTCGTGAAGTGGACCCGTTATCAACGGATGAAACGCTCACGCAAGCTGGCACCCAAATAGACACTGAATAAACCAAAGCCTCTACCTGAATATAAAACCTTCGACCGATCTCTCAGCCGAAGGTTTATATATTTATATTGGTTGAGTATATGTTACTGGATAATCAACTTGCGAAGCATTTCATGGGCATTACCCTTCTGGCCGACCTTGCTGTAAAGCTCAAGCAGCTTTAGGCGGATCGCTCGACGGACTTTGTCATTGGTCGCAGACTGCAAAGTACTTTCAAGGAGTTTAATCGACTCCTCAGGTGTACTGACGTGATCGTCAATACTCATGATCGCAGCAACCGAGCATGCGGTAGGGTTGTCTACCACAGCCGTATATTGGTTGATCAGATCAAATATCGACTGGAACAAAGCCAGTTGATCGTTGGTGATTTCTTTCCCGTTACCAACAGTCTGGAATAAGCCATCCTGTGGAGATTGATATTGTGCATAGACATGTTCTTTCTCAGGCTGATCTTCATTTGCTGATGGACTGGCAACGAGCATGCCTACGACAAGACCCAGCAAGCCGATAATACATAGTTGATATTTGGTGTTGTGCGTTTTCATATTGATAACTCCTTGATAGGTGGAACAGGATATTTCGAACGTGATGCATCGTTTGAAACGGAAGGCAATTGACCAACCGATGGCAATCGCCCGGGAATACTTGGGGTAAAAGACATACCACGTGGCATTGCTGGCATGATTAAATTAGGAACAGAAGTCGGCAAAGACAGACTGTCCTTCAAACTCAAATGCATATGCTTTGAGATATTCAATGGACTTGTATGCTTCTGTGAGACGATGGCAAGACCAACCCACAAAGTAAACGCAATCAAAGCTGCAATCGACATCCGCTTTACAATGGTACGTCGACGTGGTTTGGGAACTCGCTGATTGATATCTTCAACCAGGTCACCTTGATACTTAAGTGAATGATAGGCATTGCGGATTTCTGTTTTTTTGTTTATTTGGTCTGACATATCAATCACTCCAATTCCGCCGCAATTGCGAGATGGCCTGAGACAAGGTTGCTTTGACAGTTCCCGTGGATACTCCCATTAACTCGGCAGTCTGCTGAGTTGTACAATGTTCAAAGTACCGCAGGCTGATGGCTTCTCTTTGTCGATCTGAAAGTTCTGCCAGATGCTTGTGCAGTAAATCCAGATGTTCGGCCTGCTCAACAACGGGGTGTGCCACAGACTCAGTCTGTTTAAACCACGTAAGGCGTAGCAGACTCCGTCGGTTCTGTCGGGCGGCTTTTCGTTTAAGTTCACGGCAGACATTCAAGGCAATCCCCAAAGACCAAGTCGAAAAAGTGGACTGACCTTCAAATCGCTGAAGCTGTTCAAGGACACGTAAAGCTGTCTCCTGGGTCGCCTCCATCGCCATGTCATGACAACCTGTATTTGCAACGGCAAAGCGAAACCAACGATCCTGCATGAATCGCAAGAGCTTGTTTCGTGAGTCCTGATCTCCACGCATCGCCTGCATGACAAGCTCATCAAGCACCATCGCAGGAGATTGACTGGCCCCCTTTAATACATCCACTGGGGTGGCTTGTGATGTACAACTCAATGAAGTCATGTACACATGAGTGTAATTGGAATGCGATGGGTTTAGTACGCGCGTCAATATTTTTTCACTATGCATCTCTGCGACTGCCAACGCAAATTTCCCATCTTTGGATGCATGAATGGTCTTATATTATGAATCGAAAGGAATAAACAATGCGTTGCCCAAAATGTCAGAACACGATGCGGGAAGTTGATTTTGAAGGATTGACCATTGAGCGATGTGAGTGCTGCAAAGGTTTATGGTTTGATTTGCATGAGTGTAAAAAGCTCATTGCAATCAAGGGGTCGGAGATCATCGATGCGGGGAGCCCTTCTGTGGGGGAAGAGCACAACAAGCTGGGGGTTTATGACTGTCCGAAGTGTCTTCACAGGATGAGTCAGATGGTTGACCACCAGCAGCCACACATCTGGTACGAACAATGTCCGGGGTGTGGTGGTGTGTATCTGGATGCTGGTGAATTTTCCGACCTCAAGGATGTGACTGTGATGGACATGCTCAAGGGATGGTTTGCCAAACCACGTATGTCTTAACTGTCGATCCATTGATGCCGCGAGTCTTAACATGGGACCCTACCGACGAATTCTGGTTCCGGGAATTCCAAGGTGTCCGGGGGGCCAGTAAGGCTCGCGGTTTTTATATCGGCTATGTATTCTTTACAGTGATTCAGTTCAACAGGTATTAGCCATCATGCTGCTTGATCACGACTGATCGAACCCTGAAGGATATCTGGATTGAGAATCAGTACGATCGTTCCATCACCCATTTGGGCGCCCCCTTTGATCAACTCATTACCTTCTTCCATGCCATCGATTTTGCAGAGTACAATCTGTTGGATCCCCAGAACATCGTCGATTTTAACTGCAACGGTTGCCGTTTCATTTCGAACCAACACCAGTATCTGACGATCATCATCCTCCCCTGTTTGAGGACTTGATGGCAAACCAAGAATCTCTTTGAGCTCAACCAAAGGGAATGCTGAGCCATTATGGTATGTCAATTCACCTGACTGCATCACGGACTTCACGGTGGCTGGATCAATGCAGACCGTCTCTTGAATGCAATTTAATGGTAAGGCATATTTCTGGCCTTCAACTTCCAATAGATAGGCTGACATGATTTGCGTGGTAACAGACTTAGGTAATTCCACACTGAAGGTTGTCCCCTCGCCGAGTTTGGTTTGGATACTGATACTACCACCTGCATCGTCAATCATGCGTTTCACAACATCCATACCGACACCTCTGCCGGAGACATCGGTAATCTGTTCAGCAGTTGAAACGCCTGATGCAAACAAACAGTTAATCAATGCTTGCTCATCGAGGTCCGTACCAGGTGCGATTAGCCCCAATGATTCAGCTTTGGCTTTGATCTTATCCAGGCGAATACCGCCACCATCATCCGCAATACTGAGCATGATACGAGAGTCGGACTCGATAATATCAACTTGAATATGACCTTGTTCTGGTTTACCAGCTTCTTTACGTGCCTGTGGGTTTTCAATGCCATGATCTGCTGCGTTACGCACCATATGAACCAGCGGTGCATCAAGCAGATCAACAAGACTCTTGTCCATTTCCACGGTATCGCCCGTAACAGAAACGGATATATCCTTACCTGATATCCGAGCTACATCACGCACCAGTCGTGGCACCTTTTGAAGCAATGTCCCTACTGGCACGCAGCGGATGGACATGATACTTTCCTGAAGCTGATGACTTAGTGAGTTGAAAGTCTCATTGGTACGTTTAAGTGTGGTAATGAGCTTGCGTTCAACTTGACTGAGAATCATCTGGTTATAGACATTGGAATACATATCTCCGACGACAATTAATTCGCCTACATATTCAAGAAAGTTATCTATGTAAGCTTCACTGACTCGCATGGTCTTGGTGGACTCATGCGACTTGGCAGGCTTGGTAGATTTGGCAGCTGAGGGCTTATCGGGAGTTTCGGTAGATGAATTGGCTTGCTGTTCGTCAGCAGCTTGATTTTGACTTTGCCCATCACTTGACGGAACCTGTTGCGATTGTTCTTCCTGTTCAGGCATCGGGATGGCGTTGGCGTTGATCGTATTAAGTTTTTCCTCAAGGACTGCCAACGCCAATTCATCAAGGCCGATCGTCCCAGCAAATACATCAAGTGTTTCCAACAACTCATCGAGTACTTCTTGAGCTTCACGATCTTCAGTATCGGTATGCGATTGATGCAGTTGGTTTTGGAAGGTACTGATAAGCTGCTCATCATCAGGCTTTTGCTTGAGTGATTGAACCATCTCTAAAAGAATCTGCAAGCCACCGCCATTGGAACCTGTCTCGGACTTCGCGGGATTGAGCTTAGTTAGCAACTGCGTTAATTCACCGAAGCTATCTGTTAGATCGCCGTCCTGTTCACCAAGCATCGGTGAAATTTTGTCGAGTATTTTGATGATTTGTTGCCAATGCACCATTGGATCGTCGCCGTTGGCTGCAACTTTAGCACGATCAATAATCAACTGAGCGGAAGTATCTCCGTCTTCAAGTTCATTTTGTCCTTGCTTGACACGTGATAGCATTAATCGCAGTGCATCCATACCATCAAGCAGGATGTTGATCACATCACTACAAACATGCAGTTTACCTTTACGCATCAAATCCAGAAGTGTTTCAAGCTCATGAGCAAGATGCTTAACCTGCACAAACCCGAAGAATCCGGAGTTTCCCTTGATCGAATGAACGGGTCGGAAGATTGCTTCAATGATAGATAGTTCACCGGGCTGCTCTTCAAGCTCAATAAAACGGGAGTCAAGTGACGAAAGCATGTCCAGAGATTCGTCAATGAACTCCTGGACAAGACTATCATCTATATTAATGGTTGGTGCGTTATTTTGTGTCATGTCCCACCATTCCCGGTTTTTGTGATTGCAATTGCTTGAGAACCTTAAGCCAATGCTGAATATCTTCAACGGCTCGAAGCACTGCGTTTTCCAGCTCTGTCATATCTTCGAGTGGCTTAAAGATGATAGTTTGTGCACCATTTCGCATACAACACATCGCATTGTCCAGACAGACATAGCCGCTGATCATAATTACATGCGTCATGGGGCTGCTGCGTTTGATATGACGTAGCATATCGGTGCCCTTCATATTGGGCATAAGTATGTCTGAGATAATAATATCAATTTTCATTGACTCAAAGACATCGATTGCATCTTGCCCGTCACAGGCTGTATGAACATCATATCCCAGCAGTCGAAAGTGCCTGGCAAGCATCTGGCGAATCTGCTCTTCATCATCAACGATCAATAGTGACACATTCACGGGTGTACCTCCGTGTCATGGATTGGTAAATCAATGACGAAACAAGCGCCATTTTCATAGGACTGATCAAGGCTGAGTTTACCGTTGTGATTGGCAAGTATCTTGCTGCAGATCGCCAGCCCCAATCCGGTTCCTTTACCCACACCTTTTGTGGTGAAAAACGGGTCAAAGATGCGATCCGCCAGTTCGGGGCTAACACCTTTGCCGTTATCCATTATTCGGATCAAGGCATGGTCACCGTCTTGCACAACAGCAATTTCAATTCGGCTTTCAGGGGTTTGCTCCAACTCATCTGCAGCATTGCCCAACAGGTTGATAATGACCTGTTCAATTTGATTTGCGATCCCATAGACTTTGCCATTGACAGGTTGGATATTAATATCAATCTTGCCAATATGCTTAATACGATTTTGACAAATGACTAGCGAATCATCGACACATTTTTTTAAATCGACAGCATCCATTTTCCCACAGTCATCGCGTGAGTATTCGGTCAGACCTTTGACAATAGCATGGATGCGTGAAACACCTTGTCGCATACCATCGAGCATGTCGGGAACTTCATCTAAAACAAACTCAAAAAGCTGCTTGTCGGGCATGGTATCGGGTTGTGTTTTAAGTAGCTCATCAATGGACTTGAGCATCCGTTCCCAGACCCGTGAGAAAGTCTGCACATTGCCGGAGATAAATGAGGATGAGTTGTTGATTTCATGAGCAATACCTGCTGACATGACACCCAATGATGCCATGCGGTCGGCGTGAACCAATTGTTTGGCACGTTCTTCTGCCAACTCATGCATCTCATTTCCAAAACGATCAAGCAAGTGGTTTTGCTCGATGAGTTGGTTTTCATTTTGCAAAGTTCGGACGCCTACGTTGATTCTGGCCTGGAGTTCCTTGGGATGAAACGGCTTGCGTAGATAATCATCCGCCCCGTTATCCAAGGCTTTTGCGATCTCTTCACCTTCACGTTTACTGGTGACCATGATCACATATATCCCCGCAAAGTTCCCTGACTCCTGTAGTGCCTGGAGAATTTCAAGACCGTCACGTTTGGGCATCACCCAGTCCAGAAGAACTATCAAAGGCTTAGGTAACTGTGATTGCGTTAGATAGTCGTAGGCTTCCTGACCGTCGGTGAGAATTTGAATATCAAATCCCCAATCCGTCAGATAGCGTTGCTGGAGCATACGCGTCACACGGTCATCTTCAACAATCAATACTTTCATATGCGAACAACTTTACGTTATCAGTCACAAGCCAAACGTATGGACAATTGTTCGAAATATCGGTCAAATCGGGGGCAATCTTGATATGTGTTTTCCGGTATTACTATCTGCGTAATAATTCTATGCCTCTCTGAGAAAAACCTGAGAATCAATACATCAGATAGAACATACGAAAGTATCAATAGACTCTCGTACTGCTTGTTATTATCAGTCAGAAATAATTGACCTGTAAAATTACTTATCGGTATCGCTGGCAGCAACCACACGGACGGTTACAGCAGGTGCGGGGATATCAATGCGCTGTTTTTTACCCTGCTTCATCTCACCATGAATGATGATATTGGTTTCAAGTCCAGGCTTGGCCCATTTGATCGCTGATATTTTGATCGTACCTGAAGTTTCACCAGGCTTGATGGTGGTGGGTCTGACACTGATACCCTTGGCTGGGTTGTAGCCCACAAGTCGAACAGCTCGTTTGTTTTTATCTTCACGTTTGAGGTTAAACGTCACTTCAACTTCACCTCCCACTGGAATTTCAAGCACGGGTAACTGCGGGTCTGCCAGACTCACTGTAAAGTACTTTGGCTCTGCCACTGCAAGTAGCAGTTCTTCGGTCGTCGGCCGATGTTTATAGATAAACGCCTGCATCACTTCCTGCGCGGGGTCAGCGATGCGGGTGATGGTTTGCTTGTCTATTGTGGCACAACCCGTTAATGATGGTGTGAGTAACGTACCTTCAAGTTGATCTGGTGCAGTAATCGTCAAACGCACGACATCCTGCCCCTTGGGGATATTGGCCCCGCGAATGGTCATACCCTCTGGCAGGTTGTCGAAGGTCAAAGCGACCGGCGCGGTAAAGCCAGGTTGACGGATCACCTGAGCTGTGAGTTCAGCGGTCCCGCCGGGCGCAATACTGCGGTTGATCGGCATCAGGCGTAACGCGAAATCCGGCTGAGGCTCGCAGACTACCAGGCGGTAGGCATACTCCGAGCCGCCCTTACCCTGTGTCTCACGAATGCGAAACATGTAACGACCTTTGCGACGGAAGGTATATAGAACACGACTGTCCGCATGGTGCGTAATCAGCGGGAACGCTTCGTCGACTTGATCGTCGTAGCCTTTGATCCATTTGCCTTTGCCATCCATTAGATCCACGAATGAATCCATCGGTGAATCCAATCGCCGAGCGTAGACATTGATCAGTAACTCCTGATTGTTTTTTGTCGTTTGAATTGAAAAGGTGTCAAAATCGCCGGGCTTGTCGATGCGACCGTTCACGCATGCGGGCCACTGGATTAACTGTGCCTGTTTGTTGTAGTTGTTGGGTTCGACTTCCTCGATACTGGGCAGATCATTGACCAACACCGGCACTGCGTTACTGACGAATCCCTTGTCATTGGTCACCTGAATTTGTGATATCGACTTGGATGAATCGGAAAAATTCATTGTCACCGTTTTCTGTTGCAGGTGAACACCAAAGAGTTCAAACGTCTGTTGCTCATTGCGTGTTGCACCCAACGGGTAAACATGCGTCACCGTTGGCAACTCACCCATGCGGATGCGATACACCCAATCCTCGCGCCCGCGGAACAGTGCATCGTGAATCTCAATATAGTACGTACCATCAGACGCAAACGTATGTATCAGCCGCGGGTCAGGATCAAACCGATTGTCATCCGCAAAGACGACCACACGCCCCTTTGCATCCAATAGCGAGATGCAAGACTGAAACCAGCCCGGAACCGCATCAGCGACATAAGGCAGAATTGCCCTTGCCTTCACATCAAATACCAAAGTCTGCCCCGCGCGAGCTTCAAAGGCATACAAGTCACGATCCGCACCAAAGACTCGGCCATTAACCACCACCGGTAACGCGCCGATTTTTTGAGCATCCGCCAGATCAATCTCCATCGGCGCTTTGCTCTTGTCGTCGGCTTTGTCTTCTAAGACTTCGGGATATTGATCGACGAAAAATCGGAAACGATTGGAGATACCATTCCTGGCAATTACGCGAAAGTCATGCATCCCCGGTTTGGCTTTGGGGCCAAGTTTCACCGTCACGCGTAACGATTCGTCACTGACACGTTCGAGCAGTTCAGCGGTGATATCTTCGCCAGTGACTCGAATGGATTTGATGTCATTAAAGCTTTGGCCGGCAACCATCACATTCACGGTTGTCCCCACCTGTCCGCCTGCTGGAAACAAATGCGCAATGTGAGGATCAAGCGTCGCCTGTTCAACTTTTTTCTGAGCACTCACCGGCAAGGTCAGTAAACCCACCACCAATAGCAATGGGAATAAGCGATCGATAAATAAATCTCTCATGACGATAACCCTTCTCACTTGGCGTTGAATCCAAGATGTTCATTGATCTGTTTGGGATCAAGCCATTGCTTGCGAAGTGCTGATTGTGCCGCATCAGGTTGCTCAAAGAAACGCACCAATTCGACAGACGAGGCATTGAAATATCCGAGACTGGAAATGAAAAGCCAATCATTTTTTTGCGGGGATGGTTTGAGTAATGTCGCCAGGAGCAATCCCTTGGAGGCTTCCCATATTTTCGTCGTCCCGTCGAGACTCACCGAGGCAAGGAGTTTTTCATCAGGACTCAATGCAATAGCCGTCACCCAGTCGCTATGTCCCTTGAACGTTTTATCCACCCGTCCCATCCGCGCCCATGACACGATATTGCCATCGGAACCTGCAAGGTAAGCGGTCTTGCTCTTGGGCGCCCATGCTATATCCAAAGGCATGTCGGGCGTCCCCCCAAACTTGCGGGCACGTCTTGGGTTCTTGGCATTAAGTAGACGCACAGAGCGTTCCTTATCGCCCCCGACTGCGATAGCAAGGTTGACTGTCTTGCCATTTTCAAAGAGCAGAGAGGTCACTGCATCTTCCATGGTCTTGTTGATTTTGATGGGATAATCCTCAGCAAGTTCAAATGCCTGAACCTGCCCACCGCGGTTACTCACCGCAAGCCATGTATCTTTTTCATCAAACGTGATGTCGGAAATGGCGTAGCCTTGTTGCGGAAAATTTTTGACTTGTTTAAAGGTATTCATATCCCAAAGCGTAAAGTTGCCATCATAGGTTCCGACCGCCAGTTGCTTACCATCGTTTGTCACAGCCATCGCCATGACGCAATCGCCGGACTGCTCGATGCTGGTAATTCGATTATTGCTCAGGGGGTCGATGAGTATCACAGGTGACGAAGACGCAGCGGGTGTACTGCCACTGACTGCGAGCAGTTTCCCATCGGGACTGACCGTCATAGCCGTGATCATGCCAGTGAGTGATGCGTCGGTGATCGTGTGAGCAAGCTTGGCATCGGTTAATGACCAGACAAGAACCTGTTTGTATCCACCAACGTAGAGCGTTTTGCCATCAGTCGAAAAACAGACTGTCCGCAGGTTCAACGGCATATCAAAATCGACTTGAATGACCTGCTGTTGATCGGCACGGGTTGCGGGGAAGCTAAGCGTCTGGGCCTTGAGCCTGTTGGAGTTTACCACAGAGACACAGAGGCACAGAGTTAGAAACCTGAGAGATGACTGTAACAATTTTGAGTATCTTTGATCGAGCATTATTTCTTCTCTGTGTCTCTTTGGTTCAGCCAGTCCAAACTCGCAATTAAATACAAATCAAAAAAAGCTTCCGGGGCGGGGCTACATAATTTCAGTGAGCAGTCCGCCGGATTGGACTTTGCCACCGGTCGCGGGGGTGACGTAGGCGACACAACCATGCGGGTGTGGCAGTTGGCCATGCGGGTCGATTCCCAGGAGTTGGTAGATACTTGAAGTTAAATCCCATGGGTAGACGGGGTGGTCGCGGACTTCCTCGCCGCGTCGGTCACTGCTGCCGACGACTTGCCCGCCTGCAAAACCGCCGCCTGCGACGACGGTATTAAAGCAGTTGCAAAAATGCTGACGCCCGCCGTTCCATGGTGGTTCACGATGCACTTTGGGTGACCGTCCGAATTCGCCACCCCAGACGACAACGGTGCTATCGAGCAGTCCACGTTGAGCGAGGTCTTCGAGCAATGCCGCAAACGCCTGATCCAATGGCGGGAGTTTTTTATCCATTTGCTCAAAGTGTTTTTTGTGCGTATCCCAACCACCACTGTTGACGGTGACAAACGGCACGCCATGTTCGACAAGTCGCCTTGCAAGCAAACAGGACTGACCAAACTTGTTGCGTCCGTATTTATCACGTGTCTCGTCGGACTCCTGACTGATATCAAAGGCTTGCTTGGCATCACCGAGTATCAGGCCGTATGCCTGTTTTTGATGTTCGGTCATTGCGTCTATGGCAGGGGAACCTTCAAGCTCTCTGGCAAAGTCATCGACCATCTCCAGCAAGCTTTGACGTTGGGTCATTCGACCTGTGGTCATGCCTTTGGGTGGCACGATCCCGCCGACGCGAAAGTCCGCACTGTTTGGATCACCACCGGTGCTAAAGGGAGCATAATTGGCCCCCAGGAATCCGGCAGCAGATATCCGCCCGATAGGTGTTGGGACCATCACATACGGTGGCAAGGCATTGTCGGAGACGTGCCCTTTTTTCATGGAGACCACTGCGCCATAAGTCGGGTAAACCAGTTCACCGCCGGGGGGCGTTCCGGTCTGCATCATGTAAGTTGCTGTTTCGTGACCATTGGTGAAATGCGTCATTGAGCGGATGATGCTGTACTTGTCAGCCTGCTTGGCCATATGCTCAAACTTCTCGTTGATACGGATACCTTCAACATTGGTCTGCAATGGCTTGCGATAGGTACCTGCGTAGTCTTCACCGGCTTCGGGTTTGGGATCGAAGGTATCCAGATGACAGGGTCCGCCGCCCATCCAGAGTTGGATGACAGCTTTGGCTTTGGCCTTGGTGGTGGTGGGCATGGCTGCTGCCTGGGCTTTTGCTGCCAGGAAGTTGGAAAGGGTCAGCCCCGCCGCCGTTGCTGCACCGACTGTTAAAAAACTGCGTCGGCTGATTCCTTCGCAATCATGAGTCAGATGTGAATCCAGAAAATCGAGCATGGTTGGCCTCGCTTCGCTTGGCAGGGACTAGTGATTAGGGAGTAGGGATCAGGTCAAGGCAGTTTCGTCTTCAGGCATTCACAAGTAACCGAGAATGACGGAAGTATCGATGTCTTATCCTAGTCCCAAGTCGCTAGTCGCTAGTCCCTCCCCTTAATGATTAAACAAAAACTCTCGGCTGTTGAGTACCGCCCAGAGCAGATCGCTCACTGCATCACGGCGGTTTTCGACTTTGCCAAAGTAGTCTTTGAGTTGCTGCATTTTTTCCGCACTGGGCGTACGACTCAGTGCGGTTAAGTAGATACCGTTGATGACCTGTTCATCATCTTGATTCTTCAATAGTTCTTTGAGATACGGACTGCGTGAAACTTTTCGTGATACGTCTTCGGCATTGATCATGAACAATGCCTGACTCATGGACGTGTCATTGCATCGCTCGGACTCATAACTGCTGTCACGGGTTGGCCGACCAAACAGAGAGAGAATCGGCAAGCCAATACTGCCATCCTCAAGCTGTACCGCACGCGTCCCCTGAGGCAAAACGGTATACGGCTCAGGTATCCGGCTGGTGAAGGTGTCGGTGGTTTGGGTGACCTGATTGATTGCATCCATCACCTGTTCAGCGGTCAATCGCCTGGGCATGTAATGCGAGAACATCTGCTGATCCCAACTGTTTGCAGGCGTTGTGATCGCTGAAAGCTGATAGGTGCGACTATTGAGAATCAGCCTGTAAATGTGCTTTAAGTCATAGTGATTATCGACGAGTTGTTTTTCCAGATACGCAAGAAGTTTGGGATTACTCGGCGGGTTGGACGGGCGCATGTCATCAGGCTCATGCACGATCCCACGACCGTTAAGCCAATACCAGACGCGGTTGACAATGTTGCGGGCAAACCATGGGTTTTGGGGGTCGGTAAGCCAACCTGCAAAAACATCACGCGAATCCTTACTGGCTGGATAGTCGATTTTTTCACCACCCAGTGGGATCGAGTCGATCACTTCGCCGGTGCGTTTATCTTTGTACTTATTCCAAGGCGCGATGAAGACGATCTGCTCTTTCCATTCCTGAGTATTTTTGAATCGCACATTGGAGAAAAACGCTGCCATGTGTTGATTGTCTGCTGGCGTCCAACTCTCGGTGGGGTGGGCATGACATCGGGCACAACTCATCCGAGCGCCCATAAAGACCATGGCGGTCTGCTCGGCAAATCCCTGCGGGTCACGGTCAGCCAAGGCGCGGTAGTAGTTACTGGTCGGCTCGCGGAAGTTACTGCCGCTGCTCACAAGCAGTTCACGGACAAACTGGTCATAGGGTTTGTTAGCCATGATCGACGAACGAACCCATTGATAGTAAGCCTGCACCGCATTGGGCCAGAGGTTGGATGGGAATTCACTTTTAATGCGCAGCAGGTCCGACCACTTAAGTGCTGCAAAATCCGCAAAGGCATCCGAGGCGAGCAGTTGGTCGATGAGCTTGCTTCGCTTTGCCAAGTCGGTGTCTGCCAGAAATGTTTGTGCCTGCTCTTGCGTGGGAAGTCTGCCGATGACATCCAGATACACACGTCGAACAAACACCTCATCGGTGCATAGGTCCGACGGCGGGATACCCAGTGCTTTGAGATGATCGAAAACCAAAGTGTCGATTTGATTGTTGGCAGGCACACTTGGGAATGCAGCGGACAACGGTTGAGGCGAAACGACTTGGATCAGTGATGTACTGCCCATGTAGGTGACGGTGAGATAGGCCTGACCGTAACCGGTGACGGTGATACCGCCGAGCTTGTCGACGGTGACGACCTTGTCATTGGTGGTGGTGTATCGGCAGTTGGGCGTGACATCAAACGGCTGGCCAGCGGTGTACTTTGCCGTTGCACTGATGTATTGGCGGTGACCTTTTTCGGTGATCAATTGCGTCGGCGTGACCGTCAGTGAATCAAGCTTTGGCTGCTTAGCTGCATCTCGTTTAGCGCCTTGCTTGATCCAACCGAGAAGTTGGAGGTATTCAAGGGACTGGGTGCTGATCTTCCGGTCGGACTTATGCGGGATTTGGCCGGTGGCTTTGAGCAGTAACAGGGATTGCTGAGGCTCGACACGATTGATCCGCCGACCATCGGCATCATGGGTGATCGCCATGTAATCTTTATCAGGTTCGGCGGAGAACAGGGAAAGCGCAAAGCCGTCCTGCCCGACTGCGGTGCCGTGACAGCCTGCGGCATTACAACCTGCCTTGGAGAAAATCGGCATGATGTCACGGTCGAAGAAAATATCCGGTGTCTGAGCAAAAATGTTGGTGGCAGTCAGGCAAACGCAGAAAAGCAACGCGAAGGGATATATCCAATTTTGAATTATCCCTTTCGCTTCAAGTTCATTTTTGCGATTGCTACAACCAACGCGTGAACTCACACAAGTGAAGGAATGGGGTTGTGTGTAGGACAACGCATGCGTAAATTCGAAATCCGAAATCCGAAATCCGAAATGAAACTTTCCCATCTTCTCATCCCTTCTGACTTGCTGTGACTTCTACTTCAAAGAGCAGTTCGGGGCGACACACATCGCCGATCATCGTGATCATTGGCCAGGGCAGGTCAGCAAATTTTTTGAGGAAGTACTGTTGAACCGCAAGCGTCTTGCAGTAGACCAACGCAAACGTCACATGCTCATCATCACTGCTAAGGTCTTTGAGCAAGCTCTGCACGTGAGCGACGGTCTTGTCGACTTGGCCGGGGATGCAGTCGATGTCTTCGGTGACACCTTTGGGGTCGATGGCTGCGGTGCCTGAAATGAAGACGGTTTGACCACCGGGCATGGGTGCGACGGCTGCGCGGCTAAATGCCGATCCATACTCATAAGCAGAGCGTTGATCGCCCCCTGCTTCGACGTATTGGATTTGATCTTCGCGTCCGGGAAGCGCGATGAGGTCCATGGTGATTGCTGCGCCGTTCTTGCCATAGAGTCCGATGCCGGTGCTGGCGGGCAAGCGTTTACTTTGTTTGGTTGCCGGGTCAATGAGATTGTGTTCGATAAAGCATTCGGTGCGCACGCGATTCAAATCGTCGTACCAGTCGCAGACTTGCTTAAGCCACAACCATGTCCGTGCGACGGAATCAAATGAGCCGTTGGACTGTTTGAGGATTTGGGTTGCGTCGTCGAACACCGTGCGTGTCTGCTGAGCCGGCGTTGCATTGACATCACCGGTTAGGCCGTTGAGCATCAGCCACTTCTCGCCACGGATATTGACCTGCCGGCCAACAAGTGTTTGATTGTCATCCGGGCGACGGATCACCATCGGTGGCATGGGCGCTTTGACTGCGTGAATCTGGATACCAGCAAAGGGGCCAAGCTCGCCTTCCTCGATCACCACACATGTCGGAGGCACGGTATCACCCCACTGCCCCAGCGCGATGTGTCGGCCATCAAGCACGCGCGGCATCACATCAAGGGTGGCAAAAATCCGTTCGCAAAAGATCCGGTAACCCGTGGCATGTAACTTGGCCGAAACATGCCGATACATCTGACGTGCCAGCTCGGTGACCTCGCCTTCAAGCGTCAACATCATGTCCGGCTGAGGTGTCAGAACCAGATAAAGATCGCTAGCCAATGCCGAGTGCATCTCTTTATCGCAAGAGACAAACAGATCGGAGGTGATGGCGGTTTGAATCATATACACCCCTAAATTTCAAAAATTACAATTGCAGCTAAGATAAAACGATTTAATTGTCTTATTTATTGCCGAGTTTTCAAGAAAAAAAATGCCCGGCATTACACCGGGCATTTAAGGAGTTCATTTTAACTTGCAACAACGCTATTAATTGTGTGTCGCTTCGACTTTACTCGCCAGACTCGGCTCATAGACTCCGCGGAGCAAATCCATCGGATCGTCCTTGGCGTCTGTCGCTTTAAGCAGCACGCTAAACATCGTCGGCTGGGCAAAGGTCGTCGCATAGTCCATCGGGAAGACGTGGCCACAACTGGCGTTACCGACACCGGTCTGCTGTTTGTCCAGACACAGGTAGGTCTTGCCATCGGCTTTGAGTTCGTAGTTATGCTTGGCGGACGCCATTTGTTCATCACTGTATGGCAAGGCCGAGAAGCTCATATCGCTGCCATCGGCGGACGCTGCCACGATGCTGATACCATCCTTGGCAGAAAGTTTGACCCAACGTGTTTTTTCATGGTTGGCGCACGCCTGGGGTCGCAGATACTGCCCGTGGTACTGCTGCTTGACAGTGCTGGCATAGTGTCCAAAGAGCACGCCATTGCAACGGTCGGCATAGTTTTCCTCAGGGCCCAATCCTGCGTATTGCAACGCGTTAAACGCATCGGACACAACCAGGCGGATGCCTATGCGGGCAAGCGACTGCGGGCAGCGATGAGGCGTGATCTGGTTGTCCAGACGAATCGTCCCATCACCAAAAATGGTGTAGGTCAATCGGTGATCCACCCGCGCACCATGGCCTGCGTTGACCGCGCCAAGCACACTGACCCGGATCATCTGCGGGCAAGCCTGGGCAACCACCTGAGGCTTCCAACCATTGGCTTCGGACACCGTATTGGAAGTCGCAAGCACTTCCTCAGCCTGGACATCGTAGACGGTGTACTGCCCATCAATCAGACGAATCCATGCTTCTTCATGACGACGGGATTTTTCGACCCAGTTGTTACGCTCGTTATCAATTGGAGCGCGGAAGGTATGTGCTTCAGGACGCAGGGTCTGTCCCTTGAGCATGTCCTTGCGACCGAGCTTCCAGTCGGTGATCGCGCCGGACTTGCGATTGATGGTCAGTGAAAAGCCCTTGCCGGTGATGGCAATGTTTGCAGGTGTCTGCTTGTACTTGAGCTTGGCGAAGGCGCTCACATCCACAGCGGTCGCAGGCTTGGCCCAGGGTTTGATTTCGAATTCTTCAGTAGCAAGGACATGTCCCTGCTCGCACCAGATGGTCGGATCGTTGAATGCAAAACTCAGTCGGATGTGATAAATCGAGCCGGGTTTGCAATTGGAACCTGCCTCGTAATGCCACTTGTTGTGTGTCTTGGCTGAGGGGGCAAAAGCGGGGATGGTGATCTTGACGGACTGTCCGGGTTTGGCATCAATGGGGCGCATCGTGCCGGTCTCGATGACATCACCGTCTTCGACAAGCTCCCACTTGGGGGTAAAGGCATTGAGGTTGGTGAAGTCCAGATTGTTGGTAACCGTGTAATTGCCAGCGTTCATATCCTCATCGCTGTCGCAGGTGACATCAATCTGCTGGAGGACTTTCTTGACCTCTTTAAGCTTGGGCGTGATCTTGCGATCCGCGGTGGTGATACCGTTGCCTGAGAAGTTGCCATCATTGGGCTTATCGCCGAAGTCTCCGCCGTATGCCAGGAAGGTTTCGCTGGTTTTGCTGGTTTTACTTCCCGGGACGGGGCATTCCAAAGCCTGGTCGCAGTAGTCCCAGATACCGCCGCCGATCATGCGGTCATATTGTTTGTAGATTCGCCAGTATTCGTCGAAGCTTCCCAGCGCGTTACCCATACAGTGAGCATATTCGCAGAGGAAAAACGGGCGTTGGGTATCGATCTTTGCGATATCTTCGAGACGTTGATGATCGGGATACATGGCTGAATCCACGTCTGCTGCTTCATCCATCAGTTCATAGTGAATGGGTCGTGTCGGATCAATCGCGCGGATCGCTTGGGACATTTTATGGAAAGCATTGCCCTTGCCTGACTCGTTGCCCAGTGACCAGAAAATGATGCTGGGATGGTTCTTGTCTCGGTGAGCCATGCGCTCCGCTCGCGCCACGTGCGCCATATCCCAAGTCGGTCTAAAGCCAAGTGCTTCGGGGTTGTAACCCATGCCATGCGCTTCGACGTTGGCTTCATCCATGACATACAAACCCATCACATCACAGAGTGCATACCACTGCGCCTGGTTGGGGTAATGCGAGGTTCGGACCATGTTCAAGTTATGCTGCTTGATAATCATGATGTCGCGGATCATGGATTCGACGGTGATGGCTCGACCGCGTTTGGGATCAAACTCATGTCGGTTCACGCCACGGAATTTAATGGACTTGCCGTTGATCAGAAGCTTACCGCCGTCTTTGATTTCAATTTTGCGGAAGCCCACACGCGTGGCTGTCGCCTGCACGGGATTACCTTCACCATCAATGAGCATCAGGACGACGGTGTATAGCTCTGGTGTTTCGGAAGACCATTTGCGGGGGTTGAGAATGGTGAGATGAAGTTCTGCGATGTTTTCGGTACCCGGATCGACTTCGCCGACTGCTGCCATGCCTGAGACATCCATGGGCAGTTCACCGCCATCGGCATCAAGCATCTGCACCATCAGGCTGTAATCGTCGGAACAGAGTTTGCCAAGGTTTTCGATGTTGGCAGTGAGGTTGATCGTGCCATGACGGTAGTCATCATCGAGTTGCGGGTTGACTTTAAAATCACGGACATGCACATCAGGCGTGCTAACCAAGTTCACTTCACGGAAGATGCCAGCCAATCGCCAGAAGTCCTGGTCTTCGAGATACGAGCCGTCGGAGTATTTGTAGACTTCGATGGCGATGGTGTTTTCGCCGCCCTGGACGTAGTCGGTGATGCAGAATTCAGAGGGTGTCATCGCACCTTGTGAGTATCCGACCAACTTGCCGTTGACCCAGATATAGAACGCCGACTGCACGCCTGCAAAGTGGATATGTGTCTGTCGACCCTCCCATTCTTCGGGGAGGATAAATGACTTGAGGTAACAGCCAACGGGGTTGGGTTCTTTGGTGACTGTCCAATCCTTGGGGCATTGTCCTTTGTGATCCATCACGCGTGGCGGGTCGACCACGTGCGGATACTTGACGTTGGTATAAATCGGCGTGCCGTAGCCGTTGGTTTCCCAGTTGGCGGGCACTTGGATGGTATCCCACTTGGAACTGTTGTAGCCGGACTTGTAGAACTCGCGTGGGCGTTTGTCTGGTGAAGCTGACCATTTAAAAGACCACTCACCATTGAGCGAAAAAAAGTATGGGCTCAGCTCACGGGCATCTTCAAAGACATCCAAGACGGTGACCGCCTGCTGGAAATCTTCGCAGGGGACGAATGTCGCATGTGGCGGGCGTTTGTTGATACTGATGACGTTTTCGTTTTCCCAATGCGGATGTGCCTTGCCGGGCTTGGGGTCCGCGGGGTAGACGAGTTTGTGATTCTGCTCAAATTCCATGCTCATGCTCATGGCAAAGTCCTGTTCTATGTGGTCAAAGTAATAATAATGCCGAGCTTAAATCGGGTCGTACATCATACAGTGATTCAAATTTTTCCCCATGGCTAAACAGGCATACATGTCATATTTGGTCATGCTATTTTTACGTGATCGTTATAATCTTCCGTGAGCCTGTTGTCAGAGCAAAACAATTGGATACACTTTAATACTTGTCCGGTTTTCCAATTTCCCCCAATGATATTTTTGCCCACACCAAGTAAGGATCACCCCATGCTGCGCAAGATGGCTACTCACTTCGTCACCTGTCTGTTATTGTTGGTTATTGCCGTCTCCTCGGTCGATGCCAATATCGAACTGCCTTCGGTGTTTGGTCATCACATGGTGCTCCAACGCAATCTGCCGATCAAAGTCTGGGGCAATGCTCAGCACAACGAGAAAGTCACCGTTGAATTTGCCGGCCAAACCGCCACCGCCATTGCCAATATCCACGGCGAATGGTCACTGTCTCTACCTGCTCAAAAAGCCAACGCCAAGCCGCAAACGATGACTCTCACCGGCAACAACACCATCATCCTCAATGACATACTCATCGGCGATGTCTGGGTCTGCTCCGGTCAATCGAATATGGAATGGCCCCTGCGAAATGCCAATAACAAAGAAGCGGAAATCGCAGCAGCCCAATTCCCCAACATCCGACTCTTTAATGTCGTCAAGGAAACCAGCCCCGTCCCCCTGGAAGATGTCAACGCGTCATGGGCAGCATGCACACCCCAAAGCTCCGCACAGTTCTCCGCAGTTGGATACTTCTTTGGACGCAATCTCCACCAACACCTGAACATTCCCATCGGACTCATCGGCACCTACTGGGGTGGCACACCCGCTCAATCCTGGATCAGTCACCCTGCCCTTCGTGCTGCACTGACCGACTTCAACAAAGCCATCGACGATCTTGAAAATGTCTACGGCAACAAAGACAAGCTCATGGCCGATTACCATGCAGCTCTCAAAAAATACAAGCAGTCCATCGCAACCGTCCACCAACTCCAAAGTGACCAAAAAGCCGCTCTGCAATTTGCCAACACTTCACTGGACACCTCCGACTGGAAGCCATCCAATACCCCGGGCAACTGGGAAAAGAACGGCTATCCCAACATGGACGGCATCCTCTGGTACCGCAAAACCATTGACGTCCCACAGCAATGGGCAGGCAAAGATCTGCTGCTGATGCCTGGCCCCATTGATGAAGTGGACCAGGCCTTCTTCAACGGAACCTACATCGACGGTAAAGGTGACATCGCCAAAGGTGAAACCGAGTTCTGGAATGTCCCACGCAAATATCGTGTCCCTGGCAAACTCGTCAAGGCAGGCAAAAACGTCATCGCCATTCGTGTCTTTGACCTGGCAGGACAAGGCGGACTCTGGGGCGGCGACGCTGCGGATATGTATGCTACCCTTGCCAACGGAAGCACCGACAAGTCCATCTCACTGGCTGGACCATGGCTGACAAAAATCGAATACCAAACACTCTCCAGAGCCCAAAGCCCATTTAGTGCAGGTCGACCTGGCGTCCTCTTTAACGCGATGGTCAACCCCATCGTCGGCTACGGTATCAAAGGTGCCATCTGGTATCAGGGCGAATCCAATGCCGGCAACCCCATGCAGTACCGAACCCTCATGCCCACCCTCATCAAGGATTGGCGCGACCGATGGGAAGTCGGGCAGTTCCCCTTCTTTATGGTCTCACTGGCTAACTTCCGGGCTCAAAAGTCTCAACCCAGCCAAGACAACTGGGCGGAACTGCGTGAAGCCCAACTGCTCACCGCCATCAAAGATCCCAACACCGGCATCAGCATGACCATCGACATCGGTGAAGCCAAGGACATCCATCCACGCAACAAGCAGGACGTGGGTTATCGCCTGTTCCTCCAAGCCCGTGAAATTGCCTACGGCGAAAAACTCGTCGCCCAAGGCCCCCTGTTCAAGTCCATGAAAATCGATAGCAACAAAGCAACCCTCACCTTCGACAACGTCGGCGGCGGACTGGTCATCAAGGGTGACAAACTTAAAGGTTTTGAAATCCAAGGCGATGGCGATCAAGCCGTCTGGGCCGATGCCGTGATCAAAGGCAACACCATCATCGTCTCCGCAGAAGGTGTCGATCAAATCAAAGCCGTCCGCTACGGCTGGGCCATCAACCCTGATGTGAATCTGTACAACAAAGAAGGTTTGCCCGCCGTGCCGTTTAGAACCGACGTGCCGTAAACCTACAACATGACAACCACGAATCAATCAACAAGCCGTGTCATCATGATGCGGCTTGTTGTGTTATGTGTTGTTGACATCACTTGAATCCTCATCCAACTGCGGCAAGCTTGGTGAGATCAATTGCAAAGAGCATGGCACCTGCGGTGATTGGATGCGACGGAGTAAAGTCGTTGCTGCACGGTAACCAATTTCAAAAGGATTCAAATCCACACTCACAGGCTGAGGGTCCAAGGCAGCGAAGATGTTCGACTCATTGTTGCTTGAGGCTATGCACACATCAATGCCCGGTCGCAGACCAATACTTGTCAAGGCAGGATACACGGCTGCGGTGTACATGTCGGCAGCACAGTAAAGTGCCGTCGGTCGGGATTTGCCTTTAAACAAGTGTTTTAAGGGGGCGACCAATTGCGTATGCAAGAGCACGCCCTTCTGCAATTTCAACGCAGGATTGATCCGAACCCTGGCGCCTTGTGCAATCGCAAATTCTGCAAAGGACTTGTTACGGATCGCATGCGGCTGGTTGTGATCCTCGACATCGAGAATGGCGATGTGCTTGTGTCCCTGCTTAAGCAGATACCGCCCAGCGAGTTCCGCGGTGAGTTGGTTATTGCATGTCACCTGATCCCAATTGGCATTAAAGACCGGCGCGCCCATCACCTGTACAAACGCAATGGCAGGGTCAAGCTCCTGCAGGACGGGAACCAATTCCGGGCCAAGCACAATCAAGCCCTCAAACTGTTTCTCAACCAACTCCCGGGGCAGCGGTTGATCAAGATCAACATGCACAAATTGTGAAGTGGACTGCTCGCTAGCCAATGCTGCATTGATCCCATCAAGCACATCCAGATACAACAACGTTCGCTTGAACTGACTCATCGGGCGACTGGTGACAAAACCCACATGATGACGCATCCCTGACTGTGCATGAGCACGACGGGGACGACCTGCCTGACGAGGCTCATAGCCAAGCGTCTTAACGGACTGTTCCACCAACTCACGTGTCTGAACTGCAACACGCGGACTGTTGTTTAAAACCAGCGACACCGTAGCAGGACTCACGCCCGCGGATTGAGCAATCTCTCGAATGGTAACCATATCCTGCCTTTTTGTTTAATTTGTTTATATTAAACATTATCAATCAATACACACACTATGAACGTAAATTTTATCATAACAATCCATTTTTTCACAATTAAATAATTAAAACATTTTTAACAACCATCTCATTCATTGACTCCAAGTCATACGCAACGTAGAGTTTTTAACATTAGAAAAACTTATATTGTTTAATTTGTTTAAAACATGCTGCTATAAACATTGGAGTCATTGTGATGCAAGCTACTCGTGTTGTGATCCCTGAGAAACGAAAATGTGAAATCCAAACATTTCAAGTCGGTAAGCCTGGTTCCGGCGAATTGCTGATGCAGACCCAATGCAGTTTGATCAGTCCGGGTACGGAAATGAGTTTTTATGCAGGGCATCACTCGCGATTACAGCGCAAGGATCAGCCTGCCAACTCATGGGCGAGTTACCCGTTTTACCCGGGCTATTCACTGGGCGGGATCGTCCAGGAAGTCGGCCAAGGCTGCACGCTCAAGCCCGGCCAGAAGGTCATGGCACATCACCCGCATGTCTCGGCCTGCTGTCTTGAACAAGGACGCGTGACGGTGGTGCCCGATACGGTGTCACTGGAGGATGCGTGCTTTTTGGAGCTGGCTGCCATTTCACTTAACGGCGTCCGCCGAGCCGATGTCCGACTGGGCGATGCGGTGGTGGTCATGGGCGCGGGCCTGGTGGGTTTGCTTGCCATCTCACTTGCTCAGATTGATGGCGCTTCGAAGATCATCGTGTTGGACCCTGATGAAGAACGTCAGAAACTTGCAATGCAATATGGCGCGACACATGCCTTTAACCCCTTAAACCAGGCATCGGATCAAGCCATCAAGGATCTCACCGACGGCTGGGGTGCAGATGTGGTCATCGAAGCCAGTGGCAATATCAATGCCATCGTCATGGGATTGGGATTGACGCGCCAATGTGGCCGAATGGTACTGCTTGGATGCCAGCATGGTGAGATCATGTTCAGTTTTTACGAAGGGATTCAATCACGCAGCATCACAGTGATCGGGGCGCATATCAACAGCTCCCCCAACACCGCGCAAACCGGTGTCTTTCATCAAACCAAGCAGCGCGATTTCCAATTGATCCTGGAGATGATTCTCAAGGAACAACTCAAGGTCAGCCAATGGATCAGTCATCGGATTACGCCCAGCGAGATTGCACAGATGTACGATGCCATCGACAAACGCAGCTGCTCGACACTTGGGATCATTGTGAATTGGCAGGATGGCAAAAGCTGATTGGCAGATTCTCTCACAACAACATCGACAGCGCATTACCTGTGGATTCACGAGCGATGAGTTTAGGCTCTAAAACTTGGGTGGTCACCGGCGAGGCCTGAAAATCTTCGGCTTCCTGTTCGATGAGTTGCAGAAGCATGGTTGTTGCCAACTTGCCCATGGCTTCAAGGGGTTGGCTGATGGTTGAAAGGGTCGGTGTGGAGGTACTGCAAAACTGCGAGCCATCCACGCCAATGAGCATGCAGTCATCGGGACTCTTAAGTCCGGCTTCGGTGAGATAGCGCAGTGCACCGGCAATGGCCAAGTCGTTGTACCCCACCAGTGCGTCGGGTTTGGCGGTAGCATTATCAAAGATGTAACGCGCGCCGAAGTAGCCTTCACGAAAACTGTCACCTGCCCAGGGTTGCGAGCTGACATGTGGTCGTATGTTAAGCCCGTACATCCATTGCGATTTGAGTTCTAATCCTGCCTGCTTGATCTGTTGGCTAAATGCTTCATGCCTTGCGATGTTATCTGCATGGGGATGTTCACGACATTCACCTAGAAATCCGATCCGTTTACGCCCCTTGGCTACAAGATGTCCCACAGCCAACTGCATCGCACAGACATTGTCGTAGAGCACCGCTGGGTACGCATCATTACCGACCTGATGGCCGATACTCACCACGTGTTTGATATCTTTAAGAATGTCATGAAAGTCCGGATCAAGACTGCTGCGTAAAATCAAAAGCAGTCCATCCACACGATCCGGAGCCAAGCGCAATAAACCTGACTCAACACTGTCGCTTTGGTCACCTTGGACCAGCAGGATGTCGTAGCCATGTTGCAGACAGACCGATTCAATGCCCTGAATCATGCGCATTTGAAACAGTTCACCGACCTGGATATTAAAGCCCGGCGCAAAAGCCAAACCCAACGTCATGGTCCGACTTCTAGCCAGTGAACGTGCTGCATGATTGGGGCGATATTTAAGCTCGCGAGCGACCTGCAAGACGCGTTCGCGCGTGGTCTGGGCGACACCAATATTCCCCTTGGACTTATTGAGTACGGCAGAGACAACGCCCGGCGAACACCCGGCTTGCTGTGCGACATCCTTCAAAGTGATTCTGGGCATGCGGTATAGCATAGCGTTTTTAATATCATGTGTAACAACATGGAATATAAAACATTCGATTACAAATTAGAATATTAATACAGTCATTCTCTGTATCGAAAAACACTGTAAATACAGGGGTGAATGCTACCTCATCCGACACCTTGGGTATTGTTACCAAAGTGATACATAGACTGCATCGATCTTGGTATTAATTCAATCGCTAAAGAAATTATGGCATCTGTTATTGACAGGATATATTGCAGGATTGATAGTCTGCGCGAAGGTATGCATCTTTTGCGAGTTGATCTGATAGACCGTGATAAATGATTCAGGAGATCGCGTCGGTGGCTGAAGTGTTTGGCATATCGGTCGTGACTTGATCATTGGCAGCATGCTGAACCGTGGGTGAATGTGTCTTTGCCCCACGACGTGGGATTTGGCCCGTCTCATCAATTGCTACATCAATGGTGACCTCATCATCCTTGCGAGAGCCTGGGTCGATGGTTGCCTGAATCACCTTGTTTTGCGCACTCTTGATGGCGGTGACCGCAATGAATGCAAAGAGGACAAAGAAGATGGCAAGGACATAGCGCCAACGCAGGAACACCATCATGCATCCAATGGTCGCAAAGCCAAGACACAGGCCATACATTGCCAACACGGTCTGTTTGACACTCAGGCCCGACTTGCGAAGTTGGTGATGCAGATGGGCTTTGTCAGGGCTGAAGATCGGCTTGCCGGACATCTTGCGACGCGTGATGGCCAGGACGGTATCGGTAAACGGCATGGCAAAGACGACCAATGCCGCCATCACCAAAGCTGGGCCGGGTCCCGGAGCGTGAGCCAGGAGCAAGATGGTTGAGACACTCAGATAACCGAGCAACAACGAGCCGGCGTCCCCCATGAAGATATTCGCCGGGTTGAAGTTGTAGGGTAAGAATCCCATTAACGTCCCGAGTATTGCCAGGCACATCACGATGCGTATCGGTGAAGTGATCAGGTCGATACCGGGTGCTTCCTGCATGGGATTACTCATACCGATGGCGACGACCAGTGAGATCACCAGGAATCCACAGACTGCAATCGCGGTCACACCTGACGCCAAGCCGTCCATCCCATCGAGCAGGTTCACGGAGTTACACCCACCGACGACGAGGACTGCGATGAAGATCGCGCCCAGGACGTATGCCACGATGTCACTATGTGGGAATGCGACGCCTAGTGAGCTGAAGGTGTCGGCCACGAGTTCGGTGCCCACGTCCTGTGTTGCCAGCGCTGCGGCTGCGAAGAGTTGCCCGCCGATTTTCACACGTGGTGAGACACCATAGACATCATCGATCACACCGGTAAGTGCGATGACCGCACCGCCGATGACAATGGCAAAGGGGAATTTGACATGTTCCATGCCCAACTCGATCACACGCGCATCGTGTGGTTCAAGGACAAAGCACATGAGAATACCTGCAAGCCAACCCAGGAAGATTGCGATGCCACCAAGGTATGCCACGGGTTGGAGATGTACTTTGCGTTTAAAGTCCGGCCAGTCCACCACGCCGTTACGGATGGCTAACCAACGCATGACAGGTGTGGCCACAAAGCTGACAAAGAACGCGACAAAGAACACAGCCATATACGGTGCCAACACACTGCTGGCCGAGATGGTGGGTTTGCCCTGCGTTTGCGCCAGGAACCACAAGTTATGCAGAGAGTCCTGCATTAAAGTCGCCATTTCCGCCCCTCCAAGGGCTATCCAATGACCAAAGTCGTGGTAAGTCAGATGATTGTCCATCTGGCTTACCACGACCCGGTTTTGTTAAACGTCACCCCCGAGGGGACAGCGTTGGTTATTCTATTTGTAGCATCGTCCTTAAAGCTGACGATCTGAAGACATACTTACTTGGGCAGGCCAAGATTATCGTCCTTGTCATCATCATCGTCCTGCAGTGAATCAAAGCGACTGTCGGACTTCTTGGCTTGGACCACATCGTCATCTTCAACATCGAAGTCGCGATCCATATCCAGGGAGCCGTTGCCACCCTTGCGATACTTGCGGAAGGCTTTGTAGTTTTCCTTGAAGTAACCGCCGACATTCGGACGCACGGCATTGAGCACGATACCGAGCATCACGGCATTGGAGCCATCGAGCTGACGGATCATACGAGCGACCATACCACGCTGATCGCGGGCGGCACGGACGACGATCGCCAACGCATCCACATGCTTGCTGAGGATCTGAACCTCACTGGTGAGCAGTGCAGGCGGCGTGTCGATGAGAATCACGTCATACCGGCTGCGACAGTCATCAAGCATCTGAGCAAACGTGCGACTTTCAAAGAGTTCCGGGGCAGCCGAAGCTGAGGCACCGGCGGTAAGCACATCCACGGTCGGATCAACCATATGCACAATGGCATTGTCCAAAGTGGACGTACCACGAAGCACTTCAGCTAAACCGGCGGAGCCCATGGCACCAAACATCTTGTGGATGGACGGGCGACGGAAGTTGGCATCAATCACCAGGACCTTGCGGTTGTCATGAGCAAGACTCAAGGCAAGGTTGTTGACGATGCTACTCACACCACTGTCAGGCTGCGGGCCGGCGACCATAAACACACGCTGACCTGAACCCTGCACCGCAGAGAGAATCGCAGTACGCACCTGACGGAAGCTTTCGGCCACAAGACCGGTGGGGTCGTTCTGGACAATGTTTTCCATCTGGTTGGGACCCAAGCCATCTTCGTCGGCATGGGGGATGACACCAAGCACCTTGGTATGCGGGATAAGCATGACGTCGGTGGGACTCTTGATGCGTTGATCGAGCAGTTCTTTGATAAAGATGAAGGCCAATGCCAACGCTTCGAGCAGAATCACCATGGTGACAATGATGCCCGCAGGAGTTGGGAAGGTCAGACGCGGTGAGGTAGCCATAAGACTGGTTTGCACACCACGGTTGTCAGGACGGTTTTCACGAACCTGTAACTCATCAAGAAGTTTCTGAGCTCTGTTGCGTTGTGAGTCGATGCGTTTGGCTTCGGCCACAAGCTGGTTGTAACCAGAGCGTTTTTCAGTGTCTTCACGCATCTTTTCACGGGCATTATCCAAAGCCGGACCGATGCCAGCAAGCTGACCTTCAAAGGCGGCGACAGCTTTCTGAGCCTGGTCCAAAGCCACAGCCTGACGCTCACGCAGCAGATTATCCACTTCACCCTTGCGTTCGACGAGAATGGCTTCGATGGTGCGTTCAAGTTCAAGCACCGCACGGTGTTCAGGACCAAAGCGATGCATAAACACGTCAAGGCGTTCACGCAGACCGCGAATCCGTTCGTCACGTGTGGCAACCGCCGGATCAGCTTCAACCTTGGCTAATTCATCAGGACCAATAGCGATCCGACCTTCTTCGTGCGCACTCTTAAGCGAGCGATAAATTTCACGGGAAGTCTGCAACTTCACAGCCGTCTCTGAAGCCTGTTGAGCCAAACGGTTGTAGGTGATGGTGGCTTCTTCATTGGCAGTTGACAATGATGCCATCTTGTTGACTTCACGATAAGTCGCCAGCTGACGCTGAATACTTTCATACTTGATATTGAGCGAATTGACTTCTTCGTTAAACGACTTACGAACGTCACCGGTATTAGACCGCTTGGCACTTTCGTAAATGTTTTCATGTGCCATCAAAATCGCATTAAGCAAAACCGGCAGATCATCAGGCTTGCTGCCAGTGAGTTTGAGTTGAATCAAGGTTGAACCCACAATCTGTGCCACGGACAGATTATTTTTAAGATCCTCTTTGGCCTGTTCAGGATTGGCCTGAAACTTGTTGTACCAACTGGTGTTTTCCTTGACCTCAGGCATCTGCGCCGCAGCGTTGATCACGTCGTCAGACCGAAGTTTGATGACTTGGTTCTTGATAAACGCACCAAGAATATCCAAACGTTGCTGCGTGGGCGCACCACCGACAACGGGGTCTTCATAGGCGTTGGACAGTGAACCAGTCACAAGCAATTGAGCTTCGGACGTGTATTCAGGCGCGACTTTCATCAGGCCCATATACGTCACGAAACCAATGACAATACTGGCTACAAGGATCAGAACCAGCGGGAGCATGTACTGCTGAAGCACACGAACCGGGTCCAGTGGTGTAAATCGCGTACTCTGTGCTGCAGCTGGGGCCTGCACAGCTACTACGGATGTCGGTGTTAGTGGGTTGGCTGTCATATTAATCTAACCCCCTCTCAATTGGGTTATTGCGTCACTTCTTTTATACGGACGTTGACCTTCTCTAGCATTTGTTTATCGTCATTCTGCTGGGCCAACTGTCGTGCCATGTCCAGTAATTCTGTGGCATAACGTGTTTGCCCGTCTTTTAGCATCACTTCTGCCAGGTGGTACGTGTTGGCGGTGAACGGTTTAATTCGCACACTTCGCCTGAGTGTCACCTGGGCCTTTTGAATATCACCTGCCAGGAACTGCACCCAACCCAAGGTGTCTAACACCTGCGGATCATTGGGCGCCATGGCGGAGGCCTGCTGGGCATACTTCAATGCTTCGGCGGGCCGGTTCAAGTTCGTGGCCAGCAGGTAGGCCAGATTATTCAGAGCCGCAACGCTCTTTGGATCCTCTGTAAGCACCTGCTGATACACCTGGGCTGCTTCTTCGAACTTGCCCGAATTGTGAAGCGCCAGCGACAGCAGGCCAGTGAATTCTGCTTTTTCTTTGTCACCAATCTGCGGTTTGATCCGATTAAGTCGATTAACCGCCTCCTCATACTTCGACGCGCCGACGAGAGTCCGTGCAATAGCGATCTGTAACCAGATATCGGACTTGGCGCCGCGGAATGTTTCGAGCATGCTGCGCGTCTGTTCCAATCCCCTTGACATCGCCAACTGATCACAGACATTGGTCACATCGTTGAGGGACTGAGCCTGACGCAGAGCCGTTTCAAATTCCACTTGACCTTCAGCATGACGACCGACTTTGTACTTGGCGCGACCCAGAATGGCTCGAAGCTGCACGTTTGATGCGAGCATTTGCGGGTTTTGTTCGATTTTACTGATCGCCATCCCTGCTGCGTCGGCCTGAATCATCTCCAGCCCCATTGCCGCAAGGACACGATCATCGGGTTCAAGTTCGAAAGCGTAAAGAAGATACTTCGAAGCCATGCGGTGATTCTTCTCACGAATCGCAAGGTCTGCCTGCAATTTGGGCCAACGACTCTCCGTGGGAAAGCGTCGCGTGGCTTCCGATAACATCGTTTTCGCTGCCAAGAGGTCATTGATACCGATGTACATCTGTAACAACTCAATGCGTGTACTGGTGTCGTTGGGATTCTGAGACAGAACCGACTCATACTCCCGGACGGCCTGGTCAAAGCTGTCATGTCGCAAGTGAATCTGCGCGAGCATGCGATGAGCAGCCGTGAAATGCGTGTCCAATTCCAATACCTTACGCAGATCGTCGATCACGCGGTTTTCCTGATCCGGATCATTCATGAGCATTGATGCACGCTGGTAATAGACCATCGCATCATCAGGTGTTAACGCGATGGCTTCATTCAAATGCTTCACAGCTTCGGACGTACGATCTTGACTGCGCGCGATCTGAGCCTTGAGCAACAATGACGTGGCACTCTTGCCAATGGCTTGCTCAAGCCGACGCAGTACACTGCCTGCGCTGTCGTACTCTCGGTTACGTTGAAGCGTTTCCACCAGTCGATAGCCCACGCGACCGTCTTGGCGATCCTTCTCCCAAACCTGCTGATAAACCTTGGCGGCCTGGGAAAATCGTGAGTCGGCAAACAAAGCGTCAGCCAACTCCCGACTGGCCTGCATGTCCGGGCTGCGATCCACTTTGACTGCGTTGCGATACTGCTCAAAGGCGCCTGCCTTATCGTCGACACTCACCAGAAAGCGAGCATAGAGCATAAAGTCATCCGCAACCGCTTTGGAGCCCAACTGCTTAATGTAGTTGTCCAATACCGCACGGGCAGCATCGAGTTGATTATTGATTGCCAACACTGCGGCATAGGCACCATAGTTGGCGCGATCCGATGGAGCTTTGGCAAAAAGTTGCTGACAGACGACCGCGGCCTGATCCATCTTCTTGAGATGAGCAAGCAAAACCGCGACACCACGCAGGTTCCCAAGATCATCCGGCTCATCTTGTGCAATTTCCTGACGAACGGCTAAGGCCTTGCTCGGATCACCCTTGGCCTGCTCATAGGCCAGATATTTTTCCCGATAGAAACGATTACCAGGTGCAATCTGAAAAACCTGTCGCCAGATTCGCAGAGCATCATCAGTTCGTGATCCAGCGTCAAAGGCATCAGCCAATCCTTGATAAGCTCGTAGATTGTCCGGGCGTTGACGAATCGATTCCTGATAAGAGTAGACCGCTGCGGCAATATCACCGGCAGCACGCTGAGCCTGAGCCAACCAACGCCAACCTTCAGAATAGACTGGACGCTGTTTCATCCCGCGACTGAGCATGGTGACTGCGCTGGCGATGTTCCCACGGGCCAAATCCAATCGACCTGCAAAAAGTGTACCTTCAGCCAGGTCGGTGTTCTGTGTACGTGCCTTGGACGCGAGTTGTTGAGCCTTATCCCAGTCCTTCTGCTCGATGGACTGCTCAAAAAGCACTTCCATCACACGTGGATGGTCAGGCTTTAAACGCGAGGCTTCACGCAATGCCGTGTCGGCCAGATCGGTCTTACCAAGCTGGCGATTAAGCGTGTACTGACTCATCGCACGCTCGAAGGGATCATCAATATTATCCACGATACGGGTCGCCGCACTGACTGCTGACATACCTGTTTTGTCGGTGAGTTTACTCTTTAACAATGTCAGAGCATTGATGTCGGCACCGGACGCCTGAGCTTTTGCAAAGTAGGGTTCGAGTTGACGGGCATCTGCGACCACTTCCACCAATTCGCGCAGGACACCGACATTTTTAGGTGTCTTGTTGAAATGATGCGTCAACAGATTCACGGCCTGCTGCTTTTGCCCATTGGAGGCTTGCAGTCGGGCCAGGCTCATTGCGACCTGCAGATCGTTGTTCGGATCAAGCCGTTGATACAGCGCAATTGCTTTGTCGGTTTGATCCGTTTGTGCGTAGTAAATAGCAAGTAGTTGCTGAGTCTTGAGACTGGGATTGTCACCTTCTTGACGCAGGACAATATCAATCTCTGCTTTGGCCTGCTGAGGTTGTGAAAGACGCAGTTGCAGCTTCGCCAACTCCAGCCGTGCAGGCATGTAGTCACCGCGCACCTTCAGGAGGGTTTCAAGTCGCTGAACCGCAGCCCCTAATTCACCAAGCTGAGCACACGCCGAAGCCGAGAGCAACAGAATGTCTGGTTTACGGTCATTAAATTGCGACGATGCCGAGTCGAGTTGTTTAAGCGCAAGCCCCCAGTTACCCCGGGTGAGATTAAGCTTGCCACTAAGCATACTCACGTAAGCGCTTTCGCCGGTATCGGCGCGCATCTTTTCAATTAATACTTCAACCTCAGCCAGTTCCGTTTCACGAACTTCGCCCGTCTTGCGATCAGCTTGTCGCAACTTCAAATCCGCAAACTGAACTGCAGCAGCGCGACGCAATTGAGCGGACTGATACGCAACGAGTGGCAAAGCACGGTGCGAATTATTCGAAGCCGCATCAAGCACAGTCAGCGCTTGATCGTATTTGCTCATGACTGTGAGAATCTGTCCTTGAAGCAGTGCAAGACGCAGGTCCGCCGGATGCTCTTGGGCCGCAGCGGTGACCAGGTCAAGCGCACGTCCCATGGATTGCGTATCGAGCTTCACCTGTTGATTATCACCTGTTGCCCGGGATGCCAATTGACGAGCAACCTCAAGCACAATATCCGCAGCCCCAGGGTTTGAAACCAGAAGTTTTTCAAGCTCCAACGCCAGTGTCTCTGCCTCTTGAGTCATGCGCATTTCTGAAAGTACACGCAGCTTATAGACTTTGATCCGAGGTTCATCGGGATACTTGCCAAGCAGTTCATCAGAAAGAGCCAACGCCTGCTTCTGATGTTCAGCAGCCTTGGTCGGATTCCCGGCAATGCCCAAAAGCGATTTGAACTGTATCACATGCCATAACGCCATGTGATGTGTCACATCAGGATCATCACCGTCTGCTGCATGAGCCTTTTGCAGGTCCTCCCATGCAGTTTTCACATCACTGTCTGAGACGTTGATAGCCATCATGCGATTGACTTGAGCAATCCCGCGATATTGTTTGGCCAAGACATTACCTGGATCACTGAGTACAGCAGTATTGGTGATTTTAAAGAGTTGATCCCACGCATCCAGATCACCAAGTTCTCGGCCGATCTGCATGTAGATACCGCCGAGGCTGCGCATTGCTTCTTCATTGCGACTGTCCACATCCAACACGCTCTTGTACAGATCAAGCAGTTGCCCAATGGCAGCGCGTGCCTGACGTGAATCCTCAACGGTGATCTGACTCATCGCCTTCGCCTGCTTGAGCATCAGGTCCGTACTGTGCGGGCGTCCGGATCGGGCTTTGCGGTAATAGTCCACAGCCTGCGCGTACTGCCCTCGATCCAGCATCGCATTGGCGCGAGCAATGTACTCAGCAGGATCAGTGCGTACAAACATGTACCACACCCCAACGAGTCCAACGATAATGGCAACCAGTGTTGCACTGAGCCCAATGACGAATTTAGTATTTACGCGTCCAGACATTTGTCTCGACCTCCATCTCCAGGAGTTTTACTTCGATCCTGATACGTTCCAATAACCATTACAATCAGGGCGCGGAGCCCTTATCCTCAGGCCAGCGTCCTTGGCTAACATCGACCCAATCGGGCAGGCAAGCCATGACCTGTGGTAAAAAGTCAGATAAAAAGTCATTTACACGTTGCTGTGCAAGGTCTTTGTCACCCACAAGGTTCACCCCGACTTCAATTTTGCAGTAGTAGCTGTACTCGTCAGTCAATGAAAAGCCGTGAAAACGCACATGATCCGGCGTCGGCAGGAACTTGCCATTGGCGGCGAAGAAATAGATGACATTGGCATCCGGACTCGTCGCGTTCTTGGACCCATAGCTGAACATCGTCGCAGGAATATCCAACTGGGGAACACGCACAGGAGTTAAACTCAATTTCGACTTGGCGGTAAAGCTGCCATCGGCTGTTTGCGTGTAAAGCAACTTGTTCATCTGTAAGGTGACAATCTCTTTACCGCGTGGCGTCAAACCCGCTGCCACAAAGCATCGCTCAGGCACATGCGGAACCGTGTCCGGCGTCCCTGTGTAATAGGCGACATGGAATCGAATCGTCGAGCCCGGATCGCTGAGCGTCATTGTCGTGTCACGATATTGCCGTGAAATATAGAACTTGGTCCGCAGTTCTTCGAGCACCTCATCACTTAACCGCTCGTCATTAATCATTTCCCATTTACCAAGTTGCTGCGGAATACTCACCATTGGCAACCGCATCTGCACCGGCTTCTTGATTAAAACCGCTTTGGTCGAGCCCACAATAAACGTCAACCCGCTCACCGCGCAAAGCAACACACCACAGCAAATGGCCTGGGCAGCCTGATGTCGCAGTGGCGCAGCAGCTCGATTCAGTTGTCGGCGAAGAAAAACAATGCCCAACACAATGACAAACACGACAATCACAAATAAGCCGATAACCATCGGGCGATTATCAACGCCGCCAATCAAGGCCGGTCTAAAACATGCAAAGAACAACCCGTAACTCAATCCCACAAGTCCAGCCAGCAAACAACCTGCAAGAACACTTAATCCCAACGGCCAAGGATCCACACGCGGCGCTGGTTCAAATTCGAAAGCTGCTTTCTTGGCTCCAGCGGCATAATCCAACTCTTCATTGCGGATCATGATCCGGTCGAGTATCCAGCCGATAAGCAAGAACGAAAGCAATGCCGGGATCAGCATGAGCATGCCCACAAACGTGTGAACATCGCCAGCGGCCCATTGTTTATTGACGGTTTGTAAAAGCCCCAACGCCGTCACACGTCCGACATTCACCATCACAGCAATCGGCACAGTCAAACAAACCATCACCATACGCTGCCACCAACTGCGATCCGCCAGAAAGGCCACCGCGACACCCAATGCGACAAACGCCGCAAGCATTCGCAGACCCGAACAGGCTTCAGCAACGTTAAGCGATTCGGTCACCCAAACTGCATCACGCATAAAAGAAATCTTGATCGTCGAACCTTCCACCGAAGCGTCAAGGTTCATAAATGCACCGACAAAATCCAACGCCAGCGATGCGGACTTGGCAGCAATGAGTTGGAGCTTCCAGGCAATTTGTTCCCAGATGCGATCCGAGACTTTCACAGCCAACGTCAGATAAATCACCGGGAACCAGAGAATGAGCATCCGCTTTAAGCCAAAGAGAAACAGCACCATCCCAAACAACGCGATGATCATGCTGTAGCCCTGGAACATGTCATTGCGCCCGGGATAGATCCACCAACTGTAGCTGAAGATCCCAAGGAACATCACAACCAGCCCGGGCCACCAGATTTGACGTTGGCGTTTGAGTAGATCAAACCGGTGTTGGTAAATGTAGTAACCCGCAATGAAAGGAATGACGATGGCATGCGACCAGTCGCCTTCCCAACGATCGGTGGCAATAAGGAACATGCGCACCAGAAAATTGCGGAATAGCAGGATAAACAATCCGCCCAGCAGCGCAAGCCACAGCCAAGTGCTCCAGCGTTGCCAAGGTGCTGATGCTGCTGTTTTCCAAGATGTTGTAGCGGTAGTACTAGTCATACGTTTGTATCTGGAACAACGTATCGATGTATCCGGCCTCCCCGTTATGAACCGTCAACCTGCCAAACCCGGCGCGTCATGCGACGAATGGATAGCGATGGGACATGCCCAATAATGCATGTCTAAATAATGCCGCGTGGATTGATGTGGTGTTTAAGCCACAAAACCGCTGACGATAAATCAGCCGCAACCACGCTCCGGGTTATTCGATTCCCCGAATCATCCGTGAAGACTACGCAGGAAATCTGCAATTGCTATCGGTCTTTTGCACGGTTGGTTGAAGTCAGGACGGTTAAGTTTGCAAAGAAGCAATGGCTTGATTGTTACAACCGGCACAATCGCAATACTCTGAAAAAAGAGATGAAAGTGCTATTTGAGCTACAAACGCAATGATAAGCAAAGCGACAGTATGAATAGGTGTAACACCAGAAGACGTACGCCCCTGTCCGTCGCTTTGCTTAAGGCATTTTTCATTCAATTGTAGCGTCTATCGCGCACGCAAGTCTGCGTGCGGCTATTGAAAAGACCGTTCAACAGCCACGAGCTGACAACTCGCGCGTCCCATCACCCGCTACATCTGAGTGAAAATTGCTTAGCCTTGGGTTTGGAATCAGATAATGGAAAAAAAACAACACCCTCAATTAAATCAAGGGTGCTGCTATTGGTATCAGATTGTGTTTTCAAATCGCCCTTGATCAGCAAGGGAAACTTGTCATGTTAATTTTGCTGGAATCCGAAGACCTTGTCGTCGAAGTTACGGTCGACGATAAAGCCAAATCCATAGGTCATGCGGAAGCCGTTTCGGATCACGGCCAAGGGGGATGCGATCCAGTTGGTACCGATGTTCAGCGTGTCGTTGGGCTTAAGATAGAAGTCCGGTTCGACACCGTGGAAGATATCCCGCAGATTGATACGGATGGTGGCTTCCTGATTATCACCCACACGACGAATCAGATCGACACGTTCGGGGATGGCGTTAGGTGCCAGGTTACCCGCTGCAAAGATCAACTGCTTGAGTGTCAGGTCTTTGTCACCCGGCAGGGCATAGGTACCTGGACGTTGAATGGCACCACCGATGTAGACATTGCCGATGACCGGGGCCGGGACGCGGATGACGTCGCCAGCACGAATCACGATGTTGTACTTGAGTTCGCCGGTGAGCAATTTGTCGTAGGGGACTTCAATAATGCGAGCATCACGAAGCATGGCCTGCGTGTCATTGGGGTCATAGGTACGCACGGAGTCATTGAGCATGACTTGATTGCTTGTCGATGAGCTGACCATATTGGGTGCTGCTTGCTGTGCCCCAATTTTAACCCACTTGCCATCGACATGAACCCACTGTTCAGCTGTGGAGGAAGCTTGTGCAACAGAGAAACCGCCATCTGCTGAAGCTACCTGTGTCACGGATGTATCAATACCAGAGAGCAGTTTGTCGATCAGGTCGACCGCTTTATCGCTGCGGGCATTGTCAGCAGGATGTACATCGGCAGAAGGCATTTCTTTGCCTAGCAAAACTTCGGGTAACGATGCCATCATCGTTGGAGCGCGGATGACGTAGATGGTTTTGATTCGACCGGGAATACCACGGGCAAGGGCCATGGCTTCGAGGAGTCGGAAGTTGGTATGCGGGATGGTGTAGGTGCCGATACCTGTGCCAGCGACCTGGGGTTCACCGATCACAGAGTAAGTCTTCTGGCGACCTTCCTGGACAATGACACTGACGGTGGCATCCTTGAGAATTTCCTTATCCGACAGTTTGGCGGAGACGGCTTTTTCAAGTCGGCTGGGCTTAAGACCCGCAATCTTCATCGCACCAATCAGCGGCAAACGCACGTAACCCAATTCATCCACACGACGCGTCTGAACGGACTCCACATTGGGAACCACCAGTTCAAAGATCGTGAAAGTGACAAGGTCACCAGGGCCGATGACATATTCTTCAATTTCAGGAATCAGGTCTTCTGACTTGACCGGCGTCGTGCCGGGCGCCTTGGAAGGCGGCTCGTCAATGACATCTAACTGATCCAGAATCGGAAGGATGACAGGCGTACGTTCCCATCGCCCCACCACCGAAGGATCCATAAAGCTGTCAACCTCGCAGCCCAGACCTACTGCCAGCAGTATTACTGCGGCAGTCCCACTGCCGAGCCAACCCAACACGCTCAATCGCTTCCTTGCAAGCTTATTACTCATGGCTTTTCCGTCATCCATTTGCGTCGTGTTATGCGACGATTCCAAAACGCTTCTGACATCTGACCTGATTTGGTGTCATCCTGACTTCCAATACCAGACCACTTCCCACTAGCCTTGATGTCAACTACGTAGTCAGGTCGGATTCCGGGTCACTCTCGACCATACCTGACTGTTATGGCATATCGGTCTTGTTCAGCACATTTCATTACCTTTTATCTGGACCTTTCTCACAAAGACCAATAAAAGCGCAAATCTTGCGCTAAAATTCGTGTGGATATCACGTTTGTACAACTAACCGCCTTGCATCGACATCACTATCGGACCACAATGCTGCCCATGGGATTATCCAAAGTATGCATTATCGGAACCGGATCGATGGGCACAGTCACCGCCCTGATGCTTCAGAGCCAAGGACTAGACGTCACGCTCTGGGGCGCGTTTGAAACCAGTGTTACGGCGCTGATCCAAACGCGCGAGAACAAAAGGCATCTGCCAGGCTTTGCCATCCCGCCGGAAGTACACATTACTTCGGACTTGCACCAAGCCGTTAACGATGTGGACTTAGTGGTTTCAACCGTCCCAACACAGCATGTACGCAGTGTCTGGGAGCGACTTGCCCCGGCAATGACAAAACCGACGCCCATCGTTTCCATGGCCAAAGGTATCGAGATCGGCACGTTGCTTCGACCGACGCAGATACTCAAGGACACTCTCCAAAAAGCCGGCGCTCCGATTGGACCCCTGGGGGCGATCAGTGGTCCGACCATTGCTGAGGAGTTGGCTCGATGTCTGCCAGCAACGGTGATTGCCGCCAGTGAAGATGAAGCCTTTGCCCAAGAACTGCAAAAAACATTTACCTGTAACTGGTTTCGTGTCTACACACTCACGGACCTGATGGGCGTGGAACTGGCAGGAGCAACGAAAAACGTCATCGCTCTGGCAGCAGGTATCCTCGACGGACTCCAGGCAGGCAACAACGCCAAGAGCGCGCTGCTGGCGCGAGGTCTTGCAGAAATATTGCGATTGGGAACTGCGATGGGTGCAGACCATGACACCTTCTTTGGCATCGCAGGTATCGGTGACCTGGCGACTACCTGCTTTAGTCCCACAGGTCGGAATCGAAGCTGTGGCGAAAAACTTGGGCAAGGACAGACCACTCAACAGATTCTCGATTCATCCAACGATGTCGTCGAAGGTATTCCCACCACACAGGCGGTAATGCAATTAGCCCAACAGTACAACGTGGAGATGCCGATAACGCAGGCCGTCCACCGTGTCTTGTTTGAAAATCTCGATCCGATCACTGCCATCAGCCAACTGATGAACCGGGAACTGAAGTCTGAACAGGTCTGAATAACATGGTCACTGTCAATTGATCCGGGTTTTCTGCATTGCGTGATTGTTGCACTTAAAGCTCGCCAAATGACTAGGTAGAAGCGTTATCGCCGTATTAATGTCGTTATAACTGCCTTCCTGTCAAGACTCCACAAATCGTCCCAACGAGTTACAAACATCGCGATGGGATGAATAAATCCTCGTGCGAGCTTAATTGAATCCCAATAAAAGTCGAAATAGATTCCATAGGTAATATGGATTTTGTCTATTTATCCCTTTACAAGGACTCATCATGAGCACTTTCCTGATTGTCGACGATGATCGCACAGCCCGACTCTTGATCGCACAGATTGTTGTCCGTAATGGACATCAGTACATTGCTGCCAGCGATGGTAAACGTGCGTTGGAAGTGCTCAAAGATAACCCTCAGGTTGATGTGATCATCACTGATATGCAGATGCCTAACATGCGTGGTGATGAACTGGTCGCCAAGATCCGAACCGATGCTCATTGGCAAAGTACCCCCATCATTATGGTCAGTGGTTTTGTGCAGACCCATGAAGTCAAAGACCTGCTCAAGAGTGGCGTGGATCGCTTTGTCCCCAAACCGATCGACACCCATCAAATTGGCATCTACATCAATGACATGGCTGATCAAAGTAAAGAGCAACAGTCAACTGATGCTGCTTGATACACTGGCACCAACGTCCAACACATTGCATCAACGCGCGACCTTGTGACAGCTGCATTTCACATCGCAGACAATCTGCGCGCAGGATAGCAACCCTGATATCTGATGTGCTGTTGAAAAAAATAACTTATTTAATTTGCGTCAGCTCTTGAAGCAATTGATTCAGAAGATGATCAACCTTCTGAGGATTGTCATACGAGCCGGACGCAATTTCAGCTTTGGCCTTTTCCACCAATGCCATGCGAACCCCTTGAGCTTGATCTTCACGACTAAGCAACTTCGCCAAGCTTGAGATCTCCACAACATCCTCTTTGGGCGCGACCGGACTTGTAGCTTGCTGAGCATACGCTTTTTCATAGCGTTGAACAGCTGAAGCAAATTCACCAGCAGGTCCCATGTTCGAAGCAGGTTGTATGGATGAATCTATATTGATGAGATCGCCTCCTGCGTTTCTCTGTGGCAAAATCCTTTTGCCTGTTCTGTAGGCCCCCGCCCACATCATGCTATTTTACCCGCTTAAAGCCAAAATCCCAGCTTTTATATCAATTATTATCGGATTCATGCCTAAACTATTCCAATTTGGTTCCGGTTTGGACCCTTGATCACTTCCGGGAAACAAACAACGTATCGGACTGATCGTTGTTCACATCGGTTTGGGGTTGATCGCATTGGGTGATACGGTTTAAGGCCTTGTCGCGGTATTGTTCGCTCAATTCACACCCCAACCAGTCACGGCCGAGTTTGTTTGCCACCGCCAATGTTGTGCCGCTTCCACTAAAGGGATCGAAGACCCGGTCACCTTCATTGCTTGAAAGTTTGATAATCCGACTGAGTAACGACTCAGGTAATTGGCAGGGATGCCACTGCTGGCGTTCCTTGAATGTGCCACAAAGTCTCGGCTCATACCACGTGTCTTCATCAGGACCGAAGTACTTGCAGAAATCGTCAGCCTTGGCATTCTGCGGTCGCAGATACCACGTGTCGTCGGGCATCTTGCCGGTACTGTTAGCACGCTTGTCGTTGTAGGTCGTCTGCCTTGCGGATGGGATCGCAATGTCCAATCGGTTGAACGTGAACGGCGGATTCTTGGTTACATTTTTACAGTTGAAAATATCTGAACCGACACAGTAAAACAGATGCGCATGCGAACGGTTGAATTTGATTTTGCAGTTTTGCCCAAAGGTGTAATGCCAGATGATCCAGTTGCGCATCACCAGTTTTTTCTCGCGCTCCAACTGCTTGAGATACATGCGCGTCTCGGCTGCATACTCGTCACCGATGAGAATATAAAAACTCCCCGAAGGTTTAAGCAGTCGGGCACAACCGGCAATCCAATCCTGTGTCCATTGGACATAGTCATGGTCATCGCGTTTGTCTTCGTAGTGATCGTACTTGTAGCCAATGTTGTACGGCGGGTCGGCGAAGATCAGGTCAACCGAATCTTCCGGCCAACTGTTCATGGATTCAATGCAGTCACCCAATGCGATGTCGTTAACCGGTAGTTTTAAGGTCTTTTTTGCCATGCGTAAATTGTAGCGCATTTTGACTCATCGCGCCAATCAAGGCATCAGCGACACGCAGTGTCGCAGCTATTATCACAGTGCACAATCAAAAAAAAACCGCTTGCGGTTTAGCGCTCCAAGCGCTACCGACGTTCAAATCAACGCCAAACCAATTCAAAACCACTTAACCGCATACGCCTAAAACAGCGTTCCCTGTTCCTCGCCATCATCAAGACATCGTGGTCCCTCATTGCCTACGCGATTGACGTATGGACTTACCGCTCGCTTGGCCATCAGGTCACTGGGATACGGTTCAAGCAAAGTCCCCACCAAAGGCAAGACCTCATGGTCGTGATTCAGCCACAACCGATAGCTGTCGGGCGTCAAGATCACCGGCATACGCTGGTGCATGTCATGCATCCAATCCTGCGACTGCGTGGTCATGATCGCGCAACTGGCAATCTCACTGCCACCGCCGGATGGGTCCGACCAATACTCCCATAAACCAGCCATCGCAAACATCGGCATGTCCGGCACGGTGATCGCATAGGGCTGTCTCGTCCGCTGATCCCATTCGTAATAACCGTTGGCAAGGATCAAACACCGCCGATAGCGATAAGCATCCTTAAACGACGGTTTTTCCGTCACCGTTTCACTACGGGCATTGATGAGCTTGTTACCAATGGCCGGGTCCTTGGCCCAACGTGGGATCAAACCCCAGTTCAAATACGTGAACTTCTTGGCATGCGTTGACTCATCGGAAATCACCGCCAACACCGGCTGCGAAGGCGCAATGTTATACCGCGGCTCCATCCCCGCCCCCGGCCCCGGAAGGTGCCCTTGGGCAAGGGGCAACTTCATCATGTCCGACATGTACTCGACAAAGTCGGCAAGCTGCTGTTCGATGAGATTCAGGAAATAGCGTCCGCACAATTCAAACCACCAGTCATCTGCACATCATATCTTTACTAAATTTAACACCTTATAACCAATCTACACCAGATCGCATGTGGATAAACTGGCAGAATAAAAGTTTTCTTGCATTACTCTCCATCATTATGCTATAAGAGTTATTACTTACAAAACAAAAGCCGAGTGTGTAACTCGGCTTCTGAATCGACCTAAAAGGTCAAGGTTTGGTTCAGTTAGTCATGGATGACTACTTTCACCGATGTGACAGTCTTGAATGTAGAACCGTCCCTGATATTTGTCAATAAAGAAATGACCTGACAAATAGAAAGGAGTCGGAAATGCGTAATCGCAATAAAAGCGAAAAACACAGTAAACGTAAAGTCTTCTCTAAGACAATTCGTTTGCGAAATGGACGTGTACTTCGCGCATCCGATTATGGCCTAACGGCCTTCGTGTTCTATGTTGATGATAAATAATCAGCATTGACATAAACAAAAAAACACCCTCGCATCAATTACGCGAGGGTGTTTTTATTTTAATCATTCACAACGGTGTTGATCGTTCAGATCAAGTTGTTGGATTCAAGATAATCCAGGACGACCTGGACAGCTTCTGCGACACTCAGTTCGTGGGTGGGCAGGAGCAGTTCGGGCTTTTCGGGAGCTTCGTAGGGATCGTCGATACCGGTGAAACCTTTGATTTCGCCAGCACGGGCTTTCTTGTACAGACCCTTGGGATCGCGTTCTTCGGAGACTTCCAACGGAGTGTTGACGAAGACTTCAACGAAGGGCAGACCGGCATCTTCGTGCACCTTGCGGGCAGCGTCACGGTCGACGGTGTAAGGGCTGATGAAGCTGGCGACGGTGATCATGCCAGAGTCGGCAAAGAGCTTGGCCACTTCGCCGATGCGACGGATGTTTTCCGCACGGTCTTCAGCGCTGAAGCCCAGGTTTTTGTTGAGGCCGAAGCGGATGTTATCACCATCGAGGCAGTAAGCATGCTTGCCACGCTGGAGCAGGACTTGTTCCAGAGCGACAGCCACGGTGGACTTGCCTGAGCCGGAGAGTCCGGTGAGCCAGAGGGTGCAGCCTTTTTGGCCCATGTTGCTGGTGCGTTCTTCGCGAGTGACGGTGCCTTCGTGCCAGGTAATGTTGGTGGCTTTCTGTTCTGCCATCGATTGGTTCTCCAATATGAGATAATGAGGTTGTTTTTTTCCAAACTTCTGTGAGCCCAGCGATCTTAGAGACTATCGCTTAAGAGTTCAAGTAGTCGGGCATTAAAAGATTTGACCGGTTATGATGTGCGCCATGCAAACGCTCGAACTCCCACAATCGTTGCAGTCGATTCTAAGTCCGCTGTTTGATGCTTTACCGTTGGATCAAGCAATGGCGGCTTTAATCGTCCATCAACCCATATCGCAACAGCTAACTCAATTGGTTGGCAAGCTCGTCTCTGATCCGGCGATGCGTGATTATCCCAAGCTCCAGGCTGCGCTTTGGCTGTATGTCGATGAACTGGATCGCTCCCATCAGATCAGTCAACACCTCAAAGATGCAGAGGGTTCATACTGGCATGGGATCATGCATCGGCGTGAAGGCGATTTTTCCAACAGCCATTACTGGTTTCACAATGCAGGTGCCAACCATCGCGTCTATTCACAAATCCAAGGCTATGATCCACATCAGTTGATTGATGATGTACAGAACAATCCGACGGACCCCAAACTGGTGGAGCTTCAGCGCAGTGAATGGATCGCTCTGGTCAATCACTGTGTTTCTATATAGATAGTACGGTCGGGAAATTGAGCTTATGGTCAGTCTGCAACATGCTTGCATGGGATATGGGTTGCAGCCTGACGTGTTAGCAATGCGTTAATTACATATCTAACACAATGCTCATACTGGCCTAACAATACAAAACAAAGCCATCTCTATACTGCCCGTCCGTTGTATGAATGGATTAATGCAGAATTTCACTTTTTCAGGAGAATGGCAAATGTTTAAAACCCGTACCATGCTTTTTGCTGGTGCTCTGGCTGCGAGCCTCACCGCAGGCGCGATGGCCAGTGACAACACTGTGAACGAACAACTCAATGCTCTGCGTGCAGAATTGGATGCCGTACGTGCAACCAACAATCAGCTCCAGGGTGAAGTCGCCAAGCTGCGTAACGCTGGTGACGAAAACTGGCTCAACGAGCGTCGCGCCGCTGAAGTCAAATCACTGGTCAAGGAAGTCCTCGCTGACGCCGATACCCGTGCGAGCCTTCTTGAAGGTGGCATGTCCGCCGGTCACAATGGCAAGAACTTTTTCTTGGCATCCGAAGACGGCAGCTTCAAAATGACCCTCGGTGGTCAGATTCAATTCCGTCACATCTGGGTTCATCAAGACGAAGCATCCGCTTCTGACGCCGACGACACTGGCTTTCAGATGCGTCGCATGAAGCTTAAAGCCAAAGGTCACGTCGCAAGCCCCAAGCTCAAGTATGAGTTGGTTTTTGCCGGCGACCGTGGTGATGGTGCAGTCGAAATCGAAGACGCCAAGATGGGCTACAGCTTCGGTAACGGTTGGGCTGTGGACTTCGGTAAGTTCAAGATTCCCTTCCTTCGCGAAGAACTCACCAGCTCCTCGAAGCAATTGGCTGTGGACCGCTCACTGGTCACCGAATGGTTCACCCTGGACCGTTCAGAACAGGTTCAACTGAGCTACAGCACTGACACCTTCAAATTCGCCCTCTCCATCAACGATGGTGCTGACGAAGAATTCTCCACCATTGGTGCAGATGACGCTGAATTCGCCGTAGCAGCACGCGTTGACGTTGCCCTTCAAGGCAAGCTCAAGCAGGCTGGCGACTTCACCACATGGTCCAAGGATGACACCGGCTTGTTTGTCGGTGGTGCCGTCTTCTTCCAAGCTGGTGACTCGCACAACGGCAACGCCGGTTCCAACAACGGCTTTGGCAACTACACCTCATGGACCATCGACGGTTCATTCGAATCCAACGGCCTGAGCCTCTTCGCTGCCTACATCGGTGCGAACATGGACTACGACGGCAGCTCCAGCGTCGACCAAGACCCAATGGGTCTGTTGGTCCAGGCTGGCTACCACATCATCCCCGACAAGCTTGAACCTTACGTCCGTTGGGAAATGATCGACAGCGATGTCCAAGGCGAAGAAGAACTCCAAGCCTTCACCTTCGGTCTGAACTGGTACATCAACAAGCATAACGCCAAGTTCACCACCGACGTCGTGTGGGTCTATGATGGCGACATCTCTGGCAACGACTGGGGCAACTCGCACTTCGGTGACGGCCTTGGTTTCACCGGTGTTTCCAATGCAACTCAGGACGACATCTTCGTCTGGCGTGCACAGTTCCAACTGCTCTTCTAATTTGAGCAAAACCACACAATCTGCTTAATCCAAGGCGGCCTGACTTGATGTCAGGTCGCTTTTTTTTGCGCCCTGCAATGACGGTTGTATTCCCAAAACACTTTGGATTTACGTTCAGCAGACTCTGTCAATGGAGCATTCAACTCATAACATTTGATTCAAATGCATCGCAAAGGTCATAAAACCACTTATTAACGACGTCCCCAAAACGGACACAAAACCTGTTAAAAGCAATACTAAGAGATTACCTGCAAAGTGCTTTTACAATGTTTACCCAATCCTAACCAAAATACACTGGCTTCGAGTCGTGGCTGCGGATATAAATTTCCTAACAATGTTAAGAACCTTTAAAAGCACAGGAGGGGACCCCAAAATGTCCCAAGCCATGATGTCATCCAAGTCAATTACCACCGCCTCGGGCAACAAACCGCACGTTCTGGTGGTTGAAGATGAACAGGATCTACAGGACCTGCTTCGATACAACCTGACGCGCGAAGGCATGGATGTTATCTGTGCAGATAGCGGCGAACGCGCCTTGGAACTGGCCCGTCAAAAGCTCCCTGATCTGATCCTGCTGGACTTGATGCTCCCAGGTGTCGATGGACTGAATGTCTGTCGAACCCTCAAGAACGAAGCGGAAACATCTGGCATCCCGGTGGTCATGCTCACTGCCAAGGGGGAAGAAGCGGACATCGTCGTAGGTCTGGAACTCGGTGCTGACGACTACATCCCAAAGCCCTTTAGCCCACGTGTCCTGCTGGCTCGTATCAAAGCAGTCCTGCGTCGAGCAGGCGAAATCAATCCCCCTTCAGCCGATGGTGAAGACTGCATCAACGTCGGCGATGTGGTGATCGACCGTGGTCGCCATGAAGTGCGCATTGAAGACGATCCGATTGATTTAACTGCCACCGAATTCCGCCTGTTGAATCTGTTGGCCACTCGCCCCGGGCGCGTGTTCACACGACAGCAAATCATCGAAGCCATCCACGGCGGGCTGGCGGCAGTCACCGACCGAAGTGTCGATGTGCAGATGGTCGCGCTTCGACGCAAACTCGGTGACCATGGCAGCAATCTGGAAACCGTCCGTGGCGTAGGCTATCGCTTCAAGGAATAGCTCAACGACCACTGGCAAACAATGCCTCTCGGATATACGGGGAAGTCTGGAACCTTTACAATGTGAGTAACAACGGTGAGTCATCCGTTGGAGTTGTCATATGTGAAACATGACTTAACTGACTTGCCTTGTGTAAAGCCTCGTCAAAATCACTTGCTTTGTAGGAATCACCATTGCACATTCAGGCGATGACATTTGGATTAGCGGCACTGGACTTAACAGGCATTGGACCTCAGGTTTTAGCCATCCTGTTGGGGTTTTTACTCTTTGCCATGGTGATCCTGTTCATCCTGTTCATGATCAGCCGGGCCATGCGAACCCTGCGAACAGGTGCAGAGCGATTTGCCTCCGGCGATCTGACTCAGGCCATTGAAGTGACCGGCCCGCTGCAGGTTGCCTCTCTGGGTGAATCGCTTAACAAAATGGCCTTGCAATTAGGTGATCGGCTGCGAACGGTGATCGAACAACGCAATGAACTGGAGACCGTGCTTGCCAGTATGGTCGAAGGTGTCATTGCTTTTGACATGGACGAGCGCATCCTCAACTTCAACCGCGCGTCGGAACTGTTCCTGCGGATGAGTGTTCGTGATGTGATTGGTCGAAGCATCCACGAAGTGATCCGAAATCCCGGACTCCAATCATTGGTCGCACAGGTGCTCGAATCCGATGCGCCTGTCGAAGCGGATTTGGTACTCACCTTGCCAGTAGCCGATCCTCATGATCCATCGCGAACGGTTTACCGCGAACACTATCTGCAAGCTCAAGGCACTGCGTTGCGCGATGCTCGGGGCAAACGTGTCGGCGGATTGATCGTGCTCCACGATGTCACCGAAATGCAACGTCTTGAGCAGGTCCGTCGTGACTTTGTGGGCAATGTGTCTCATGAAATCAAAACCCCGATCAGCACCATCAAGGCATCCGCCGAAACACTCATAGACAGTGGTCTGCTAGCTGAGGAAGAAGGAGTCCCCAACTTCCTGGCGATCATCGCCCGACAAGCTGACCGGCTACATGCCATCGTCGAAGACCTGCTGACATTGGCAAGACTTGAACAGGAAGGTGAATCCAAACACGTTGAACTGGTTAAAAGCTCAATTCATCAAGTCATCAACGATGCTATGGAAACCTGTTCAGCCAAAGCCCATGCCAAACACATTGATATCCAACTCACATGTGAAGACGATTTAATGGCTCATATCAATGCCCCATTGCTTGAGCAGGCCATCGTGAATGTACTCGACAATGCCATCAAGTACAGTGTCGAAGGGTCGCCTGTTGAGGTTCATGCCACATCCACGGACGGCTGGTTAAAAATCGACATCCGCGATCATGGGCAAGGCATTGAAGCTGAACACTTACCGCGACTTTTTGAACGCTTTTACCGAAGTGACAAAGCCCGTAGTCGTGCCTTGGGAGGTACGGGGCTTGGCCTGTCCATCGTCAAACATGTCTGCACAGTTCATGGCGGGAGTATTGATGTCCAAAGCAAGATCGGCGAAGGAAGCACCTTCCGTATTTCGCTGCCTTTAAATGCCAGTCCAAATGAGTCAGACACTGCAGACATAGATGTAGCTTGAATTGATCAATACGGATTTATGATGGCTCGTTTGAAACATCAGCATCAACATCATCCATCTCACGTGGCTTGATGACCTTCGCAGGATTCCCGCCGACGATCATCCCCGCAGGCACATCCTTGACCACCACACTGCGTGCAGCGATCACGGCATTATCACCAATGGTGACGCCTGGCCCGATGAACGCGCCAGCACAAATCCATACGCCACTGCCAATGGTGATTGGTGGTCTTTGCAGTGGCAAATTCGGCTTGGTGTGATCATGCGTCCCGGCACAAAGATACACATCCTGAGACAAAACCGTGTGCCTGCCAATCGTCACCTTCCCCAGATTGTAGACCACGACCCCTTCGGAAAGCATGCTGTACTGCCCCATTTCAAACAGCCATGGATGCCAGATGTGAGTCGTCGCTTTGGTCCCCGAAGTCCGATGGATTTGAGCACCGAATTGGTTGAGCAAAAAGCGCCGCCACGTATGAGACCGTCGGAAGCTTGGGCGGATCAACAGGCGTTGGACCCATTGCCAACTGAAGCGTTTGATGTAGTCCGAAAGTTTGTATGGATAGGCTGCCGTCTGATCCAGTCGTTGGAAGACGGGCGATGGGTCTTGATCGATCCCCTGCTTGTCGGACTCATCGGGCATGGGCAGCTCCGATCATCTGCTGGTAATAACGGATACTTTGACGAGCAATGGCAGGCCACGTGTATCGCATTCTGACCAGTTCACGGCCGGCGTTTCGCATCTGCGTGTTGGGCTGCGTATCCAGGACATGTTGCAATGCGTCAGCAAGCCCCTGATTGGATTGCTGTGGATCACTGTCATCCATCGGCACGACATAACCCGCACCTGCCTCAACCACTTCACCAAAACAACACGCTTCACTGATCACCACGGGAACCCCCACCGCCAAAGCCTCGGTGATTGCAACACTAAAACCTTCCTGACGCGATGGCAGACAAAAACACGCTGCATCAAGCATCGCTGCATACTTGCTCTTATCCCACAACGGGCCGACAAGATGTACGCGAGCATCAAGATGGTGAGCCTTGATTTTTTCTCGAAAGCGAAGTTCATCCCCACCATCAGGTCCTGCCACGACAAGATGTAAATGCTCAATTTTTTCAGCGAGTATCGCAAACGTATCAGCCAGTCGATCCAACCCTTTTTTGTAGTGCAGGCGACTGAGAAACAAAATGTAGGGTTTGCCGGATAGCTCGGGTAATTGCCGGACAAAACTCCCCGGTGCAGGTAACGGTTCGATCTCTTTAAGGAACACGCCGTTGGGCAAGGTGTGGCAGGTTTGATGCAATCCAAGTGCGCGGATGTGCGTTGCTTCATCACTGTTAAGCGCATGAATTGCAGTAGCGCCGGTGAGCATCTTGCGATACCCCATGAGCAATGCCAACTTCTTTTTCCATTTGCTTTGAGACAACGACCAGGGATGTAACATCCCATGAGGCGCAATGATGTAAGGCACATTCATCGACACTGCGGCAAGAGCTGCCTGACGAAGTATCGGTTCCCAAACACCATGCACATGCACCACCGACACTTCACTGTCGGACAGATGTTTGTGTGTCATCGCGTACGCCTGCTTGCCGCAGTAGGTTTCACGACGATCAGGTAATGGGATGTTGCCTAGCGTGACCTGATCAAAATCAGGAATCGTATCCCGACAGGTGGCAATGGCCTGCTCCTGCTGCGGGCAGTCATAGGCAATGATGCGCACGTCATACCCCAACTGCGCCTGCGCAGCAGCAAGGCGTCCAACCACCATGGGAGGACCGCCCGACGCGGGGTCCAGACTTCCGATAACGTGTACAATGCGCATGGTCTGATAGCCTTGTCTCTACCTAGTATGTCGGTCAGAAATGACGCAAACTTCGCAGATTTATCCAAGACCTGACAACATACAAATACTTCTATGTTAAAAATACTCAGATCAAGTCCTCACAAGGCCGATGTTACCGGGGTACCTATGAAAGATATCGCTTTTATCTCCAATGAACCGACACCTTATCGGCTGCATCTGCTTAAGCGGCTCGCTGATGAACAGCCCGACTTGCGCGTCCACAGCATCTTCACACATACCTTCGACACTGCCCACGTTCCCTGGCAGATGGACTTATCGCAAATCCCACGAACGGTATACTTCGAACAAGAATCGCTGCATCATTCCAATTCGTTTATCCAATGCTGGAAACTCTCTGGCCAGATTGTGCAATACCTCAAAACACGCAACATCAAAATGGTCGTCCTCAATGGGTATGGCGATCTCTGCCGAATGATGATTATCCAATGGGCGAAAAAACATGATGTGCATATCCTCCTGCGTGGTGATTCAAATATTCACGGGCAGGACAAAATCACCGGTATCCGACGGATGGTCAAACGCATGACGCTCCGCTGGGTCGCCAAACGCATCACCGCTCTGATGCCCATGGGACGATGCGGTCAGGCGTTCTTTGATCACTGGATGGGCAAGCACAATCTGCCAAGTTTCATCTGCCCCTATGAGCCGAATTACAGTCAGATTCGGACCTGCGGGCCACGGTCTTGCAGTTCGTTTATGCAGGAAAAACACTTTGATGCTCACCGCAGACATTTTCTTTTTTGTGGCCGACTCATTGATATCAAAAACGTCGACCTGATCATCTCCGCCTTTGAACGCATCTGCCGCATGCGTCCAAACTGGGATTTGCTCATCGCCGGCACCGGACCATTGGAAGGCAAACTCAAAGCGATGGTGTCCGCTGAACTTCAAGACCGCATCAAGTTTCTGGGCTTCCTGCAATTCGACCAGACCATCGCTTGTTACTGTGCCTCGCACGTGCTCGTACATCCTCCGAGCTATGAACCATGGGCTTTGGTGATTAACGAAGCAGTCGCAGCCGGACTCCCCGTCATTGCCACGGATGTCGTTGGCGCAGCAAACGAGTTGATTGAACCCGGTATCAACGGCTTACTCATCAAACCCAATGATGTAGACGCACTCACCGATGCGATGCTGCAAATCTCCGACGGGGATACCGCAAAACAAATGGGCTCCAAAACCCACGAAGTCCTGCAACGTTGGCAAGCAAAAGCCGACCCGGTGATGGCCATCGTCAACGCCGCCAACCAGTATGCGTAACGATTCGCCATCAACCTCAAGAAGTTGAAATAAAGCCCGTGGGACTTGAGTCCCCGGGGTCATGTGACTATAAAAAAACAGAGAAAGACATTTCGAAAATGCCTTTCTCTGTGTCTCTGTGACTTGTAAG
>DLCK01000012.1 GCA_002480565.1 Phycisphaerales bacterium UBA7800 | reverse complement strand
AAACCCATCGCAAGGACAATAAAACAGGAGGCGAAAATTCGACAATATGTAACGCTTCATATAAAACTGCCCATGGGTACGAATCATACTTGAAGCAAAGTGCTGATGACTTGCTTTTTATACATAACCATTCAGCCCCTTCAGGACAGATCAATACATTAAAATCGCAAGCTTTTCACGTGCGGTTTGGAAAGGGGAAAGGGATATTCAGAATTATCAGGTCTGTGCGTGGATTGGCAATAATGTAAATGTGGCCAAAGAAGATTACACCAACACTGCACTGTAGAATCCTACGTTGCAAAATCCGGTGCAGCAGGGTGCTGTAGAGGACTACAAGCCGATGCGGGGCAAAAAATAAACCCTTATGCCTGCAACAACTTGCCATTAAAAGCAAGTCATTGCAAACACAAGGGTTTATGTCAAGCTGGCCTGGAAGGACAGGAACAACCCCCTGTTTTTACGGGAAAAACCGCCAATTCTGAACAAGGCGGTGCAAATTCCGGTGCAATCACCCAAAACGACCTGCAAACAGTCATCGAAGAATGGCCGAACCTGACCGATGACCAACGGGAATTAATCGCTTCGATCATCAGCGGACAGGAAGGAGCTGCAAGGCGAGAGTCCTTGCAGTCATTTCCGGCGGCTGATCGATCCGCCACATCTACACCATCACAAACATCTGATCCTATGGAGAACCCGTCATGAATGACCGGGCATCTATTCATGCGCTCGTATCTAGTCAGCGTGCACCACCTGCCAAGCCTAAAGCCCTTCTGGGGGGGCTCCTTCCCATGAATGGGAAGGCGGGGGATGGGTTGAGCGCCTGCACGGTGTAGGCGTTAACACCAACCCATTTTGATATGGCCATAAAAAAACCGCTTCCGTGATTGTTTGGCGACGACACGGCAGCGGTGAAAGTTGAATACCAATGCATTATAGCAAGTTGATTCATCAAGCGGACAGCCGTCCGTCGAGACACGCGCAGCGGGCCGGAGCGAGCATGTCTCGACGGTCGGCTGGTCTTTTTGATTTACTCGAAGATGAGAAGAAGGCAGAGCGAAAGGCTCAACAGCGGGAGGAGATCGCCAAGCGATACCGTGCGGGTTACTGTCCCGATCAGGATAAGGCCGTCCAACGTGCAGCCGATCTCCTGGGCTTGTCCACAACACATATTTCACCGCGAGGCAATAAAGACCATGAGAAATGGGCCTGTGAGATTGCGGTCGGTGGTAGTGTGGTAAGTGTAAAGGGGCGAAAGCCAACATCGGTTAAAGCCGGTGGCGGTATTCGTGGTGAGGTCAAAGGCTTTAGCAAGAATGCTCGGCGTCGATTGATCCGCAAGGTGGGAAGCATCGACCGGGACGCCATCAAGCAAATGCCGATCTTCATCACATTGACTTACCCCGGCATCTGGCCGAATGATCCCAAGGTCTGGAAAAAGCATTTGGATACATGGTCAAAACGGCTTAAGCGTCGATATCCCAAGGCTTGTGCGATTTGGAAACTTGAGCCACAAAAGCGTGGTGCGCCACACTATCACCTGATCGTGCTCAACGTCCCACACATCAGCAAAAATTGGTTAGCGGAGTCATGGTATGAGGTCGTGGGATCAGGCGATGACAAGCATTTACGAGCGGGAACACGAGTCGAAACCATCCGCACATGGCGTGGCTGCATGTCCTACGCTGCTAAGTACACCGCCAAGGTCATTGAGGAATTGCCCGAGGGTTGGGAGAAGGTCGGCCGGATGTGGGGCATCATTGGCCGGGAACATCTGCCGATCACGATCATCCGCTTTGCAGTCCACAAAGCATTGTTCCTGAAAATTCGTGATTTCCTCTGGCGTTGCATCGGTGGGCCTCCGCCGGGATGGATTCAATACGACGATGACGGCTTGACTGCCATGATCGATTGGGGACAACTTTCAAGTTTTGCTTGACCTATTTGTAAAGTATGATATAAAAGTTATAGAAGGGGTTTAAATGAATACGTCGAAACTTCCCCCATTCACGGAAGACGGGACGTTGCCGCAAGGTGATTACGCCATGACCTTGGATCAATTGCAAGCCTCGGTCTTGGTGACAGGTTCTGGGGATTCTGGGACTTCCGGGGTCACAACTTGGGATGCTGCATGGCGGGGCCAGTTGGTTCAAAACCTGCGCATCATGGTTGAGCAGCTTTGGGCCATTGGGATCGATGAGATTTTCATTGATGGCTCGTTTGTTGAGGACAAAGACCATCCCAATGACATCGATGGTTATTTTGTCTGTGACATTCAGGACATTGCCGATGGCACGATTACGCAAAAACTCAATCAGCTTGATCCTGCCAAGTGTTGGACATGGGACCATGCCGCGCGTCGTGCGTATCGCGGTTATCCCAAGAAGCAGTTACCCATGTGGCATATTTACCGGGTGGAGATGTATCCGCACTATGGCCAGTTAGCCGGTGTGGATGAGTTGGGCAATGCACTGGAATTTCCAGCGTTTTTCCGCAAGTGTCGCCGGTCAAATAAGCCCAAAGGCATTATCCAGATTGTGAAGGATGTAGAAAAGGACGGTAAGTAATGATCCGCAACGAATCCGAATATCAGCAAGCCATCAAACGTATCGAAGAAGAAAAAACACGTTTGGCTGAACACTGCAAGACCTGGAAAAAACAAGGCTTCACCACCAAGCAGATCAAGAATCTCAAGGAGCCGTTGGAGTCCTTCCATATGCAGTTGGTCGAAGAAGTCGAAAGCTACGAACGCCTCAAGCGTGGCCAATTCGACGAGTTCGAAAACTTCGACAACATCGGGCAGATTCTCATTGGCCTGCGTATCGCCCGTGGGATGAAACAACGTGAATTAGCCGATTTGCTTGGAGTTTCAGAAACCTTGGTGTCCCGTGATGAACGCAATGAATATCATGGAATCACGGTTGAGCGAGTAAAAAAAATTTTTGATGTGCTTGGGGCGCGTGTGGTTTCGCACGTGGAAGTTAATTCCATGCCAAACACTGCTGCTTAATCAAACTTATTTGTTAATAATAAATAATGTGTCTTCTTGATATTTTTTGTTATATTCAAGCCAGAATCTATAACGGTGAAATTTGTCTGAGAGGTAGTGTTTGTAAACAGTTTGCCACATGCGTGACAAACGTTGGGAAAGCCTGTCGCGAGAATCGTCCTCAACTACAAATACAATACCATAAGTAAGTAGCTTCTCGACAATATGAACACCTTGTGAAATGCTTACATATGCATCTTTAAACGGTGGAATTGTTTGTGATATGATTTTTATGTGTTTTTGTATAAAATGGTCGTAGGCGGAATTAGAAATCAAACCACTTTCGTGGTATTCATATTGGTACATTAATTTGCCCAAATCTACATAATAATTTCCAATGCCATTGGTGTATGTTTCATTATCTGCTTTCCACTTCCATTCAGCATGAATTTCAATCTGCATGTTAAAATTATTGTATATGTATTCAAACTCAGACTCTTCGGATGGCGTAAACGGGCTTGACGTAGAAGAATTTTTAATATCCTTTAATTCGGATTCAGCTTGTAATCGGCGTATTTTTTCAGACTGAACTGCTAGTTCAACTTGCTTTGACATGTAAGTAATATAAATTTCTGAAACTATTTTTGGTAATAATACGTGATAATTTTCTGTGTTCCACACAGGGCAATGAAGTGATCTTAAATCAACTCGAAGTTCATTTCTGATGGATTCGTTTTCAACGTAAAGTAAGACGTTAACATTGCTGTCTTTAAATTTTGAAATAATCGCAGAATCAATTTCTTTTTTTACCATAGGTGATGAAATAGAGTTTTCTGTAATGTAAACCAATACCGCATTGCAGGTGGGCATTCCATTTTCAAATATTTGATCTAACCATGATTCACCATGTTGAATGTCAATTTCGTCAAGCCATGTGTCAATTTTACAGTAGTCAAAATCGTGTTTGACTTTTTTAATAAAATCGATGTCTTTTTTTGAGTGTGATAAGAATATTTTTGGTTTGTTGAACATGATGTTTAAGCTTCCGGAATTAAATTGATCAGACGTTATATGTACGATTTACTGTAAGAATCTTGGATAGAGTGTACCCGTTATTGATTTACTTTTTTAGCCTAACTGTTAAGAATGACTTGACATAATTGGTCATACTTGTAGTCTTTGGGTATGGCAAAAAAAGAGCACAAATCCAAATTCACCATTTCCATGGATGCAGCGTTGCTCCGGCGGCTGGACAAGGTTTGCGATGCGCGGAATCAAGCACGTTCTCAAGTGATTGAGCGCATTGTCGGCGATCAAATTGAAAAAGAAGAAGGATTCGTGAAGGACATGGAGAATCCAGTACTGCGAACTGTGCTTAATGCTATGGTCAATACACCGGGGCTTATTCACACGATGGCCAAACTCGTTGGGCAAAATATGACCGATGAGGAATTGGACAATTTAAGAGTCGGAGCAAAAGAACAGATTGAGTACGGCAAAGCACGCCAGCAGCTCAAGAAAAATATGCCTGAAATTGGGAAGGTAGAGCCTGCATGAGTATTTACCGGGATGAAAAAAGGCCAATTGATCAGCCTTTGGTGGTGGATACCCGACAGGCTGCCAAGATGCTTTGTATCAGTGAACGTACGTTGGCTGAACTCAAGAAACAAGGACAGATTCCCTTTATTCAAATCGGACGATCTGTCAGATATGCCATTGGTGACTTGGAAGCATGGTTGAAATCAAAGACACAAAGGCCTGAATCCGGGAACGTTTAACCATGGCAAGCATCAGCACCGATTCCAAGACAGGCCGACGTGTCATCCAGTTCAAAGCATTGGATGGTAAACGTCGGTCTATTCGTTTGGGCAAGGTATCGATGCGACAGGCACAAGCGGTGCTGGTCAAGGTTGAGGACTTGGTATCAGCAAGCATCACCGCTCATGCTCCGAGTAATGAAACCAGCGTTTGGGTTTCTCATTTGGATGATGTCATGCGGGACAAGCTGGCCAAAGTGAGGTTGGTTGCAGCACGTCAGAAAGCCCACCTTAAACCATTTATCGAATCCTACATCCAATCCCGTATTGATGTGAAGCCATCGACTGCCGAAGTCTACCAACACGTTCTGCGGAATCTGTTGGCACATTTCGGCGGGGACCGTGCGTTGCAGACTATCACTGTTGGGGATGCTGAGGACTTTAAGCGGTATCTGATTGGTGAAGGCCTGTCAGAGAATACCGTTCGGCGTCGATGCGGGATTGCCAAGCAGTTCATGGAAGATGCGGTTAAACGTGAGTTGATCCAGCGTAACCCCTTCACCATGAAAGTGACCGTTAGAGGCAATGCAAAGCGTCAGAGTTTTATAACCCGTGACGATGCCATGAAAGTCTTGGCGGCATGTCCCAGCAATCAATGGCGGTTGATGTTCGCCTTATGTCGATTCGCTGGTCTTCGCTGCACGTCTGAGTTCGTTGGGCTGCGTTGGGATGAGGTGAATTGGGAGCAAGGCTGGTTTCTGGTTCACAGTCCCAAGACAGAGCATCACGACGGCAAAGAGACGCGCCGTGTGCCGATCTTCCCTGACCTTTACCCGCATCTGCTCGAAGCGTTCAAGCTGCGTTCACCTGGCGAACAACGCATCGTGACCTATCTGAGTGACCCGAAGAAGAACCCGCGAACGCACATGATGCGCATCATCAAGAAAGCCGGCCTTGAACCTTGGCCGAAGCTGTTTCATAATTTGCGCAGCAGTTGCCAGACTGAATTGACACTTAAGTTTCCCGATCACATGGTTTGTCGGTGGATCGGTAACAGTCAAAAGGTTGCCAACGAGCATTACTTACAAGACCGCGATGAAGATTACGCGATGGCTGCACAGTGGAATCCGGCGGTGCAAAATCCGGTGCAGCAGAGCGCTGTAGAGGGCTGCAAGCCGATGCAGGGAAAAACAGGGCAAAAAAATAACCCTCGTGATTGCAGTGATTTGCAGCTTAACGCAAGTCATTGCAAACACAAGGGTTTATATCAAGCTGGCCTGGAAGGACTTGAACCTTCAACCTTCTGAATCAGAATCAGACGTTCCGCCAATTGAACTACAGGCCAATGAGCATCGTGGGTTGACTGGTATTGGCCACGATGAGCTATTTATCGGAGAGAAATCGTACCGCACTATAGCTTTTACGTCAATTTTATCTGACGTGATTGAACCTTCAAGACATTTATGAAATTGATATACCCGTTTGCCAAGCAACATGGTTTGTCTGATGATTAAATGACTGCTCGTTTACAATCCCATTCAGGAGTCAGCCCATGTTGTGCTTAGCGATAGGTTTAACTGATCTGCAAAGCGGTGAGTCCAGACTCGACAGTCGGATACCTTTTGCGATGCTCAACCAGATCAGACGGTTTATTCCCGTGGCAGTTGAGGAAAAGCTCCAAGCCCATCAGTTGGATATTGACGCGTTAATTGAATCTGCCAAATCTAAAATCCAGCCTTGCAAGCTCGTGGATGTTGAGGATAAACAATTACGGCTGGTGATTGAAATCAAGCCCATGCTCGGGATTGGCTATCAAGACAAGCTGGATCACAATCCGTAAGCTCAAATCCGCTACAATCTCAGACTATGGTTGAACTGACCCGCTGTGTTCGATTTTGTCTGAATCGCATCCCTGCTCCCCAGGCAGGGAAATTCAACACCTTCAGTGCCTGGCCGGCCATGACGGGGTTGGGGCGGTACTATGAATTACTCGTCACCTGCAAAGGTGAACCCGACGCGCAGACCGGCTATTTCCTGAATATCAAAACCATCGACACCGCGGTGCGCGAGCATGTCCTGCCTTACATGCAGACACTTGTCGCGCCCGGTCAAGATCCGTCGCAGGTGGGCATGGGGCAGCTAATGCAGCAGATCATCGCCCTGCTTCAACCTCAGCTTAAGGGTTCGGTGATCCGTGTGCGGTTGGCGTTGACCCCTTTTTACCAGTTACAGATCAGGAGTACGGGTATGCAACATGTGATTCTTCGCCAGCAGTATGAGTTTGCCGCCGCCCATCGCCTGCATGTCCCGACACTTTCGGATGAGGAAAACCGCCAGATCTTTGGCAAGTGCAACAACCCCTCCGGGCATGGCCACAACTATCAAGTCGAAGTTGCGGTCAAGTGTCCGATTGATGGGGATGGGCATATCGCAACCGTGAACATGATCGACGCCTTGGTGGATCGAGAAATCATGGAGCGTCTGGATCACAAGCATTTGAATGAGGATGTCGACGCCTTTGCCGATCTGAATCCCTCGGTGGAGAACATTGCCAAGGTGATCTACGACTGGTTAGTTGTGGCCATGCGCAATGAAAACTTGGAACTGGAAGTCATCAGTGTCTGGGAGACTGGCAAGACCCGTTGCACGTATCCGGCAGGCGTGTTGTCGTAAATTCAACTGCTTATTCGTCACTCATTTTGCATCTTCAAATAGCTGCGACACTGCGTGTCGCTGAATGCCGCCCTGTTCTGATTTGGAATGAAAACACAAAGTAGCGAAATGTGAATTGATTTACATTCACGCTGTTCCTACCTTTGAGTTATCAATTCATTGTTTTAAAACATGCGGGGCAAATCATGCAGCAACCCAACATCCTTTTCATTTTCCCCGATCAATGGCGTAGCGATGCGATGGGCTGTGCCGGCCATCCGGTCGTGCGGACGCCGTACATTGATTACCTTGCAGCCAACGGTATCCGCTACACCAATGCTTATACGCCGGTCCCCACGTGCATCGGTACCCGCGCCTCCTTAGCCACCGGCATGAACCAGTCCAAGCACGGACGCCTTGGCTACAAGGATGGTGTCGATTGGACCTATGAGCACACCATGATGCGCGAACTCCGCGATGGCGGTTACCAAACCATGCTCACAGGCAAGACGCATTTCCATCCTGCCCGAACCATGTGCGGCTTTGAAAAAATGAGCCTCTATTCCGGCCTGACCGAACCGGGTTTTGAAAGTGACTACCACACCTGGCTGCGCGAGAAGTCCGGCGGGTTGGTCCGCGACACCTGTCTGGAAATGAGTTCCAATAGTTGGGTCGTCAAGCCCTGGACCGAGTCCGAATCGCTGCATCCCAACACGTGGACGACGGACGCGACCATCGAGTTGATCCAAAAGCGTGACCCGCTTCGGCCGTTCTTTATGCAGGTTGGATACCATCGCCCGCATCCGCCTTTGGACCCACCCATTGAATGGTTACGTCGCTTGGATAATGTGGATTTGCCCGAGGTTCCCATTGGGGATTGGGCTGATGAAAATGATCGCCCGGTGACTGATCCACACAGTTATGACTATGGTCGTTTACCTGCACAAGTGTTGGATGATGTGCGTCGAGCGTACTTCGCACAGATCATGCATTTGGATGACCAGATTGGCCGACTGCTCAACCACTGTCGACGTAACGGGCTGATGAAAAATACCTGGATTGTCTTCATGTCCGATCATGGTGAATTGCTTGGTGATCATCACATGTGGCGGAAAGTCGTGCCTTGGGAGGGTAGCGCCAGTGTGCCACTGGTGATGATGCCTCCGCTTTACGGTGAATACAAGGATGCAGTTGGCAAGGTGGATGATCGCTGCCTGACGCATGCGGACATCATGCCCACGTTCCTGAAACTCGCAGGCATCGACATCCCCGAATGCGTCGACGGGCAGGACATTCTTGGTGATCATCATCACGAATTTATCCACGGCGAACACGCACCGCATTGGCAATACGTCACCGATGGCAAAGAGAAATTCGCATGGCAATCCACCACCGGCAAACAGTGGTTCTTCGACTTAACCAACGATCCACAGGAATTGCACAACGCAATTGATGATGCAGATAAACAAGACCGCGTGAAACTTTGGCAACAGCGCCTAATCGACACCTTAGCCACGCGACCTCAAGACGGACTCGTCAAAGAGGGTCAACTAGTGACCGGTTCACAGACACCGGCTGTGCGTGAGTTTTTGCTGAAAAAATAGGATTTTTTTACATCTTTGATACAACAGCAATGCGTCGCATCACAGCGATTTGAAGACATCGCAATATTTCGTTAGAACAATAGCTGCATCACTGTGTGATGCTGTTTGAGCGCAGCTCAAAATGACGTGCGCTAAATTCACGAAGGTACACACGCACTCTTGCGAGAGACTTCCGGCTTGAGGATGGGTAACGCCGTATCATCGACACGATAGGCTTGGGCTTCGCCACCTTCAGCTTCGTAGAGTTCGTTGCCTTCGACTTCAAAGCCTGATTCGCGGATCATGCGATAGGTGTTGGCCATGTCGCTGCCACGGGTGGTGAGATAGCCGTCCACAAAGATGGAGTTGGCCGGCCAGTATGCCAGAGGTTGCAGCGCTTTGAGGTGTCCTTCGCGACCTGCTGCTGCGCGAATCTCCGCTGCCGGATTAATCAGACGAAGCAGACACAACGCCCGCAGACATTTTTCTGGCGTAAGCGTGTGATCCGAGTACATCGGGTTGCCTTCAATGGGAATCAAAAAGTTCACCGGGATCGAAGGGACTTCCAACTCACGAAGTTTCATCGCTACATCAATGATGTCATCCGTGGTTTCATTCATGCCTACGATCAAACCACTGCACGAACTCATGCCTGCTTTCTTGGCAGAGACGATGGTATTGATACGGTCTTGATAAGTATGCGTTGTGCAAATGTCTTTGTACATCCGTTCAGATGTGTTGAGATTATGGTTGAGTCGATCAAGGCCAGCATCGGAGAGCATCTGTGCTTTTTCATCATCAATCAAACCGACACTCAGGCAGACCTCTACAGGGTATTTGTCTTTGACACCTTTGATCAGACCTGCGAGTTTTTTGGTACGTTCCATCGACGGCCCACGACCGGATAGCACCATACAATATCGTGATGCACCGTTCTTGGCGGCCTGTTCGGCTTCGGCGAAAATCTGCTCGTCGGTCTTCATCGGATACGCTTCAATAGGGGCATCCGAATCCTTGGATTGGGAGCAGTAACCACAGTCCTCCTGACAGCGACCGTTCTGGACGTTGTTGAGAATATGGACTTTTACGAGTTTGCCAAAGTGTTGTACACGCGGGACATAAGCAGCCTGAAGCAATGCCAGCAACTGCACATCTTCGCCATCCATGATCCAACGAGCCGTCTCGCGTGATGGGGCCAAACCGGCAAGGGCATCATCTACCAGGTGCGTGTATCGCTGAAACATCATGGCGGTCTCCTATGAGGGCAAAACGGTATTGTAGCAGGATCAGGCGGATTTCGAATCCAGATGCTTGGAAATTTGAGCATTGTTGATTTCAAATCGCAGTCGAGATTCGTGTGTTGTTGGAATACGCTGGACGATTGGAGCGCTAAACCGCAAGCGGTTTGCCTAAACGCGATTGGCAGTCTGCATACGCCGATAGAGTCTGAAGAATCCGAACAACGCGACGGCCTGCATCGCCAATGCCACCAGGAAAGTGTACGGGCCGATGCCCTCGAAACTGGGCATCCAGCTGAAACTGGATTCGCCCCATCCTTCAAAAAGCAGCATCCCGATGAACGGGGCTGTGGCTCCACGTACGCCGGTGAGTGTCGCATGAACGCCGATGTAAGTCATCACCTGCCGACGGTCTGCAAAGTCGTTGTGCCCCAGTTGCCATGCCAGCATCGCCCCACCATTGGCAACACCACGAACCAATTGGGATACAGCAAGCAGCCACAGTAAACCAAACTTCACCGCCCAGAACACCATGAAGATGTTGGTTGCAAAGACCATCGTGTGATACACACGGAATTTGGCGATATGGGTGTTGTCCAGAAAACGTGCCCAGAATTGGATGCACATCGTGCCCACGACAAAGGGGATGGACGTGCCGATGACCATACTCCACATGTAGCCTTTATCCATGTCGCGCGTCATCTCTTCGATGATGAACACAAGCATGGTCGCGGTCATGATATTCCCTGAGCCCAGGAAGAATTGGTGAACCTGATAACTGCGGAAAAACTTGTCCTCTCGGAGTACCTGCCAGAAGGTCGTCTGCGCGTCATCGGGATTGTACTCGTACAACGGTGCAGGCGAACCTTGGGGGGTAGGCTTACTGGTTGGCATGTTTTCATATCGCAGCAAATCACGTTCACCGCGGATACGAATTTTGGAAAAAAACCATGTCCCCACCAGTGCAAAGAGAACCGAGAGCAGGTAGATATACCGGAACATGGCCGGGTCTTTGTCCAGCAGGCTGTAACAAATCACCGGCGCCGTCGCCATGATACTGCTGACGACCAGCATGGTCTTGCCAGTGATTCGCGCGCGGACATTACGACGATAATTCTGTCGCTTGACCGTCGAAAGCAATGTGGTGATACCTGCTAGACAGCATCGGATAATCAGGATCAAAATGGTAAGAATCACCCCGCCGGCATCCGTGGTAGGCAAAAACGCAATCCCAATCAAACAGGCGATCATCAACAGTCTGACAAGGGTGATCGCTTTGATTTTAGACTTGCCACGTGCCAATCGAGACCAGAAAAAACTGGTGAAATGCGCAAGCATCGGCGCTGCCATGATCAGTGCAAACACGTAGGGTTCGACGTTGAACACACGCCTCGCCAGGATGCCGATGACACTGCCCTCGACCATGGAAATCGCCACCGGGTAAGTCATCGCCGTCTGCAGTTCACGCCAGTAACTCGGCCGAGTCATCAGCGGCAAAGTCTTGGGTGAAAACGTCCTGTACAACACATTGGGCATCACTCAAACATACCCAGACCATCGCAGCTTGGCGAATCTGTGAATCAATTGGACCGGATCAAAGCAGTTCGTCAGACGGCTTTCTTTTGGTATCATCACCTTAATCATGACACGCTACACCATCCATTTTTCAGGTCGCGTTCAAGGGGTCGGATTTCGCTATACCTGCTGTGAACTGGCTCAAACTTGCGCCGTTGCAGGCTACGTGATGAACCTGCCTGACGGCCGCGTCAAACTTGTGGCTGAAGGGGATAAGATGGAGCTTGATGCGTTATTGAATGCAATCAAAAAACGCATGAGCCGAAATATCCGTGATGTGAAGTTGGATCAATCCGCATGCAATGGTGAGTTTGGCAAACCCACAGTCGGCGCGTTGAGTGTCAGGTATTAGTGCAGATGAGATTTGCTATGAGCCTTTGATCCACTGCTCAAATTCCTGCCGAGGAACCGCACCGACAATACTCTTCACAGGCTTGTCGCCGGTGGCATCAAAAATCAGAATTTCGGGGATCGCATTACCAGCACCCCATTTTTCAGCAAGCTTGATATCACTGTCAGACGGATCGGATAAATCCCAAACCGCAGGTGTGAATTTCTCCTGAATCTGCTTATCCACATCCGGCAAAGCCAACACGTTCTTTTTGAGTATCTGGCAGGGACCACACCAATCTGCGGTGAGCATAAGCAGCACAGGTTTTCCCGTCTCTTTGGACTGAGCAAACGCTTCAGTAATGTTGTAGTTCCAATTATTCAGGTGAACGAGATTGCCCTTCTGCGTCGCAAGTAATCCAAGAAGGGGCGTGCCATGATCGACGGCCTGCATTTGTCCATGCGTGTCCATGTTATTGTCTTTGGGTGAGTTAACCCACAGCCATAACCCGCCACTGCCAAGCAGCAATGTCAGACCGATGACTGTGAACAGTGACGAGGACGATTTGGGGGATGGTTGTTGATTCATAGTATTGGGTAAACCGTCATTGGACTTGGTTTATTCCTCAAATGGGATCGTGATTAGGCTTAGGCAAAAATAACTGCAATCACTCAGCTGAGTCATTCATCTGGCTCGGATGCTGATTGGCATCATAGAGTCGGCGTTCGATGCGTTTTAAGCCGTTGAGAATATCAGACGCTGAGCGGAAGACGGGGCGTTGCGGATCTTCAGGACGAAGAATCGAGCCGGTGAGATTGTTGATCTGCCGAGCTTCGAGACTTTCCTTGCTGTAATGAATCTGATCACGGAATTCGGGATTGTTGTGCGGGCGATTCATCTGCACAGCCAGGTAAAAGAAGTCGATGGCTTTATCAACGCGTTGATGTTGATCGGAGATGACCTTGCTGGTGACTCTGCCGGTGTCTTTCCATTTGCCCAGCAAGCGTTGGATCTGACTGGTGCGCATCATCTCTTCAAAGAGTGTGGTGAGCATGGGACTTTCGGTAAGGTCTTCGCCGACACGGACGGCTGAACCAAAGTCCACGAAGCCGACCTGTCCTTCACTGATGATGATATTGTCCAGTCGCAGGTCCAGGTGGATCATGCCCCCCTGGGTGTGCAGAGCACGAAGCAGGTCCGCGGACTGCATGGCAAATTCAACCTGACTCATGGGTTTACCGCCAAGTCGCATCCAATTCAGATACAACCGTCGGACAAAGCCGCGTGAGTCTTTTTCATAGCCGATGACTTTGGGCACGCGGTGTCGGTAGTCCTCGGGCATATCCCGCTGAAGGATATTGAGGATCGCAGTCTCACGTGAGAGGAAAATCGGGAAGACGCTTTCGACGAGTTTGCGGGCGCGCTTGAGAATGACATCATGATCAAGCTGCGGGTGTTTTTCTTTAAGTCGCCAAACCACGTTATCCAGTGATGGCACTTCCTTGAGTACGACATAGCCGTACTCAGCTTTTTCGTTCTTGGCCAGTTGGACATGGTAGGTGAATCGCTCAGTGGTCGTGCCAGGCGGGATGAGCAGAATCTTGCGGGCAATGAAGTAGTAACCCTTCTTGGACAACAGTGGCAGACTCATCCCCAAAATCCTGGTACGGATCGGCCCGATGGACTGCTCAATGATAAAGCCGCCCTTATCATGAAACGCCTGCTGGACGCTGACGGCTTCGTTGTAATCTTCGGTAAGGAAGATGTAGCAGCCTCCCCAATGCAGGTGTTCGAAAACTTCCTGAGGCGTCGTGGCCTGACCGCTGGTCGCAAACCAATAGTTGACCATGTTGGGCGTGGTGTCGCGTTCCATCTCCGGCTTGCCAAAGGCTTGATACTCGTGATCGTTTTCAAAGACCTGTTTTTGCAAGGCCTGCTGAAGCTTGGCAAGATTGTGAGACACCGGTTGATGTGGCGATTTGGCGGAGGGAGTATGACCGCCTTGGGTCGGAACCGAACCCATGGTTGAGCTTTCTGCGGGTATGCTCGTTGCCTGTTGGGGCATAGTGGTCATTAACTTCCCATATCCGTATCACACGCGCCCGGTGCACGACTAGGTTAAGGGTACTGCCTTTATGGTTATTGTCGAACATTAAGCGAGTAGACAATAGTCCGATTTCCACATTGTCGTGGAAAAGATGCACTTTTCAGACAGTAAACAACCTGTTATCGGACAATGCTCGACGTGATCAACGCAACACCTAAAGGCATTGCACAGCGATCACTTGATCCCATCAAAGCCGATGGCGAGCAAGCGATAGATCGACCTGACCGTCACGTTGCATGGGGACCTTTTCCTTGATGAGAATCTGCTGCTTCTTGTCCAACCCGCCTGCATAGCCGGTGAGCTTGCCAGTGGACCCCACCACGCGATGACAGGGCACTTTCGGTGAATAGGGATTGCGGTTCATTGCCATCCCCACCGCACGGTAACCTTTGCTCTTGAGCTTGTCAGCGATATCGCCGTAGGTCACCACTTTACCTTCAGGAATCCGGGCACAAATCGCCCAGACCTTTTCAACAAAATTCATGGAAGGCAACAGCTTACCTGCAAAGACAGCTTCTTTGATCTTCTCATTGGACGCTTGAAGCTTGGCGGGCATGGCGAAGTCCTTTTTGGTTTTAAATTCATTATTTACCGCAGAGGCGCAGAGAACTCAGAGTTAAGAGAGATTTCAAGACAAAATTCTATCAGTTGCTTTGAGATTCAACTATTTGATATCAACAAAACAGAAAGACTAATCTGTCTTAGCACCTTTCTTAACTCTGAGTTCTCTGCGCCTCTGCGGTAAAACTGTCTTGACTCACGCTTCTTCGTCGTCGATGAGCATGAACTTGATCTCGGCTTCAGCAGCAACATCGTCACCGACATATGCAGTACAAGCCATGTGTGCCAACTGGCGTCGCACGCGGATGGTCTTGGCTTCGAGGATCAGTTGATCGCCGGGGGTGACCGGGCGGCGCAAGCGGACGCGATCCATGCTCAAAAGCACAGCTAAGCGTCCGGTGTGTTCGAGTTCCTGACCGACGAGCAGGCCAGCAAGTTGCGCCATTGCTTCGACGATCAACACGCCGGGCATGATGGGCGTGCCGGGGTAATGGCCTTGGAAAAACGGTTCGTTGATGGTGACGTTCTTAATGCCTACCGCGCGGGTTGAACCTTCAATTTCCAACACGCGATCGACCAGTAACATCGGATAACGATGTGGCAGGATGCGTGAAAGCTGACGAATATCCAAGACCTTGTGGCTTTGGGTCAGTTGGTTGCGACGTTGTTCGCGGTACTGCTTAAGCAAAGCGCGACAGAGTTCGTGATTCAGGGCATGGCCGGACTTGTAGGCGACGATGCGACCTTGAATCGGCACGCCCAAGAGATACAGATCGCCGATGAGGTCGAGAATTTTGTGACGCACCGGCTCATCGTCAAAGCGATAGTTGTTGCCACCCATCGGGCCATCGTGATTGATAACAAGGATATCTTTGGGGGTCAGATGCTTGCCGATCCCCGCTGCACGGAGTTGGCGGACTTCAGCTTCTAGGACAAATGTCCGAGCCGGCGCAACCTGCGAGGCATAGTCACCGTGTGCAAAATCAAACACATGAAGTTGATGGCCGATGGCATTGTGTTCGTCGTAGTCCAACTCGTAAACCACTTGAAGCGATGGCTTGTCGTGTGGTACGGCTGCGACGACGGCATCACCATCGCTGACAGAGACCGGCGTGTTGATGATCAATTGACGACGAGGTGCTTCGGACGTGGTGATGCCAGCTTCCTGAATCACGTCGGTAAAAATCTTGGCTGACCCATCACCACCGGGCAGTTCGGTTGCATCGATTTCAATCACGCAATTGTCAATGGACAAACCCGACAATGCGCTGAGCACATGTTCGGTGGTCATGACGGTGGCTTCACCCTGCTGGAGCATGGTGCGGCGATCCTGCTGGACGACGTTATCAATTCGTGCTGGGACTTCGGCACCATTGAGGTCTTTGCGAGCAAAGACAATGCCGTAGTCGGCAGGTGCGGGATGGAAGGTGACCGACACTTCTTGGCCGGTGAAGAGTCCACGACCTGAGAGTTGAGCGGTTTTGGCGATAGTCTGTTGTTTTTGCTGCATGTGCGTTTTCCCCGGAACCCGATCCGGGCAGTGTTAAAGCATGTTATGCAGTTTAATCACTTTTCATCTGCTTGGTAAATTCTTTGTACGCTTTGACGATTTCCGGGAGCTTGCGAGCGGCGACCATTTCGCGACCACAAATGGATTGTTCGCGAGCTGGGACGCCCATCCAGGTCTCACCGTCTGGGATATCGGACATCACCGCTGAGCAGGCGCCAAGCTTGACGGCGGACCCGATGCGGATGTTATCACGAAGCCCGGCCTGCCCGCCGATCTGCACGCCATCCCCGATGACGGTGGAGCCTGCGATGCCGACTTGGGCGGCAATGAGACAACAGCGACCAATGGTCACGTTGTGTGCGATCTGACAGAGGTTGTCGATTTTGGTGCCGTCACCGATGACGGTTGCTGCGAACTTGGCTCGGTCGATACAGGTGTTGGCCCCGATCTCCACGCCGTTGCCGATGACAACATGTCCAATATGCGGAATCTTGACGATGCCTCGCCCATCTTCACTGGGGCGGTAGCCAAATCCATCGGCAGCGACGACCGCATTGGAATGGATGATGACATGGCTGCCAACTTGTGTGCGTTCACGAACGATCACACCGGAGAAGAACTCACAGTGATCGCCGAAGGTCGAATTTTCATGCAATGAAACGGAGTTGTGCAGGATGCAACCTTCACCGAGGACCACATTGTCACCGACCACACAATGCGGGCCGATACAGCAATCCTTACCGATCTTCGCAGTCGCTGCAATCACCGCAGAGGGATGCACACCAGGCTGCGGGCAGAGTTTCTCAGGAGCAAATAACTCAATGACCTTGTTGAGTGCCAAATCCGCGTCTTCGACAACGATCGCGCTTCGACTAGAACAACTCTCAGGGACAGGAATGGACTCACTAAGAAGAATCGCCCCCGCTTGCGAGTCGCACCACTGCTCAGCAAATTTAGCTGAACGGATAAACGACAGGTGTTGATCTGTGGCTTTATCCAAAACCTCAATACCACTGATGGTGATATCCGCTGGGCCGATGATCTGGCCACCCACATGCTGGGCGAGTTGCTCTAGGGTAAAGGACGGCATGGGCATCTCAAATGTTACAGGATCAAATCAAGAACCATCGCGATTAACGACGGTTACGCCATTCATTGTTCATGCGCTGAACCACCTGGTCGGTGATATCCAGATCACTGCGAACCCAGAGGACTTTACGCATCGCGATGTAGGTGCTCAGAGCTTCAGGTTTGATATTGTTAAAGGAAGGTTCTTTTTCCTTGAAGATCACCATGTCATAACCGCTTTCGGTGGCGACTTTGCTCATGGTGTCCACGAGCTTGCGGTACATGCTGCCGATCTGCAGAACGCTTTCGGCATTCATGCGAGCCTGCTTGTACTTGTACCAACTCTCAAGCTGCATTCCTGAAAGCTGAAGCTCTTCGGCTTTCTGCATGTAGGCATCGGTCCCGGGCTGAAGCAGATCAAGGTCATCCTTCATCAACTGAAGCTTCTGACGGCGGTTGGTATGTTCCTGCTTGATCTGTTCAAGTTCGGTCTTTAAATCTGCTTCGACCTGGGTCTTTTCCTCAAGGGCGACCATCGCCTTTTCCACATCCAAAACTGCGATAGAGGTCGGACGTGCCTGAGCCATTACCTGACCGGGCAGACTCATGATGCCCATCATTGCCACGACCATGACCAGACTCATCAACTTCTTAGCTTGCATAATTTGACTCCAAGTTTTTTCTTTTTTGCTCTCGTGTTTCTCTCAAGGCTACCGGCCAGTACACCTGCATCAATCCATAGGATGCAGCCGGGCTACGGTAGACGTTAAATCATATCATAGACGAACGTTTTGTGAGTTGGGATTCATCCATTTCGACAAGGCGGCATACCTCGACAAACCCGCTATGCAGGATTGTTCAAGTCACAGCCAGACGATATTCACATCAGAACGGCAACGCGATATCAAAGCTGAACATTTCTTCGTCATCCTGATCCTGCTTGATGACCGGGATGGCAAAGTCAAAGGCAAAGGGTGCCTGACCCAGGAACGGGACCTGCAAACGCAGACCAGTACCGACACTCACGCGGTATTCGTCAAAGCCAATTTCGTCCTGCACAGTGCCCGTATCGGTAAAGAACACCCAACGGACCGATTCCTTGTAAACCGGAATGCTGTATTCCAATCCTACGAGGAACATCCAGTCACCGCCGATAGACTCATCCGTGTCCTGACCGTTGGTTTTCAAACCGTAAGGCCCCACACCGCGATACTTGAAGCCGCGGAAGCTGCGATGACCGCCTGCAAAGAAACGTTCGAAAATCGGAGCTTCATTATCCTGAAGGATGTAGCCCATTTTGGTCTTAAAGGCCAGCGTGGTCTTGCGACCCATAAAGTCTTCATCCACCGTCCAGAACTTGTTGAATTCAAAAGTCGCCTTGGTGAATTCATAATCGCCGCCCAAAGCACCGACCTGCCAGATGCCAAAAGTCGACATGCTTCCCTTGGTTGGCAACAAGCGATTATCCACGGTTGAACGGGTCAATGAACCACCGATGGAGGTGATCATGCTATCACCCTGCACGGCACTGATATCCGCAGGAGCATTGGCATCAATGTCGGAGATATCCACCATTTCACCACGGAATCCGAGACGTCCACTCCAGATATCACCAAAACGCTGGCCGATACCGACGGTACCGCCCTGGCGGCCTTCGTCATAATCATCACGTTCGCGGTTGTAGAAAAACAAACTTGAATCAAAGGAATACTGCGTGTCAAAGACATAAGGCTCAGCAAAGTTGATCGAGTAATTACTCGTCTCATCACCGGGTTGAAGCGTGATCCCAAAGGACTGACCTGCACCGCGGAAGGCTTTGCCGGTGAGGAATTCGCCAAAGCTCTCAGGCACATCAGTCACATCAAAGTTGCGCTGTTTAAGGTCAATGGCACCAATGATGCCAGCGTCAGAACTGATACCTGCACCGAAGCTCACTGAGCCGGTGTTCTGTTCTTTGACTTCAATGAGTACGTCACGGGTATCGTCATCCTTCTCACCAAGAATACTGATCTTGGCATCACTGAATAACGCGCTATCCCGCAGACGACGCTGCGTGCGTTCCAGACCGGTACGGTCAAAGCGGCGGCCTGGGTCCATACCGCGGGTCTGACGGAGGATGACATTGTCACGGGTGATTTCGTTGCCACGCACTGCGACCTTACCCACGGTGTAGGGGATGCCTTCGGTGATGGTCACTGAGACGTCTACCTGCGGGGAGTCTTCGTGGAACAGACGCTCAATCTGGACATTGGTTTCGATGTGGCCCTGCTTGCCATAAAGGTCCAGCAGGTTTTCGCGACTCTTACGCAGGAGATTTGAAGCAAAGACATCGCCGACTTTAAGGGTCATTGTGCCTTTGATCTGTTCTTCGCCGTAGAGTTCGTTACCTTCAATGGAGATATTGGCTACGGTGTATCGCTTACCTTCGATGACGTTGAAGGTGACCACTGCGTCTTTTTGGTTAGCTGAGATATCCAGTTCACGGTCGGCCTGGGCATCAAGATATCCACGGTCACGGTAGTACTGGCGAATGCGATCCGCATCCTCATCCAACGCGGTGCGATTAAGTTCGCCTTCACGCAGAATCAACATATAGGTCTTGGATTTGACCTGAGTCCGCAGTTCCTTGTCACTGAAAACAGTGTTGCCTGCGTACTTAATTTCACGGACGCGAATCTTTGGACCTTCACGAATCTTAAACAGCAGAACATGTGACTCTTCGAGCAACTGCTGGTCGAGAACGATCTCGGTCATGAAGTAACCCTTGTTCTCATAGGCACGTTTGATCTGGTTGATCGCACGATCAATGAGGTAAGAGTCAATCGGATCGCCACTGCGGATCACTGCCATGGCCAGCAATTCCTGGTCGGTGATCGCCTTGTTACCCACAACGCGAACGTCGGAGAGAATTGTCTGTTCGTTGACGATGAACTTGACGATGAGTGTGCCGTCTTTTTGTTGATCGACAGAAGCTTCAACAGTGCTGAATCGACCCAGGTGCGTGATCCGCACGATATCCTCAGCGACGACTTTCTCGTCGTAGGCTTGTCCTTCAGCGAGTCGAATCTGGTTGCGGACCAACTGTTGACTCTCAGGCTTGACACCTACGAGCTCGATCTTGGCTACAGGACGATTGTTCAGGTCAATGTTCTGAGCCTCCAGTGAAACAGTGTTCACCAAGAGACACAGCAGCAGGACGATGGTTGTAAACCATCCGGTAAAACCTTTGTTATTCATCAGCCGCCAGCTCCAATACCCTCAAAGTGCGATCTCTAAACGTATGCCCAAACGGGCAAGACAACCCCATAACCCACCAGGTCGGGGTTGGCATAGTCTACCGGGATATCGGAACTTATCCAAGTTCACACGGTGATTTTGACAATTCACCCTAGCGTCCAGGCCGATCGTGTTTATTGCTCGGAGTCGGCTTCAACAGGTTGGGATTCAAGATCATCCGCAAGACGGTAATACATGTAAACCCGCATCGCCCCATAGGTCAGCGATTCAGCGAGCTTCCAACCGGTGATATCCTGTGGCTTTGCGTACTCATCGGTTCTTAACACCAGCACGCCCCCAGCATCGGTGATCGGGTGACATAGCTCGATGATTCTCGCCACGCGATCCATCTGCTCTCGTGCCATAAGGTAAGGCGGGTCACAGAACACCACATCCATCGGCTGGTGCATCAGCATCGACGCCCAAGCCCCACCTGCAATGTCCGCACTGAGCACGGTCGATTGATCTGCGCAGCCCAACTCCTTGATGTTGGACTCAAGAATCTGCCTTGCCGAGCGATCCCGGTCGATGAATGTACAGTGACTCGCCCCACGGGAAAGTGACTCAAGCCCCATCGACCCTGTCCCGGAGAACAGATCAAGTGCTGGGCCTTCAAACACACCCAAAACGGTCAGCCGATCGAAAACAGATTGCTTGACGCGATCGGTGATGGGCCGAGTCGTCTCGTCACCCTTTGGGCCTTGGATGGTGCGATGTCGATATTCTCCGCCAATGATACGCATGGGGCTTTGCTCCTTAGTCAATTGAGACATGATAGCCGATCCATGGTCTTTGGGCGTAATAGTCACATGATGAATACGTACCCATCACAATCACTTTATACCTTCATAAACCATTGAGCTTGAATCTTGCCCCATCACCCGTCATCCTATGAACGTTAACTACCTATTCACTCAGAGATATCTCATGCCCAAAACCAAAGACAAATTCGACTGCATGGCAGCCAAAGCTGATAAATACGTCCTCTACCAACGTTCCGTGCAGGAACCCGGCTCAGAAGTTAAGTTCTTTAACAAAGTCTTCAAAAAGGAATTCGGCAGAAAACCACTGACCCTCCGCGAAGACTTCTGTGGCACGTTTGCGATCTGCTGTGAATGGGTCAAAAGTAATAAAGACCGAACCGCCCTGGGCGTCGATCTGGACCCCGAACCCCTGGCATGGGGCAAAGCCAACAACCTTGCACCCCTTAAACCCAAACAGCAGGAACGCGTCACCCTACTTGAGCAAGACGTGCGCACATCAGGTGAAGATAAGTTCGACATCTTAAGCGCTCAGAATTTCAGCTTCTGGATTTTCAAGACCCGCCCTGCCCTGCTTGAGTATCTCAAGCATGCATACCAAAACCTCAACGACGAGGGCCTGATGGTCATGGACATGATGGGTGGCGGTGAATGCTGGGTCGAAGACCACACCGACATCCGCAAGTTCAAAGATTTTAAATATGAATGGGAACAACATAAGCTCGATCCCATCACCCACGATGCAACTTTTAATATCCACTTCCAATTCAAAGATGGCAGCCGACTGGATCGTGCCTTTACCTATGATTGGCGATTCTGGTCGATCCCCGAAGTCGTCGAACTATGTAAGGAAGCAGGCTTCAGCCAAGTCGACGTTTACTGGGAAGGTGTCGACGACGACGGCGAAGGCAACGGCATCTACACCGCCCAGGAACACGCCAGCCCCGACCCGTGTTGGATCGCGTATATTGTGGGGATTAGGTAAGCCATAACATATTGATTTCAACTGTAGGGTGGGTAGAGGCATAGCCGAAACCCACCTAATATAATCTCAACAATTGCAGTAACATGGTGGGTTTTGCCAAGGCTCTACCCACCCTACCCAACGGCTCTGATTCTAATCGCCTTTTCTAGATACCATCGCATCGTTTAACGTGTCACAATGCTTGCAGTAAAAGAGCAGTGTTTCGTTTCGCTCATTGCGAACAACTTTGTCTATCACTTTGCCACAGTTCACACAATTCACAAAGTGAACCAATCTGATTGCGTACAAAATACCAAAGCACATCACAGCAAGTGGGCCGGGTAATATCCACCAAAGCAAATCAGTTGCCTGCGAGTGATAGGAAATAACGATTGCACCAAACATCACCACAAACGGCAACATCAAAAAAAGAAAGCCCATTCGATTCCACTTCTGCAAATGCGCATAATTGGGCACGATATCCTTTTCGATGCCGTTGACTATGTAGGTTTTATTTTTCATTTTATCTTGCTGGCAATGGCGATCACGCCACAACCATTGATAGCAACTTTAGTATGCATAAATATATTAACACAGTAATGCAGTAATTGTTTTTGCCTTTGTGAGCCGGGTGGTGTCCGCCCGGATTCGCTGCAAGCGAAACTGCGATATGCAATTTGTGATCTGATTCAAAGGCATCGGCTCGACACTTGCCGGCTCACGGAGACATCCTGCTCAGATACATACAACAGTAAAAAACCTCCGCAGCGGATACATTGCACCGATGCGGAGGTTTGTTGTTTGTGATAATAGATTAGCGGATTACTTCACGGGCTTGCCGTAGACTTCGCATTCGGTGGTGAAGGCGAAGTTGGGGGAATAACCAACTTGTGGGGTGTGCTTGTCGACATAGGTCAAGCGCACGAACTGTGCTTTGGCAGGTGGGATGGTGAAGGTGTGGCGTTCTTCCTTGCGTTGGGAGAATTCGTACTCACCGACCTCGGTAAATTCCTTGTTATCGGCGCTGATGGAGACCTTGACGGTTTTAGTTGAACCGAAGGCTGGGACGCCAATGACGATGGAGTTCACTTCAGCTGTTTTGTTGAGATCAATGGTGACGTTTTTGGGGAACGTGCCTGCATCACCTGAAGCAAAACAGTTGGAGGAGGTTCCTTTCCATGATCCGTCGGTCAGACCGCCGATGCCCCAGTTGTATTGATTGGGATCGGATGATTCGTACTTACAGCCTTGGGCAAGATTGCCACCTTCAGGTTTGGAAACGATATCGATGGTCACTTCGGGGGACTGGGAAAGCGTGGCCCAGATGGCTTGATGATAGGATGCATCCACATCCATCAACGGCTTGACGATCTGGTCACGGTATGATTCATCATTGATTTTCAAACGAATGTTACGCCATGTATTGAAGTAGCTGCCTTCCTTGTCAGCGATCAGGTCATGGAGAACCTTGCCCATCTCCGTCGGCAGGACAATACTCACCCCCTGGGCCAACTCTTTGGCAGAGGTGTTGGGATACACGGTGACCCCACCGACCTGTACGTCATATGCCCCTTCGATCAAGCCTTTGACCACCAGCTTGGGGGTGGCAAAGTCGGTTAAGCCACAATCCCTCGCCGCATCCATTGACCGCTGATCAATCCAGAACGGGAACTGCTTGGTGGTTGATTTAAGCTGTACCTGCGTGTCGGACTTGCTGACGATTGACACACCTTCGGCACTGCCGCTGGTCAGATCAACAATCCCCATCGGGGGCATCGGCTCGGCAAAGGCAGTGAGCATATAACGAGCCATCACCAGATGACCTTCAGCACTTGGATGCACTGCATCGGGGATCATCGTGTACTTGGCATTGATCTCTTTTTGCTGGTTCTGGAACGCAAGCATGGGATGAAACACATCGACAAAGTCACAGTTATATTGCTCGGCCAACTCCTTGCAGGCATTGCCAAGTGCTTCGAGATTCTTGTTGTAGTCACAATCCGCTAACGGCTTGCGACGATCAGGATCCACACAGCCGGGCGTATACACCACGACGCGGACATCTTTAGCCTGCAGCGCTTTGATGATGCCTTCCATGCCATCTCTAAAGGTCTTGACGATACCATCCTCGACCGCGCGGTAGCTGCCGTCGTTCATGCCGAAGAACAGCGTCACCACGGTGGGATTGTGAATCAGCACATCGCGCTCAAGTCGACGCAGTCCGCCGGGCGCCCGGTCACCGCTCCAGCCGGCATTGATGAAGGTGATCTTCTTTTCCGGGTAGCGGCAGTTGACGTATTGCTGAAGGTACCGCGAATAAAGACGCTGCTGGGTGATGCTATCACCGTAGATCACCACACGGTCACCGTCCTTAAGCGGCGTCTGAGCATGCGCCATCGCAGGCAGCATCATGACCAGCATGACCGCGATCGCCATCACCGATCCGAGTTTGGATTTAAGTTGAATCATTGATTTGTCTCCATGGATTGAATTGACCATACGTGAAAGGTGTTGAACAACGACTCGTCAAAACCCTCACGAATCTGTTATTGGTATCCCGTATCAGTGATCGCGTCAACTATCTATGGAAGTGATATCAAGGAGACCTGCTCCCGGAAGTGTTTTGGAAGTGCCCTGCTTGCAGATCACATCAACTGCCATGGCTATGAGATTGCACCTTGCGCTGGAGACTGCGAATGTCTCGTTCCATGCTACTGGAGTCGCGTTGGGTACTGTCTACTTCACGTTCAAGACGATCCACTTCACGACGAGTCCGTTTAAGTTGACGTTCCAACTCAATGATCCGCAGTTGAAATGTTTCAACCTCACGAGCATGTTTTGCTGCTTCAACAGCGGCACTGCGAGCGTGGGTTGCTTCAGCTAACGCAGCATTGACCGCCTGCGTACTGCGCTTAACCGCATCGCTATGTTTGTCCGATTCGGCTTGCATCTGCGTTACCGTGACATCCCAATGTTGATTGAGCTTATTGAACTGGACCTGAAGTTTTTCGAACTGGTTGACCACATTTACCACGTCAGACTCTTTGCGGTTTTGCTTGATGATGGCAAGCTCACGACTGCTGGTAGAAAGCATCTTCGCAATCTCCTGGCGGTCATGTTTGGAGGCTGCCAGCAAGCGTGCGACTTCGTTGCGATGATCCGTTGAGACCTTGAGATTCTGGGCTAACTCCGCGCGGACTTGGGGGGAATAGGCGTTGGCAAAATCCTGCATCTGTTTGGACTGCTGCTTTGCAAAGGCCTGCTGTTGTGCACTGAGATCCTGCATGGCCTTTGTTTGGTCAGCAAGCTGTTGGCGGATTTGCTGTTGGGTTTGATACTGCGAATCCACGCGCGTTTGAACCTGCTGCATCTGCTCGGAACTGGCGCAACCGGTGATCAAACCCAGACAGAATAACAGCGTAACAATCAACGTAACACAATGGGCCAGTGAAGTCTTCATGATATCTCCCAGAAAGATGTGATCGGTCTATCACTATGGGGATATCTGCGGGGTTTGGAGACTTACTTGATGATTCACATATTGGGAAGACTTGCATGTGACAGGAATTAAGAAAATTTTCAAGCAGCACATCCCCCCACCAATTGTCCTGTGATTCAGAGGTAATAAACCACCTGAAATTGATTCAAAGTGCACTATTGAACACACTCACTTGATCGGCGGGACATAGTAACTTCTGGAGATGCCTTCGATGTCGTAGTGATAATAAAAACACTTCGAGTCTGCTTCCTGAATCGCATCCAACATCGCATGCAGCTCTTCGTGGGTGACGATGGTGCGAACCATACTAAAGGTTTCGCCAGTGTGTCCACCAACACCTTGTTGCACGGTGAAGGTCCGATGTTCCGAGGCTGTTTTGATCGCTTTACCGACAATCTGCGCATTACGGGTAATGATCGTGACGATACAGAGCTTGAACTTGCGATAGAAGTTATTGAGCGTTTCAGCACTGATGAAAATATAAATGCAGGTGTACATCAAGGTATTGATCACCGACTCAAATGAGCCGTTTTTGATCTGATCGAGGATCAAGCCAAAGCTCGTGGAAACCACCGCTGCAATGATGGCAATGGACCCCACCGGCTTGAGATACTTCACCGCAAAATAGGCACCAAGTACATCCTCATCGCCGGTTGAACCCCGGTAACGAAATGCCATCGCCTTGGCCCAGCCAGCGAGGAGTCCGCCGAAAATCACCAGGATGATCCGTTCATTCTGCGGCTCAGGGCTGGCAAACTCCAATGGTGGCAACACCGTAAGCATCAACGTCACCATGAGCACAACCACCAATGAACGGATCGCAAAAGTTTTACTGACCTTTGCAAATGCAAACCCCAGCAATACAACCTGAAATGCCAGGTACAAAACAATAAACAGCATGTCACTGTCAAAGTAATAACTCAGCGCAGCAGAGATCCCTTCCGTCCCGGTGAGTACCACGCGCGAAGGCAGTACGAAATATTTCAATGCCACCGCATAAAGCACCCCCGCGAATAGTAAAATGCCATAGCTCAATAACGTATCAAAAAACTGTCGATAGCGATGTGTTGGATTCATAACAAAACAACTCTGAAAAACGCATCTCTATTTCACCTGGCGAAGATAATTCGTCATTTGGTTAATCAAATATCCCAATCAACTTCAATCGAACTTACCAATCTGCCTGGTCGCTTCGACGAGGACCATTGCCACGGTGTTGGCAAGGTTGAAACTTCGGATGGGACCCAGGATCGGGATGCTGATGAGTCGGTCGGGGAAGCGCTTATGCCAATGTTCGGGAAGGCCCGTCGTTTCTCGGCCAAAGACGAAAATGTCTTCATCGACATAGCTTTGTTCAAAATAGCGTGCTTTGCCAAACTTGCTGACCAGCCAGGGTTGGCGGTCTTTTAGCCAGTCGAAAAAATCGTCTTCGGACTCATGCACGGTATGCGTGAGGTTCGGCCAATAGTCCAACCCCGCGCGGCGGAAGGCTTGCTCTGTGAGTTCAAAACCCAGGGGCTTGATCAAATGCAGATGCGCATCCAAGCCGACACACAGGCGACCAATGTTGCCGGTGTTGGGCGGGATTTGCGGTTGGTAGAGGACGATGTGGAGCATGGGCAGGATCAACAATTTGTCTCTTTGAGACAACAGCAACACGCAGTGTCGCAGCTATTGGGACAGATTCATGGTCACATTACTTCAGTGCATCAACCAACTGTGCGACGACTGCGTCGATCTTGACAAGTTCACCCTTGGGACCGTTGGAGCCGTCGCGTGCTTTGAGTTCGACGGACTGCTCAGCCAGGGCTTTGTCACCGAGGGTGATGCGGTATGGGATACCAATCAGATCAGCATCTTTGAACTTCACGCCCGGTCGTTCGTCGCGGTCATCAATGAGGACATCGACACCCTTGGCTTCGAGTTCTGCTGCAAGTTGGTCAGCGACCTGTGCAGCTTGACCTTCATACTTGATGGGGGTGATCACCACTTGATAGGGCGCAAGACTGGTTGGCCAGATAATACCGTTGTCGTCGCTACCACCCTCGCGTTCGATTGCTGAAGCAAGGATGCGATTCACGCCGATGCCATAGCAACCCATGATGGGATTGACCCGTTCGTTGGACTCATCAGCGACTTCGATTTTCAAAGCTTTGGTGTACTTGTCACCGAGCTTAAAGACGTGGCCGACTTCGATGCCCTTGGTCATTTGCAGGATGCCACCATCTTCCTTGGGAGAAGGATCGCCATCGAGTGCATTGCGAATATCCGCGACGGTAACTTTAGCGCCAGCAGCGATGACTTCACGCGTCCAGTTAAAGTGCTTCACATGGTGATCAACTTGGTTGGCACCGGTGACCCAAAAACCACCTTGTGCTGCATCGGGATCGACGAAGAGTTGGACATCATCACGACCGACTGCCACGTGCGGTCCGACAAAGCCGATTGCAAAACCTGCATCCCGGGCTTCTTTTTCATCTGCCATTTCCAAACTGCCCAAGCCAGCAGCCTGGCGGAGTTTGGCTTCGTTGAGGTCGTGATCTCCACGCACCACGCCGATGACCCAGGTGTCGCCTGCCTTACAGACAAGGGTTTTGAGCATGTTCTGGGTTTTGAGTTTGGTTTTAAGCTGCTTTTTGAAGAACGTGCAGACGTCTTCGATGCCGGGGCAATCAGGCGTGTTGACTGCTTCCAGATCACCAGTGGGATCAGCTTCCAAATTTTGCGGACGAGGGCCGATTTCACATTTTTCGACGTTGGCTGCGTAGTTGCCTTTGTCGGACTTGAGGATGAAGTCTTCACCGGTGGGTGAGGGGACCATAAACTCATGCGACGCGTTACCACCAATGGGGCCGGCTTCGGCTTCAACGATTTCGTAAGGCACGCCGCAACGTTCAAAGATGCGACAGTATGCTGCATAGATCGTGTCATACGCTTCGGACAATCCGCCGGGGCCATCGAGGTTCAGGTGGAACGAGTACGCGTCTTTCATCTGGAATTCACGAGAGCGCAGCACACCAAAACGTGGGCGGAACTCGTCGCGGAACTTGGTTTGGATTTGGTAGAGCGTCTTGGGCAAGTCCCGATAGGACTCGATGTATGCACCGCATAACTCGGTGATGATTTCTTCGTGCGTCGGGCCAAGCGCCTGAATGCGACCATGACGATCCTTCACCACGAACAGGTTGTCGCCGTAGGCTTCACGGCGGCCAGTCTGTTCCCAGAGTTCAATGGGTTGAAGGGTTGGCATGAGAATTTCCACGCCGCCTGCGTTATCCATTTCCTCACGGACGATCTGCATCGCCTTTTGCAACGCACGCAAGCCCAACGGCAGGTAGGTGTACACACCGGAACCGAGCTTGTGGATCAGCCCCGCGCGGAGCATGAGTTGATGCGAGGGAACCACCGCGTCTGCTGGAGCCTGACGAGCAGTGGGGATGAGTGTCGTGGACCATTTGGTAGCCATAGCTGTCACCTTTGAATCTTGGGTAAGAGAGGCATCTTAGCAAAAACCGAGGATTAACGGGAATTGAGCAGCGTGAATTAAATCCTTGCCAGATGAAATGAACCACAGAGACACAGAGGCACGGAGCAAGACAAAAAAGAGCATCATTGAAGACTTTTCCCGGCTCTGTGCCTCTGCGGCTCTGTGGTTAAGCCAAAAGCGAACCGACGGCAAAGATTCAGGCCATCTGCAAACCGCAATGAATACAAATTCAAAACCCGGTAAACTAACGGCCATGTCAACCAAAAAGAAAACCAAAAAATCGTCCGTCACGCCTGTTGTCACTTCCGGGGCTTCCGGGGGGGCTAAGCCCTGGGAGCATGCCAAGAGTGGCGAGGGTTCATCTCACGATCCCCTGGCTGCCCGGTTTGTGGAGTCGATCAGCTACGACACACGAATGTACAAACAGGACATCATCGGCTCGGTCGCTCATGCCACCATGCTTGCGGAAGTTGGCCTGATCACCAAAAAGGAATTGGCCCTCATCAAGCGTGGTCTTAAAGAGATCAAAGCCGAAATTGATGAGCAAGGTCAAAGCTGGCCCGGCTGGCAGGTCGAACTCGAAGACGTGCACATGTGTGTCGAAGCAGCACTCATCGCCAAAGTCGGTGATGCAGGCCGCAAACTCCACACCGGCAGAAGTCGCAACGATCAAGTCGCCCTGGATTTGAAACTCTGGATCGAAGATGCAGCAGCGGATCTGGGCAAGCAGTTCAACGCCCTGTTCAAAGCCTTGACCAAGCTGGCAAAACGTGATGGCAAGATCGTCATGCCATCCTACACGCATCTGCAACGCGCCCAACCCATCTGCGTCGGTGGCGAGCTTGTCGCGTGGCTCTCAGCATTGGATCGTTGCGAGCAGCGCATCACCGCACTGCGAGCCGTCAACAAGCAAAACCCCTTGGGCAGTGGTGCGATCGCCGGCTCAGGTTTGCCATTGGATCGCAACATCACCGCGGCCCTGTTGCCCGTCGGCCCGCCAACCACCAACAGCATCGACGGCACGGCATCACGTGATGCAGCGTTGGATATGGTCTACTCACTTGCCATGATCTCCCAGACACTTTCACGTTTGGCTGAACAGTGGATCATCTACATGTCCGAGGAGTTCGGCTTTTTGAAAATCGGTGAAGCCTACACCACCGGCTCATCCATGATGCCACAAAAACGCAACCCCGACATGCTCGAACTCATCCGCGGGCGATGTGGCAATGTCTATGGGAATCTCGTGGCCATGCTCACCATGGTCAAGGGCACCCCCATCGCCTACAACCGTGACCTTCAGGAAGACAAACGCCATCTCTTTGCTGCATTTGATATGGTGTCCGACTGTCTGGAGATGACCACGCGAATCGTCAACACTGCCAAGTTCCAGGAAAAACGCATCAACGAACGCCTGCATCGCGGATTCCTTGATGCAACAGCACTGGCAGATTATCTGGTCACCCAAAACGTCCCCTTCCGCACGGCTCACCAGGTCGTCGGTGCATTGGTACGTCTGTGCGAATCGCGTGAACTGGATCAGCTTTCCGATTTGCAATTGGAAGATTTCAACGCTGCCTGCAAAGAGCTTGGGCAAAAAGCCGACACCTGCAATGCAGAAATCTACGCATGGTTAGGCCCAGCCAATGTCGTCAAACGCTACAAGAGCTATGGCAATGCCGGTCTGTCTGGTTTCACCGAGCAATTGAAGGCTTGGGAAAAGCGAATCAAGAAATAAGGCATTTTTGAACCACAGAGTCACAGAGACACAGAGTCTGAAATTTATTTTGAATTCTTCTCTGTGCCTCTGTGTCTCTGTGGTTAAACTGTCTTGCATGGAGTGCCAACGATGTTGATCCTCACAGTCATTCAGGGACCGGACAAAGGCAGGCGGTTTGAGCTTCCCGATGATGAACCGCAGATCATTGGTCGATCCAGTGAAGCTTTGCCACTGCTGGATCAAACCATCTCGCGTCGTCATGCTGAACTGACCCCTGATGAAGGCAAGTGGTACATCAACGATCAGAAGTCGGCCAACGGCACGTTCGTTAACGGTCATCGTGTCACCCGCCCCAGACTCCTCCAACCCGGAGACCAGGTGCGCACGGGATTGACGTTGTTTGTCTATGGCTCCAATGCCGTCCCCGCCAAAAAGACCGACAGCATCCGCCTGTTTCGCCCCAATGAGATGGATGCCAATGTCGAGTCCACCGCCAGCAGTGATGAGTCCATGATCATGGCCGTGGCTGAACCCTCCGAAGCAGCGCTGGTTCAACTCAAAGTCATCTATGAAATGACCCAACTCATCGGCTCGGTCGTCGAGGAAGAAGACCTGCTCAAAGGCATCATGGATTTGATTTTCGACTACTTCCAGGCAGACCGCGGTTTTATTTTGCTTGATGACAAAGTCTCGCGAAATCCTGCTCCAGCAGTGGTCCGACATCGTGATGCCAAAAAAGATAAAGACCCCGAATCAATCCCGGTCAGTCGCACGATTGTCCAGCATGTGATGACCAAAGGCGAAGGCGTACTTTCGAGTAATGCCATGGCCGACAGCCGCTTTGCATCAGGTGACAGCGTGCAAGGCCTTGGGATTCACTCGGCATTGTGTGTGCCCATCAAGTACAAAGACCGCGTGTTTGGCGTGATCCATATTGACTCGCAAATAGCCAACTACACTTTCACCGATGACCAGCTTCGACTACTCACTGCCATTGGTGTGCATACCGGTTTGGCGTTGGCCAATGCTGAATTATATGCCGACCGATTGCGTCAGGAACGCCTTGCAGCGGTAGGTCAAACGGTGGCATCCCTGTCCCATTCAATCAAGAATATTCTCCAGGGGATGCGTGGTGGTGCCGACGTCGTCGAGCTGGGTTTCCGTAAGAACAACATGAAAGTCGTCGGCGGGGGTTGGAAGATTGTCTCGCGAAACCTTGAACGCATTTATGAGTTGACGATGAACATGCTCGCTTATTCCAAGCAGCGTAAACCTGAGTTGGAAATGACCAACCTCACGCCCCTGATGGAAGAGATTGTTGATCTGGTTCAAGGACAATTCGACAATCGCAAAGTCGCATTGATCACTGATTTTTCAAACGACATGCCGCCGGTTCCCATTGATATCAACGGGATTCACCAGGCCGTGTTAAACCTGCTGAATAATGCTTTAGATGCCGTCAACGACAATGATGGCGCGGTGGTTTTGCATACCAGTTATGACGACAAACTTTCCAAGGTCAAAATCGCGGTCACCGACAACGGCGAAGGCATTGATGACGAACGCATCAAACGCCTTTTCCAGCCGTTCAACTCCACCAAAGGACTCAAAGGCACCGGTCTTGGTTTGGTGGTGACCCGTAAAATTGTGCAGGAACACGGCGGCAGTGTCGAAGTCGAATCAAAGCCTGATGACGGTTCAACTTTCACGATGCTCCTGCCTTGCACCGTCGATGAAATCCCCTCACTGGCTGATACCCAGGGTCCCTCAGCAGGGGCATACAACAGCGACGAAGACATGCTCGACCTTGAAAGCGACATGGCACGCGATTGAATTAAGTGCGTGTTTCATGGCCTTTTTTAACGCGTATCACAAAATAAACGGTAGCACATTGTGCGATCATTTTATTTTTTACTATGCGTTTTGCTGTCGATGAGTAAAATGGGATGACCTCCAGTACACCCCACCGCCTGCCCTCGGATTCAAAAAATGAGTATTAAAATTCTCGAAGGCATTGCCCTTATGATTCTCGTGATTCTCTCGCTGTTTATCTGGCGTCGGAGTTTTACGCACAACCTTAAGCGCATCGCCTTTCGACTGCTCCGCATGCTCCTGGGTTATGGCGCGGGATTTGTGGCATTCAAATGGATGATGGCCAACGGCAAAGGCCCGATCATCGCCGGGCTCGCTGCCACCGTCGCAGGCATGTTAACACTCTTTATCCTGGGCTTTATTCTCAAACCCGGTGAAGATGGGGATGATGAAAAACGGTCACTACCCAACAAACTTTTCCAACGCCTGGGAAACCTGTTTCTACTCTCATTGCTATGGATCGCAGCAGCAGTATTGGTCGACCTTGGAGCCACTGCCATTGAGAACACATCCATGCGCGCAAGTGTCTATAACAACTCCATGATCCTTCGCCGTTTTATGGATTGGCACGAAACCACTTCCGCCGAATCGGATATCGATTCCAACCCGCTACTGGACAAACTTCAAGAAACGCGCGAATGGCTATATGACAAGGCAGGCTTCGGGAATATGGTCGATCAAGTTGACGCGATCAGTCAGATTCAACAGATGCCAGTTGAGCAACGCACGGCCCTGATGAATCAGGATCAGAATCTGCAAAAGCTGCTGGAAAATCCAGACATGCTCAAAGTGCTCCACAATGAAGAAATCCGTGGGCTGATTCAAAAGTCCGGCACAGGTGATGCCAGCGCCCTGATGCAACTTAGCCAACATCCGGACATCAACAAGCTCTTTTCTGATCCTCAACTTCTCAAGCAAATCACAAGTATCAATCCCAAAGCACTGCTCAACCAACCGAACACTGCCCAATAACTTGATCGCAGTATTTGCAATCCCTACTGAATCCAGTTCCCAATCTGACCGATAAATAACTTGAACATGGACTCACAAACCGCCCATGAGAATAAACCTGCGCCCACCCCGGAGTCCCCTTCCGAGACTGGACGAATCCCCGTTAGTTGCCTGATTCTCACCAAGAACGAACAGGTCAACATGGAAGCTGTTCTGCGCACGCTGAGTTTCAGTGACGACATCGTTGTACTCGACAGTATCTCTGATGACGACACCGTACAAATTGCCAAAGAAAATCCCAACGTCCGCGTGTTTGAACGCCCGTTTGACACCGAGTACAAGCAGCGTAATTTTGGCTTACACGGCATCGACTACAAGTATCCGTGGGTCTATATCTGTGATGCAGATGAACGTGTGCCTGACGATTTACGAGATGAAATCCAGCAGGTTGTCACAAATGCCAATCCTGAACATGCAGCCTACCGCCTGCGATACAAGAACATGTATCTGGGGAAGTGGATCAAAAATGCCACCAGCTATCCGGTATGGATTATCCGGCTGGTCCAACCCAAGAAAGTCACCTACGAAAAGCGCACCACCAATGTGCATCCCATCGTCGATGGCAAGATCGGTGAACTCCAAAAACATTTCATTCACTACAGCTTCAACAACGGCTTGCGACACTGGTTTGAAAAGCACAACTTCTATTCCGACCGAGAGTCCGTCGAAGGCGTAGCGGTTCGCAAAGATGGCATGCCGACGTTTAAGCAGCTCACGCAGAAAGATCCGATTCAACGTCGCAGAGCGATCAAAAACTTCAGTTTCTTTCTGCGAGGTCGCGGACTCTTTCGCTTCTTATATTCCTACATCCTCCGCGGAGGTTGGCTTGATGGCATTGCTGGCTTTCACTATTGCGCGATGATCAGCATGTACGAATACTGGATCGAATTGAAGATCAAGGAAAACGAAGTCGACTGGTCAGTTCGCACCATGGAACTGTCTCACCAATTGCTCAAAAAGGATGAAGCATGAAGAGTAAAATCGACATCTTCATCCCCACGTTTAATGAGTCAGTGCATATCACTGATGCGGTACACAATGCCAAAACGGTTGGCAATGTCTATGTGCTCGACAGTTGTTCGACGGACAATACGCAGCAGCTTGCGCGTGATGCGGGAGCGACCGTGATTGAACATGCCTGGGAAGGTTACGCCCGACAGAAAAACTGGGGGCTAAACAATATCCCATGGACAGGTGAGTGGATTTTCATTTTGGATGCCGACGAACGGATCACGCCTGCGCTAAAGCAGGAATTGGAAACTATTGCTGCCAACCCGCATGCGGCCTCTGGTTTTTATGTCAATCGACTGCTGCTATTCATGGGCCAACCCATTCGACATGGCGGGTTGTACCCCTCATGGAATCTACGTTTTTTCAAACGTGGTCAAGCTCGTTATGAAGACCGCAGTGTGCATGAACATATGATCTGTGATGGGCCTACGGAGTATATGCAACATGAAATGTTACATGTCCGATGTGAGAGCATGACACAGTATATTGACAAGCACATCCGCTATGCCGACCTTGAATCAGACGAATGGGTCAAGCAGCGAATCGGGCAAAGCCAGGGTGCTCAAACCAACCAACTCTTCCGCGATATGCTTCGATACCGCCAGTGGATACGCAGAAACATCTGGCCTCATACGCCGTTTAGGCCTCTATTGCGATTCATCTACATGTACATCTTCCGGCTGGGTATTCTTGATGGTCGGCCGGGTTTATCACTTGCCAACCTCATGGCAAACTACGAGTATATGATCAGTCTGCTATACCGCGACAAGATGGTGCGAATCGAAGAGAAGAAAAAGAAAATTCATTAAGCTTCAAGCGATGCAACGTAGCTTTTTACAAATGCATTGTCGTCGAGCCAACCCAAGTGAACCAGAAAATCATCCATGCGTTCAAGCGTGTCGATAAAAGCTTCGGGTTTTTTACCATCACGGTAATTGAAAAAGCCATGCCCATAGCCCGGATACCCAATGACATGACAATCATTGCCTGCATCCTGCATGCGCTGTGCGAAGTCTGTTGTCTGATTAAATGGAACGGTCACGTCATCTTCACCATGGACAATCGTCACCGGCATCAAGCCTCTTTGGACTTGATGTATCGGGGACACATCCACGCCTCGCGAGCCGAAGTCTTCGAGTAATGCGTTGACTGTGTCATTGTGTGATCTTGCCTGCCAACTTTCGACAACTGTATCGAGAACCGGGTTAAAGAGAAACATCGCAGCAGGCGTCGGATCGATCGCCAGATTGTCATTTGCTGCATCACAGTTTTTTGCAAACGCAGTGTTAGCAGCGACGTGTCCACCGGCACTACCGCCTGAGGCACAAATACGATCCACATCAATATTGAGCCGTGATGCATGTTCACGAATGTATCGCATTGCACTTCGCCCATCTTCAACACAGGCAAATGGAGTCACACCATGCTTGGACTTGATGCGGTATTCGACCAGGCAACACGTCACACCTCGCTGCTTGAGATAGTCTGCCTGCAATTGAAACTGACCGATACTCCCTGACCGCCAACCGCCCCCAAAATAGAACACCACCGCAGGAGTCGGCGACTTGGCATCCGCAGGTTGATAAAAATGAATCCCCAGATCAATGCCATCCACCGTGCGATAAATCTCAGCAAAATCGGCGGTCGGCAATTCAACATCTATCGTGCGGATGGGCATACAGGGCTCCATAATAAATGAACCGCCAAGACGCCAAATGCGCCAAGATTGGAAGAGACTGAACCACTACCGGCTGAA
>DLCK01000027.1:12757-41576 GCA_002480565.1 Phycisphaerales bacterium UBA7800 | reverse complement strand
TTCAGCCGGTAGTGGTTCAGTTGGCACTGCGACGTTGCTATCCTGATTCCTACACCATCAAAGACAGCAGTTTTCATGACACCCGTGCGCGCGGTTTATTGCTGATGGCTCCCGATGGATTGGTTGATAATAACATTATCGACTACACCTACCTGCCGGGCATTCTCATGGGCAATGAATTCCCATTTGGCTATGCTAATTGGGTTCGGAATATGACTGTCAGTAACAACACACTGACCAATACCATGCTCTACAGCAACATCGGTCCCGACTCACAGGCTGTGGCAGCGATCCAGGTGGGGCATAGTTCCTACTTCCGTTCCAACAATTACGCATGGGGCATGGGCAATGAAAATGTGACGATCATCAACAATGATATTGATACCACCTATGCAGCAGGGATCATGATCAATGGCTTGCTCAATGGTGTCGTGCAGAATAACAGTATCAACCAGTCGCATCTTAAACATGGTGCGGATGCTGGACTCAACAAGAATCTCACCGCGCCCTACGCTATTACCATCATGAATTCGTCAGGCATTACCACAGGCAGCAATGTCGTAACCAATCCCGGGCCATATTATCAAGCAGACAGTATGGATATGGGGGTCTACCCTTGATGAAAATCAACAAGTCAGACTTGGCTTGGTAAACTGTGGGCATGTCTTTGAACCTTGCGCAAACATTGCTTGCCTGTCCACGTGTCGTATGTCATGTGGGTGATGCGCGATATTCCAAGGATCACCAGCTCAAGCAGACAGTGACTCCTTCAGCCAGATTACTGTTGCTGGTTCAAGGCAAGTTGGCATACCACTATCCAACAGGTGTTCATGAATACCGCAGTGGTGATCTCTGGTTAGTTCCTCAACTCATGCGAAGGCATTGGCAGGTGTTGTCCAGATCTGCAAGATTGATTTGGGTGGAGTTTGTTCATCTGCTGCCTTTGCACGTGAACATTTCCAAGCAAGCATTCAAGGCGTCGGAATTGGATACCGTGATGTTCCAACGCATTGCGACTTGCTTCGAAGAAAAAGATGCTTCAACACAGCTGGAGTCCGACAGTTTGCTTGGATCATTGTTGGTGCGATACGCATTGAATGTGCAGCTGGTTACTGATAACAGGCAGGATGGAACACACCCAGCGATTGCTAAAGTGTTGAATTGGTTGTCCAGTCACATGGAAGAACCGGTGGTGATGGATCAGCTCCACCAGCAAGCAAGACTCAGTGCCAATCACTTTCGCAAGCTCTTTAAGCAGACCACCGGGATGAGTCCGACGCAGTATGTTCAAATGTTGCGTTTGCGCAAGGCAAGATATCTGGTTTTAACAACTGACAAGAACATTCAGGAAGTCGGATTCGCATCAGGATACGATGATCCACAGCATTTCTCCCGTCAATACCGACAGTGTTGGGGGGTTAGTCCGATGATGGATCGTTTATCTGCGCAATGAGATGATGTACTGGTGCTATGGCCTGAGGGGGGTGTCCATGTCAGAATATAGGCATGCAAAACAACTACACACCACAGCTCGTTTCCGGTCGTACCATCACTGAACCTGCCAAGACGATTCAAGTCCTTGAACGTTTTGATGTCGCTGTCTTTGGCGGGGGGCCTTCAGGCGTTTGTGCTGCGGTTACCGCTGCGCGAATGGGTCGGAAGGTGATCCTCGTCGAACGTCACGGATTCCTCGGCGGGATGGCGACGGCTGCCATTGTGAATATCTGGCATACCATGCTCGGGATGGACAAGCAGACGCCGATTATTGGTGGGCTTGTTAATGAGATCATCATGGCGCTTAAGGATCAGGGCGCTGCCTATAACCAAAACCAGGATGGTCAAAGTGGCCAGTGGGTGATTGATCCGCATGTCACCAAATTACTGTTTGACAACATCGTCGTACAGTCGGGTGCGAAGCTGCTGTTGCACGCCTGGATTGCGGATGTCATACGTGAGGAAGATAGGATCACTGCTGTACTCGTCGAGACCAAAAGCGGGCGATATGGGATTGAAGCGGATCAGTTTATCGACTGCACAGGTGATGCGGATATTGTCCGGCGTGCTGGGATACAAACTGAGTTGGGCAATGCGACGCATCAGTGCCAACCACCATCACTTTGCTTTCGAGTGGACAATGTTGCCAGGGATGCAGTCCCCCTGCACGAAGCTCAGAGTGCATTGTTCGCTGAGCCGATGGATTACAACGGCGAATATTATCCCTGTTTTTTATGGGGTTCGGTTATGCCCGGTGTCGATGATGAACGGATGCTTTCAGGTGTCCGTGTGCTGAATATCAATGCTGCCGATGCGTTTGATTTTTCACGAAGTGAAGTTGAAGGCCGTCAGCAACTCCAATGGGTGATGCGGAAATTGCGTCAGCTAAAGGGTTGGGGCAGTGCACGTCTGGTGGAGATACCTGCTCAAATTGGTATCCGTGAAAGCCATCGCATTCTTGCCGAACACCAGGTAACCCGTGAAGAAATTCTTACTGGTCATCGTTTTTCAGATACCGTGATTCAAGGCACGTATCCGATTGATATACATCGACCCGATGGGCCGGGGATTACGTTTGAGCGACTTACTGGTATGCGTGATGTGATTGATGGGAAACGCAGAGCCTCAAGTTGCCGTTGGGATGATCAACCGATGGATGCCCCATATCGTGATACGCTTTGCTGGTGTGTGCCTTATCGGTCGCAGATTCCTTTGGGGCTTTCGAATGTGTTGGCAGCGGGGCGTTGTATCGGGGCACGTCACGATTCTGCGGGCGCGATTCGGGTGATGGTCAATGCGATGCAGTTGGGGCAATCTGCAGGTGCTGCAGCTGCAATGGCGCTGACGCACGACGTGCGGACTGTCGATACAAGTGAGCTTAGAGAACAACTCATTGGTCAGAGCGTGCCATTGCTTGAGGTTTAAATGGTAATCGGTTTATGTCTGGTATTTGAAACTGTTGATATGAAGTGATTTTAATAGGTCCAATAAACTGGTTTTGAAAGTTGTAATTTTTTATGTTTTGTATTTGCATAATTGAATTGTAATCTTTGGTGTTCTTTACTAAGAAACTATGTCTCTGTTTGCCTTGTGCATACGATTGTTTGCAATTCTGGAATTAACATATCTGTATTAATCTCATTTCTTATTTGACCGATATAAGGATTTGTGTACTTGTCGCTGTTTTGGATTCGAAATAATCCTGAAGGTTTTGTAATGCAAGTTGAAGAACGAAGTAACAAGTACTTGTGGTGTGTCTATTTGTTGACATTAACCCTTGCCATGATGATATGTGGCGTGGTCGTGGTCTATTATTACCGGACGCAGATGAGCAGTTTTTACGAACGGGCGGATGCGTCGTCGCTTTCTGAAATTGAACTCCAGGAAACAATCTTACGCAAGGAATTGGAAGAAGTCTCCAGTGACATCCGTTTGTTAGCAGTTAACCCTGTCATGCAGAGGCATTTGGATACTCCCAATTCTGAAACGCATCACGATTTGATGGTTCTATGGAAGAGGTTTTTGACGGAACGCGAAAATTATGACCAGATACGTTATATGGATGTGGATGGTAAAGAAGTGATTCGCGTTGACTACAATAATAAAGTTCCGACATGCTTGCCAGAATCCGAATTGCAGGATAAATCCGATGCGCACTATTTCCAGGAAATCAATGCGTTGAGACGAGGCAAGACATTTGTTTCGACTTTGGATTTGAATCAGGAAAATGGTGTTCCTGAATATCCTTTTAAACCAACGGTTCGTTTTGGGATTGGTTTGTATGACAGTCAATCAAAACGTGTTGGCTCTTTGGTGGTTAACTACAATATTCATAATTTTATCAACATCATCAAATCCTCCACGCAAGTAGGGCAAACTCAATTTATGCTCATTAATGCTGATGGGTATTGGGTGATGCACCCCAATTCTGATTTTGAATGGGGGCAATATATTCCAGGCAACAAGGATGTGAATTTTGCAACAATGCATCCTGAAGCATGGAAAATAATGAGCAGTCAAAAGCGAGGTAAGTTTAGCGTCGGCGACGAGGTGTATGATTTTGATACTTTTGATTTAAAGGGGTATCGAAATTTTGTCCGTCCCAAACGCGTTGTGGATGATTCGGTTGCTGATGTGATTGATTACGATACACAGCTTAAGTATGTCGCAGCATTACCAGCGGAAGTGATTCAGGGATATAGGAAGCATGTTTACAATGAGTGTTTGCTGATTATCATGTTTTGGTTCGTCTTGGCTTTGCTTCCCAGCTGGGGGTTGGCGTCATTTGTTGTGGGGCATTATCACGAGAAGACACTTCTCTCTCGTCACGCACATTTTGACAGTGTGACAGGATTGGCTAATCGAGTTTTGTTTAATGAACGCTTTGAGCATGCACTGCAAATGGCTGAAAGATATAGCCGTATCTGTGGCTTACTGTATATTGATCTGGATGGATTTAAGCAGGTTAATGACGAATATGGTCATTACATCGGTGATGAATTACTCGCTTCGGTTGCGACTCGGATGTTACAGTGTGTGCGAAAGACAGATACAGTAGCTCGCATCGGCGGTGATGAGTTTGCAGTTCTACTGACGGAGTTGAATTCAAAATCCGACGCCATGATTATTGGCGAGAAAATTGTCTCGCGTATGTACGACCCGGTTTCAACAACCAAAGGACCGGTGAATGTTGGCGCATCCATTGGTGTGGCTGTCTATCCTGATGATGGCCAGGATACGGAAAACCTAACAAAGCTTGCGGACAAATTTATGTACAACAACAAACGGGCACGCAAGCTGAATCTTGGTGTGCCGGTCGTTAAGGAAGCGAGTTGACTTGTTCCAGTTGTGATCTATTTTTCAGCTTTGAGATTTAACACTGCCTGATGTGCGGTCTTTCGCAGAAAAGCAGCGTAATCTGGATCCATTCCCTCAGGTACGTAGCTGTTGTCTACGACACTTTCATTAAATAGCACTTCAAACCAGACACAGCCAATGAGATAGCGGCCATTTTTACCTGCATGGTGTCCATCCATGTGGATTTTGTAGGTGCCGTCCTTCTTGTTCTTGCGCCAGAAGTATCCAGTATGCAGCGAATGGTCTTGTGCAGGAAGATTGGGATGTTCCAACTTAGATTTGTCGACTTCAACAGGCTTAAATCCCCACTTTGGATCAATGTCTGCAAGGTACATCGCATCACCACTGGGGAGAATGCCGATGTTCAATTCTTTGGCAATGGTGTGATAGGCATGGCGGACTTGCTCGTACATGACTTGATGGGTGTGCGGTTCCTTACCTTCGTTTGATGGCTTGAAGCGGGGGTCATCCACGCGGTAGGCCCAGATTTGTTGAAGCAGAATTTTGGCTTGTGGTGCATGCTTGGTGATATAGCTGTGAAGGTTCTGGGCATAGGGATGATAGGTTGAAAGGTCGTGACTTTTCCAGCTGACTTGTTGGATGGTGACATAGTCCCACTGATCTTTGGTGAGTTGATCTTTGAGACTGGCCTTACCTCCCATGTAGGGTTTGCCGGACTTGTCGGTTGCACCTGCTTCGAAGTTTTCAACATGCTTCCAGTGACGTTCCATGGTGCAGCCGCCGAGATTGGCACGGGCATAGATGAGTTTGTTGCCGGAGGCCTCGGTGATTTTAGGCAGGTACGACAGGGCGTTATCTGCAAAGCTGTTACCCACCGTCAGTAGCTTGACGGTCTTACCTTGAGCCAATACCAAAGTCGAAAATGTGCAAAGCAACACAGCGATTAACAAGGGGCGTATACGCATGGATCAGACTCCTGATGGTGAAAAGCGTCCAGGTCGGACAAGGGTGAGATATTTAACATCTTAAGAACAATAGGACTTTTTCTCAATCTCGCATGTTTCATATCCACATTGAACCAGTTTCTTGAATGACCTGATATCATATGCACATGGTGTTGATGCGTATTGCTAATTTAGGCTCAATTATTCTGGATCAGGTTGCTGGCTTTGGGCAGTTTGCTCGTTTTTGTTTAGCAACCATGAAATGGCTGTTCCGTGGCGTGGGCCGTTGGGGGCGATGGAATCTGCTGACGCCACAACTCTTTTCCATTGGTACACGCAGTATTCCTGTGATCATGCTCCTGGGGCTGTTCATCGGGATGGTGCTTGCGATTGAAACCTTTGAGCAGTTCGATGCCTTTGGCATAGCCGATAGTCTTGGTGCGATCATCAATATCTCCGTGGTCAAGCAGATCGGCCCTGTCCTGGCTGCGGTAATGCTGGCCGGGCGCGTTGGTGGGGCAGTCAGTGCTGAGCTGGGCACCATGCATGTCACCGAGCAGCTTGATGCATTGCGTGTGATGGGATCGGACCCCATTGCTTATCTTGTCGTTCCACGTGTGATTGCCTGCGTGGTCATGATCCCGGTGATGACAGTAATCAGCGACATCATGGGAATCTTTGGTGGCTATCTTGTCACCGTACACGGATTCGGCGTCAACGGACCAAGTTACTGGCAACGCTCTGCGGACTTCGTGGGGGGGTGGGACCTGTCTGTGGGACTGACCAAGAGTGTTTGCTTCGGCCTGGCAATCGGTTTGGTCAGTTGCTACAAAGGCTTTCACTGTAAAGGTGGTGCCGCAGGTGTCGGTAAGGCCGCAACCGATGCCTTTGTCAGCAGCTTCATGGCGATCATCATCATTAACTTTATCCTCGCGAAATTTCTAAATGACATGTATCCAATTCTCTTTGGGCATGAGTTTATCACCGCATTTTGATGAACAACCTTATGATAAAAAATGCCTTCTCCGCAAAATCTGTGGGTGATGGTGTTTGCTAGGTGTAGGTTTGCATGCCAGGGAGCTTGCGCTCCCCGGCCCCCTTTGCCAGTTCATAGAATCACCGTAAACCGGTTGGTTGGTTTAAGACAAACAAGGCATCGGCTCATGGTGGCGAGTTGCACCGATGAAATATCACGTCGCCTGATGCCATGAACGTCACACGTCTGTCCCAAGTGCGGCCACGCTGGCCACTCACCGGTTGACCACGCTGCGGAAGCCTCCGGACATCCCCGGACACAGACAGAAATTCGCAGGGCTGGGTTCCGTGGGGCTTTCGGAAATTTTCTGGCTTCCGGGGCTGGGGCCGAGGCGTACAGGTCTCGTGTAATTGTCAGTTGCGATTAATCGACTTGTATTAATGTCAGGAAGCGATAAGTCAGGCGTCCTTTACTGATAATTCGCAAATAACCTTTGTCAACGTTGAGGGTCAAGATCGCTGGTTGATCTTTCTTGAGAGTTACTTCCTGTTGTTTTGTGCCGGTGTCGATGGTGACAATGGTGTTTCCCGGTCCTTCAGCTGCGAAACTTATTTCATAGGTCCCAGGATGAATGTCACATCGGAAGCTGGTGTTGTAAGTGTTCACGCCGTTGCGTTCCAATGGATTTTTCTTCCAGTGTTTGAATTCGTTATTTTCTGCTGGCTTGTCTTCAAAACCAACGCCATTGTCCTTGGTGTAGACTTGCTCTGCAGGGACTTTCTGGAAGGTTCGCATTTTCCCGATGTTGACACTTTCAGTTTCCAGGTTGTTCCCAAAGTCGTAAAGATAAGCTTGTTTTTGAGCAAGTGCTTCACGGGAAGCTTTGCGCTCTGCACGTTTTGCCTTGTTATTTTCACGGAGTTGGTTGAGCTTGCTGTTGTTGGCGAAATCACTGATATACAAGGGGAATTCGGTGAGTTGCAAGTCTTTGGTGCTTGTGACTTTTCGGGTCATGCCAAAGGCGTCAGTGACGGTTGCGCTGCCCAGTTCAAGGTTCAGCGTTGCTTGGTCGGTGATGGCCCATGCGGTGAGCAGGAGTTTGCCATTGCGGTTCCATGTGTAGGCCCATGTGTTGTCGCTGTCGAGTTTGATCTGCTGATCCGGCGTGGCCTTATCGAGTTGGCGGATGAGTGTGGCATAGCTGTACCAACTGGGCCGACGGGTCAGATCGTTTCGCAGGACACCGGCCGCGGCATGCTGCGTGGGAGTCGAGCCGGACTCACGGTAGACGATGACTTTGTCAAAACCATTGTGCAGCGAGATCATCACGACGCGGGGCAGTCGGGCGGATTGGGTTCGTTCATTGGTGCCGATGGGACCGCCTGTGTCATAGCCTGTTTCTGTGAGCCAGATGGGGATGCCGGGTTTGTTACGGTCACGCCATTCGACGGTGCGTCGGACGTGTTCGTCGTATGCGACGCTCATGTCAGATGAGTTGTTGCTGTCATGGGTTGAAATTTCCGGTGGTGTCCGGCCGGAGTAGAAGTGGACGCTGAGCATGTCGGTGTAGTCGATGGGATGCGTGCCGTCTTCATAGGTGTAGGTTCGCAATGAGTCGATGGTTTCACAGGTCATGCCTGCAAAACCAAGGCTTGCGACTTTGGCATCGGGGTCGGCCTTTTTGACAGCGATTGCGCCTTCTTTGTAAATCTCATAGAACTGATCCATCGTGCCTGACCATGCACCCCATGTGGGGAGATTGCGTCCTCGGAATGGATTGAGGTTGGGTTCGTTGCCCAGTTCGAACCAGCGGATTTGGTTTTTGCCGGAGACTTTATCGGCGGTGAGGAGTTTGCTGGATTCGATTTTTTTGCTGCCGTATCGGGCGACGGTTTGATAGGCAAACTGGCCATACAGTTCGGGGCTACGAGGGACACGCGAGAGCGCCATTTTGTCTTTGAGTCCTTCGACAGGATCAGAGGCCCATTCGGGCGTGAGAAACATCATGGGGATGACATTGATTCCTGCATCGGCATAAGTTTGCATCGCATCATCAATATCCAGACTCCATGGCTTGGGGCCAGGATTAAAACTGTAGGTGTCGGGGGCGGGGCTGACCATTGGCCATTTGAAGTTCTCAAAACGAACCCAACCGATACCGAGCTTGGCATGTTCTTTGGCCAGGAACCAACGTGATGCGTTTAAGCCAAATTGCGAAGATGCATGGGGCTTGAGCTGTGCCGGTTCACAGAATAGTTCCTGCCCCGAAAGGGTGATCTGATCACCTATGCCAACTCTTGCAACCAACATGTACGAACCGGTTTCCAGTGGTTTGTCCAAAGGGACTGTCAGCACCCGGTAACCTAATGCCGGGACTTCCACGGTTTGTTTGATGTCTGCTATCGTTTTGCCGGTAACGGGAATGTCAGTGGATTCGTCGGCCATGCCATCGTAAATCCTCAGTGAGGAGGGCATGCGGATCGCGTTGGCCAACTCACCGTTGTTGTGATAGTGAAGCTTGATGTAGCGAGCCTGGAAAGGGGTTTTGACGTTGAAATCCTGTTTGCCCCATTTTTTGTAAAAGTCGATATTCTGCAAGTCCGCGACTGGTGAGTATGTCTTGCCATCCATGGATGTGAGGACGTTGACTTTGGCGACCCAATTGGCATCGCCACTTTCCCATTTCATGGCAGTGATCTTGCGAGCTTTGTCGAGGGTGATAATCTGCTCAGCTGTGTCCCATGTTTTTTTGCCACTGTAGCCGGTGCCTGCTGCGGTATTGACGTTCCCATCGGTGAGGGTGTTGGTGCCAATAGTCTTGCCTGCGGCAATGGTGACACTGCTTGCCAGTGTCGCATGGTCGCGTCCGAGTTTGCCATCAGGTAAATCCAGATCAGTCAGGTGCGGGTTTGTTTGAAGCTTGAGCTGAACCTGTACGTTGGCGGTCTGACGTTTGGGATTGGAGAACACGAGGGTGGCAGTCGCCTGCTTGCCCAGTTCAATGTCTGCTGCGCTGTTGAGTTCTACGGAGACGGCTGCGTTGGGATCGATTTGATCCATGACATATTCAGCTTCAAGTCCATCGACCACCAAATGGGTCGGGCCGGCCTTGGAAACGAAGTAGGCCATGTGAATCCCCTTGATCGGCAGATCAAGTTTGCTGTCATGGTTATTCTGCGGGTAGGTCTGTTTCCATTGACCCTCTGTCAGCGACACGGAGATGCGCTTCCAGCCTTGCCAGTTTGCAGGTTCCAGACTGGTGAGTGATTCACCTTTGTTGTCATAGACCTGAAACCCCAGTGTCTTGATGGCATGACCTTCTGGAAGATAGACCCAGCACGACAGTGCATTGGCATGACCGGGATAGATATTTTTGAATGTGAAGTCACCCTTGCCACCACCGCCCAACGCAACGAGGTTTAACGCAATGGCATTGGGGCCAACTTTGGCTTCGACACCTGTAGCTAACGTGGCGGACGCGTCAGAAGCATGGTACTTGCCTGCAGCGATGGCAGTTGGATTCTCCAATGCACTAAGCAGCCGCGTTTGCATGTCTGCCGCTTGACTGGTGATAGGTATGAACAGGAGGCTTAGGATTAAGGATGCAAGAGTCACATGTAATTTCATGTGTGGCCTTTCAACTGATGGTGTTGCGTCGTGTGGTTATTTGAAACTGTTTAGCGTTGATACACAAACGGCCGAACACCACGGTGGCATTCGGCCGTATTTTTTGTCAAGTGTTGAAATTAATACTCGCCTAAAGCAAAGTCACCATCACTCGAAAGGTAGGTAATACCATTGAGGAACGTACCGATTCGGCGATAACTGTGTGGTGATGAGCCGTTGTAGCTGCCGTTGGCTGCGGAGATACAACCACTGTTTGTTGTGTACGCATCCATTCCCACTGCTTTGGCGTGGCCGTCGAGGAATGCGACTGGTCGGGGGCCTTTATTGTGCCATGTTGCACCACCGTTAGTTGTACTGCCTCCGTTGATACGCGCTGTTGAGCAGAATTGAATGGGGACACCAGACGGTCGAGCGAAGAAACCCAAGTTATAGACGGGTAAATTGTTTGATAGGTAAGGTGCATATTGGGTTCGCCAATGGCTGTATAGTCCTGAATAGGTGTTGACCGTGTCCAGGCTATGGGATGTTGGATTTTCACGATGGGCATAACGTGAGCCACCGTTTCCTGCATCATCTTCGGTCTTGAACATCGGAGATGCTGGGCAAAGGAATACACCACCGGTGACGGTACGTCCATTGGCTCCACCCCAACCTTCGGGGCGATTGCATTTGCCAAGTAACCCAGCTTTGGTCAATACCTCTTCAAGACCTGTATTTTCAAAACTGCGTCTTCCTCTATTTTCAGGATCAGACGGCATGTAGTCTTTGTTATTGCCACCCCACATGATCATGGCCATCCCGATCTGGCGGACGTTGGTCGTGCATTGTGAAACACGAGCCGCTTCACGAGCTTTCCCCAAAGCTGGCAAGAGGATCGAAATCAACAACGCCACAATGCTGATGACAACCAATAATTCAATAAGTGTAAAACCGTTGCAAGTTGATTTTATAACCGACTGTTTGGGCTGGGGCTGTCTCATGTTGGTTTTCCTGGTGGCGGACAGGGGATATAATATTGAGCAACAGTTGCTTTATGTGTAACTTTAGGCACAATAATTGTGACGTCAACGACAAAATTGCGACACTATTGTTTGAAATTGCGACAGGCACCCCAATAATGCAGCGACCTTTAATCCATGTTCAACTTCAATTCGACACCCGATGCGGTCGTGATATCGCCCGTGGCATCATTGCCTATGCTCGCCAATACACACAATGGCAGTTCTCACATGTGGATATGCATGAGACTTTGGTCCTCAATGCACAATCAAGTGGTGTGATTGGACAGTTCTATCTGCCTGAAAGTTATAGTGTTGTGAATGGTGCTCAAATTCCTTTAGTCAAAGTCGGCCAACAATCGCCCAATGTTCAGGTTCCATTGGTAGCGTCAAATGATCGAGCTATTGGCCACATGGCAGCAGAATATTTCCTCTCGCTGGGGCTGGAGCATTTTGCATTTGCCAGTGGTGGACGTTGGCCATTTGCACAAGAACGGTTACAAGGATTTATCAATGAAATAAACAATAAATCTCACTGTTCGACAAAGTTATTCTTCGGGACTGCTGAAACTAAAGTCCAGATTCCAGACTATGAGCAGAAAATGATTCAATGGCTAAAGAGCTTGCCCAAACCATGTGGCATCTTTTGTGCGAACGATTCGGCAGGAATTGAGCTGATACGACTTGCCAGAATATCCGGTCTGCGCATACCAACGGATATGGCTGTCCTGGGTGTCGACGATGACGAGATTTACTGTGAGTTTTCAGAAATACCACTCTCAAGCATCGTTCAACCCTTGTACACGATTGGCTATGAAGCAGCTCGTCTCATGGATCTGCATTTGAAAGATCCTGATCGTAAACCACAGACCATTCGATTGCCACCGGTGAAAGTCGTCCGCCGTGCTTCTTCGGACATGCTCGCGTTGGATGATGCGGATGTTGCCAAAGCATTGCGGTTGATCCGAGACAATGCGACACGCGATATCAATGTCGCATGGGTCGTTAAGCAATGGTCAGTCAATCGCCGTTCGTTGGAACGCCGCTTCGTCAAACTCGTGGGACATAGTCTGCTTGATGAAATTCATCGGGTACGTTTTGAACACGCCAAGTCATTGCTTGCTCAAACCATGATGAGTCTCAAAGAAGTGGCAGCAAGCAGCGGGTTCTACGACGCCCGATACATGGCCACATGCTTTAGGCAAAAGCTGGGGATCAGTCCGTCGGACTACCGCAAACAATTCGCGCGATGACGTGGGTAGACGTGAGACACCATCACTTAATGTGTCCAAGATTTTCAATCTTCAAATTCACAGCGCGAGTGCCGAAGTCCAACTTCAGCAATCGACACACGGCATGACGATTGGCGAACTCGTCATCGCCCAATGTTGCAGTCGCCAGTGTTGCATCCCATGTAATCTGCCAGCGGTGTCCGCGGTATTCACCAACGAGCTTGCCATCTTCCAATATCAGTTTGCTACGTGACATCCCGTCGGTTACCAGCACAGGAATTTGATACACAACCCCATCAGCAGCTTTCTCTGCGACTTTGATTTGTGTAGCGATTTGAACCACGTCCGGCAACACCGTGAGTGTTTCGCTGATCGCACTGTGGCTCTCATCGTGCTTGTAATCCAGTGTTAAACGTACTTTCTCCGGCGACTGCTCGTGAACCGTGGTGGTATGTGTGACCTGGCCTTCTGAAAAAGATGCAAGCGAAATACGCTGGTCCCCAGCCAACCACGTCGGCGCAATGGCGATCGGCTGTTGGGTATGTTTTACACCTTTGGCAAAGACATACTTGGGGTGATGCGTAAAGGGCATGCTCAGGATCATCTCAAAAGGAGAACCGGCAAAATGAATCCGGCCAATACCTGTTGCATCGTGATTGAAATCTGCCACGGTGTCGATTTCAACATAGCATCCACGGGTGACCGCAAACACCTTGTTAAACGCTGGCGTAAGTTCCAGGGCATAACCACCTAACTCCGCCGGAGTTGGAGCCTCGGCAATCGTGTCATCGGCATACAACGCAGCAAGTCCAAGGAATGACGAGGTCAGCAATGTGTAGACCGAGTACTGACCATAGCCATCAATACCATGACGTAAACTGGGATCAAAACCATTTTTGATATGACGCAACGGCTGCATCTGAGTAAGCCATCGTTGCGTCGCCATCGCACTTAAATGAGCCTGTCGCTTAAACGCGCCCGCCAGTTTAGGATTGGATGTTTTATACCGTTGGGCTTCAAGTTCAAACATCGCACTGAGAATGATTTCCTGAAATTGAAAACCACTTGAGCGACCGCCATAAGGCACAAAGCCATCGGCCTGGGAAAAGAGCAGGGCGGTCAGACACCCGCGACGTTGCAGTTCCACATACGTCTCGCGGAGTTTACTTTCAAAGCCATACGCCAATGGCGTGGTGAATTGCAGTCGTGTTGTAATGTCATACGTGATGGGATCGCCCGGATCACGATACATGCCAAATTCGGTCATGTGGTCCAGTTGCGGTCCCATGTACATGTCAAAATATTCACGTCCCCAAAGAAACGGTCGATCCTTGGGGCCAAGGTTCTCCATTTCACGCAATGCTTCGCCGCCCGAAGCATAGATCGCCCAGTTGTGCAGTTCGTGGAGTTTCTTGCCATGCGTTGGATCAACAAAAACATAGGTCTTTTCGCAGTCGAGTTTGGATAGATCACTTCGCCATGCTTTTTGGACTTCCGGGTCAGCAATGCCCGTTAAGCACATGTCAGCCGTCATCAATTCACGCGTCCAGAAGTCCGGTGACATGTCCTTGGCTTGACCATTACCCAGTCGTTTGCAGCAGTAAGCCATCGACTTGCAAACAGTCTCCAGATATTCCGTGCAGCGTCCGTAAGCAATGAGTACCGCAGCGGAGGAGACAAAGCGGGGCGTCGTCTGTTTCCATTCTTCACCGGTCACCGGGTCGATCACCGCGCCTTTTTCATCCACCCAGTCGATCGCCATCCGCACAATGCGCTCAGACAAATCCAGATACAATTCACGGGTCGCACCGGTCGCCTGGTAGTCACTTGGCGAAGCTTGTTGTAACAGCGATTCAACTTTGCCTTCCAAGGGATAGGGGGCAAACCCATTGTCAGAAAGATCAACGGCTACCGGTGAAAACGGTTTGATATTCATAGCAGACACCTGTGCATGACCGGGGGCGCATAACGCGAAGACCACAGTCAATAAAACTGAAACTTGCAGAATAGCGGATAGGGGATGCGTACTCATACGCCGGGCAAGTTTAGCGGATTTACTTGTCTTGTGGGTGTCCGTTTGGCATTTGGTTGGAAATTACAAAAGAATGCTATTTATGTTCATTAAATCCAAGTTCACGTTCAATGGCATCACTACTGTACAGGTTTGCCATTGCTTTGCCGGGTTGTGAGAAATAATTCAAATCCACATCCTCACCCCACCAACGCTTAAGTACTACAGCAGTATCCGACTCGACCCATGCGGTTTTGCTGACGGTGTTGAGTATGCGGACGCCGGGTTTGTATTTGGATTCCACTGCCAGTGTGAATGCTTTGACCGCCTGGCTGCGGCTTAGCAATGTAAGACTCGCAGCGGCCCATTTGTAGATGTCACAAGACTTGACCTTTGCTGGTGGATTCTCATCAGGATAGATCGCTGACAATCGCAGGTTGATCACATCCGTCTGCGGATTCTGCATGTGCAGATATTTCGTCACTTCTTCCATGAGATATTTTGATACGCCATATCCATCACGATCCAGACAAGGATGCTCATCATCAATTGGCAGACACACCGGACGGAATGCCAGACTTTCCACGCCAACGAGCGCAATGGAACTTGCATTGACGAACTTGGTACACCCACGGTCAATGAGGTATCGCATCAGACATCGCGTACCTTCGACGTTCACCAGAATGCCTTCACGTTCAAGGCATCCGCCGGTGACTGCTGCAAGGTGGACCACCGCATCAATCTGATGCTTGTCGAGTTGGCGAAGGTCTTCAAAGTCCGCGAAATTGCCGACGTAATGTGTCTGGTTGTCGGTGGTTTGTATTTTTTTTCGACCGATGGTGATCACGTGATGACGTTGAGATAGTTCGTCTCGCAAGGCCGTAGCCAGAAAGCCGCTACCGCCGGTGATGAGTATGGTGGACATGATAAAGTTCCTGATTTTTCGAGTAATAATAGGTTACGACCAGTCAATCGTGACGCCGATGATGTCTTTGTCGCCACGGTTGATTCGGTCATACATGCCTGGACTTTGATCCGCTTTGATGCGATGAGTGATTAATTTATCCCATGGCAAAATGCCTTGGCTCATGTGTTTGATCACCGCATGTCTAAAGGGCAGGTAACCGTCGTCACATGGGAAGAATGTTTTAAGGCGTTTGCCATGGGGGACGAGGAATTTGAAGTTGATAGGCGCTTGGCCGTAGTTACCTTGCCAGACAAATTTGCCATCACGTTTACATAGCGACAGGGCAGTATCCACCAGTGTTGGGATGCCGGTACATTCAAAGACGACATCCGCACCGCCTTGAGAGATTGTATTCAGTTGGGTTAATGCATCAGTTTTTGCAGCATTGATCAATACGTCCGCGCCCATGATTTTTGCCATTTGCAATTGTCTATCCTGCACGTCGATGGCAATGACTTTGCATCCTCGCATGGAGCAGGCAGCAATCACGCCCTGGCCGATGAGTCCGCAGCCGTAGACGACCACGGTGTCCTCGAGTTTGGGCTCTGACATATCCACGCCGTAGTATCCCACAGCAGGCATGACGAACATGCTCGCTTGTTCCATGGGCGCGTCATCTGGGAGGATGCCCGCGCCATGTGTGCCTCCGACGGTGGTGATGATGTGCGAGCAGTGCGTGCCTGTTACCGGCGAAACGTCGGTGCCGTCTTCAAGTTTCAGGGGGACATTACCACGCACAAAAACCTTGTCGCCGACTTTGACATCGCTGACTTGTTCGCCGATCTGCTCGACGATACCGGTCGCCATGTAGCCGGTGACGATGGGGAATGGACCCCATGAAATTTTATTGCGGATCAGGGCGAACTCCGTACCAATGCTCACGCCCGAGTAAGACGTCTTGAGCATGATCTGATCCGGCCCGAGCTTCGGCAGGATGACGGTCTTAAGTTCAAATGTCTGATCCTGATCACATACCAATGCGGTGGCTTGCATGCGATGTCTCCTGTGATGAATAGGTATTGATGTCGTTTATGACACTATAGATCAGTAAATTGATTTTAAAATGGGGTAAATATGACTGTTTGTTAGTCTATAATGATATTAATGGCTCGGCCCTCAACAACATGGCTAACTCGGATTGCGCCCTGCCCAAGTGCAGAGCCTGATGGTTTTCCCATCGGCGGACTTTGCGGGCAAATGGATACATCGGCCGGCTGGGTTGAACCCAATCGTGTGATTTATGATCACCAGTTGGTTCTATTTGAACGCGGACACTATCGGCTTCTCGTTGATGATATGGGTTACGATTGCCCGGAGCATAGTTTCATCATCATCCCGCCGGGGCATTGGCATACCACCACATGCCTGGAAAATGGCCGTCGAAGCTATGCACATTTTGATTGGCAATATCAACCTGCCAAACCCAATACACCGGTGATGACTTTTCATCCAGCAAGACCCAAACGTCAACGCTATCGCCATGCACCGGACTTTGTGCCCAATGGCGTAATCCATGGTGCAGTGTCATCACCTTTAGTCTGTTTAGAGTTGATGACGCGATTGAGTCTGATGCTTGGCAATGATCAAACTCACGAACGTTTGGCAGGGCGGGGCGTGTTACTTGAACTGCTTATCCGACTACTCGATTCGCACGAACAATCGACACGTCCACAAAATCGACAGGCAATCCTGGCCCACAAAGTCCGCTGTCTGTTGGATCAAACCATGTCCCAGCAAGCAGGCAGCATCGCCATCCGCCCGTTACTTGCGAGCATCGGTCACAGCTACGAACACCTTGCCCGTGTTTTTTGTCAACAATATGGTTTGACTCCCATGGACTACGTGCAGTCGATTCGCATCGAACGTGCCAAGCATTTGCTAAGACACACCGATGATAAACTCACCGCCATCGCCCAAGCCGTCGGGTACCAGGATGCGATCTATTTTTCCAGACTTTTTAAACGCCTCACCAATATGACGCCTGGAACCTACCGCAAAGGTTGAAACTCCTAATCACATTGATGCTTCTGCCATGTCTATAGCTTTGTTCTGTTTCTCATCATCAAAACAGGCTGAGTCATGATGAGCGTAGGAGATGATGTGGTCGCCTGCTTGTTGGTGTAACAGCAAAGCGATCAGGGCGGTCCATCCGGTTTGGTGGGATGCGCCAAGACCTTTGCCACTGTCAGCATGGAAGTATTCGTGGAAGAAGACAGTGTCTTTGAACTGTTCGCTATTAGCCAGTTTGTTTAATCCAAGATTGCAGGGGCGTACCTTGTCGGCATTGGGAAGGAACAAGCCAGTTAAGCGTTGGCAGAGTAAGTCTGCGATTTGTTTGAGGGTGTGTTTGTTACCTGAACCGGTGGGGTATTCGACTTTGAAGCTCTTACCATAGAAGTGATGGTATTTATAAAGTGCTTCGATAAACAGATAATTGATTGGCATCCAGACCGGGCCACGCCAATTGCTGTTGCCGCCGAACATGGAGGTGTCGGATTCACCGGGGGTATATTCGACGCCAAACGTTTTGTCTTCATATTTGAGCACATAGGGATGCTCTTTGTGATGAATCGAAAGGGAGCGAATACCAAACGGACTTAAAAATTCCGACTCATCGAGCATGAGTTTAAGCATGCGTTCAAGACGATTTTTGGATGGGATAGCCAGCAGACGATGTGCGTCGTTGGTGGTTGAATCATCCGACTGCATGTAGGTGACATAGCCTGCCAAGTCCTTGCGGTAGGTTAAAAACCAATGAAGTCGCTTTTTGAATGCCGGTAGTTTGTCGATGGCTTTCTGTTCAATCACCAGCACTGCTGATAACGGCAGCAAACCGACAATTGACCGCACCGGCAGGGGGATGTCCTTTTCCTTGGTATGTAGTTGGTCACGATACAGTCCTAATTCTTCATCCCAGAGTCCGCCTTTGCCTTCGTGGTTAATGGCATCGCAGACATGCACGAAGTGTTCGAAGAATTTGGTGGCCATGTCTTCGTAGACTGGGTCATGCACAGCAAGTTCCATGGACATCCACAACATGTTGGCACAGAAAAAACTCATCCATGCCGTGGCATCGGCTTGTTCGAGTTCACCGTCGACGGGCAGGTAGGAGCGATCAAAGACGCCGATGTTGTCGAGCCCCAGGAATCCGCCGGAGAAGATGTTCTTGCCGTTGTGGTCTTTGCGGTTGACCCACCATGTGAAATTCAAAAGCAGCTTCTGGAAGCATCGCGCCAGGAATCCGTAGTCGGACTTACCGGTGCGCTGGGCATCCATTTCGTAGACTCTGCGACAGGCCCAAGCGTGTACTGGTGGATTCACATCACTCAAGTCCATCTCGTATGCAGGCAGGTGCCCGTTGGGATGCATGTACCATTCACGCAGGAATAACAGACATTGCTTTTTGGCAAAGTCGGTATCGACCTGTGCCATGGGCAGCATATGGAACGCTAAATCCCAAGAGGCATACCATGGGAATTCCCACTTGTCGGGCATGGAAATGATGTCACGGTTAAACAGATGCTTCCATTGATGATTGCGACCCCACTGCCGACCTTCGGGAGGTTGGACAATCGACGGATCGCCTTGTATCCAGTCTTCGACAATGTAGTGATAAAACTGTTTGCTGAATAACAATCCCGCATAAGCCTGGCGTGCGATGAGTTGGTGATCCTCGGGCATCTCCTTAGGCAAGATGGATTGATAATATTCATGCAGGTCTGCGCGACGCTTATCCATGATCTTGGTGAAGTCATCACCCAGCACGTCGGAGACAACTTTGTTGGATCGCTGTAAACGCAGACGCAGTTTGATTGTCTCACCTGCTTGTGCGGTCAATTCGTAAACTGCTGCTGCTTTGGTTCCCTGTTGCGTTGGATTGACAGCATTTTTTTTGCCATTGACGATGTAATTGTGAAAGGCGTCTTTGACATATCGCGTTGAATTGCTTTGAGCAAAGAGCTTGCTCATGTTGGTGTGATTGTCGGTAAACAAGGTCACCGGGCGTTTGTTGTCTGGCGTATTGGGGAAGCTTAATTCAAATCGGCCCAGGGTTTGATGCTCAGCGACGAAGCGACTTTTCTGTTCATACAGGTACGGCTTCATCGTGCAGCCTTCGTGCTTGCATTCCCAACTCCACGTATTGCGGAACCACAAGGTGGGCAGCAGTGTCAGCGTTGCAGTCTGCGGTCCTTTGTTGGTGATGGACAGTTCGATGAGTATGTCGTTTGCGCTTTTCTTGCCATACTCTGCGGTGATTTCCCAATAGCGGTTGTCATCAAAAAGTGCAGTGTCTGACAGCTCGTATTCAGGTTGGTTTTTGCCGCTTTCGACAGCTTTCTTGACCATGTGGCTATAGGGGTATTCGTCCTGCGGGTAAAGGTAGGTGGACTTGCAATAGCTGTAGGTTGGAAGCGCTTCATCGTAGCTGTAATATTCTTTGACGTCTTCGCCGTGATTACCTTCGTGACCGTTGGTACCGAAGTAGCGTTCTTTGAGGATCGGGTCTTTGCCGTTCCACATCGCCAGTGCAAAGCAAAGTCGACATTCACGATCGGTAAAGCCCAGGATGCCGTCTTCACCCCAGCGGTAGGCTCGGCTGCGAGATTGGTCATGGGTGAAGTGATCCCAGAAATTCCCGTCTGCAGAATAATCTTCGCGCACCGTCCCCCATTGGCGTTCAGCCAGATACGGTCCCCATCGTTTCCAGTTTTCCGTGCGCTCTTGCGACTCTTTAAGGCGGTTTGCTTCTTTTGTGGTCATGAGGTGTGCCTGTATTACTGCGTCAACGTTCGAATTACACGCCGCTGCATGTCCGAATATGATAATGCAAGAGTCGTGCCAAAGGGGGAGTTGCTGATAAGTTTCGTAACATTGGAATAACTGGCAAGGTTTGCATGCTATTCCAATATGACACAGCTTACTCCCACAATCGTCGAACCTTTGCCGCAACAGCGGGTCGCAATACCTCAGCCAACACATCATCTGGATTGTCTTGATGTCTGGGGTGGGAGTCGGCGGATCAATCGCAAAGCTTACGTCACCGGCATGAATGTCTGGGTCAGTAGTGAACCGGCATCAGCAGACCGAGGAGGCGATCTGTATCTGATATCCATGTGCGGGGGTGCGAAAATATCACGCTTTCTCCTGGCTGATGTCTCCGGGCATGATTCGGCAGCAGCGGACGTGGCGGACGATTTTCGACACATGCTTCGCAAGCACATCAACAAGCAGGATCAAACCAAACTTGCTGTCGCATTGAACCGTGATTTTGAAAAAGAAAATCTCGCCGGGCGCTTCATCACTGCACTGATTGCAACCTATATCCCAATGACTGGGCATCTGGTGATGTGCAATGCCGGACACCCGCGGCCGCTGTTGTATCGTGCTGCGGATAAGCGTTGGACCTATCTGGATGCCGAACATCACCCGCAAGATGACGTCCCTCGAAACCTACCCATTGGCGTGATCCCGGATACGGATTACCTGCAGTTTGCAGTGCATCTGGATACCGATGATTTGCTTTTGACGTACACCGATGGCGTGACTGAATCCAGGCCCCAAGGGGGCAGAATGCTTGGCGAAGCGGGATTGCTTGACATGGTCTCAACACTTGATGTGAGTGACGCTGCTGGGATACTCGATCAACTCACACGTCGCCTGCATGCCTTTACCGGTGGGGTAATGGATCATGATGATGTGACGATGATGCTCATGTCCCCTGATGGTGTTCAGCCTAAACGCCAACCACTCACCAAGCAGTTTAAGGTCTTGGGGAAAATGATGGGCGTAATCGGGTGAGCATTAATTTGCTTGATTTCGAAATCGTGTTGGAGCCATGCCACACACGGTTTTGAACTGTCTGCTAAAACAGAATACATCGTTATATCCAAGTTCCTGAGCCAGTGATTCAATGCTGATGTCGGTTTCGAGCAGTAGATGTTTGGCTTGTCCGACACGATGTTCGATGCGGTATTGCTGCGGACTTTTCCCAAACTCTCTGGCAAACTGCTTGCGGAAGTTTTCGTAAGTCATGCCAACTTGTTTGGCGATGTCTGGCAGTGTCGTAAGTTGCGATCTTAAGTCGGTCAGAAGATGCACTGCATGTTGAAGCTGATCTGCAAGTCGAACAGGATGGTTGTTGGCTTGCATGTTCTGTTCAAAGCGCCCAAACAAATGCACCAGTCGGCTGACCGTGTCAGTGTTGGCAGCCGTGGCATGCATATGATCAATCATCACCAGGCAATCCTTGATGAGACTGGTGGTGATCGACACGTGACTGATGACGCGTTGCGGATTAAGAATGCCCATGTCCATGAACGCGCGGTGCAGTGATGGGGATAGCGTGATGAAAAATTCCAGCCACTGGTCGATGTCCTGTCTCACGATGGTGTGCGGCAGTTTGGGATGACGATCAATCCGACTGCCGGGTTGGAGTTTGCAGGCGGGGAGGGCGGTGCTGTCGAATTGTCCTTGGCCGCGAATGAGATAGAGCATGTGATACTCGTCGAGGATGCGGAATTTCCTCTTGGCAGGTTGGTTCTTTGCACTAATCCAACCAACGCGAATCTGCCCACCGGGAAGGTGTCCGGTGGCGGTGGGTTGGCTTTGAGCTTGATTGATGTATGTTTGAAGTCGGGTTGCCATGATCCCAATTTTAACAAAACGTATCCCAATCGTGCCATGGTTAATTGAGTCTTGATGCTTAAAATAAGGAATTGAATTATCGCATGGAGACACAATATAATGGAACAAACGAACATTCTCATCTTTATGACCGATCAGCAAAGGGCTTCTTCGGTTTACGGCCCCAATAAAGCTTATACACCCAATATTGATAAATTTCGTAAGCAGGGTTTGAGCTTTACACAGACGCATTGCCCCTCGCCGCATTGTTGTCCATCCCGAGCAACCTTCTTTACCGGCCAATATCCATCAAAGCATGGCATCTGGAACAATGTCCAAGTGGGCAACACCTTGTCACGTGATCTGACGCCGGGAACGCGACTATGGAGTGAAGACCTAAGCGAAGCAGGATACGACCTGCACTACTTTGGTAAGTGGCATGTCAGCGCGATTCAAGGCCCCAAAGACAAAGGCTGGATCGAACACTCCGTCACCGCTGGCCCATCGGATCCAGATCGTCCCAAGACCTATGAATGGGGGCGCTACATCCGAGAACCGCAGGTCTTAGAACGCAATGAATCGACACGCGCAGACGGTGAAATCCAACGGCCTGGTTACAACAAGTATTTCAACTATGGGGTTCATGAAGATAAATGCAATGACAAAGTGCATGTCGATGGTGCGGTCAAGTTGTTAGGCGAGTTAAAGGATGCCAACAAATCATGGGCGATGTACGTCGGAGCATTGGGGCCGCATGATCCATACTTTGCGCCCCAGCGTTACCTGGATATGTACGACATCAATGACATCGTATTGCCTGAGAGTTTTACCGACACCATGGAGGACAAGCCCGGACTCTATCGCAGGACGCGTAGCATGTTCGACCAGATGACGGAGCGTGAACACAAAGAATCCATTCGACACTATCTGGCCTATTGTAGTTGGGAAGATGAGCTCTTTGGGATGTTGCTGGATGCTTTGGATACTAATGAGCAGGCAGATGACACCATGGTGCTTTACTGCTCGGATCATGGGGATTACAACGCGGAACACGGACTCTGGTGCAAGGGCTTGCCTTGTTTTAAGTCCGCCTATCACGTGCCCGCGATTATCCGTTGGCCCGGTCAACTTGCCGATCAAGTCGTTGGCACGGACGTCGATGCATTCGTTTCACTAGCGGACTTTCATCCTACCTTCATGCAGATGGCAGGACTCGATACGCCTTCGGATATCTATGGCAAAAGCCTCATGCCGTTTCTCAAAGGTGATCACCCAACAGATTGGCGTGATACCATCTTTACCCAGTCCAATGGCAACGAACTCTATGGCATCCAACGCAGCGTGATGACCGACAAATGGCATCTGGTCTACAACGGTTTTGATTTCGACGAGTTGTATGACATGCAAAACGATCCACAGCAGATCACCAATCTTGCCGCTGACGAAAAGTATGAACCCATCAAACGCGAACTCTACGAACGCCTCTGGCAATTTGCCTACGAACAACAGGACGTCTGCATCAACCCCTACATCATGGTCGGCTTAGCTGCGTATGGGCCAGGCGTGGCAAAGGGATTGAAACAGTAGGTGATGTCAGTTGTGTAAGCTTGTTAGGCACTGACGCCTCCCAAGGCAATTAATACGAATAGCAGTACTGCGATTGCTGCACCGATCAGCAGTCCGATGACAATGTACTGCCAAGTTAACGCAGCTACGGAGAGTCCGACGGCGCTGAGAGTCAGTGAGGTGTGCTTTTCGTGAAATTGTGCGATGGATGCGGTGAGTATGCTGGCGATTGCTATGCAGATGGCTGAGATCGTAAACCACTTGACTGGATCACTTGAAAGTGAAGGATCAGGTTTGTCTTCTTTGATTGGAACTTCTTTGCCACTGAGTGTCATGGAAAAATTTTTGATTTTCAATGTCACGCCACCTTCGTGTTGGGTCTTGGGTTCAGGTGGTGGGGGAGTTTCAGCAAATGGATTGGGTAAGGGGCGATCCCAGACCATTGAGGGGACAACAGCCAATCCCAACGCCAATACACCCATGAGCAGTCCAAGCAGGCTATAGCGATATGGCCGTGGTGACTCTTTGCTCAGAGACTCGTCGCCTGGCAAAGTTGCGATATCTGGACCCACTTGGAATTCATCTGTCATGAAATTGTCCCCTGGCAAAACGTCTGGAGCTGATCGGTGTTGCGGCCTTTGGAGAAGCGAGTGCTTCGAATTCACAAAGGGTTTATGTAGGAGTGTGAGTATCACATGTCAGGCTTTATGAGTCAATGAATGGTTGATTCAATTGATTTAGGTTAAAGGCTCTAGCTGGTGGGACACTTGAAGAAAGCGTGAAATGATCGGGCATTATGTGCAAACAATAAAGGCCGATCCAAACTTGCAAGAAGTTAAGATCAGCCTTTATCCAACTCTACTGAGTCAAAAAATAGCGAGGGCTGGATTCGAACCAACGGCCTCCGGGTTATGAGGCGTTAAATCGTCCATTTCGCAAGTTGAGTAATGATTCAGAATTGCATTAAATTAAACAATTTACGATTTCTGAGTCAATTACCATCATAGTCATATATTCCATCTTTATCAGTAAAAATGGGGCAGAAAATGGGGCAATTTTTCGCTTCAAAAACGACCTCCGGGGTAAGACACCGGAAAACATGCATGAAGATAGGTGTATAGTTCCAAGTTGCTCTTGCCGATAGTATCACAAAATGGTACTATGCGCACTATGGGCAAGCATGATCAGGCTATTCAGGCCATCTTTACTGATCCTGTGCAATCGAATATTCGATGGTCGGATATCGAAACAATGCTCAAAGCCCTTGGAGCAGAGATCAGCGAGGGCAACGGATCGCGCGTGCGAATCTTTCTTAATGGTGTCCGTGCCGTCTTTCATCGGCCACATCCTCAGAAGGAAACCGATAAAGGTGCTGTGAAGTCTATGAGAAGATTTCTCACAGAAGCAGGAGTCAAACCATGATGCAATACAAAGGATATATCGGACAAGTAGAATTCGATGCCGATGCAGGTGTTCTACATGGTGAAGTGATGGGCATCCGCGACGTGGTGACTTTTCAAGGCCAATCAGTCAAGGCAGTTGAAAAAGCGTTTCACGAATCAGTTGATGATTACCTGGCATTCTGCCAAGAACGTGGCGAAGATCCAGACAAACCTTGTTCGGGTAAGTTTGTTGTGCGATTGGATTCTATCCTGCATCGTAAGCTCAACATGGTAGCGGCAATTGAAGGTGTGAGTTTAAATGGCTGGGTGGCCGAGCGCCTGAAAGAAGCAGTGGATCAACGGATTCCTGCGAGTAAAACGAAGCGTACGGCAAAGGTGCGCAAGGTTACCACTAAAACTAGTCGCACACGTGCAAAGACTGGTTCATCACGTTAACCATACTTTGGTGACTGACTTTCTCATTCATCGCTTGCGCAGATTTGGGGCTTTACTGGTCTTACCTGCTCGAGCTTGATTCAATCCCTTGCGAACGGCTGCCAAGGCTTTTTTATTTGCGTATAACCAAGCCTCGTTTACTGGAATGGCGCTGGCCAGAATGATCCGAAGTGATGATTCATTGATTTCCTCAATGACGACTTCGCGATTGGCAAACCGAGGGCCTAACGTTACACGTCCTTTACTGTCAGTGTTCGTGATTGCCATGGGAATTTCCTTGCAGAGTTATCATGGTATCTCATTTTATGCCTTTTCCACACCAGCGTCAGAAAACTGGTGCGGTGTTTGGCTGTTATGCTTGATGCTACCAGTTGCCCCAATCAACCCAGTTGCGAGCTGGGGTGGCAGCGGGTGAAGGGGAGAAATCGCAAATAGTGCTGCGTAGCAGTATCAATATCAGCCGCTGATTTCTTTGCCGTCAGACGTGCGTTAACCAAGTGCAGTGGCAGGTGCTGTAAGCTGAATTTGAATGTTGCGTGTGCCTGGTGTTTTGATTCGTTCAATAAAACCTTCAAGTTCCAAATCATCAAGCGCGTGGCGTACCGCGATGCGATTGGCCGAGCACAATTGAGCCAAGGATATTTCAGACTCAACAGTTCTGTTGGGTGTGTCGTGTTCGAGTACCTGAAGAATTGAACATCTCAAATCACCCTTACGAATGATTCGTGCAAGATAGTCAGTATTGCGTTCGATGATCCAATGAGCAGGGCGGATCGCATCCAATTTGGGTGCTTGATCAGTGACCCAGAGGTTCCAATGTAAAGCTTCATCACTAGCCTGTTGCTTTGCGATATTGGCTAATGTCTTTGATCGTTGTTGTACATCAAACAAGGGGCGTGGTGCATCAACTTTCTGACAGACATCAGCAGCAATGAGAAGTTCTCTTGATGCGCCGTGTTTCACTGCCAACGAAAGCAATGCAGCAAGTGCGGGTTGATGTTCAACTGGCAGACCGGTTTGCGTCAAATGTTTGAGCCGGTGGCGAGCGACAAAATTCCCGTATTGACTGAGCCATGAGACACAATGGTAAAACAATCGCGCACTGCCACAAACGCATTGGGCCGTGTTTAAAAGCAGGCGTTCAAGATCAGGTGTTTTGCGTGCGACAGAGCCACCAAAAAACACGCCGACCTTTGCCCACTGAGCAATCACTTTGTCGATTTCTTTTTTAGCCATCTGATTCTTCCAGTTCTTTCAATATGGCCCGTTCGTTGTCGTGCGTTTCGCGTGTGTATGATTCTTCATCCAGTCGGTCCAAGTGTTGATGCAGGAATTTTAAATCATCCTTGGTGGGCTTCATTGCCAATATGTCTTCAAGGTCTTGCGGCCTGACCGGTGTCCCCATGAGTTTCATAGCCATCAAATCCAGACGACTAATGGCCAGCACATGTAGCGGACCGAATGTGCCAACTTCTTCACATCGACTTCGCCAGCCAATGGGTAACAGGTGGGCATACATGCGACTGTCATGATTGAGCCAGTTCTCCGGCAAACCGTTTTGTTTGGCGATTTGTTGCGATGCGGCCTGCACGACCTGCCATTGATCGTTGGGTTCACTGACCAGCACATCACAATCATGCGTCACGCGCGTCGCTGGCATATTCGCAACAGACATCGCAGCCACTGAACCGCCCAAAATCACAATCACCGTATCCCGATGGCCGGACTCTTGAAGCAGTTTGCCGGTTTGTTTAAGTGCTGAAGTGGCTTGTGTGCGATCCATGATAGCTCCATATGTGTATATTAATACTATACACAACGGTTCGTTGCGGGTCTAGCTTTAATTCGATTGGAAATTTGATGACATGTTAAGTGATGGATTTAGAATGGGTTCTATAGCTCTAATATCGCGGTTTATGAGCGATAGGACGGATTTTTTATCGCTCATAAATAACCATAGCTTCTTCTAAAACCTGCTGACGGGAATACTTGCTTAGATCGTTGGCCGTTCGTAAATCAACTTTTCGCCCAATCAGGTCTTCGAGTGCAAGCTGTAATTCAGTGAGTCTGAAATTGCCTACCTTTTGTCCTTGTTGAAATTCCACTAACAGATCCACGTCACTGTCTGGTGTATCGTTACCGTGCAATGTGGACCCAAGCAGGGATAGAGTTTTTACAAATATGACGAAAGCAAACATCGTTTAATGCAGATTGTTCAACACTGAGGATATTGAACATGGTCACATTTTATCAAATTCATTAAATTTACTGCTTGCCAAAAAGTTGCGGAAATCGAAACTTTAAGGCTGCGTTTTTCGAAACCTTTCGTATCATGATACACATGGTAGAAAGAAAGGCTATTAAGCATGTATCGATACCGGGAATGTGGGGGATGTCAGCAGCTGTTTACAAGATAGAAGGAACAAGATGGTATGTAGAAGAAGGGCCGGTTCCTCATTTTCGACAGTGGCTGAAAGAGCTGAATAAGGAAATGAGGAAAGAGACAGGTAGTTTGTTGCTTCCAATGCAATGGGTTCCTATGTATGTCGGAGTGTCAAGAGCTGCAGTAAAAAAAAGGGCTGAAACAGGCGGTCTTACAGTATTCAGCTATAAATTTATACAAAGAAGTCGAACGCTATTAGGTAAAGAAACCTACAAGGAAACAAGGAAGCAAATCGATTTGGTTCCTTATTCAGAATGTGATCAATGGCGTGAAATCTTGCTTGACATACAAGAAGCTAGAAATGAGTTTGAGGCCGAATAGATACGGGAATAATTGTACCTTGATAAAAAAATCAGTGCACAAATGGAGCGCGGAAAGGAAGTGAAGCAAAATGAAGGTGGATGAAAATGGCATTATTTTTGTGAATAAACGAGAGTTGCCCGCGCCTCTTGTCGTTGAGGATGACTCAGGCAATTTTGAGATACAAGAGTTGGCACCAGCTGGTGAAAAACGACTTGGTGCACGTGTAGGTCATATTCACGAACAAATTAAGAAGTCTGTTTTAAGAATTATTCGAAGAGGATAAAAATACATTTCTAATTTTATATTTGCCCGGTAGCCAGCCAACACGAAGTAGTGCGTAGCAAGCCATGGGCCTTTAGGTGTGAACCACCGAAGGGAATTCCATGGCTATTTCTTTATTCGAACTTAACGATCCTCCAGACAACCGCAACGGCGTGGCAAGGGCGAGTGGCGGCTTGTCCGCCCCGCCCCCGCCCCG
>DLCK01000027.1:0-12452 GCA_002480565.1 Phycisphaerales bacterium UBA7800 | reverse complement strand
CCGCCCCGCCCCCGCCCGGCGACGCGCTAGCGTCGCCTAGACTTGAAGATTACAACAATAAACGGAAGTACAACCACACTGGCAGGGTCTTCGTCAAGCCATGCAATTGCAGGTGTCGAACCTGTCAAGATTGTGGCCCACGCTACGGTTTAGCCGTCCGCTATCGCCTGCTCGATAGAGCAATGGACTTTCGCAAGCCTGCCATGTTCACGCTGACTGTGGATAGAAAGGCTTTCAGTTCTCCGCTTGATGCCTTTACCCAAATCACCAAAGAGGGCTACATTCGTCGCCTGATGCGTCTGCTGGGCGTCGAGCTTTGGGCATGGACACTTGAATTCCAAATGCAGACCGGCGAAGGCTGGCCCCATTGGCACATGGTCATTGACTTACCCATTGGCAAGCTTGATCTCGAACGTGCTTGGCGTCTCTGGCGCGACAAATGGAAGCTCGGAGGTCTGGATCTTCAACGCAAATCCAGCAAGTCTGCCCGACATGCTCTGATGTATGTCACTAAATATCTCACGAAGTATCCCGAAGAAGGTTTCCCGACTTGGGTACTTAATCTTGATCGGCGTATCCGCTGGGTGGGTGCAAGTCGCTTGGTTGGCCCCTTGGTATCAGATCGAGAGATGACCACCAAAGATGCAGGCGACGATGAAGAAGCTAAGAAATCACTCCCACGTGTTCATCGTCCCTTAGCCGTCCGCATGGCTGACTGTGGGCAAATCATCAACTTCTTTGCCGAAACTGAATACGACGGTGAAGTCTACCAATCTTTCTATGGCAGACTTCCACGTGAACAACTCGAAGCCGCAATTGCTGGTGAATCCAAGATGGACATCTTCCACGACGAAGAGGGCTATCCATTTCTACAGGGCAATTGGGCAGATTTCGAAGAGTTGGCAGATCAGGTCATGGAAGCTGCCAATATGTATCCCAACAAGTGTAAGCACGAATGGTTCACGCATGGCCGACTTCGTAAATACAAACAAGTTGCACGCAATGAACATATTCAAAGAGAGGAGGGCTGAACATGTCCGCAAAAACCAAACAACAAGATACTGCCGAATCAATCTACATCTCACCCAACGAACTAAGCGAGCGTTGGCAATGTTCTCGCTCAAGTGTCGACCGCATCGCACAACGTTCAGGCATGACCCGCATCTGCCTAGGCGAAGGTCGCAACGGCATCGTCCGTTACCTGCGTGATGAAGCCTTGGCATTTGAATCAGAACGAACCATCAAACTCAAACCCTAGAAAGGAGATAAATCCCATGGCAAAGAAAAAAGAAATGCGCAAACCGAGACGTGAAGCATTCGCACCACCTGCCGAACCTGTCAATGTGTACTGCCTGCATTGTGGCTGTACCTACACCAGCGACAAGATCGAATGGAAGCAAGGCCCAACCAGTCCCATTCCCACCGGCGGCTGGTGCTGTCCACTCGATGGCTGTGATGGTGCAGGCTACGGCTATGACATCCTGCCCGATCAATCCAATCGTTTCAGCCAATCCTGATTGATCCAACAGAACGAGACTCTACCAAAGACTGGAGGTCATATGAGACAAACTTGCTGAACCGAACCTGTGGGAATAGAGCGGTTCAGCAAACTAAAAACACTCCGCAATCCAACCCGTTCTGGTCATGCAAGGACACCAGAGCGGGTTTTATTTTGTAAACGGGCTTGGGTTGATTACACTGCAGATGCCTCAGTCTTGACCATGGCCACTGTTGCGGATTGCTTACGGGCTTGGGTTGATTACACTCGATCATGGTCTCGCCCGAAACCGACCGGAGTTGCGGATTGCTTACGGGCTTGGGTTGATTACACTGATGGGAGGTACGGCCTGATGGCAGTAATTGTTGCGGATTGCTTACGGGCTTGGGTTGATTACACTGCAGCCTCACAGGTTGCCATCACCAACGCGTTGCGGATTGCTTACGGGCTTGGGTTGATTACACTTTGATAACGTCCTGTCTTGTCCGTTCTGGGTTGCGGATTGCTTACGGGCTTGGGTTGATTACACTCAAAGTCGCACATGGCACGCTGGTCCGTGGTTGCGGATTGCTTACGGGCTTGGGTTGATTACACTTGTTTGATGCGGATCCGTTCAACCCAGGTGTTGCGGATTGCTTACGGGCTTGGGTTGATTACACTCTGCAACTTCAGCGTCTTGACTCCTACGAGTTGCGGATTGCTTACGGGCTTGGGTTGATTACACTATGAAGCGTATGCAAACAACTCTACCGCAGTTGCGGATTGCTTACGGGCTTGGGTTGATTACACTTTTGACTGTTCGATCAGCCGATTGCCGCGGGTTGCGGATTGCTTACGGGCTTGGGTTGATTACACTCTATCGAATAACCAACCAACACTTTTTAAGTTGCGGATTGCTTACGGGCTTGGGTTGATTACACTTCAGATACTACGCACCCATGCGTGCTGCGGTTGCGGATTGCTTACGGGCTTGGGTTGATTACACTCGGCAAGTGCAGACAGCCAATACCCCGGCGTTGCGGATTGCTTACGGGCTTGGGTTGATTACACTGACCGCCAAGCCATTGACCTTGATGCCATGGTTGCGGATTGCTTACGGGCTTGGGTTGATTACACTCAGGACGCATCCGGATCGACCACCGACTTCGTTGCGGATTGCTTACGGGCTTGGGTTGATTACACTCCCGGTCTCATGCCTGTCAGACGCTGCACCGTTGCGGATTGCTTACGGGCTTGGGTTGATTACACTGGAAAAATGGACAAGATGTTTGGAGACGTGTTGCGGATTGCTTACGGGCTTGGGTTGATTACACTCCCAACTTGATGCCAAGTCAACTGTCGCCCGTTGCGGATTGCTTACGGGCTTGGGTTGATTACACTTGACGTCGTCGTCTTTGTCCCAGCGTCGCAGTTGCGGATTGCTTACGGGCTTGGGTTGATTACACTCTGCTGCAGGTGGATCACATCATCGTCGCGTTGCGGATTGCTTACGGGCTTGGGTTGATTACACTTTGAACCTGCCGACATTCCCCCCATCGACGGTTGCGGATTGCTTACGGGCTTGGGTTGATTACACTCCTTCTTATACGCCCATTTGAACACATGCGTTGCGGATTGCTTACGGGCTTGGGTTGATTACACTCCGGACCTTGAGCAAGTCTTGGCCCTGGTCGTTGCGGATTGCTTACGGGCTTGGGTTGATTACACTCACCGTCCTGAAGATCATCACCGGTTCATTGTTGCGGATTGCTTACGGGCTTGGGTTGATTACACTGACGTGACGATCCTGCCTGGTCATTGCATGTTGCGGATTGCTTACGGGCTTGGGTTGATTACACTTTAAATTGAAATTCATACTCGGCATGATCGTTGCGGATTGCTTACGGGCTTGGGTTGATTACACTTGGTCAATCGATACAAGAAGGTTCGCCTCGGTTGCGGATTGCTTACGGGCTTGGGTTGATTACACTCGTCTGTTGATCAGATTGAGCATTGCCTCAGTTGCGGATTGCTTACGGGCTTGGGTTGATTACACTATGTCACGGATGGCGTTAGGGGGAAGGCAGTTGCGGATTGCTTACGGGCTTGGGTTGATTACACTAAGGGAAAATCGCTTCCCATGCGACACATCGTTGCGGATTGCTTACGGGCTTGGGTTGATTACACTTCCCCCAGGACAGACAGCAATGTGTCATCAGTTGCGGATTGCTTACGGGCTTGGGTTGATTACACTACAACACAGGGGTTAATTCCCCCGTGGGCGTTGCGGATTGCTTACGGGCTTGGGTTGATTACACTATTGTGCGTTAGTTGGTAAGTTTGCTGGTGTTGCGGATTGCTTACGGGCTTGGGTTGATTACACTAATACCCAACTGCTCAACGCTGCGTCGGCCGTTGCGGATTGCTTACGGGCTTGGGTTGATTACACTACACCGACCCCCTTGACGCCATGCCAAAGGTTGCGGATTGCTTACGGGCTTGGGTTGATTACACTGGACAAACAAGAGACTCTATTTCATCGCAGGTTGCGGATTGCTTACGGGCTTGGGTTGATTACACTTCGATGAGGTTAGGCAAGATGCGGGCAAAGTTGCGGATTGCTTACGGGCTTGGGTTGATTACACTGTTCGATGGCTTCTTTCACCAAGACTTTGAGTTGCGGATTGCTTACGGGCTTGGGTTGATTACACTGATATTAATAAGACTAAAAGCCGGTAACAGTTGCGGATTGCTTACGGGCTTGGGTTGATTACACTTAACAAACAAACCTATTAACCTTGCTATGGGTTGCGGATTGCTTACGGGCTTGGGTTGATTACACTGTCTTGGCGTTAATCATTGATGCGTTTAAGTTGCGGATTGCTTACGGGCTTGGGTTGATTACACTAGTCCTGTAACCGTGGTCGGTGTTAGGGTCGTTGCGGATTGCTTACGGGCTTGGGTTGATTACACTACTTCCCTTGTAACCAAAGCAGCAACAAAAACTTCCGGGGGATGAGTAGGCTAAAAAAGCTCGAGTTGTTGGGGCGGAGGTTCGGGCTTTTTGCGTTTTTTACCCCAAAAGACGTGCATGCGTTCGAATTGTTTGTCGGTAATGGTGACAATTCTGACTTCTCCTTGCGGGGGTACTGAGTCTTGAACCCGTTTGATATGTACTTTAGCATTGTCTTCGCTGGCGCAATGCCGAATATACACACTGTACTGCATGAGTGTAAAGCCATCCTTGAGCAACCCCTTGCGAAATTGAGCATAGGCACGCCGTGCAGGTTTCGTGTCGGTTGGCAAATCGAACATGGTAATAATCCACATACATCGGTACCCACTTAAATACATGGCCAACATCTTTCATGACAATGGCAAAGCGGTTGGGATGGTCAGCTTGTGCTTGGGGGTTTGGTAAATATTCACCAAGCTTGCAATATAACGATGTAGATGCACCATCAACGGGCCGGTCTTTTTGTTAAGCAAAGTCGGTTCAGCAAGCATTTCAAGCAAGTATGCTTTGGTGAGTTGGTCGAGTTCATGACGATCCCGTTGAAGACAGTTTTTTACTCGTCGGTCTACCAGAGGCCGAAGTGGTTCCATCAAATCATCAGCTAGACAAAATGCATTGGCACGGTTGTGATGATGTAGGCCAAGTGCAGGATGCAAACCCGCACTGACAAGTGCTCTCGCAACGGCAGCACGGAGGATGGCATAGCCGTAGTTTAAAAATGCGTTGGCAGGATCATAGCCGTTTTGATTGCGTTTGAAATCTTTATGCTGAGGTAAATCATCAAGCCAGTTTCTCCAATAGGTTCTTGCAGCATGGGCTTCATGGTTTTGCGGGTCACCGGATTTAACATCTTTGGCAAGTTGCTTAAGCGATCTGGCTGCTGGTGAGTCGGTTGGCAGATTATTTCGCTGAGCTAGTATTTTGGCAGTGACGATTTGCTTCCACAATTTTTTAGCCGTAGGTTTACTTAAATCAATTTGTTCCTGAAGGCGGCTGACTTGCTGGGTGTGATCGGAAATGGGGACAAGGATGCCAGCGGGTTGATGGTTCTTGCCACAGATGACAAGCGATGCGCCATGTTTTAAAAGTGAGGAAAAGGCTGCATGCGAATAGGTTGTCCGGGGATGATCAACAATGACCATGCCAATATCTTCACAAGGTATTGACCGTGAATTTGCATCAGTTGGTTCGTAAGGCTCAATAGTGAGTTGTTCGAGTTTACTGGATAAATGTGCAGGTTTTTGTGATATCTCAATGGTGTGTTTGATCATCCCCGGAATCCTTTTGTTTACGTTTTTGTTTTGAGTTTCATTCGATTAATCGTTGGCCCAACGGATACGTCCCAATGGATCGACGGTAACTTTTCTTGCTGATAGCAGGTTGGTACTCGTTTTGTGCTTTGAGTATTCTCTTCTTGCATCAGTGTGTTCGATAAAAATAACGTTCTTATTTGTTGAAATGGAAGTTCTGAGTACAAGTAATTTTTGCTGTCCTTTCCAATTCGCCAAAACAGCTTCGCCATTGCTTAATGACATTACGAATTTTGCATGTTTGCGTGTTGGATGTTGTCGTTCAATGAGCGGGAATTTTTCAGAAGCCTGTTTATAGAACTGAGAATGAATCACTTTTTTGGCAGATGCAGATTTTGGTTTTTGATCCAATTGGCTGACTTTTTCAGTAACGAATTGCTGCTGTTGTTTTAGAATATCCATCGCTTGAATTCTGGAAGTAAAGATTGCATCACGTTTGGTTTTGCCTTTTTCCTCCCATTCAAAAATACACAAGTGATGGGTGCTTCCCGGTTTGACGTATGCGATTTGAGTTGGGTCGTTGGCTTTTTCGGATCGCTTGGTTCGGATGGGTTGGATGGTTTGGTCTTTTGTTAAGACACGCACTTTTTTAATTGGAACTCCGGATGGCATGGTTACTTGGGAAAGCACTTCTTGCATTTTCTTTTTGTCCGGCTTTTTGGGGCTATCAATATCAAGTCCTGATACTTTCAAAGCATTCTTGACAATTGTACGAATCGTTTCGTCACGAATTGCTTCGATTTCAGTGGTAGTTAGTGTTTCAACGAGTTTGCGCTTGACATAGGTATTTGCAATGGTTTTACCTTCACGATCTTTAACTGGTGCGAAAGGATTGTCTTTGTGCAACTGTCCTGAAATTTTACGATTCACACGATGTGAAACATTAATCTCATTGACCGCTGATTCAACATCCGACCGGAAGTTTTCCCAAGGTTCATCTAACGCAGGGCCTTTATGGGCTTGGCGGTATTGTACTTCGCCGGTGGTGTAGTCGATTTGTTCGACTTCTTGATAGCCCTTTGAAAGCTGCTGTAAACGCGAACGGTTGGTCACTGCTACAAGAATCGCATCGATGGCATGATGACGATGATCGTCACGGGATTTCTGATTGATATCATCATGACGCAAAATATTGTTTAAGCCCCATTGGTGACGCAGCGTGGCAGTGTGTTGGCCTTTTAAGCCAAGGATATGTTTGTCATCTTCAAACAGACACGCAAGATATTGACGGGTGGCCTTTGCAATGTATCCCGTATCGGTAAGTTGGCGAGCGATGAAGCTATCCACATCGACATTTTTTTGGATCAGCTTTTTGAACTTGCCATAAGGGAACCCGTGATTCTTCACAAAGGCTAGCGCACGCGTGCTGATTTCGTCAAAGCGTTTGGGGTCCGATGCTGCGAGCCATTCATAGACAGTTCGCTGTCCTTTATCCGCATTGGCAGATCGGAAGCAGACCACTTTGTTGCTTTGTGAATCATCGAGCGAACGGGATCGCGGGAGGATGTGGTCGACATCGACTTCACCATTGAAGAGTTGGGTTTGTGAAATCTTATTGCCGGTGTACATACACTCATGATTTTGTTGATCCCAGATAAGGTATCGATTGATTGCTTCACGAGAAACTTTGAATCCAAGTTTGCGTATTTCGTTTGCTGCGTCATTGCGCATTTTTTCGCGTTCGGATCGAACCTTGCTAAATTCCTTGCGGGCTTGTGTTCCCATACTCACCGAGCGTGCCATTTCCAGATGGATATCGTCGGGCATGTTGTATTCTTTGATGATGCAATTCACGACCCGCCGCAATTCGGTGAGGGTGCGTTTGACCACCGGATTGGGGATATCCCCGAGCGGACAGTTAAACGCATCCTGGCGAGGGAGTTTGTCAAACAAGCGTTTCTTAAGTTGGTCGCGTCTTAGATAACCGGCTGCATTTAAGGCAGAATTCGATTCATCCAAAGCTTGATAAACCAAACCTTTTTCCATATGGGGGAGCAGTATACTTAACGCGAGTTTGGACAGATGCAGATACCCGTCAGGGAAGTTAACAGACACCGCAGCATTCGCCTGCTCAGTAGTGAAGTCATATTGCTCAACGAGTATGGTAACGGTCTGTTCTTCATCATGTTCAATACTTAAAAGCAATTCAACGATGGCGGTTTTCTGCTCTTCATCACGTTTGTGCCAACTTTCTCCAAGCACTTTTTTGCTGGCTAACATCGCATCAGTCACCATCCCCTTCATCCCCGCGCGTTTACCTTTTTGCAGGTTGAATTGAATACTCTCAGCAGGGGGGGAGTCGGGCAATTTGGCTATCCAATTTGCGATTTGTATGAAGGTGGCATCTTTCTTGGTTTGCAGTTGATCCAAAACATAGGCACGTTCAGAATCGGTAAGTCTTCGTGGGGTAGGCGGGCTTTGTGTGTTGTCCGTGAGTTGGAGATTATTGATTTCAGTGAGTAAGCGAAATCGTTGTGCCATACGATGTGATCGCGGGCAACGTTTCTGCTTGGGTTCAAGTTCACACAATCCGACCATTGATGCTGGCCAGTACATTGGACGTTGAAAGAAAATCATTCCATGAACGCCGAACGCTTCGAGCAGCGTTTGTCCTTTGGCTTTGTGGCGAGGCTTAATTGGGTATTTCGCCGGTTCACCTGATACGCCATAACGTAACGTTTTAGTGAGTAATGCAGGATGGTGTTTGGCTTGTTCTTCCCATATGACTTCAAATTCTGTTGCAAGCATGCTTCGTTGGGTATGACGATTGCGGATATGGTCTTCTTCGACACGTTTGGCATGGTCAAAATTTATGCACTTAAGATAAAGCAATTGCCCCAGTGTTTTACAGCTGGCTTTTTCGATGTCTGCTTCGAGCTTGTTTATCTCCGCGAGCATGCCTTTGACTTCACTATCTTCGCGGTCTTTTTTTCGATTGGATAAAAAGCCTCGGCGTTGTCCAAGATGTAAACAAATGCGTCCCAGTTCAAAAGCGGAAACTTTTTCGCTGGCTGCTTTGCTACGCAGTTCGTACGGGTCCAATTCATAAAGTTCGTTTTGTGTTTTAGGATCAGTTGGCCAGAGTTTGGCTTGGATCAATGCTTCGCGGAGTAGTCGCTTGCGTTGGTTACGTCGCTTGGTTTGGCGTCGCATGCCTCGGGCAATCTGGCGTTGTTCATTGCGGGATTCATCTCTTCCAGTATCAAACTTGTCCATACCTTCGGGGAAGATGCGAACCCCGGTGCCAAGAATGTGAGTTTCATCCAGTAACGCCCAACCAATGCTGTTAGGGCCAAGATCTAATCCAAGCGTTGTAGCCATGTGAAAGCACTCCCATAAAATTTGTATCAATTGTTTGCCGGGTGCGTTAATAAAATAGATATGCCCCAGAAAACTAATTGTATTGCATTTTAGAAAAAAGGGAATGTTTGATCTTGCCGTTTACTTGTCTTGGCGTATAATCATGTCAGTGTAATCAACCTGGGCTCGTATGACTTTTCGTAACAAGACGAAACATTCGAAGGCCACGTTCCACGGAACGACCAGCCGCATCTCAATGAGGGCGGCTTTTTTTATGCGCGGTGTAATGAGATATCTGAATTTTGCGAATCTCCAAACTCCACCTCATCCACCAATGCCTCCGGTATCAAACTTGCGTAATGCTTGCGGCAGATTTCTGGACTGTTGCCCATGAGGATGCTGATCTTGTAGAGGCTGACGCCTTTCTGGGCGAGTTGACTGCCGAAGGTGTGGCGGTAGTCCAGACAGGCCCATTGCAGGTTGGCGGCTTTGTTGGCTTTTCTTAAATCCGCACTGAAGTTGTCCGGGTCCCAGAGTTCGCCTTTAGGACTGGGGAAGTACAGACCGTGTTCGTTTTCCAATGAGGTGTAACGGTCAAGGTGTTGGCGTAATGCCTGACTGATGGGGACTGCTCGATTGCGCTTGGTCTTTGGTTGCCAGTATTGACCGTTGATCGTCTTGGCTTGCACACGGATCATGCTGGGGCGTGTGGATGTGAGGCGGGACAGGATGATATCATCCGTCGTGAGCCAGAGTAATTCTTCACGTCTCAAACCCGCATAGATCAGGACTGCTGCCATGGTTTGCAGGCGAGGATTGAAGCGCAGCACGTGAAGTTGTTCGTCGATCTGTGACATGCTCAGATATCGGATGGTGGGGGCCTGCTCCTTGTACGGGCGAACCTTCGCTGCGGGGTTGTTGCCATGGCGTCCGCCGTTGCAGTTGGGGATGCGCAATCCCTTCTCCTCGATAGCCCAATTGAACACCCGGCGCAGGATCGAGCGATAGTGATTGGCGGTCTTGGGTTTCAAACCTTGGTCACGGACTTTAAATTCGATGAAGGCTGCAATCTGTGCGGGGGTGATGGCTTCAAAGCAGGTGGCTTCAATGATGGGCAGACGTTTGCGTTTGTCGACCTGGCTGATTTTGGAGGGGCGTTTTCTGCCAGTAGTTTTGCGTGAGGTGATGGTGACTGCATCGCAGACTGAGCCGAAGATTTCACGCAGGTAGTAGATGTCAGTCTGTGCCGACTTGGCGGACTTGCGTGCACGGATGGCTGCGACATAGGCGGTGAGAACTTCAGCAATCGGTGTCTGAGTCGGAAACGGGTTTTCGTTACCCAGTGCCAGAGCAGATTCAAACTGCCGTTTCTTTTCCTTGGCCAGTTGCAATGAGTCGGTGCGCAGTGCGACTTCCTTCTGCTTGCCACCGAGTGAATACTTAAGGTGATAGCGTTTTCCGCGTTTGAAAAGGTGTGCCATGATTGGATCTCCTTGGTTGAGTGTTCAACGTGGGTGAGTCCAAATTGTCTTGCGAAAAAAATGGGGCAATTTATGGGGCAGTTACCCTGTTTTGGTGCAAAAAATAAGGACTCGCAATTAATGCAAGTCCTTATCATTACTGAAATAGCGGGGGCTGGATTCGAACCAACGACCTCCGGGTTATGAGCGCCGGACGCCTACCTCAAGCTAACTTTTTAATTAAACCTAACTTCCAACAATTCAACAGGATACGTCCTGCCGCTGTTGGTATACATATACCGCATTTTTGCCTTGCTTTCCAATCCACAGGGTACAGTTTAGGGTACACTTTTTAGAGATTGAAGGTAATTCAATTTGTTTTACTGGCAGCCTATCCGTCGCACAAAAGCTCTCGCCTGCATCATTTGACCGTGACCTGGACAAGTTCAAAAATGTCCGCAGGCTCAACCCTTAAGACGTTAGGCGGCACATAACTGCGGAGAATGACGACGACGAAAATCAACTTTAATGATTTTCGTTTTATTGAATGAAATGCTGGGATTCTTTTCGTTTATATAATTTTGTACACTTAAAGGTGTGCCAGGATAAACGTAAACGTATTTATACATCCTTGAATGTAGCTCATCCCCTGCTAACTCTTCTAGAATAAAGTCCACTGAATTTTGCATGCTGCGATTACTTTCGCCTCTTGCAACAAACATTCTTGCATCTTGATCAACAAGATCTTTGAAGATTTGATCCGTTTGATAGAGTTTTGCAAAATAGCTTTGAATACTTGCAAATTCAGGATGGTTTAAAAAAGAATCCCATCGAATAATTTGATAAGGCACTGTTAAGAACTCTAGAATTTCATTGTTACGAAACAACCATTCGTCTCCTAATCGTCGTGCGACTTGCGTAGGCGACTCATGCGGGGTGCCTGCGAGGTTATGGCGATATAACGTGTCTGCCAAATTAATTGTACACGCTTCAAAATGGCGATTTACCCATTCAATTGTAGCTTTTAGCTTGTTACCATCAAACTTGGTGGTGAGTAAGCTAATTTCCAGACTGCATCTTGGATGCTCTTGCCATGCAGGCGTTTTGGTTTTTAATTTATAATCAGTCATATGTTCTATCGGCTGTGGTTTTTGTTGGTTTTTCCAAAGTTATCCAAAGAGCTTGGCATATGTTCCTCAAAGATTGACTCAGTGACGGGCTATGAATAATAATTCCTCCAGTTTCTTCCTTTCCTTGATATACCATGGTTGCAATCTTATCTTCGTATATGACAAGGGTATTATTATTAAAATAATCCTGTGAGACATATCGATATTCCTCTAACGGGTAAAGAATGTGAGTGTTCCCTTCCTCAATAAACGTTTTAAATTGAATACCCGCTTTGCGCAGCCTGAGTTCAGCGTCAATCACTTCTTGTGGCGACAAACGATCATCAACACAGACATAGAGCAATTCCTTATTCTCTGAATCTTTGAGTGAATGATAAACATCATCTAAAATACGAATAAAAGCATCTTTGGTGGGAATATGAGTTAATAAATCTTCGCGAAACTGAACCCCATTTTTTAAGAACTGTATACCTGCCGCTTCTAAAGTTTTTTGCAGTTCAGAAATCGTACTTTCACGTGGTTGCACTTTTTCTGATTCAATCTTGGCAATAGCATTAATTGAAACACCTGACACATCTGCCAGTTCTTTTTGGCTCCAATTTAGCATAACTCTCGCAGCACGAATTTGGGGAGACGATATCATATACACACCTTTAAAGTATATTATTAGTTTATACTTTTAACACCAATTCATTAAAATAAACATAAAAAACATCCGTAAAGTGTTTTTTATATATTTTCTTGTTGACACTCATATCC
>DLCK01000049.1 GCA_002480565.1 Phycisphaerales bacterium UBA7800 | reverse complement strand
TCAGCCGGTAGTGGTTCAGTGTGATCAAGGAGTTCGACATGTTTCTGCATGCATTTGAGACAGGCAATCGTGCGTCTCGTAAAGCATTTACGCTCATTGAACTGCTGGTGGTGATCAGCATCGTGGCATTGCTGATTTCGATTCTGCTGCCTGCCCTGAAGTCGGCAAGAGGATCGGCAAACAACATGGCCTGCCTGTCTCGCGAACGGCAGATGGGGATCGCTTTTACTTCCTATGCCCAGGATTACAAGGGTGTCCTCCCAGCAGGTGATACCAGTTTGAACGTCAACTGGACGGACTTTTTGGCACCGTATCATGGCATCAATGAAGGTGACTACTCCGGCTACAATTCAAAACGCCGTCAACGTATGGCCGATTTGCTGCGGGATGCGGATGTGCAGTACAAACCGGGCAACAGCTTGTATTACTCGTCGCACCCACGCCTGATGCCGGACACCAGCAAGATTGATTACTCCGATCCTGCGCGTCCAAATCTCAAGCAGCAGACCATCGCCATGATTCGAAATCCATCCAAGCTCATTGCTATCATGGATGGTACGCAAGTTGGTGGCGGCGGTGTGTCGGTTGTTGCCAAGAATCTGGATCGTGGTGCCTGCAATGGTTCGATTGTGGCTGACGGCAAGTGGTACAGCAGCTACCTGATTCACGATTTCTGTGCACCGGCCGCACAGACATCCATTGATGCCAACTTTAATATGGATGCTGCCAACTGGGGTGATGGTTTCAATCTCATGAACATCCGTTTTCGCCATCTCAACAATACTTCCTGTAATGTGGTGATGCTTGACGGTCATGCCCAGACAATGCGATACCGATCTCAGTACGACACCGATGTCTTGCGTGAAAACGTCAACATTGATTATTGATCCTGCTGACAGATCAGAATGTAAAACACTTCAGCTGGAGAACGATGTTCTTCGGCTTTTTTGTTGGGTTCTATGGAGTTGCGAATCTGATACTGCCAGGATTTTGGGAGTTTGATGCTCGTTGAACTGTGGGCTATGCTTGCTCTTGAGGCTTGTATGCAGGTGGTTTCTGCTGCACGATCTTGAACTTAACTCATAGCGAAACAGCAACATGAACATCATCTACTACAATCCTGACGAATTGCGTGCGGACGTACTTGGCTGTTACGGTCACCCGTTGGTCAAGACCCCCAATATTGATCGGCTTGCTGCCAAGGGGACGACATTTGAAAACTGTTTTGTGCAGCATACGGTTTGCAGCCCATCTCGTTGTAGTTTTCTGACCGGTTGGTATCCGCATGTCCGTGGGCATCGAAGTCTTTGGCATCTACTTAAACCCGATGAGCCTAACACGCTTAAGTATCTTAAAGCCCATGGTCACCATGTGAACTGTGCAGGTAAGAATGATGCGCTGCAAACAGATTCATTTGCTGACAGTGTTCACGAGATTCATATGCCTCAAAGCGATTGTCAGTATGGGCGGTTGCATGATGATCCCGATCATCCGGGCTTCATGAACTTTCTCTATAAACCTATGAACGGCGATCATCGGGATATGGCTTGCGCTGAAGTGGCTGCTGAATATGTTCGCAATTGGAAGCCAGGTGATAAGCCATTTATGTGGTACATCACGCCATCATTACCTCATTGCCCTTATAGCTGTCCCGAGCCTTGGTATAGCATGTACTCACCGGATGAGATACCACCGTTACTGCAAAAGCGAATTGAAAAAGCGCCCTCGTTTCACAAGTGGATTCGCCATCACCGCAAGTTGGATCAATGCGCAGATGATCTGAAAAAAATCATGGCAGTTTATCTGGGTATGGTCAGTTATGTGGACCATATCTTTGGCAAGCTCCTCGATGCGCTAGAAACAAGTCCGGCTGCGGATTGCACCACAGTGATGTTCTTTTCGGATCATGGTGATTGGGCAGGGCATCGTGGACTGGTCGAAAAATGGAGTTCAGCGTTGGATGATGATTTGACCCGCGTGCCACTGATTATCTCGACGCCTGGTGGCAAGCAGGGGCATCGGGTCAGTGAATGTGTCGAGTTACAGGACATCGCTGCGACGACCGCGGAACTTGCTGGATACGAATTAAAGCACACGCAATTTGGCCGGTCACTGGTCCCCCAACTCCACGGGGCAGCAGGGGATTCACATCGCCATGTATTCGCAGAAGGGGGTTACGATCTGCCTGGGGATTATGTAGCCTTTGAACATCATGGTGGGCACGAAGGTCATCAAGGCTATGTTCCCAATCCGGTGATCACCAATTCGGATCACATCTACTATCCCAAAACACACCAGCAACAGATGCAGCCTGAATCGATCTGCCGGGCGTTAATGGTTCGTACGATGGACTATAAATTGATCCGTCGTAACAAAGATATCAGTGAGTTGTATGACCTGCGAAATGATCCGACCGAGTCGGTGAATCTGATTGATGATCCGATTTATTCGGACGTACAGTCGAAGCTCAGTGACCAGTTGTTACGGTGGATGATCGACACTTCGGATGTCATGCCCTACGAACGAGATCCTCGCGGCTGGCCGGAGCAGTTGGTATACAGTTGATCCGTACCTTTATATAGACAGCATTCTCTAGCTTACGATTCAGGCGGACAGATTATTGTCTGCCTGGTTAGTGTTCGTTTTTGTAAGCTTGTCAGGATTTAAAGAATACCAAGCTTCATTTTGCTTGGCATGGTCTGATAACAAGGCCTTTTTCAGTTTTGTTGAGGAATATATTTAGATATTTCTGGCTTTTATTTCCACATTTATAGTCATCTAACAGGGTATACGAGTTACTTTTTCAGAGATATGCGTACTTTGATTTCTGTGCCAGTGAGATTGATTTGAGTTGGTTACATTAATGTTAAGAAGATTCCGTCTGATAATGACAGGGATTCCAATTTTAAAAAGCTCTTTATTATCGGAAGCATGTGATTTGGCGGAGTCATTTGTGGTGGCCATGGGTCTAAAAGTGGAAGTGCAAATTCTCCTATAGTCTGATAACACAGGTTAAGTACTGTTCCTAAACATGGGGTTCAATTAAGCCGAATAAGTCATTTATCACTGTAGCTTGTCCAGAATTCAAGGAGACACAGATGCTGCACAGTAAATGGACTCAAATGTTTAGTATGGCCTTTTCAGGTCGTTTAGCACGGATGCAAACTCTACTTTGCTGCTTATTGACTGTTGCACTTTGCAGTGCTTCTGGGGTTCACGCTGAAGACGATTTTGCTGATATGGATCTTGACGCCTTAATGAATGTCGAGGTCTCTTCAGTGACCAAAGGCAAGGGGATGAAACTCTCCGATGCGCCCGGTGCCATTAGCGTGATCAGTGAAGAAGACATTGCTCGCACTGGACATCAATCGATTCCTGAATTGCTGCGTTTGGTTCCCGGTTTACACGTTGGACGGTTTAGTGCTAATAATTGGGCTATTAGTGCTCGTGGATTTAATGGCCAATACAACAACAAGATGCTGGTCATGATGGACGGCAGAAGTCTTTATACACCGATCTTCTCTGGCGTATACTGGAATATTCAAGATGCCGTCATGGAAGACCTTAAGTCCGTGGAAGTGATTCGTGGCCCCGGTGGCACGCTCTGGGGTGCCAATGCCGTCAATGGTGTGATCAACGTCACCACCAAGGAAGCCAAGGACACACAAGGTTTGATGATCTCAAGTTCCGCAGGTACTGAAGATCTGAGTAACACATCAGTTCGTTATGGTGGTCAATTAGGTGATGGTGCGCATTACCGTGTCTATGCCAAGTATCAGTTAATTGATGATACAAAAATATTAAATACCAACAATGACAATTCAGATGAATACAAACGGATGATGTCAGGTTTTCGTATGGATTGGCATAATGATGCTGATCATCTGACTCTTCAAGGTGATGCGTATTACCATGAATCTGATCACTCCGGAGGCGGAATAGAACTATGGCGTGGTGCTAACATCATTGCTCGTTTCGACCGCGATTTGTCAGAAGATTCAAATGTTCAATTCCAATTCTATTACGATTTTAATCAGCGAAAAGTTGAAGCCAACACAGATTTGGAACGTCATGCACTGGACTTTGACTTCCAACATAGTTTTGTTCCTGCTCAAGGGCATAATGTTGTTTGGGGGATGAACTACCATTGGCATAGAGATTCCACTTTTGCCTTACCTCCAGGATTTGTTTCATTCAATCCTAGTAATGCTGCGGATAATACCTTCAGTGTTTTTGGCCAAGATACCATGGAAGTTGTCAAGGACACTGTGTTCCTGACGCTGGGTGCCAAGGTTGAGCATAACGAATATACAGGTGTTGAATTTCAACCTAGTGCTCGGCTGAGTTATCGTGTTGCAGAAGGGCATACACTTTGGAGTGCGGTTTCCCGTGCAGTTCGAACTCCTTCAAGAGTTGATACTGGTATTGATGTTTTCTTCTCCGTTCAGGGTAATCCAAACCTTAAATCTGAAAACGTGATGGCATATGAGTTGGGCTATCGTTGGGCACCCACGAAGCATCTGTCCTTCGATCTGGCTACATTCTTCAACAAGTATGAAAATATGATCGCTACTGCTTCAAATACCTATCATAATGATCTGTATGCCGAATCTTATGGTGTTGAACTTTCGGCAACCTGGCAGGTGGCTCAAAATCTCAAACTCATCGGTAACTACACTTTCCAGGATGTCGAAACACATGGTGAGTCCACAGGGATTTATGAAGGCACCACCCCCCGCAATCAAGCTAGTGTCCGTGCTTACTATGATCTGAGTGACAAGTTGGCATTAAACACTGCACTTTACTGGTATGACAATGTTGCTTCTGAAAATGTGTCTTCCTTCTTCCGATATGACTTGGGTTTGACCTGGCAAATTAATGACAACGTCGAATTGTCTGTATGGGGTCAGAATCTAGCCGATAGCCAGCATCACGAATACAACGATGGCTTCGGTGGCCAAACCGGCGAAATTGAATCCGGCATCTACGGCAAACTCACCCTCACCTTCTGATGCGACATAATGTCGTCAAAATACAAAACAGTTCTATTATTAATCCCGCAAGCGTAACTGACCGAAAATTAACAATGTTAATGACTCCACATTTTTGAATCGAAAGAGACACCATGAAACGTTTGAAAAATCTATGCTTGCTATTGAGCCTGTTAATGGCTTGTACAACCACAATGGTTCACGCTGAAGACGATTTTGCTGATATGGATCTTGACGCCTTAATGAATGTCGAGGTTTCCTCAGTGACCAAGGGCAAGGGGATGAAACTCTCCGACGCACCGGGCGCGATCACCGTGATCAGCGAAGAAGATATTAGACGTACCGGACATCAGTCGATTCCAGAATTGCTTCGTTTGGTCCCCGGCCTGCATGTTGGTCGTATGGATGCTAACAACTGGGCGATCAGTGCCCGTGGGTTTAATACGCAATACAACAAATATATGTTGGTCATGATGGACGGTCGCAGTATTTACACCCCACTGTTTAGCGGTGTCTTCTGGGATACTCAAGATACCGTTATGGAAGATATCAAGTCCATTGAAGTCATCCGTGGCCCCGGTGGCACGCTTTGGGGAGCCAACGCAGTTAACGGTGTGATCAATATCACGACCAAAGATGCAAAGGACACCCAAGGCCTGCTGTTTTCATCCTCAGTCGGTACTGAAGATCTGACGAACACATCTGTCCGTTACGGCGGTAAGATCAATGACAATTCTCACTTCCGTGTTTACGGCAAGTTCCAAATGTTTGATGACTTGCAGAACGCCTCTGGTGCGGATAACGACGATGAATACAAACGCGTGCAAACCGGTTTCCGTGTTGACACTCAGACCGATTCAAATCACCTGACCGTACAAGGTGATTGGAATTATGCTGATATGGATACGATTACGACGTATACTAGTTCGGGACCCAACAACGGCACAAACGTTTTCCGTGGTGGTAATCTGCTTGCCCGATTAACGCACGAGTTTTCAGATGATTCAAATATTCAATTCCAGTTTTATTTTGATCATGTCTTCCGTGAAGATGAAGCACTCAATGACAATGAAGCCAATTCATTGGACTTTGATATGCAGCACAGTTTTGTCCCTACTGAAGGTCACAACCTGATCTGGGGCCTGAACTACCACTGGCGTCGAGATACAATTGTCCCGTTTCCTGATGTGAACAGTTTTGATTTCATCCCACGCGCCAAAACTGACAACACGGTTAGTGCATTTATTCAAGATTCAATGACTGTGGTTCCCGAGAAATTGTTTTTCACCATCGGCACCAAAATTGAGCACAACGACTATACCGGTGTTGAAATTCAACCCAGCACGCGTTTAAGCTGGCGTGTGAAAGATGGGCAAACCTTCTGGGGAGCTATTTCCCGCGCAGTCCGTACGCCATCCCGTCTTGAAACCGGATTGGCGATGTTTGGAACAGTATTCGGCAATCCTGGCCTCGAAGCTACCAACGTGATGGCGTATGAAGCAGGCTACCGTATCTCCCTGAATAAACATCTTTCATTGGATATGGCAACCTATTTCAATAAATACGAAAACCTTTCTGCGGTGAATTTCGGTCAAGCCAATGATGAAAACGCTGAAGCCTATGGTTTTGAAGCCAGCGCCACTTGGCAGGTTGCTGAAAATCTGAAAATCATTGGTAACTACACCTTCCAGGATGTCGAAGCACATGGCGGACAAAGTGCAAGCCAGGAAGGTACCACCCCACGTAACCATTTCAATGTTCGTGCATACTATGACCTCAACGATCAGTTTGAAGTTAACACTGCACTTTATTGGTATGACAATGTCCCCGGTCAAAATACCTCGTCATACTTCCGCTATGACCTGGGTATGACCTGGAAGCCCAAAGACAATCTTGAACTGTCCGTCTGGGGCCAAAACCTCACCGATGATCAACACCCAGAATATGGAACTGCTGTAGAAGTTGAAACCGGCGTCTATGGCAAAATCACCATGACCTTCTAATCTGACAATCGCAACATTACGTCTCTCTGCTCGGCGACGGGCAGAGAGATGATTTTTTTTCAAACTACGAGGTTCGAACAATGAAAAATCTCAAACGATTAACAACGATTATGATTGCCTTATTGCTTGTAGGTACCTTTGCCACACAAGCTCAGGCAGCAGACAAACTCGACAAAATCAAATGCGCCTTTCTGCTGAATTTCACCAAGTATGTTTCATGGCCAGGTGGCAGTGGTGACTTTGTCATCGGCGTGGTCGGCAAAGACCCGTTTGATGGTGTGTTGGACAAGATTGTTGCTGGCAAGAAAGCCGGTGATCGTCCGATCAAGACTGCTTATCTCGCAGCCGACGCGTCTGCAGATGAACTCAAAAAATGCAGCATCGTCTTTGTGAATACTGACATTGGCCCCGTGCTTGCAAAAATTGGTTCAGCACCCGTTCTCACCGTTGGGGACACTGCTGATTTTGCGAAGAACAAGGGTATGATCGGTCTGATCGCCACCACCAAGATCAACTTGGAAATCAACAATAAACAGGCAGAAGCAGCCAAGCTCAAAATCAATGCCAAGCTGTTACAGATGGCCAAGATTGTTGAGTAAGATTGTCTATTGACCGCCTATCGTGATATTGCATGTAGAGGAGAAAGCATCATGCGGTTCCATTTAACTATTCGTCGTCGGCTTGCCTTGTGTATTGCCACGACAGTGACAGTTTCAGTTTTGTTGTGCGGGGGATTATTTGTCGGTAACGAATTGATGACGATGGATCAACGCATGATCCGCGAAATCGGGACGTTGGCTGACGTGGTTGGTAATTCAGCCAGTGGTGCCATCGAGTTTGCTGACAGTGATACCGCCAAGGAAACACTCAGCAGACTCCAGGCCAATTCGCATATTAAAACCGCTGCAATATATGATGGCGATAATGCACCCATGGCAACCTATCAATGGGTTGACCCTGATAATGCAGATGCGGAGCAACCCGCTTTCACAGCACCTGCTTATGTCGAAACGGGTGAAACATTCACAGAGAAAAGTCTTGAAGTCTTTCACGACATCAAGTCCAACGGTGAACGTATTGGTGGCATTTATGTCCAATCCGACTTAGTTGCCCGCGATGAACAAATGGCGCGATTCATGACAATCATCGGCATCGTTGTCGGTGCGTCATTGGCTGTGGGGATCTTGATGATCTGGATCATTCAGGCATCCATCGGCCGACCGATTAACAAGATGTCTGAAGCCCTTAAGGATATTGCCCAGGGCGAAGGCGATCTGACGCGTCGTGTGGATGAAGGTCGCAAAGATGAATTAGGTGATCTGGCTCACTGGTTTAATGTCTTTGTCAGCAAGATTCATGATGTGATTGTCGATGTGAATTCATCGGCAGCAGAAGTCGCATCAACCGCAACAGGAATCGCCCAGACCAACAATTCGATTGCTTCTGGTATCCGTGATCAGGCATCAATGACGATGAACATTTCCGCTGCCGTCGAAGAGATGGCCAACACTGTCCGCGATGTGGCAGGCAATGCAACGAAAGTTGCCGAGCGTGCCCAGGATGCCGGTGATCGTGCAGGCAAAGGTGGCGAAATTGTGCAACAGACTTCCACAAGTATGGAAGAAATTGAACAGGCCGTCACTGAGAGCGCCTCGGTCGTTGAAGAACTTGGTCGTCGCGGTGAAAAGATCGGTCAGATCGTTGAAGTCATCAATGAGATTGCTGACCAGACGAACTTGCTTGCTCTTAATGCTGCCATTGAAGCAGCCCGTGCTGGCGAACATGGTCGTGGTTTTGCAGTTGTTGCTGACGAAGTCCGTAAACTTGCCGAACGCACGACGCATGCTACTGAAGAAGTCACCGAATCAATCAAGGTGATTCAGGAGCATACGCTTGATGCAGTCACACGCATGCAAGCTGGTTCATCGCGCGTCAAGGATGGTGTGGAACTTGCCGGTGAAGCCGGTCATGCTTTGGAGACCATCGTCAAGAGCACTTCTGAAGTATCCCGGATGATTGAAACCATCGCTGCTGCTTCACAGGAACAGGCACATGGTGTTGAAGAGATTTCCAGGAATATGGATTCGATCAACACTGTGATTAAGGATGCCGCCCAGAACACCGAGCAGGCCGCCGAAGCTGCCGAGTTGTTGGACACCAAGTCCAAGCGACTGCAGACCGTAGTCAGCCAGTTCCGCGTCCAGCAAAGCTGAATACCTTAGAACATTTGCCGTCCGACCCCGTTGTCACGTGACCAACCGCACGAGACAGCGGGGTCGTTTTTTGCGCACTCATTGAAACTGGATCGTTCCACCTTCGACGATGGTTTGATGTTTGATCTTCCAGTCATCATGTGCTTGATCATTGATAGTGACGGTATTGCTTTGCATGTTCTGCTTACGCTGGATGATCCAGTCGTTACCGTTTTCCAGATGGATCACAGCTTTTTCAAACAAAGGTGCTACCAGGTGATATTCCGGTTTACCCGGACAGAGTGGGAAAAAGCCAAGTGCGTTTAACACATACCATGCGCTCATCTCGCCGTTGTCTTCGTCACCGGGGAAACCGTCAGCTGTTGGCTGATACATTTCGGTGAGAACCTTGTGGACCCAGTGATGGGTACGTTGGGGTTGGCCAGCTTCAGTAAAGAATGACAAGACATGATGCACCGGCTGATTGCTCTGAGCATATTGCCCAAAGTCCGCCATTGCCATCTCTGTCATCTCGTGAATCTCGCGTTTGTAATCACTTTCATGAAACACGGGCTCCATGGTCATCATCTGCTCAAGCTTGGCGGCGGCTTTCGCATGACCACCCATCAGTTCAATCAAACCTTGCGGGTCGTGTGGCACCATCCACGAAGACTGCCATGGACCACCTTCGATGTAGTCTCTTGACCATGCGAATTCGTCAAAGGGTTCAACCCAACTGCCATCACTGTTTTTGGCACGCATAAAGTCCACCGAAGTGTCGTAGACATGCCGATAGTTCTTAGCTTGCTGGTGATACTGTTTAGCCAGATCATCCTGGCCAAGATATGATGCAAGTTCAGCGATACAATAGTCATTGTACGCAAAGTCCAGCGTCCGCGCGACACTGTGGCTGGACTTATCCGAAGCGACGTATCCTAATTTTAAGTACTCCGCCAAGCCGCGTCGGCCTAGTCCGTCTTCACCTGAGTCTCCCGGGATAACAGTCGCATCTTTGAGCATGGCTTCCAATGCCAGTTGCTGATCAAATCCACCGATCCCTTTGACCGCAGCATCTGCCAAGACTGAAGCAGCATGTGTCCCGATCATGCAATACAGATGTCCAGGGCATGCCCATTTGGGTAACCATCCACCTTGCTTGTATGCATATAACCAACCTTGGAGCATCTGCCCCAGAATTTCCGGGCAAAGCACAGTTAGCAGCGGATACAAGGTTCGATACGTATCCCAAAAACCATTGTCCGTATGCATGATCCCCGGATGAATTTCCCCGTCATATGGACTGTAATGCTGCGGCTGATCCTGGGCATCTAATTCATAAAATTTGCGCGGGAACAATAGACAACGGTAAAGACAGGTGTAAAACGTTTGCGTCCGTGTGACATCATCGGATTGGATTTCAATTCGGCTAAGCAATTGATTCCAAGCATCAGCAGATTGCTTGACCAACGTGTCAAAATCACGATCGCCAAGTTCACGATCCATGTTACGCAGGGCTTGTTCTTCACTGATGAAGCTTGTCGCAAAACGCAGATGAATCGACGCCTGATCGTGGTCAGTAAAACGCAACACTGCTGTTAAGGCTTCACCTTCAATTGGCTCTGTAATAGCAGTCAATTGGCCCGTGGTGTCCATCGACAGGATGTTCTGAATCGGGCAGTCGGATTCGATTACAAAGTACAGTGCAAAGTTCTTGGGCACTGCGCCGTTGTTGGCAGTGGTCTTGCCGATGAGTCGGTTTTTTGCACTGTCGAATTGAAACGTCGTCTGCCCCGGATACGTTTGCAAGCGCACACCCGACTGCTCATCAGTGGGCAGTGTCAATCGCATCATGCTGCATCGTTCGGTGGGGAGCAATTCCATGGTTGTCTTGATGGATGGCAGGTTGATGCCCATCACATGCGGGTGGATATCCTGCTGATCAATGTCATAGGGATACACCACATGCTGAGGATGGTCGCACCATCTTCCGACCAAAGGTGTGACTAGAAAATGGCCATAGTCGCGTAACCATGGGGACGGTTGATGTGTCGCTCGAATGCCTCGGAACCGGTTGCTGTGATACTCAAAAAACCACGGGTCCTCTGCGTTGAGTATGGTCCATGCGGTCATGCCCCATGGACGGGTGATTGCCGGGTAGGTATTGCCATTGGAATAGTTCACATGCGAGTCACTGCCCATCAGCGGATTGACGTGGCACAAGGGAGCGGGTGGGGCGTATTGGGACATCGGGCAAACCTATTTTGAGACTGGGAATGTGTAAAGGACAAGATCGCGGATTTTAACAGGATGTGGGTGTTTTTCAGGCCATTAGCTCATTTTCTGTGAATATTTTGATTCATATCTGTGAAATTTTTTGTGTTATTTTCATATGCCATGAAACCCCATGTGATTGGCTGCGTCTATACAATGAATGGGTCTGAGGAATCGGGGTGGCATGATGGGTGAATTTGATCAACAACTACTCGATGAGTTCTGCGAAGGTGGCAACGAGCTTGCCTTTGCCCGACTGGTCAATCGTTATTCTGCGTTGGTGTATTCTGCAAGTTACCGCGTGCTCAATAATCATGCCCAGGCCGAGGAAGTCTGTCAGGACACATTCTTTAAACTGCTCAATCATTCACGACAGATCACCACATCATTATCGGGCTGGCTGTATCAGACGGCCGTGCGCTTGTCGATCGACAAGATTCGCTCGGATCGTTCGCGTAGTGCCCGTGAGCAGTCCTACGCGCGTGACCAGTTGACTCAAATGCACCAGCCGGTCACGACTTGGAAAGAATTGGAGTCGCATTTGGATGCTGCCTTGGATTTATTGCCAGAGGATCAGCGTGATTTGTTGGTCGAGCATTTTCTCCAGGGGGTCAGTCAACGTCAGATCGCTGCCAAGCATGGTTGGTCGACTGCCACGACCAGCCGGTACATGAAGTGCGCTATTGAAAAGTTGCGTGAAAAACTCAATGACAATCATCTGAGTGTCGCTGCGTTACCTGCCTTGCTTGGTGCTTATTCGCACATGGTCGTCCCGCCGGAGTTAGCGATGAAGCTTGGCAAGATGGCCTTAGCCAGTGGGTACGCTAATGCCTCGATTGGAGGTGTGCCCAAGGTGGTTTTGCTTTGGGGTTCGATCAACAAATTCTGGTTGGTACTGAGCCTTGCATTAGCTTTGGCATTTGGTTGGGCTTTATGGAAATCCATTGACTATCAATCTGCACCTCAAACACCCGCGTCACATTCCATTGACCTTTTTGGGGAGACTGTCGTAGAACCGCAACAGTAGTATTCCAATATATTCCAAATGATTTTCCCTGCCTCGGAGACAACATGCCAACGGATTTTCTCAAGACGCTAAAACAGGCTACCGACACACCACTACGGATCACTGCAATGCTCGAACTTGCATTGGAACAGCAGGTCTCGGATATCCATTTGGAACCGATTGCTGGCGGCTATGAATTGCGCATGCGTGTTGATGGCTTGCTATCGGTGGTCGACACGTTTGAAACAACTGTAGGGCGGAGCATGGTCACGCGACTGATGGTGATGGCACAGTTGCTGACTTATCGGCAGGACTTGCCTCAGGAAGGTCGCATGCAGGTGATGCTCCCCTCGCAAAGTCAGTCACTTGATTTGCGACTCTCGATCATGCCCACCACGCAAGGCATGCGTGCGGTGGTGCGCATGCCCGCGGAACTGATACAACCACGACATCTTGATGAACTTGGACTGCCACCGGGGGTGCTGTCGGTCTTAAACCAGTTCATCGCGCAGCAGCAGGGGATGCTTCTCATCACGGGCCCTTCCGGATCGGGGAAAACGACAAGCATCTATGCGCTGCTCGATGAGCTGGCAAGACAGCAAGCCGGCCAAAGTATCATCGCACTTGAAGACCCTGTCGAACGTGACCTGCCGGGTGTGACGCAAATTCAGGTTCAACCCTTTGGTGAACTGACCTATGAACGAGCCTTACGCAGTGTCTTGCGCCAAGACCCGCAGGTATTAATGCTTGGCGAGATTCGTGATCATCAAACCGCAGCCATTGCCATGGGGGCTGCACTTTCAGGGCATCGACTCATCGCCACGTTTCATGCAGGCACACCTGCTGGTGCGATCACGCGTTTACTGGAGATGGACATTCCCGCGTATCAGGTCACCAGCGCCGTATATGCAGTCATGAGTCAGCGACTGTTACGCCGGATGAATGATGATGGCCAATATCAAGGTCGATTACCCGTTGCTGAAATCGCGGTGATGGATGACGTATTGCGTCGCGCGGTGTTAAGCAAGGCTGATTTGCCAACGCTATCGCACGCTATCACGCAACAGCCCGGATACCTGTCCATGTCCGAAGTGTCAGAGCAGATGATAGCTGCTAAACTGACTGATACCGCTGAAGTGCAGCGTATTCTGGGAGACCATTCATGAGTCAGACTTTGACCCTTCAATACCGGGCACAAACCCCCGATGGCAGTAGTTTCAATGGGACCGTAGATGCTGTTGATGTACAGACTGCCCGTGAACAATTGGTCGCATTAGGACTCACCGTATTGGAGATGAAGCAAGCTGATACCAGTCGCATGTCATTACCCCGGCGCAGCGTCACCAGTATGGATATGCAACTGTTCAACCAACAGTTGATTAATCTCACCAAGTCCGGTTTACCCATTGAACAGGGGCTTCGACTCATCGCTCAGGATATTCGGTCGTCGAGACTTAAAACTGCGGTGAATCATGTGATCGGGGAACTGGATCGCGGGCAGTCGTTGAGCGAAGCTTTTGAATCCCAACGCAGCCTCTTTCCGCCGATGTATGCAAAGCTCATGGAGGTAGGTACACAGACAGGACGCTTGCCAGGAGTACTCTTTAATCTTGGCCAACACTTACAAATGATTGGTCAGTTAAAGACCAGTCTCTATCGTGCGTTTGCTTATCCATCGGTAGTCTTTGCGTTTTTTGTGGCTGTAATGTGTTTTATGTCCTACGTCATTGGGCCACAATTTCGCGAAATATTTGCAGATTTTGATACGGACTTACCTTCCTTGACTGTGGGAGTGCTGAACTTATTCGATCTCGCTGCATATGTGATCCCTGTGGTACCGATTATTTTTGTGATTGCTGTGGTTTTGCTGGGGATGCTTCGGCTGACCGCATCGTGGTCCATGGTCATGGATGTGATGACTCACTATGTACCCATCCTCAGTGCGATTCTCCGTCGGAATGTGATTGCACGTTGGTGTGATGCGGTTCGCATGGGCGTGGAAGCGTCGATGGATTTGCCGACAGCGATGTCCTTGGCTGATAACCTGATTCATTTGCCTTCGGTGTCGCGTGATACAGTCAAGATAATCAACTGTCTTGAGGAAGGTCGCGCTTTTGCCAGCATTGATTCATTGGAACTGATTCCCGCAACAGTGTTGGCATCGATTGAACTATCGGAGAATCCAGCCTCATTGCTGGCCAGTCTCGAAGACCTTACAAGCATGTACCGTCAACAGGCCTACCTGCGGATGATTTCGTTAGAGTCGGTTTTTAATCCACTGTTACTTGTGGGGCTTGGGCTATGCATCGGCTCATGTGTGTTTGCAATGTTCCTGCCGTTTTTACGCATCATGAGTTCGCTGACTTGATGACAATGATCCGGATAAAACGATGAAACGATTTGGCAAAATCTGGGTGACACTGGGATTGATCTTTTTGATCATGTCAGCCGAAGAACGAGTCACGCTATTCTGGGTGACTGTGGCTGCGTTAGGTGTTTTTGTCATCTTGCAGACTCCAGCCTTTGGACGATTGGCTACTCGATGGGTCGGGAAAACGTGGTCACAGATTCAAGCGGTGATCATCTTTCTTGCGATGGCAGGGGTGATGAGCACGTTGTGCATTTTGGTCATGTATAGCAAGTTTGACCAATACTACTACAATCCGACCGAACGTCTTGTCGGTTTTCTTGCAATGATTCTTGTCCTTTCGGCTGTGAGTATCCTGTGCTTTGTGATGTCTTTTTTGCCATGGAAGAAATTCCTTCAAGGTGAAGGGCTTTCGGACTTGCTGGTTGCTGCACATCGGTTTGGTTGGATCATGCTGTCAGCCTTGTTTATTTTGATTTTTTTGGTTTCCGTTTTGCTTGGTGATATTGACGGTTTGTTGTCTTTTCTTCTTGGATGGATCCCACCAATTTTATTTTTACAGTTGGTGTTTAATCCTACAGTCAAGCGGATTAAAGATCGACGTGTGATTCGTGTGTTGATGCACATCAAACGTGCGATGCATGCCAATCAATCTTTGGTGCACGTACTCCAATCAGCCGCAGCATCCGAGCACGGGCAGTTGTCGGTTAGTCTAAAAAAATGTGCCAACCGCATTGCCGCAGGTGAAGAGATTGTTACAGCACTTATTGCGTCGGTTCCCGAGCTTTCCTGTCGCAAGGCTCAGTTGCTACGCGCTTCGGAAAAGGTTGGTCAGCTACCTCGTGCTATCGATCGATTTTTGAATGAGCAGGTACTTGCCGAGGGCAGGCAGTCGACGCATGCGATGCCGAGTATGCGTTACATGTGCGTGATGCTTCTAATCGCAGCGGTGATGTTCACTGGTTTGATGACGTTGATTGTGCCGCGATTTATGCGTATTTTTGAAGACTTTGACACAACCATGCCACCCATCACCATGAGCTTATTTGATGTGTCACATTGGTTGGGGGGTACCGTGCCAGGGCAGTTTTTACCAGGCGCGTTTTGGATCACGATGATCGCATTGGGGGGATTCGGATTTGTGTACATGCGTGAACGCGGTGAATTGCTCGGCAGATTTCACGAGTTGATTTGCTGGCACTTGCCGGTGATCAAACTGTCTCATCGCCCCGAGCAGATTGCATTGATGTCTCACCTGGTGGCTGATGGTTTAGAAGCGTCGATGTCATTGGATCAAGCGATTGCTTATGCAGTAGACAGTACCAAACACGTGGTGGTGCAACCACAATTTAAACGCTGGGCTTCGAGGATGCAGACAGGCGAAGACATATCGACATCTGCTCGTCGGTCCCGATTGCCCAAGGTGTTCTGCTCCATGCTTGGGGCTGAGGGGCAGCAGCAGAATTTGCCGCAGGTCATGCGTTTTTTGGCTGAGCATTATCACAACGTGGCTCAGCAACGCGCGGTTTGGATACAGGCTGTTGAGGCAGTGTGTACCATCCTGATTATCACCTTGCCCGTGGCATGGATTTGCATGGCGTTGATCTCACCTTTGGCCAAACTCATTCAACATTGTTCCATCACTTCGGGAGTGTATTGATGCACAGGTTGATTCACAGACATCCAGATATGAATCGTGCCTATGCCGGTTACATTCTCATGGAGTTTATCATTGGCTTGATACTTGTCATGTTCATGTTAGGCATGATTGTGACGGTTCAAGGCAAGATGAAGGATTCCGAACGCGTGATGGCTTCTCGCAGGCAAGCTGTCTATCTCGCTGAATCGCAATTGGCTCAAATGCAGATACCTGGCCAGAACATAAAGTTCACGCCCGACACGCAGATTCAAGTGCTAAAGGAGCAGCCGTCGGATAAGCGTTTTGTATGGATCAACATGACCGTCAAGCATCAAGGACATCAAACGACGCTTGTTGGCCTGGTCTACCGGACTTATCTGGGAGACCTGCCATGAAACAACATCGCGGAATCACATTGGTAGAGATGATCTACGTTTTGTCATTGTGCATGTTTTTGACGCTACTCACATCCATGCTTTTTATGACATCGACGCGCCTGATCCAGGCGCAATACACCAGTAAACCCAAGCTTCAACAACTCGATGGCATGATCGCAACACTACGACAGGATGTTTGGGCATCTCAACATGTATCCGTCATTGCCAATCACACTCTGGAACTTTCGTTACCGAAACAGAAGGTGGTCTGGTCAGTCAATGATGACATAACTCAGATCGTTCGCACGGAGAATGATACACAGCGTTACTTTCCGGTTGATATTGCAATGCTGAATTGGACGATTGTGGCTGGCGGTGTGGATGTGGAAGTTCATACAAGCAGTCAATTCGAACCAGTGAGCATGCGACTCCTCAGTGCACAGCTTCTCAAGGAGGCTCAGCATGACCAATAAACCTCGACCAGTTGCGCGTTCAAATCCCCGTGGCTTCTCCATGCTCGTAGCTGTTGGGATGATGGGGATTGTGACCCTTGCGGTGTTGGCGACCTCAGCCATGTTCACTCATCAAGCCAAGCGGACACGTCTTACCCAGCAGCAGGCTCAGCAGCGGCAGTTGGAGATCGCCAAGGTGTTACTCGGTGATGAGTCGGAGCAGATCAAGCTGCCGCAATAATGTTTGGGGCTCAAATAATTCATTTTCAAAAATATTCAAATTTTCAGGCACCGGGTTTGCATATCTGATATATGTACAAAAATGTAGCACCTGCCGCCCTGATTACCGAAGCGTATATGTACGATCAACAGGCACGAGACCGGCAGATGCATAAAAAAAAGGCACTCGACGAGAGTGTAACGCCTGTTGATTGGCAAGAGGAATTATCCCGCCATGACCATTCGTGTTGCGCTCAATCATAAGACTGAATACCATTATGACCGTCAGGTCGAACTTGGACCCCAGATTGTCCGACTTCGGCCGGCCCCGCATTGTCGGACGCCGATTGTCAGTTACTCACTTAAAGTCAAACCTGCCAGTCATTTCATCAATTGGCAGCAGGACCCGCAGAGTAACTATCTGGCTCGATTGGTCTTTCCCGAAAAGACTCGCGTCTTCGGCTTGGAAATTGACCTGATTACCGACATGACGGTGATCAATCCTTTTGACTTTTTCCTGGAGAAAAATGCTGAGGAATATCCGTTTACCTACAGCAGACAGGTGACACGTGAGCTTCGACCTTACTTTGCCAAGATGCCATTGCGGGGCAAGTTTGAAGAACTGTTTAATCAGATCAGTAAAGAGAAGATGCCCACCAACGACTTTTTGGTGCATGTGAATCAACTGGTTCACAACTCAGTGGGCTACACCATCCGGATGGACCCTGGGGTCTACACCCCTGAGCGGACGCTTCGGGAAGGCAAGGGCTCCTGCCGCGACTTTGCGTGGTTGATGGTCAATCTGTTTCGACGTTGCGGGGTGGCTGCGCGGTTTGTCTCTGGCTATTCCATTCAGCTTGCCCCGGATGTTAAACCCATTGAAGAGAATGCAGCAGCAGGTGTCGAACAGGATGTCTGTGACCTGCATGCATGGTGCGAAGTCTATCTGCCCGGTGCGGGTTGGGTCGGACTTGATGGCACCAGCGGCCTGCTGTGCGGAGAGGGGCACATCCCCCTGGCTACCAGCGCCAACGCCATCGGCGCAGCACCCATTGAGGGCGGCGTCTCCGAATCCAATGTTGAATTTGAAGTAAGCATGTCCGTCACGCGGATCCACGAAGACCCACGTGTCACCAAGCCTTACACCGAAGGTCAGTGGCAGGCGATCAACACCTTGGGAGACCAGGTCGATCAACGCCTTGCCGACAACGATGTCCGGCTGACCATGGGCGGTGAACCCACGTTCGTTTCCATCATGGATCAGGAAGGCGAGGAATGGAACACCGGTGCAGTTGGCCCGACCAAAAAGCCGATGGCCGATGAGTTGATCCGTCGCCTGCGCAGCAAATTTGCGCCCGGTGGCTTACTGCACTTTGGACAAGGTAAATGGTATCCCGGCGAACAACTGCCACGCTGGGCGTTGGGTCTGTACTGGCGACGCGATGGCATCCCCATTTGGGAAGATGATACACTCATCGGTGATGAGTCCAAGGACTATGGGTTGACGCATGAAGATGCGCTTAAATTCATGACCGAATTCACGCGACAGATGGGTGTCAAAGACCAATACATCATCACTGCGTTTGAAGACCCCGTTAAGTACGCACTGCGTGAACGGGAGTTGCCGGTCAATGTTAATCCCCAGGACAGCAAGCTTGATGATGCTGAAGAACGGGCGCGGTTGTTGCGTGTGTTTGAACGTGGACTCAACACGCCGGTGGGTTATGTCCTGCCGATTGAGCGCAACTATACCTATGACGGGCCGGCGTGGCATAGTGGATTGTGGATGCTTCGTGGTCAGCAACTGTACCTGATTCCCGGTGACTCGCCGGTGGGTTTGCGGTTGCCTCTGGAGTCTTTGCCATGGGTCAAGGAAAGTGAATATCCATACATCCATCCGTCGGATCCTATTGAGCAGCGACCGTCGCTCCCGGCTCGTCGGGCGATGATTATGCCTCAAAACATGCATCAATCAGGGGCGGTGTGGGAGGAAGACGGCCAGGAAGCCGACCCGTCACGTCCAGGTAAAGGCAAGTCCGCAGGCAAGAACCGACGTCACGTGACTCACGTGGGTCGCAACTTCGATGAGCCTCAGCAGGTTCCCTATGGCGAATCCGAATCCATTGATAACGCACCATGGAACCGCGCCCCCAAGCCCGGTGAGTCAGCCCATTGGGTGATGCGAACTGCTATCTGTGTCGAAGCACGCGAAGGTCGCATGTATGTCTTCATGCCACCGACAAAGACCATTGAGGATTACCTTGAATTGGTTGCAGCCATCGAACACACCGCATCAATCCTCAAAATGCCGGTGTTGATTGAAGGCTACACCCCACCCTATGACAGTCGTGTGGATTTACTCAAAGTCACCCCTGATCCGGGCGTGATTGAAGTCAACATTCAACCAACACATTCATGGCGGCAAATGGTCGATGTGACCAACACCATCTACGACGAAGCGCGACGGACCTATCTGGGAACAGAAAAATTCCAGATCGACGGACGTCATACCGGAACCGGCGGTGGTAATCACATCGTCGTCGGCGGAAGCACCCCCGCAGACTCCCCGTTTTTACGCAGGCCGGATGTGCTCAAATCGCTCATCGGTTACTGGGTGAATCATCCGTCGCTAAGTTACCTGTTTTCCAGTATGTTCATCGGCCCAACCTCGCAGGCGCCGCGTGTGGATGAAGGTCGTCCCGATGCAGCATACGAGTTGGAAATCGCATTCGCTCAGACCCCCAAGCCCGGTGATCCAACACTCCCGCCGTGGATTGTGGATCGGCTTTACCGTCACCTGCTTACTGACCTTACCGGCAATACCCATCGCGCCGAGTTCTGCATTGACAAGCTTTACTCACCGGACAGTGTGACCGGACGATTGGGCTTGTTGGAATTACGTGGTTTTGAGATGCCGCCTCATGCTCGGATGAGCTTGACGCAGCAGCTTCTGATTCGCGCGTTGATCGCACATTTTTGGGAGACGCCTTACACCGCGCCGCTAACGCGATGGGGGACTGCATTACATGACCGATACCTGTTACCCCATTATGTGTCGGAGGATTTCAATCAGGTCCTGCGTGATTTGAATGCTGCGGGGATGTCGTTTCACGCGGATTGGTTTGCCACGCATTTTGAGTTCCGTTATCCGGTGATGGGTCGTGTGACCTATGACGGGGTGACCATTGAATTGCGTCAGGCCATTGAGCCCTGGTTAGTGCTGGGTGAAGAGGCTACGCAAGGCGGGACTGCGCGTTACGTGGACTCCTCTTTGGAGCGTGTGCAGATCAAGGTGACCGGGATGATTGAAGGTCGCCACGCCGTATCCGTGAATCGCGTGGAGTTGCCTTTGACTCCGACTGGCGAGCCGGGGACGTTTGTGGCAGGCTTGCGATTCAGGGCTTGGCAGCCACCGAACTGTTTGCATCCGACGATTCCGGTGCATGCGCCATTGGTGGTTGATCTGTTTGACCGATTTAATTCTCGGGCCATTGGCGGGTGTACCTATTATGTATCGCATCCAGGCGGGCGATCACATGAAGTCTTTCCTGTTAATGCCTTAGAGGCCGAGACGCGACGTGTTGAACGGTTCCACAGCATCGGTCACACGCCCGGTCCGATTCAGGTTCGCCAGCTTGAACGCAGCAGTGAAATGCCGGTGACACTCGACTTGCGCCGTTTGCCGCTACAATAATGAGTCTATGATGCCCACGATCAACTCACCAGCGAATGACTATAGCCCCTTGGCAGGGACGTATGACGAACTGCTGGACGCATCAGGGAACATGCACCCGCAATGGGGCAAGCTCGTTGAAGGCTTTGCTCAGATGGGAGCCCAGACGGTTAACAGCCGATGGGTCAATGCTCAGCGTCTGATTCAAGACAACGGTGTGACCTACAACGTGTACGGCGATCCACATGGCATGGAGCGTCCCTGGGCGTTGGATCCTGTACCGTTGGTAATCGCCCATGATGAATGGGCCAAGCTTGAAAAGGCTTTGATTCAACGGGCATTTGTACTCAATCACGTGTTAACCAATCTGCATGGTTCGCGTTCGCTGATTACCAGCAATGTGCTGCCTGCGGACATGGTTTATGCCAACCCACATTTTTTGCGACCCTGCACCGCAATCCGTCAGCGCAAGGATCAGCATCTGGTGTTGTACGGCGTGGACATTGCCCGGAATCCTGCGGGGCAGTGGTGGGTTGTGGATGACCGCACGCAAGCGCCCTCGGGTGCAGGTTATGCCTTGGAAAATCGTGTGGTCATGTCGCGCACCTTCCCCAATTTGTTTCGTCAGTGTGGCGTGCAGCGACTTGCAATGTTCTTTTCCAAACTCCGCGAGACGCTTGCTCATTTGGCACCCCAGGGTCGCGATAATCCGCGCATCGTCCTGTTGACACCTGGACCTTACAACGAGACTTATTTCGAACACGCTTATCTGGCTCGTTACCTTGGGTTCACACTCGCTGAGGGTGGCGATCTGGCGGTGCGTAACAACAAGGTCTATCTCAAAACACTAAGCGGACTTCAGCGCGTGGATGTGATTCTTCGTCGCTTGGATGATGAATACTGTGACCCTTTGGAACTGCGTAACGACTCACAGTTGGGCGTGGCAGGTTTGGTTCAGGCCGCTGCCGCTGGCGAGGTAACCATTGCCAACGCGCTGGGGAGTGGTGTGATTGAAACGCCTGCGTTTATGCCGTTTTTCCGGTCGCTTTGTCGCAAGATTACCGGTGAAGAGGCGCTATTGCCAAGTGTCGCAACCTGGTGGTGTGGACATCAGCAGGCTCGGACTTATGTCCTTGAACACCTGCATGAACTGGTGATCAAGTCTGCCTTTGATGGACCACACAAAACGCCGCCGATTTTTGGGCAGTCTCTGACCAAGCCGCAAATTGATGAGCTTAAAGCCAAAATTCTAGCCAACCCACATCACTACATCGGCCAGGAAAGTGTCACGCTTTCTACGGTTCCGACCTGGCAAGGGGATTGCCTTGTCCCACGTCATTTACTGCTTCGGGTGTACGTCGCAGCAACAGAGGACGGGTATACCGTCATGCCCGGTGGGTTGTCACGGATTAGTTCCGCACAGGACTCGAAGATTATCTCCATGCAAAAAGGTGGCGGCTCCAAGGACGCATGGGTGTTATCCGACGGGCCGGTGAATATGTTCAGCCTGCTTCCAACGGACGTTAGCAATGTGAAACTCGCAAGACAGACACAGGACTTGCCCAGTCGTGTAGCAGACACGATGTTCTGGCTTGGACGTTATGTCGAACGTGCCGAGTCATTGGTGCGATTGTGTCGGTCGATTATCCAACGCATGATTGATCAGGTGATGGAGGAAAGCTGTCCGGAACTGCCAAGGCTTTTTACGTTACTTGGACGCAAGACATTTGCGACACCAGAAAATGGGCCGATTCAGTCGCCTCTTGAGGAGTACGATCGGGTGATTGGCTACTTGCAGATGGTGCTTTTTGAACGGGAACTTGATTTTGGTTTACTGTCAATGGCTCATCACATCCGGCGATTGGGGTCGGTGGTACGTGACCGGATTAGTCTGGATACGTGGCGTATTCTCAGTCAAATCGATCGACGTCTTTCCCAGGCTGCCGTTACCCCTTTGGATATGACCGAGCAGCTTGAGTTACTTGACGAGTTACTTGTGCCGTTCACTGCGTTTGCAGGTTTTAGCCATGAGAGTATGACGCAGGGCCAGGGTTGGCGTTTTTTGATGATGGGTCGACGTGTTGAACGGGCATTGTTCACTGCAACGTTACTTGATGAATTGGTGGTCCCCCAAGAGGAACATGAATTGCCCATGCTTGATGCGGCGTTGGAAATTGCCAGCAGTAACATGACCTATCGCTCACGGTATCAGACAACGGTGGCAGCGTTACCGGTTTTGGACTTGCTTCTGATTGACGAAACCAACCCACAGAGTGTTGGGTTTCAACTCAATGAACTATCGCGGCATATTGATACCCTGCCACGTGAAATACTCGACGGGCAACGCACCAGCGAACAGAAGCACATCTTGAAATTACTTTCGGAATTACGGTTGGCAGATGTGCAGCAATTGTCCCAACGGGATTCACTTGGGCGACGTAGTGAACTTTCTGACCTGTTAAATCGACTGGTCAGCGAATTGCTGGAGCTTAACGATCAACTGACTCAGCGTTACCTTGTGCATGCTCAGCCGTTGCAATCTCTATCGGTCACATCGTTAAACCCACAATCCCTGGGCATGGAGGCGGTTTGAGCGTTAAACTATAAAGTCCACCATGCAATACCGCCTGACCCATATCACGGAATATCACTACGGAGTCGCCGCCACAGTTAGCCATAGTGCGGTTCATATGCTCCCGCGCGAGGTGTCCAATCAGACGTGGCAGAATTTTGACTTGATCATCACGCCGACACCGGATGTGTTTCAGAAGCATGTCGATTTTTTTGGGAATAGTGCAGCCTTTGCAGCCGTGCAGCAACCACACAAACAGTTAATCATCAAACTCGTGGGAACCGTTGACGTCCAGCCACGCCAACCGCTGCTCCAGAACATGTCCCGCCCATGGGAGCAGGTACGTGATAAACTGATTACTGATCTGACCAATGATGGTCTTGATGCGTATCAATATTGTTTTGATTCGCCACTGGCACCAGGCTTGCAGATGCTCCAAGCCTATACACTCAAATCGTTCACGCCAGGGCGTCCGATTCTGGATGCTGCCAAAGATCTCTCTGAGCGGATTCACGTTGACTTTAAATTTGATCCAACCAGTACGACGATTTTGACCACCGTGCAGAAGGTCTTCGAGCAGCGCAGTGGTGTCTGTCAGGACTTTGCGCATTTGATGATCGCCTGTCTTCGCAGCCTTGATTTACCCGCCCGATATGTCAGTGGCTATCTGCGAACCTACCCGCCACCAGGCAAACCCCGACTCATCGGGGCTGACGCTTCACATGCCTGGGCAGCAGTCTATTGCCCGGACAACGGCTGGGTGGACTTTGATCCGACCAACTCTCAAATTGTCAACAATGATCACATTACCCTGGCATGGGGACGGGATTTTGAAGACGTCTCGCCAGTTAAAGGCGTTGTACTTGGGGGTGGTAATCACCAGATTAGAGTCAGTGTAGATGTTGAACCGCTTAACACGTCAACACTCGCGCCGGTCGTTGGCCAGAACATGTCTCAAAGCCAATCCCAATCCCAGCCATCCACGCAATCCCAGCTGCCGTCCCAATCTCAGTCTCAAAATGTGAATTAACATTGACTTTTTTGTATTCAATTGAGCGAATCAATCCCATCTTGTGAATGATTTGATCATAATAGCTCGCTGGTCTTTATGACATGGTTTGTATTTCAATCGCCAGTGAAAAGCGGTCAACATGAGTCAGATTCTCAGTACACAAACGTCTTCATCCCCTTGGCAGAAACTTGAGCAGGGCGGTTACTGCTGTATCGAAGCTTTAGCCCCTTGGCTTATCCGTCTGCAGATTACACCTGACCCCAAACGAACGCGATCGGCCTTGGAACGGTATGGCATACTCAATACCGATTGGCCATCCTGTGAAGCAACGCACAATCGCACCGATGAACAGTGGACGCTTACAACTGAGCTTGCCACGTTGACGATGAGTCTGGAAGACGGGCAGTTCACGCTGACCACCACCGATGGCAAATTACTTCAGCAAACATGCAATCCGCCGACTGTCGATCCTTATGGCGGTTTTAATCTCAACCTGACTCATCATGCTGATGAAAAGATCTATGGTCTTGGTGATGAAGACCGCGATCGACTGGAAAAATCCAATCACAAAGCGCAACTCTGGGTCCGTAACGTCAAGTGCTACGCACCTTCACCATGGTTGATGAGTACCCGCGGCTGGGCGTCTTTCTGCTCGACGACCGGTAAGCAGTCCTATGACGTTGCTCAGTCTCAATCCGATCAAATTGCCATCTGCTCACAGGCGGATCACTTGGACTTGTATCTGTTTGTGGGTGATGATCTGCCGACACTTTTGGATCGTGGGACACAGTTGATGGGCCGACCGCTACTGCTTCCACGCTGGGCGTATGGCTTGACGTTTGTCTGTCATGAAGAAGCGGATGCGCGGACGATGCTTGATGACTGTCAGACGTTTCGACGTGAAAAAATACCATGTGATTTAATCGGTCTTGAGCCGGGTTGGATGGAAAATTTTTATGACGCCACGCCGGACAAGCAGTGGAGTAAAGAACGATTTCATATCCCACGTTGGGCCGACAAGTCGCAGAACACGTTCATCGCAGCTGCAAAACGATTGGGTTTTAAACTCAGTCTGTGGCTTTGCTGTGATTACGATGTGAGTGAGTACGAAGAACAGTGTCTGATAAACAGTTCGCTTGTCAGTGATAATGCAATGGACGATGTTCCTTCGGATGATGATTTTGAGCAGGACAAGAACATCGGCCACCCGCCGCGGTACTTCGATAAAAACATGCGTCATGGCCAACCTTGGTTTGAACATCTCAAGCAATTTGTCGACCAGGGCGCCCGCGCATTTAAGATGGATGGTGCGTACCAGGTCAACGAACATCCCGACCGTCGCTACCTCAACGGCATGACCGATGAGCAGATGCACAACCTCTATCCGACACTGCTCAACAAGCAGATGTCTCAAGGTATGGCAGAACATACCAACCTTCGGCCCATGATTTATTCCTCCGGTGCCTATGCGGGGATTGCCCAATATTCAGCAACCTGGGCAGGTGATACCGGTGGCGGGGTTAAACCGCTGATCTCCATTCTGAACCATGGTTTGTCTGGTCATAGCAATGCGTCTTGTGATATGGATGTCTTCACGGATGAGGGCATCCACTTCGGATTCCTCCAGCCTTGGTCGCAGGTTAATAGCTGGGCTTATTGGCGACACCCATGGTTACTCGGTGAAGAACTTGGCAAAATGTTCAAGCGGTATGCGAAGCTGCGATACCGACTGCTGCCTTACTTTTATACGATGGCGCACAAGGCCTCCACCACCGGCATGCCGATGATGCGCGCCATGCCTCTGGCATACCCGCAACTTCCGGGAGCCGATGAATTGCACTGTCAGTACATGCTCGGTGATGCCCTGTTGACTGCTGCGTTTTGCGAGTCGTTTACGCTGCCCGAAGGTCAATGGTATGACTACTGGACAGGCAAGTTGGTTAAGGGCGATCAAACATTTGCTTTTGAAAAAGGTGATGGGCATGGTGGTCCAATCTTCGTCAAAGCAGGTAGCGTGATCCCCATGGGACCCAAACTCCAATTCGTCGGTCAACGTGATGAGACAAAACTCGATCTGCGTTGGTATCCAGGTGAATCGAGTGAGTCGTCAATCTACGAAGATGATGGCGAAAGCTTTGCACATGAATCCGGGCAGCATTGCATCACGCGCATCGAACAACAGGTCATCGACGGAGGCTTCCGTTGTGTGGTTCACCCAAGACAAGGCAGCTATACAGGTCAACCTCAAACGCGTACCTATCGCCTTCGACTCTGCGGAGATCAACAGATCAAATCCATCACGCTTGATGGGGAAACTCATGCAATCAAGACGGATCGCAAGGGGCGTGTTGTTGTTGATTTTGCTGAGGATAACAATCGTAAGCAGATTCGCGTGATTGATGTGCAGTGTTGAATCGTCGTTTAATATGCGTCACGCAGACCCTGGAGACTCAAGTCCCGCGGGCTTTAAAGTGTGATGCCGACGTTTCGTGGATGGATGGCGGTATTGCATTTAAATGATGTTGAATTCCCGTATTTGTGCCTGCAATCCTGTTACACTGATGAGTATTCGATAGCTGGTCACAAGGGTTACACATGGTTGAATTACTGACGTTGGAAAACGGTCTTGCACTACTGACATTGACCGTACTGGAAATCGTGTTGGGCATTGACAACGTGGTGTTTATTTCGATTCTCACCAATCGACTCCCTGAAAAACAACAGGAACCGGCACGCAAACTCGGACTGCTTATGGCGATGGCAGGTCGCATCGGTCTACTCTTTGCCATCAGTTGGGTGATGAGTATGCACAAGACATTGTTTACAGTGTTGAACCATGAGGTGACGGGACACAGTTTGATCCTGCTTATTGGTGGTGCGTTTCTCATTGCTAAAGCGACCATGGAGATTCATCACAAGCTTGAAGAGCCGGACACGGTATCCAAACATGCGGGTAAAGCCAAGGCCAAATTGTTTGGGGTATTGGTTCAGGTGTTCATGTTGGACATGGTCTTTTCCATGGACTCGGTGATTACCGCGGTGGGCATGGTGGACCACATCACGGTGATGATCATTGCTATTGTGTTGGCTGTGAGTGTGATGATGATTTTTGCCGGCTCGATCAGTCGCTTTATTGAACGTCACCCGACGATGAAAATGCTGGCTTTGGCATTTCTGGTACTCATCGGTGTGGTGCTTGTTGCTGAAGGTTTGGGGCAGCCAATCCAAAAGGGATACATCTACTTTGCCATGGCATTTAGTTTCAGTGTCGAAATGTTGAATCTCAAGATTCGTGGCAAACGTCTCAGAGCCGCCGCCGCTGCATCATCATGACGCCTTGGTTTGGTCTTGGTCATCACGTGGGTATCGTCTGCGCATCATGTATTTGGCAAAGTCGACAAGCCCTGCAAATTTGAACTGCGGGTCTACATAGTGCTGGATGACATAGAAGACAAAATAATATGCTCGGGCAAATGCCCAGGCCATCACGCCCAACAGAATCGCCAATCGCCAGTCAGGATAAAGCAGCAAGACAATTCCCCCAGCAAGCACACCCATGATGAAAAACAGCATGCCTTTGAGATACAGCAGTCGAGGATTTTTAATGTCACTCACTTGCTGACTCCGTTTCGGATTGGATCATGCAATGTGTAATTCAAGGCTTCGGGATGCCGGTGATCCGAGGGGTTTTATTGTTTGGGGACGTTGACGAATCGGATGTCTTTGCCTTGGTAAGGTGGGCTGAACACCGCGAAGGCTTCGGCTTGGGTGTTACCTCCAAGGTTCTCTGCCCAATGCAATGTACCTCGCGGGATTTCCACGACATCGCCAGGTTTAAGGTCATAGGTTTTAAGGTTCAAATGCAGTCTTACATTGCCTGATAACGTGGTGACCACCAGATCGTGTTGGTCATGGACATGTGGTTTTTCCGCCGTATTGAGGCAAATCAGGTGATAGCTGGCATTGCGTGTCACGCGGACGGATCGTATCGCCACATCCTTGAGGCGTTCTTCGTGGGTCCAACGTGTGCCTGCGATGATTTGATTGGGGCGGATCACGCGTACACGATGATTGCCGTTAGCCGTTCGGGTGGAACCTGTGGTTTCACAGCCAGCGATCAATAGCAGGCTCAGCATGGATAAAAACATCGTGACGTAAAATTGTTTGCTCATCTCAAATTCCCCATGATTGATGCAGATACTCCCCACGAATACCCCAGCCAAGATGATGATCATCTTTAAAGACTCGATACACAGGCATGATACAGCATGTTGCCAAATCTGGCAGCGATATTTTTGACTCAATAGCAGGCATAACGTCGCATCAGCCTAATTCTTGCACTGCAATTCGTCTTGCATGTGTCAAAGCAATGGCAATCGCGTCGGCAACGTCCGGTGGACTTGGCGGCTCAGGAAGTCCGAATTGATTCTGCACAGCCAACTGCATCTGTGATTTGGATGCATGCCCATAACCGGTGATCGACTTCTTGACTTCCGTTGAAGGCAGGTCAATCACAGGTATTTTCACCTGCTTGGCACAAAGCAGAATCACCCCCCGAGCATGGCCCATGAGAATCGCAGTCCGCGGATGCTTGTAGTGTGCATAGAGTTTTTCGACCGCCATCTGATCGGGTTTGAGTTCGACGATCAGCTCGGTCAACTCCGTATGCAACTGCATGAGTCGGTCGGGGATGTCTGCTTTGGTATTGAGTTTGATAATGCCTGCTTCGACCAGTGACGGGTCAATTTGGCCAGGCCGAAAACTGACCATGCCATAGCCACAGATTCGCAGGCCAGGATCAATACCGAGGATTCGCATGGGGATAGTGTACCGTCATGTTTTTAACACGAAGGCACGAAGGACACGAAGGCACGAAGTTTTTTGAGGCATTTTTCTGGAAAGTCAGAATACTAACATTATGTCTTGGTTTTTGAATCAGAGATATTTTGGCTTGTTCTTCGTGATCTTCGTGTCCTTCGTGCTTTTGTGTTAAAGAAAATGTGACGGCAATCCATTTTCCAAATTGAAGCAAAAAACCGTATACTCTGCCCCATGGAAACAGCACAACTCATCGAACGGATCTCTGATGCGGCCCTTTTGCGTGGTGAATTTACCCTTCGCTCCGGTCGCAAGAGCAAGTATTACCTGGATAAATATCTCTTTGAGACTCAGCCGGACATTCTCGCTGAACTTGGCAAACGCTTTGCTGAGCATGTGGATGACTCGGTGGACCGCCTCGCCGGCGCAGAACTTGGCGGGATTCCGCTGGTAGCCGCCACATCCATGGCAACGGGTAAGCCTTCGATCCTCATCCGTAACCAGAAGAAAGACTACGGCACGGCCAAGCAACTTGAAGGCAAGTTCGAAAAAGGTGACCGCGTCGTCATCGTCGAAGACATCGCCACCACGGGCGGCCAAGTCCTTGAAGCTGCCAAATTACTCACAAGCCTGGGTGTCACCGTCGTGAAAATCGTCGCTGTGATTGATCGCCAGGAAGGTGCCCGCGAAAACATCGAAGGTGCCGGCTTCGTCTTTGCGTCGCTGCTGACCAAAGGTGACTTGGGTATCGACGAGTAAAGTTAATTTTGAATTTGCAATTTCGGATTTCGGACTTGTCTCAGTATGAGGATCGCAGGTATATGCTTGCGCAAATTCGAAATTCGAAATGATCAAATTTCAGAATTCCATTACCCGATCATATCCGTTTTGCCTTCTTCCTGGCCTCGGATGATGACGGATTCGAGTTGGGTTTCGATAACCACACGGGCTTGACCATCGTCATCACAATCGACCACGCAGATCGGAATTTTGCCTGCTTTCCAGTCGGCTAGTGGTAGCAGGGGCCAACGCTGTGCATAACCGCGGTCGGGATCCACACTGATTCGCGCTCCGCCCGGTGCCAGTCGGTCGATGATCACGCGCGGGTAGCTTAGCAGGTAGCCGAACGTCGTCGCGCCTCGTGGGTAGAAGCTCAGATTGTTGGTGACATAGGTGTCCACAAAGCCGTAGGATTGGCCGAAGGTGTTGCTCATCACCTGCATGTCCCAATAGCCTTGGGCGCGGTTGGGTCCTGTTGCGCCGATGTATCGCATCATGTGGTCACGCCATAGATTCTGTGAGACCCAGACGTTTTCCGGCTCCTGGTCATTATGACCACAGCCGTAGTTTCCGAGCGTCTCACGTACGGCACTGATCAGGTCTCGGCGGACTTTGTTTTCTGAGATCAACCACGGCTGACCGCACATCATTGGCAGCAACAAACCATTGGACGAGTAAATACTATATGCATCGGCACCCACTAACTCATCATCGGTTAGGGGCCGATTGGTTTTGGCATCACGCACGCCTACTGTTGAACGATCTACGCAAACCGCAAAGTGATCACCACGCCATGCGTCGTTTTCGACCTTTGATGTAAAGCGATCCACGATATCCTGATAGGTCTGACTAAGCTCAGTCTTGTTGATATGCATAAGCATGTCACTGACCGCTGCCAATGCCGCAAGTCGCTTGATGGCAAGGTAGGTTTGTTTGCGAGAAAATTGCTGAGCAGCCGAAGCATCGTCGATGGTGTTGGCAACACCTTTTGACGGGAACCCACTGTCATCCACATCTGTCCACAACAGATAATCGGCGAGTTTGAGGATCAGATCTTCGTGCTTGCGGATCGGTGTCAGATCGCCGGTCCAATGAGCATAGGCCTGCATCATCAGCAGGTAATTGCAGTTTTCCTCGATAGGCATGTCATGGTCATAGCTCATTGCGGTCGCTTCAAAACCGACCCCTAGATCATGGTCAAGGTAATACCCGCCAGACTCATCATGTGCTTTGCCACGTTTGGCCCATTGGTCTAGTTGAAGCTTGAGCAAACTTGGCCAAAGAGACAGGTACATCGGCGTGAGGTTGTACTCGACATCCAAAGTGGAATGGAAAAAGCAGCTGCCTTCCCAGACACTAAACCAATCTTTTTTATCAGGCAGTTCACACCAGAACGTATTGCTCAGATACTGTTGGAAACTCTGATTCAATAGATGCCGTTGGGCTGCGCGGAGTGGTGTTTGTTCAAGGAGCTTTTCGAAGTTTCGTGACAGCACCAGGCGTTCATCCCGTCCCTTGATCGCGGCATACATCACATCATCCAGTGACGGCCACAAAGAGGCATAGCGGAATCGTGCCGGTTGGACTTCGTTGTCGTTTTTGACATTGAGTATCGGATCACCACAAAAAGCCCCCCAAACCAGTCGCCACTTGATGCCACTGCCTTGTTCGGAGACCGGCAATTCGATCTGTAAACCATCGCCTTGATTGGTGGGAGTCGCGCCAGGGTTCAGACTGATGATTCGTTCTTGGACGTTGACTGTTCTGCCGGAGTTGTAGTCGGTTTCATTGGCGGTCTGCATGTCCAGCTTGGGATCAAGGTCCACGCTGTAATCCATGTCAATTCGCCCACCAAGTCCGTCGGACTCATTAGGGCAGAAGACTTGGATGTTGGTGTCCGGGCGTTTGAGCTTCAGGAACAGCTTGACTTTTTGGGGAGTCTGGAACTTGGGCTTTTGCCAGCGGATTGGCTTGGTCGGGTTGATCCGCATTTCCAGATAAATTGCTGGCAATAAGCAAAGCGATTCATCCTGCGGGTAAAATACGCTGTGAATGTTAAATTCAAATCGCAGTTGGTAATCACTGGAGTAGGCACGGTATGTAATGGAGTTGGCCCGCTCAAATTGCTCGACCGTATGGAAGGACTCACCTTGTTGGGTGAACGGCAGGACACGCTGCTTGCCATCGGGTCCCACCAGTCCGACTGCTAAATCCAGTGGGACATCAAGGAAACGCCCTAGGGCAGAATGACGCACACGCCGCTGATGCGGCTCAAACAGCAACCCGAACCGGCTACCCAGTCGCGCAATGGACCAACTCATCAACTGCATGTCGTTTCGACCTCCTGCCTTGCTCTGTACATATTGTGCGTCATCCGACTCTCTGAGTAAAGCGGGTTAGACGCAAGTGATAAAACTGTTATAGGCAAAACGCCTTTCTGACATCCGTTATAATCGTTTGGCGATCACCTCTTCGACGGAAAGTCTTCACTCATGCCCGACCTGTCACAGTATGTCCAACAACTTACGCCGCTATTTATCACTGCCCCAACGGCACGCAATGGCGTGACCCTTCTCCAGCGATTGGTCAACTCATCACGCAAGATGATTGTCTATGGCGAGAATATGAATTTCATGTCCTCATTGCCCAAGCTGGTGCATTCTTCTGTGCAGGTCCATACCGACCGTACCGAGGAGTTTGATGCAGCTCGTAAGCAATTTCTTGAGCAGACCACCGAAGGCTGGACCAGTAACCTTTGGCCTGAACCTCAGCCGTTTATGATGATCGCGTTTGAAGCGTTCTATAAATCCGCAGCAACCTATCAGCAGCTATCCGAAAAGTACGGCTATCAGCGTTGGGGGATCAAAAATCCACTTAATGAACCGCAGATGATTGAGCGGATGCGCATTCTCATGCCTCAAGCCCGGTTTGTGTTTATCTATCGCAATCCGATTGATGTGATCAAGTCCGCTAAGAGTCGGGCATTTATTACCAATGTGGATCAGCTCCGACAATATGCGATCCAGTGGCGCGAAGTGCTTAGTGCTGTGGTCAAATATGGCTTTCCCAATGTCTGGGTACTCAAATACGAAGACCTTATTGCCAAGCCCGATCCGGTGATTGATCAACTCGAACGTTTTGCAGGGATCAGCGGCATTGACCGCAGTGTCATGAACCGAAAAATCAACACCTTTGCTGTGGGTGAACAAAAAATGGCAGGCACCAACGAGAAGGGGTACGTCAAGCCCGACGACCTTACAGCGGACGAAAAGAAAATCATCATCGACATCACCGGCCAAGTCATGCAACAGTTTGGGTATGACATTTAGACTCCTCGGATCATCCATATCATTCCAAAACGGCGCACAAAAATATTCGGCTTGAAAGCTTGACCTGCGGTATGGTTGCGCTAACATGTTTACGTTACCACACGGATTGGATTGACCATGGCAAGCCCGATTTCATCTACCTCTAACACTGGACGAGTCTCATCTTTGGATGTGGCCAAGCAGGCCGGTGTTGGTCAAATGACTGTCTCAAGAGTCTTTTCTGGAAAGGGTTACGTCTCTCAGAAGACCCGCGAGAAAGTGCTCGAAGTGGCTCGTAAGCTCAATTACAGACCCAATCTCGCTGCCGCTGCCATGAACAGTGGTCGCTTTGGGTGTGTGACTTTGCTTTGCAGTACCAATGCGACGCGGAGTCTTCTGCCACAGAACACACTCATGGGATTGGATGGCGTGCTCAATGAGCAGGACATGCACATGGTTTTCTCGCAATTGGCTGACGACGATCTGGCAAATCCGCATCAAATCCCCAAGGCGCTACGGGTATCCATGAGTGACGGGCTGCTTATCAACTACAACGCACATATTCCAGAAAGTCTCATCCATCAGATCCATCAGCATCACATCCCGGCGGTGTGGATCAATGCCAAACTTGCTGAGTCCTGTGTGTATCCTGATGAGGAGCAGGCAGGCTACATGGCAGCAAAGCATTTGTTGGACATGGGGCATCGACTGATTGCTTTTCTCTGTTCAGGTTGGCCAGATGCTGAGGGTATTGTGCGTCCGACGCTGGAGCATTTTAGTGTGGTGGATCGCCAGGCCGGCTATGCCCGTGCGATGACTCAGGCCGATTTGAAGCCTCGACACATCGTGGTTCAGACACAACGTGACAGTGATCTGCATGTGCGGACGTTAACCGAATTGTTGGGACAACCTGATCTTCCCACAGCAATGCTAGTCAACAGCCAGGCCATGGCCGGTTCGCTGTGTCTACATGCCATGCAACTGGGGATCAAAGTGCCATCGCAATTGTCAGTCATGTGTTTTGAGAAAGAATTCCAACCCTCAGGCAGCATTGCCATGGACGCGATCACCACGCCCGACACCGTCATTGGGCAATTAGCGGGACGGATGATTCTGGACAGGATTCAAAACCCCAACGCAGCCGTTGACCCCTGCGCGGTCTCTTGCAGTTTGAAAGCTGGGCACACCTGTGTCCCGCCATCATCATCCATTTGAATCAAGAGGAGAAAGCCATGCCACGTCAACGCGCTTTTACACTCATCGAATTACTCGTTGTGATCAGTATCGTTTCACTGCTCATTTCAATCCTGCTTCCTGCATTGGGTAAGGCGCGACAGGCTGCACAGACCCTCAGTTGTCTTTCGAATCTCAAACAAATTGGCACCGTATGCAGTCTCTACGTTAATGATCATGAAACATGGCTTCCTCCGGTCTATGGCAGTTGGGTCGGTGAAAATAATATCAACTGGCCAGACCGCCTGGCACCGTACTTTGGATTCTCACGCTCAGGTGTGGACTTTAACAATGCAACCCAGCGCGGCGCGTATCGCAATACCGTCAACAACAGTGGATACCTTTCCTGTCCCACTGCATGGAAGCGTTTTTCGCAAGCGGGTCGTGCTCGAACCTATGGGATGAACCTGCTGCGTGCCGCGGACAGCTATGCCGTGCTGGCACGCAAAATCGACCTTGTTCGCAGTCCGACAAACACCGCGCTTTTTGGCGATGGAGCCTATGGCGTGGGATATGATGGATGGGATGTGGATATCCGCGGTTCGACTGACCAGCTCCCGCAAATGCTCCACAACGGACAATCCGCCAACATTGCATTTTTTGACCTGCACGCCAAGACATTGCCTCAAATAGACATTCCCACCAGCTCAGGTTCCACTGAAGGCAAAGTCTTTTGGAACGGCTATTGACTGTCATGTGTCGCGATTGATCTTGAATCGTAATATCTGTGAACCCCAGAAAAACCCAATAAAACAAGGTGTTTTTCTGTGTATTTCTACATCGTGGAAGCTTTGTGGTAAACGCATTGATGCAGCTTCCAGGCGATTGGTTTTTTTAGTTGAACCTTAGTTTGAAAGAATGATCCATGCACCGTATTTCGATTTGTCTTATCCCCCTCCTTTTGCTTGTACCGCAATTGCACGCCCAACCTGCAAACGTCAAAGCTACAGACATTCGTGGCATCTATAGCTTTGCATGGGCGATACACATCCAAAAGCAAGGCATGCCACCGGCAATGGCGTTGGATTATGTCGACGGGATGACGCTCTGTATGCAGTGGCGAGAACTCAATCCACAGCCAGGTGTCTATCGCTGGGAATTGATCGACGATGTACTGGCAGATGTTGCCAAACACGGGAAGCTGTTAAACCTGGGCATCTTTGCAGGTATCCAGAGTCCCCAATGGGTCATGGATCAACTCCAGGAACCGTTCACCTTTCAACGCAAACGTCATGGCGGTGAAATTGCCAACAATGCTGCATCTGAGGGTGTGTTGCCTTTGCCATGGGATCAGACCTACACACGTCTGTGGTTGGAATTGAATCGTCAACTTGCTGCTCGATACCACGATCATCCCTCCATTGGTTACCTGCAATTACACGGTATCGGCGGCAGTGCCATGGAAATGTCCATTCGCCTTAAGCCCTCAGAATACGACCGCTTCCGTCAAGCAGGTTACAGCGTGGCTCGATATACCCGGTGTTGGGAAAACCTTGTGGATCAATTTGCAGAGCTCTGGCCCCGCAAGCCATTGATGCTGACTTTGGGGACTGTGCCTGCCGATGAGGGGACCGCCTTGGTGCCTGATACTGCGCGGGATGTACAGGCATATGCTTACCGCAAGCTTGGTGATCGTTTGTTGGTCAAAGTCGCTTTTCTAAACGGTCTTTGGTGGCAGAACCAAGGTCCCAAGGCACACGCCAAACCACTGATTGATTTACTCACAGCGTTGGGCCAATCTGGTCGCAGTACAGGCGGTGAAATGTTCTGGGAGATCCGAGCCAAAGGACAGGCCGCCGTCGCCGGAACCATGCAGCAGGCTTTGAAAAACGCGCTTGATGCGCATATGCAAATGGTCGAAATTTACCAGTCGGACATTGCTGATTACAAAGATAAACGAGTCTATCAACCATTTGTCGCAACACTGCGCTCTGCCCATGAGCAGTTGAAATAACAACCGGTGTTGGTGCATCGACAAGATTGGTATTGACCAAGGGATCGCAACCTGAATCAGTGGCGTAATGGCATGTTGTTGATTTAACCGCGACGCTTGCCACGCGGCGCAGCTTTGCCGGAGACTTTGCGGGTGGATGCTTTTTTACGGCCGGTGCTTTGGGCGCCGCGTCTTGCCACCGGTTTGGTACTTACTTGATTGGGCGTCCGTTTGGTGACTTTCTTGCGGGTGACTTTTTTGGTTACTCGCTGTGCAGGTTTACTGTCAGTTTTAACCGGAGTTGTTTTGGCAGCACGTGACGGGGCAGTAGTCCCGCGTGATGCAGAGGCATCGCTGCGGACAGGAGCCTTTTTGCGAGTGACTTTGCGAGCGCCCCGTGCGGTGGGCTTATTGTCGGTACGGGCGACACGTTGTTTGGGCGCTTTAGTGACCGTTTCGATCTGGGGGACAATCTTGCCTTCCGCGATCGCCTGGGTCTGTGCTTTGGCTTGCTTGGCCGCTTTGTGCAGTTGTCTGATTTCCCGCTCAGTGAGCATCCGCCATTCACTGGATGCAATTCCCTTTAGCTGCAACGGGCCGATACTCATACGCTCCAGGCGTCGGACTTTAAAGCCAATTGCTGCAAGCAGGCGACGGATTTCACGGTTCTGACCTTCACGCAATGTGATCGACAGATTCGTACGATCACCACTGCTGCCTCGTCCGTAATGTAGCAATTTCACTTCGGTAGCATGAGCGCGTTTGATCTTTGAACCACGTGGCCCACGATGAGCCAGCACCAAGCCACGTGTCAGTGTGTCGATGTCTTTTTGTTCCAGGTGTCCACGAATGGAGACCTGATAGGTCTTGGGGACGCCGTAACTCGGATGTGTCAGTTCCTGAGCCAAATCACCGTCATTGGTCAATAGCAACAAGCCCGTGGACTCGGCATCAAGGCGACCGACCGGGAACAATCGGGGCATGTTGTCATACTGCACCAAATCCAACACGGTCCGCCGACCTTGCGGATCATCCGACGTACAGATGCAGTGACGAGGCTTATTGAGCATGATGCAGACTTTGCGCTCATTGGCTTTTGTGTCGACGATTTTGTGTATCGGTTTGCCATCCAGACGAATGATGTCATCTGACGGATCGACAAAGGCTGGCAACGCCGTGATCAACTGTTTGTTCACCGTGATGCGACCTTCAGCAATCATCTGCTCCGCTTCACGACGTGAAGACACACCCGCGTCAGCCAAAGCCTTTTGCAGACGGATACCGCGCGCAGCATCGGTGAACTCAGCGGGGACACCGGCGCGTTGATGCGTGGCACGTTTGGATGTGGATTTTTTTTTAGTCATTTTCAGGGATTAGTGATTAGGGAATAGTGATTAGGGGCAAGGCAAAAAAGTCACATTTGACAGTGTCTTTGCCTGATCCCTGGTGGCTAGTCCCTAGTCCCTTTCTTATTCTTAATCGAATTCGTCGCCCTTGAATGTTGAACCAAGGTATAACTTTTTGACTTGTTCGTCGTTGATGAGTTGCTTGGGCGTACCTTCCGCGAAGACGGTGCCTTCAAAAATCACATACGCACGGTCGACGATTTCCAGCGTTCGCTGCACGTTGTGGTCGGTGACCAAAACTGCAATGTGATGTTCATCACGCAGTCGTTTGATCTCCACTTGAAGCTCTTCAATGGTCAACGGGTCGACCGCAGAGAAGGGTTCATCCAGAAAGATCAATGACGGGTCGGTCACCAATGCACGGGCGATTTCCAGCTTGCGACGTTCACCACCGGATAGCGTCCGGGCCTGTTGGCGACGAAGCTTGGTGAGGTTGAACTGAGCCATGAGTTCTTCAGCACGTTCACGGCGTTGGAACTTGTCCATGTGTCGCGTTTCAAGGATGGCCATGAGGTTTTCCTCGACGGTCAGTCGCTGAAAAACACTGGGTTCCTGCGCCAGATAACCAATGCCGATTTGTGCTCGGCGGTACATTGGCTGTCGGGTGATTTCCTGGCCGTTGAAGTGGACCACACCATTTTCCGGGCGGATCATGCCCATGACCATTCGAAAGCTGGTGGTCTTACCCGCGCCATTAGCGCCCAGCAGTCCGACGATCTCCGCTTCGCCGACGTGAAATGACACATCTTTGACGACGGTACGACCGTTATAAACCTTGGTGAGATTGTTGGCAGCCAGAATATCCATCTGCGACATGATATCGGGTCTGGAGCAGGGCGTCGATTCGCATGGTTGGCGTTCATTCTGATGGATTGGCAATCTATGATTTGATACGTCAATGATCTCCGGAGCATTTAATCAAGTCGACTGTAATGTCTTGCCAACCTGTAAGCGATTGATCTGTCATGGTTGTGACTGATTAAAGGCAGGTATGCAGTGAGTCATGAAAGTGTACTGATGTCCAATAAGGAGTCGATTGAGGTTTTTATCATAAAACCTTGAGTCGATTTCTTGACTTGAAAGTGAGCGGGCGCTAGAATGTAAGCGCTTACATTTTGTAGTTTCATTTTGTTTATATTTCGGATCGAATTGATTGAGTGTGATGAAAATGTCTGAAGAATCCGCCAAAATCAGTCGGGCGACGTTAAGTGATGTCTGCCGTCATACCGGACTTTCCACCGCGACGGTCTCGCGTGTGATCAATCAGACGGGTAACGTCAAAGCGGCCACCGTCAAGAAAGTGATGGATGCGATTGCCCAGTTGGGTTACGTGCCCAATCATGCCGCCAGGGCGTTGGCCGGTCAGCGCAACAAGATGATCGGCGTGGTGTTCCCTGAGATCAGCACCGGATTCTGGGCCGAGATTCTCAAAGGTCTCGATGCCGAGGCCGATGATCATCAGTATCACATTCTCACGGCGTTTTCCCATGGTGGTCAGGACGAGCGGGAGTTGGCCTTGCGGCTGCTGGGGGAAGGTCGCATTGATGCGCTGGTGGTGATGAACCTGCGACTGGGTAAGGACTTCATGCAGCAGGCCGGTCGATTCAACATTCCGGTGATTCTCATTGATCGTCCCATTGCCGGGCTGGAGACCGCGTCGGTGACACTGGATAACGTAACCGGCGCTTGCCAGGCGATGACGCATTTGTACGAGCATGGCTATGAGCAGGTGGTGATTTTGGCAGGTGATCTGGAGACCTATGACGCCCGGCAGCGTTTGATGGGATGCAAAAAAGCCGCCAAAGCCGCCAAGGTTGCATGGGATGACCGGTTGGTTGTTGCCAGTTCCTTCACCGAAGAGGGCGGATCACGAGCGATTGACACATGGTTTAAGCAGTCGGTCAAACCCCCGCGTGCGATTTTTTGTTTCAACGACAACATTGCCATCGGTGCGATGAACGCCCTGGAAAAACGCGGTTTTGCCGTGCCCGATGACGTGGCGGTGATTGGTTTTGACGACATTGATTCAGCTAGGCATTTGAAATTGACCACGGTGCATGTGCCGGTGCTGGAGATGGGCAGAGCCGCGGCCAATGCGGCGATACAAGTCATCAGCAATCAGGCATTCAACAAGCAACAGGTGTTGCCCACGCAGTTGGTCCTGCGCCGATCCTGCGGGTGTCTGGTTGAAGCTGAGCAAAAAGTGTGTGCGGGTTAACGGTCTTGATACCAGCACGTTTTACCTTGTGAACATTTAAGTGGAGTAGATGATGTACGGACGTATTGCCAGTTCATCCGGATCGATAGTTGTCTGGATTGTGATGCTTGGGATGTTGCTCGTTAGCCCGGTTGGGGCAGCAGAACAGTCAGGTTCGATTCCCGATAAAGCCTATCAATGGCTTGTCCGCCAGCAGGCTTCGACGGGGATATTGGGTAACCAGGAAAGCGAGACGTTTTCCGGACTCTACGCCAATGCCGTGGCTGCGATGTGCTTTATCCATCAAGGTGATGTGGACTTGGCCAGGCGGATGTTCACGTTTTTTGAAAGTCACCGCGAACGTGAATTTGCCTCGGATACACCTGGCGGTTTCCCACAGTTTGCCGACGCCGGGACCGGGCAGATGCTCCGTGATGCCGACCGATGGATCGGCGACAATTCATGGCTGCTCATGGCACTGAATTACTACGTCTCCAAGACCGGCGATAAGCAGTTCGATCCCATGCGTGAGCAATTGGCCAAGTGGATCATCAGTCTTCAGGATCCCAACGGCGGCGTCAAAGCAGGCTTTAACAAGGCCGGCCCGATGCTTCACTATTCGACCGAAGGCAATCTCGATGTGTATGCAGCTCTGGTCAACTATCCCAAGGCGCGGGCCAAGGTCCGCACATTTCTGCTGACGGACATGTGGGTTGAAGAGGAAAAACGATTCAAGATGGGATCGACCGTCAACGAGCCGGCACTGGACACCTGTGCCTGGGCGATCGCGGCTTTGGGACCGGAGTTGGCGACCACGCTCCCCCATGCCCAGCGGACGTTTCTGACCACCAACAAGTCGGACGTGACCGGTCTTGAAGTGACCGCGTTTCGAGACCTGCTGGGCAAGGAACGCATCTGGCTCGAAGGCACCGGTGAGATGATTGTGGCCTATAACGTGGCCGGTCAAAAAGAACTGGCTCGCAAGTATCTGGATGAAATGAACAAGGCCATGATCCCCAGCAAACAGTGGCCGGGATTGGTCGGATTGCCCTGTGCGACCAGTGATCCGCCGTGGGAAACCGGGTCCACGCTGATCTTCGTTCCTTCACAGGCATGGTATCTGTTTGGCGCTTGGGATTTTAATCCCATGGCCGGATTTGGAGACTGATCATGAAACAACCACAAACACACGATAAATGCAATAGCGAGGTACCTATGCTTGGCAAACGGAAAACGGGCTTTACTCTGATCGAACTGTTGGTGGTCATCTCCATCATCTCACTGTTGATCGGGATTCTTTTGCCGGCCTTAAGCAAGGCACGCGAAGCGGCACGCAAGAGCATGTGTCTGTCGAACCTGCGTCAGCATGGTCTGGCTTACGGGATGTACATCAACGATTTTCGGGATCGCTTGCCGGCGATCTGGGACATTCACAATTCCACCAGTCCGTCGTTCTACCATCAGCTTTCGACGTATCTGCGTCCCAATGACCTGGAGAGTTGGCGTAAGCCCGGCTGGGTGTTTGATTGCCCGCAGGTTGCCAAGGGCAATACTTTTCCCGGTGATGGGGTGCCCGGTTATGCCATGAGTTGGGCGGTGAACCTGGCGGTGAGCAGTGACATTCTGCGCAACTCCAATGAGTTTGTGGTGGCCGACGCACGCGGTTGGGAAGGTGCAGGGATCAACATTTCCTTCCCATACGCACCGTTGGACCCGGTACGTCATCGCAGTGCCGCCAACTACCTGTTTGCCGATTGGCATGCTTCGAGTGTCTCGGAAAACGACTACGACGATCCCGAACACTGGCGGAATTTCGCTTCGTTCTGATGGATCGCTGTTGGATTGAACCTGTTTGTTGTTCACGTATCCGTTGTCACCATGGTTTGAGGTATTGATGCGTTTGGCTGATCGACCATTTCCTGCCTGTCTGCTGGTATTTGTGCTTTGCCTTTGGGGCGGGTGTTCCGAGCATCAGGATCAGTACACCCCTGATGGCCGCTTGATCCTGACCTACTGGGAAAAGTGGACGGGTTTTGAAGCCCAGGCCATGCAGCAGATTGTCGATGACTACAACCAGTCGCAGCAGAAGGTGTATGTCAAGATGCTCAACGTCAGCCAGATTGACCAGAAGCTTCTGCTTGCAGCCGCGGGGGGCAATCCGCCGGATATCGCTGGATTATGGTCCCATACCATCAACATCTACGCCGAGAAAAGCGCGCTGACGCCCTTGAACAATCACCTTGAAGCCCGGCACATCGGCAAGGAAAAATATGTCCCGGTGTTCTGGGATTTGTGTTCGCATCGCGGGTATGTCTGGGGACTGCCTTCGACACCGAGCACCATGGCCCTGCACTGGAATCAACGCCTGTTTGCCGAAGCGGGACTCGACCCCCAAAAACCCCCGCAAACCATTGCCCAGCTTGATCAGATGGCCGAGCAGTTGACCCTCGTCAACGTCATCCGCGATGGCAAGTCGCTGCAAGTGCGCTACCCGCAGTTAACCGTTGAGGAAAAACAGGCAAAGCGCTTTGAGATCGTGCAGTTGGGCTTTACGCCTTCGGTCCCCGGCTGGTGGAATGAGATGTGGGGTTTCTGGTTTGACGGTGAGCTTTGGGATGGCGAAAACCGCATCCAATCCGATCACCCGGGCAACCTGGCAGCCTATGAATGGATGGCTGGCTATTATCAGAAATTCGGCGTGGAAAACCTGATGAAGTTCGGTTCATCGTTTGGTAATTTTGCCTCACCGCAGAGTCCGTTTTTTTCCGAGCGGGTTGCCATGGTGCTTCAGGGGACATGGAATTTCAATTTCATCCAGCAGTACGCGCCGCAATTGCAGTGGGCTGCCGCCGCCTTCCCGTCATGGGAACAAACGGATGGTAAGCCCGTGAGTATTGTCGAAACGGATGTGCTGGTCATCCCACGCGGCGTACGACACGTCCGCGAAGCACTGGATTTTATCTGCTATGTCAACCAGCAGCCGGTGATGGAAAAGCTGGCCATGGGTCAACGCAAGTTCAGCCCGCTGGCAACTGTCAGTCCGACGTTTTACCAGCAGCATCCAAACCCCTATATCAAAGTGTTTGCCCAGTTGGCTCAAAGTCCCAATGTCCGGTACGTCCCGCGGATGACGATCTGGCAGGAGTATAAGGACGAGATGGTGGTGGCCATTGACCAGCTTGGTCGCCTGGAAGTCTCACCACAGCAGGCGATGGACAATGTGCAAAAGCGCGTGCAACGCAAACTCGATCGCGCCCAGCGCCGATGGGATCGCGTGGAGATTCAACGCATCAGCGATTGGCAGAAAGTGATGTCCGATGACACGCAGTGAACGAAAAAACCTGCTCATGGGCCTGGCGTTTATCAGCCCATGGATCGTCGGTCTGCTGGCTTTAACGCTGTATCCAGTGTTGTTGTCACTTTACTATTCGTTTTGTGATTACGATGTGCTCTCACCGCCTGTTTGGATCGGGACGCTTAACTACACCGACATGGTGACCGACAACGTGTTCTGGCTGTCGTTATGGAACACGGTGGTTTACACCGCGTTTGCCGTACCGCTTGGTTTGATGCTGTCACTGCTCATTGCGGTGCTGCTCAATCAGCCGATCATGGGGCGATCGATTTTTCGCACGATTTTCTTTTTGCCTTCCATGGTGCCGCTTGTGGCTGTAGCCATGATCTGGCTGTGGATCTTCAACGGCAAGTTCGGACTGCTCAATGAAATCCTGAGCATGATCGGCATCGACGGCCCCAACTGGCTGACCGATCCGAAATGGACCAAACCCGCCATCGTCATCACCAGTCTCTGGCAGACCGGCGGGACCGTTGTCATCTACCTGGCGGCATTGCAGGATGTCCCAAGACATCTTTACGAAGCAGCCGAGGTTGACGGCGCCAAACCCTGGCATCGACTCTGGCATATCACCATCCCCATGATCTCGCCGGTGATTTACTTCAACATGATCATGGGCCTGATCGGTTCGCTGCAGGTCTTTGTCGGTTCCTATGTCATGCTCGGTGGCGGCGGGCCGGATCGATCAGCGCTGTTCTATGCCGTCTACCTGTACGAAAACGCCTTTAAATACCTGAAAATGGGCTACGCCAGTGCCATGGCATGGCTGCTGTTTCTCCTGATCGTGCTGCTGACATGGATCGCCACACGCTTAACCTGCAAACACATCCATTACGGCAACTGACCGGTGAGACGCGATTTGTTTTTGATGTCCAAAGAAATGACAACGCATGATTCAACGCAAGACCATCCATCATCGCGCTAAACGCCATATCGGTAAGTTCATGGTTTATGGTTTGCTCATTGCCGGTTCGGTGCTGTTTATCAGTCCGCTGCTGTGGATGCTCTCCACGGCCCTAAAGCCCATCGAACAAACCATGAGCATGCCCCCGCAATGGATTCCACGCCAGGCCCAGGTCACCATCGATGATCAGGTACACGATGTATCCAAGGTGCAAGTGATCGATGAACAGACCTGCAAAGTGTTTCTCAAGGACTCACCCGGCCAAACCGTCGTGGTGGATCGTCAGCAGGTGACAAAAAAAATCGCGCCCCAATGGCAGAACTTCTCGCAAGCCGTCGACTCCATGCAGCAGTTCCCACGTTACCTGACCAACACGCTGATCCTCTGCATCCTGACCGTCATCGGCACGGTCAGTTCCTCGGCGCTGGCGGCGTACGGCTTTTCACGCATCGAATGGTTCGGACGCGACAAGGTCTTTCTGCTCGTGCTGGCAACCATGATGATCCCGTTCCCCGTGGTGATGGTGCCGTTGTATTCGCTATTTAAAAGTCTGGGTTGGATCGGCACGCTCAAGCCGCTGTGGGTCGGTTCATTCTGTGCCGGCGCGTTTAACGTGTTTCTGCTTCGACAATTTTTCATCGGCATCCCCACGCAGATCAGCGAGTCTGCCAGGCTCGATGGTGCCAGCGAATTTCGAATCTTCTGGCAGATCATTCTCCCGTTGGCCAAACCCGCGCTGGTGGTTGTCGCGCTCTTCCAGTTCATGGGCACATGGAACGATTTCCTCGGACCGCTGATCTATCTCACCGACCAGGAAGATTTCACTCTCGCTTTAGGCTTGCAGTTTTTCCAGAGTCAAAGCGGTGGCACGCAATGGCATTACCTCATGGCCGCAAGCCTGCTGGTGGTCCTGCCGATCATCTTCGTTTTCTTCTGTTCACAGAAATCATTCATCGAAGGCATCTCCATGACCGGTGTCAAAGGTTGATGATGATTCTGTGATTAAAATAAGATGGATTGTTGGGCGACGCGGTTAGAGCATTACAAACAATTAATTTCCATCCTCCGTCACTTCCGTGTAGGGACTTTATGCACGTCAATTTATAAGTATTTGGGCGATTGGAGGTCCGCGTTCATCCTGGTGTTGTATTTACTCGCCCAAGGAGTCCTTAGCATGCAACAAACGCAATTGTGCAGGCGTCAAACCACCTTCAGACTGCCCGACCAATCCGCTATGAGTCGACGGCTCCCAGGCGATGACACACAGGCGGTGCTCACCAACTTGCTGGATCGACTCGAATCGGCACACAGCCAACAGCTCATCTGGCGACTCGATGGCAAAGCGTTAGCCATCGCCAAAGTCAGTTTCGATCGTCAGGCTCGCATGGGGCGAGGTAGCGGTGGCTTTGAGAACAGCTACAGGTTTTACGCGATTTATGCCTTAAATAACAGGCCTTTGGCGTACGATGTGTACCCGATGAATGTCGATGACCGCGTGGTCGCCAGACAGATGATCGCACAGTTGCCCGCCAGTGAAGGTTACCTGTTAGCTGGCAGCTACGTTGAAACCAACCCGTTGTATGACCAGTCTGCCGCCGCCGGACGCAACCGTGTGAAAATGTACGTTACCGGAAAAATCCTCATCCGACTGGCAAGAGATCAATACCTCAAACAAACAAAACGTGCATAAAGTCCGCAGACGGGAATGACGAAAAATGGCATTTTGGCCTTCCCAATTCCCTACTTTCTGATCCCTACTCCCTCTGCCTGGTCTGCCCGACTTCCCAATTTCCGGGGGTGCTGCTACCATATATGGCTCGCTTTGCTCGACTCCGAACCGTTGTGAGGCGAATGAAATTGGTGGAAATGATTTTGTAAACCCTCAACTGCGATGCGCAGGAGATGTGCCGATGGCCCGTCCGATGACCATGACCGAAAAGATTCTTGCCGCCCATGCCGGTAAGACCGAAGTGACCCCAGGTGAAAACGTGTGGGTCAATGTCGATGTCCTGATGACCCATGACGTGTGTGGCCCGGGAACGATTGGCATCTTCAAAGAAAAATTCGGCAAAGATGCCAAGGTGTGGGATAACACCCGCATTCCCATCATCCCCGATCACTACATCTTCACCGCTGAAGACAAGTGCCATCGCAACATTCAGATTCTCCGCGACTTTGTTAAAGAGCAGGACATCAAGTACTACTACGATCCTGACTTCTTGAATACCGAAGCCGGCAGTGGCATGCCTAACCCGTACCGCGATCCGAACAAGACTTCGTACAAGGGTGTCTGCCACAAGGCGCTGCCCGAAGAAGGTCACTGTCGTCCAGGCGAGATCATGCTCGGCACCGACAGTCACACCTGCACGGCTGGCGCCTTCGGTCAGTTCTCCACCGGCGTGGGTAACACCGATGCTGCTTTTGCAATGGGTACCGGCAAGACATGGCTCAAGGTTCCGCCAACCATGAAGTTCACCTTCAACGGCGAAATCCCCTATTACCTTACCGCCAAGGATTTGATCCTCGCTGTCATCGGTCGCATCGGCTTTGCAGGCGCAACCTACAAAGCCATGTACTTCACCGGCAGTGGCATCGGTTCGCTGACCCTTGAAGATCGCATGACACTCACCAACATGGCGATCGAAGCGGGTGGCAAAAACGGTATCTGCGATGTCGATGAAAAGACACTCGCTTACGTCAAGGCACGTTCCAATCGCCCCGACTGGACGGTCTACACCGAAGACGAAGGTGCTGAATATGACTTCGAAGCAGCATGGGATCTCGAAAGCTTCGAGCCACTCGTCGCTGCACCCCATTCGCCGGACAACACCAAGACCGTCAGCGAATGTAAAGACGTCAAACTCGACCGGGCTTACATCGGTTCCTGTACCGGTGGCAAGATCACCGACATGATCTTTGCAGCCAACATCCTTGCGGGTAACACGGTGAAGATTCCAACCTTCGTCGTCCCCGGCTCAACGGAAGTTCACTCCGACATGCAACGTCTGGGACTCAACGGCGAACCGGTCGGCCCTGGTGATAAGAGCATCGAACAGATTCTCGTCGATGCCGGCTGTATGCTTGGTGCTGCCAGTTGTGCAGCTTGCCTCGGTGGTCCGCAGGATACCTTTGGTCGCTTAAACGAAGCGATCAACTGCATCAGCACCACCAACCGCAACTTCCCCGGCCGCATGGGTAACCGTGAAGCAGGTGTCTATCTGGCATCACCGTTGACCGCTGCCGCCTCGGCCCTGACCGGCAAAGTCACCGACCCCCGCGAATACGTCAGCGAAGCCATCCAAACCGGAACCGCCGGCGTCTGCTGATTATCACTAGATGGGATGGATGAACCACAGAGGCACAGAGACACAGAGTTAAAAGAAAAGAAAACTCTGCCTTGAACCTCTGTGACTCTGTGTCTCTGTGGTAAAGACAACAAAGCCCCGTCAATCAAGTCAATCAATTAGATTACAATTACAGGGGCACTGATCACATCACGATCGTGCCCCTGTTTTTTTTAGCCTCAACGCACGAAAGCAAAGCCATGAGCAGCGAACTTGCCCCCATGTATGCACCCGCTGAGATTGAAGCGGAAATTACCAAGCGATGGAACGACACCAAGTCCTTTCATGCGACCCCAGGAACCAAAGACAAAGATGGCAAGGTCAAGCCGCCATACTCCATCGTCATCCCGCCGCCAAACGTCACCGCTGCCCTGCACATGGGCCATGCCCTGAACAACACCTTGCAGGACATCCTCACACGCTATCACCGCATGGCAGGCTTCAACACCATGTGGATGCCCGGCACGGATCACGCTGGCATTGCCACCCAAACCGTCGTCGATAAACGTCTCCAGGCTGAAGGCAAACCCGCCCTCAAAGAACACAAGCAAATGGAACTCGCTGGCGAAGGTGGACGCGACAAGTTCATCGGCTTGGTTCAGGAATGGAAAGACGAATACGAAGGCCGCATCACCGACCAACTCAAAGCCATGGGTTGCAGTTGTGACTGGGATCGCCAGGCTTTCACCATGGACGAAAACTGCTCCAAGGCCGTCCGCGAAGCTTTCTTCCAACTCTTCAAAGATGGCCTGATCTACCGTGGCAAACGTCTGGTCAACTGGGACCCGGCTACCCAAACCGCCCTGGCAGATGATGAAGTCGAAGCCAAGGACGTCGACGGATTCTTCTACTATCTGAAGTATCCCGTCTGCGATAAGGATGGCAATCTCACCGGCGAAACCGTCACCGTGGCCACCACCCGTCCCGAAACCATGCTCGGTGATACTGCCGTCGCAGTGAACCCCAACGACGAAGCCAACAAGCACACCATCGGCCAGTTCGTCAAACTCCCCATTGTCAACCGCGTGATCCCCATCATCGGCGACGACTACGTGGTGATTGCTGACCCCGAATCATCCGACGAAAAAGCAAAATTTGCGTCAGGCTTTTTGAAGGTCACCCCCGCCCATGACCCCAATGACTATTTGATCGGCCAACGACACGACCTTGGTGTCATCAACGTCATGGCATTGGATGCTTCAATCAGCATCACCCACGGTTGGCCCGAATCCGAAAAGCCCCAAGACAATGCTGAACTGGCACCCTTCATCGGTTTGTCCCGTGAAGACGCCCGCAAAGCTATCGTCAAATGGTTTGAAGCCTGCGACCTGTTCGTCGAAAAGAAACCCTACAAACACAGCGTCGGCCATAGCTATCGCTCCCACGTCCCCGTCGAACCCTATCTCTCCGACCAGTGGTACGTGAAGGTCACCGACGAACGTTTAGCAGGCAGCGCCCTCAATGCCATGGCTCCCGAACAACGCCAACCCTCCGAAGGTTGTGTCTGGAAAGATCAAGGCCAACCCACCTTCACCGACACCCCAACGAGCCGCGACCGTGAGGGAGCGGATTCCCAGCCATACTTCATCACTTTCACAACCTACGGCACATGGCTACATGGCAAAGAAAAAGGTTCTGTCGATCGCAACCATAACATCTTGGGCCAGGAATTTTTAAGTGGCGATGAAGAACGTGAAAAGCTGGATTTTGCCCAGATGAAGCAACCTGCTTTCGATATGGACCCCGTTGATCGCCAAGTTGTTCAAGATAGTATTGTTGAAGTTTGCACCCACCGTAACTGGCAATTGCACGCATTACATGTTCGTACCAATCACGTTCATGTGGTTGTCACAGCGGATACATCACCTGAAAAAGTGATGAATGATTTTAAAGCCTATGCGACCCGTCATCTCAGAGAAAAAAAACAAATTGACGCAGACCGACGTGTTTGGACGCGTCATGGTAGTACACGCTATCTCAACACCGACGAAACACATTTGGCTGCTGTGGATTATGTTCTGGATGCACAAGGTCAAGAACTTGAGCCTGCACCTGTTCGAGGGAATCCGCTCCCTCACGGTCGCGGCTCGTCAGAAACCCCACCTTCTAACACAACAACGAGCCGCACCCGTAAGGAAGCGGACTCCGACTACCTGCGATTCTACCCCACCCGCTATGCTAAGAATTTCCAGTCCTGGCACGAAAATATCCGCGACTGGTGTATCAGCCGCCAACTGTGGTGGGGGCACCGGATTCCGGTGTGGTCAACGGTTGCTGAAGTATCCAATGATCCCTCAGACCAGTTCCCGTCTTGTTCAGCAGGTGAAAATGGTGAAGCATATCTATCAGAATTGCAGAACCGTCTTGATACTTATTCAGTTTGTATTGGTATTCCTGAAAGTTATGCAGCGATTGGTCAATGGGAAGCTTCTGAATACAAAGTGTATATCTGTGTTCGAGATGAAAAAGCCGCAGAATACTTTATAAAAATGGCTCAATTGATCGTTAAAGATGCAATTTCTCAATCACGGAAAAAACCATTAGAAGGCAGTCCGTTACCTGAGATTATTACCGAAAGCAAAGAAATTACTGATGCTGCCCAATCTGTAGCTAATATGTTACATGGCAAACTGCAACAAGACCCCGACGTCCTCGACACATGGTTCAGCTCTGGCTTATGGCCAATGTCCACGATGGGTTGGCCTAACGAAACGCCTGAACTTCAAACATGGAACCCGACTTCCGTGCTGTGTACCGCGCGTGAAATCATTACGTTGTGGGTCAGCCGAATGGTGATGTTTAATCGATACTTCCGCAAGGGTGATTTACCCTTTAAGGATGTGTTTATTCACGCAATGATCCAGGATGGTCACGGCCAGAAGATGAGTAAGTCGCTGGGCAATGGTGTCGATCCCTTTGATATTATCCATCTGCATGGCAGCGATGCGATGCGCTTTACGCTAGCAAGCATGACCACGCAAACGCAGGACGTGCGATTGCCCGTTGATATGGTTTGCCCGCACACGCAGCAAAGCTTCACGCCCAAGTATGTCGGTGACGGTCGCGGCCACAAAGTCGCGGCCCCATTGCAGGACAGCCCCCATGCCAAAGGTAAGAAGATGGTCTCCAGCTATGGTGTGTCCTCTGGCAAGCAAACTCCGACCGACGAGATGCCCGCCGCCCGCAACACCAGTGAGAAGTTTGACCTTGGTAGAAACTTTGCCAACAAACTTTGGAACGCCGTGCGATTCAGCTTGTCGAATCTTGAATCCATGACCCCCGGAAGTGACACAGGTGAACTCACGCTGGCCGACCGTTGGATCCTTTCACGCCTTGCTCAAACCATTGCATCGACCACCAAGGCGATCAAGGGTTACGAGTTCAAACCCTACGCTGATGGTCTGTATGACTTCGTTTGGCGGGACTTTTGTGACTGGTACATTGAAGCGATCAAGCCAACGATCAAGACCAATCCCGTGCAGGCCAATGTGTTGGCCACGGTGTTGGATGCGATTTTGCGTTTACTGCATCCGGGCATGCCCTACATCACCGAAAAGCTTTGGGAACGTCTTAATCAGGTCGTGCCACAGCGTGGTGTGGATGGTTTGGAATTGCCTGCAAGTACGTTACTGGTCAATGCTCATTGGCCTGCCAATGCTGAAGCATTGATTGATGCCGACGCGGTTAAGGAGTTTGATTTACTTGTCGATGTGGTGACCGCGGTTCGTCAGGTGCGGACTGCCTACAAAATCCCACCCCGTCAGCAGGTTGTCTGTTCCATCAAAGCGTCCGGCGATAACGCAGCACGTTTAAATTCATCCGCTGAGTTACTCAAGACCTTTGCAGCCATTAGTGAATTGGCCGTTGCTGCAGACATCACCAAACCGCAGAATGCCGCAAGTAGTGTCCTCGGCGAGATGGAAGTGTACCTGCATGACCTGGTCAATGCAGATGAAGAAAAAGAACGCTTGGGTAAACTCATTGCCGATGCCGAAAAACAGGTCGCCGGCTTGCAAGGGCGCTTAGCCAACCCAAGCTATGCCGACAAAGCGCCAGCCCACTTGGTACAACAGACCCGCGATCAACTCACTGCCAAGCAAGCAGAAGTCGAATCCCTAAAACAACAGTTAGCAAGTCTGTAACCCTCGGAAGCATTACAAAGACGCGCATGTAAGTCTGCATGCGGCTATTGAAATCAATAAAAAAACAAGCTCGTGCTATCAATTCACGTGCTTGTTTTTATTCAACAGCCGCGAGCTGACAGCTCGCGCGTTTGATACACTTAACTCATGCCAGTTTATCTCTTCACATTCCATGCCTACGCATCATGGATGCCCGATCGCAAACAGGGCTACGTTCAACAAGGCAAAGGTATTTTGAAAACTGACGAACAAATGGCTCAATCCTACCGCCTACGACAAACGCAAGATGTCGTGACATTCAATCAATCCGTTCAGCAATGCATGATTGATGCTTTACAGGAAAATCTTAGCCATTCACACTACCGACTCCATGCCATTGCGACTGATTCGTCGCACATCCACATTCTCATCAGTTGGCAAGACCAGCGTTCTACCGCCATGCTAAAAAGCACTGTCAAACAAGCCTTGACGCGCCATCTGAATCAGTCAGTTCAAAAGCAACAGTGGTTCAGCCGCAAAGGTTCTCAAAAGCGCGTCAAAGACAAACAACACTTTGAATATCTCATGAACATATATTTTCCCAGACACAAAGGCTTAAGTTGGTATGAAAAATAAAGGCACGCGCACGCAAGTCTGCGTGCGGCTATTGAAAATTGATCTCAAACACAAGCGATCGACAATGTCAAGAGCACCAGTATTAAATATTCATTCAATAGCCGCGAGCTGACAGCTCGCGCGTCTGTGAATTTGTTCCTACATCACTTCTTTGTATCAACAATCACATCCACACCTTCATACACCATTGACCCAGATTCAGTATCGAAGATATTGTCGGCTGTGAACTGGCTGTCGCCATATTGTGTGGTCAGTTGGTCGTGTGTTGCTTCAAACGTGACATGATTGTCGTTCCAGCCCATCGCACCACGCCATTCGTTGATATCGCTACTGGGATTGGTATGGACAGATTTAATAGCACCATCTTTACCATTACTAATTGCCCGGTCGCTGAGGACGACCGCTTCGGAGTTGGAGGTGTCTCGCCATTCGTGATTGCGCGGTGAATCCAATACAGATAGATTGAGCATGGCATAGGAGTAGTTGGCGGTGGTGATTTTGCTGGGTGTTGTATTGGATGCGGACTTGGTTTCACTGGGGCTGATGATGTATTCGCCGGTGAAATAGTTGTCATCGAGTAATTCCTGAAAACGGAATTCGACGGAGTAGTCTTCCATGCGATTGCCATCTCGGTCATAGCCGGGATAGTAGGTGTTATTCCCTTGTGAAAACAGGACAAGTCCGGAATGAATACCCCGGATTTGTGTGGAGTTTTGCATCTGGCGGCTACCGCCTCGACGACTATTCCCCAGCATTGGCAAGGCGATGGCAATCAATCCAACAAGAATGACCAGTACCACCAACATATCAACAAATGTAAAGGCACGATAAATAGATTGAGACATGGGATTTCCTCTCTCTTCCATGCGATGTGTCGGTTGCAGGTTCGATCTTCCCAATCGAAACACAGACAACGCGTCTGCTGCGATGACACATCTGTCTCAGATATGAATCAAATTGAATTCCTGCTCAATGGCAGGCATGTATGAATGTCCCCCTGTGGATCATTGCGATCCTGTGGAATCGTTATTCACAAATATGTCGGCTCTCTCTTTCCGACACATTGCTGCTAACCATTATATCAGTCGATTGCGAATCCCAACATGAAATTTTGTCGCATCAATGGTAAACGCCTGAAGTCACTTTTAAATCAGGCGAGCCGCGTGGTGTCCACTTTGCCTCATACACAACTCAGATGTAGGGTGGTGTAGAGCGAGTCTTCGAGCGAAACCCACCGGTTTTGCAGGGAGCAAGACTTTGCGAAGGTGGGTTTCGCGTCGCTCTACACCACCCTACTTAAGTCCAATCAATGCGTGAAGACATTGTGTATAAGGCAAAGGCGACACGCGGCGGCTCGCCTGAATGTTATGATGTACATGGGTTGGTCGGCTGTCGTATCAAATATTTTTGCCACCGATGGTCAGTTCCGCCATTTGCACGCGTGAGGCCATGAGTTTGTCTTTGGCAATGACGTTGCCATGCTTATTCACGCGCCCGAAAGTCAACACGCCTGTCGGGCAGCTTTGCACGCATGCACTGCAACGCACGCATTCGGGGTCTTCCATGGCGTTGCCTTTGTTGGCAAAGTTCATGATGTCGATGCCTTGATGACAGACGCAGGTACATACGTTGCAACTGATACATTTACTTTTTTCCGCGAGGATACGGAACTGTGAAAAGCGAGCATAGATATGCATCAGCGCCGCCAACGGGCAGGCAAAGCGACACCAGACACGACCTGAAAAATGAAAGTAGAGTCCAAAGCCGATAATGCCTGCAAAGAGCAGATCAATGAACCATGCATAGTTAAAGACGGGGATGCCTTTGAGGACGGCATTGTATACACTGCCCATAAAGCTATCCGGCCAGACCCATGAAAAGATACGTGTGACAAGCAGGAATATACATATGAATAAAAAGCCCTGACCGATCAGATTTAATTTATTCCAAAACGGGCCGTGGGGCATTTTATGGCGTTGGGTGTCGCCCAACGTTTCAGCCATCCCGCCGCATGAACATATCCAACCGCAATACGCGCCTTTGCCCCATCGATAAACAATGAACGGGATGATGACAAAGGTTTGAATCAAGCTGATAGCTAACCATAGCCACATCGGTTCGGACGTAAAGACGTTCCAGACAAAGAGCGGCCAGGCAAGGATGAATCCAAAAGCATGGTAATACGCTCTGCCATTGGGGTCCCAATCCACACGGGGGAACAGTTGGTCAGCTAGCCAACCAAACACACCTGAATCAAACATACCATTATTACCCATCCAAGGTAACAATATGTATGGCAGGATAAATAGTGGTAACCATTGGACAGCTATTAACGTCCATGTTTGTGCAGTGACGTAAGGCGTTTTACGGCGTTTGATCCGTCGAATACCAAAGATCAACATAATCACACAATATAAAAGTGAATAGTAAAACCCGGGAGATGCCAATGAATTATTTAATGTCCCCAATAAATGGGCAGGGTTGGCAAAGACATCGCTTAGACGCGTCATCCACTGGGGGACTTGGTAGGGGAACCATTGGTTGTCGCGAAACCAATCGCCGATAGGCAACCAGACGCCGGGCTTTTTCCAATGGTAGATGAAGGTAAATAGCGCCAGCACGCAGATCAGACTCACCCACCATTTGCTGTTGCGGTCACCATTGATATGTATGCCGGACTTGCGGAAGAAGTCCAGCGGTGCTTCTCGGCCGATGAGTGTGATGACCGCATCATTGGCAATTGTCACATCCTGTTTATCTTTGTCGATGAGGGTGACGTCATTTTCTGTGATGGTTTTGACATTACTTGCCATCATGAGTTTGAGTTTGTTTTCCTGCTGCAAGCTGTCGAGTTTTTCGACATTTTCGGGCTTGGGGCGTGAGAACTCCGGCTTGCGGTAACTGAGGGTGACATCTGCATTGTTTTGAGCCAGCGCGATCGCAGCTTCCAATGCACTGTCACCACCACCGACGACCAGCACGTTTTGATTCGCATAGGCTTTGGGATCGTGGAGTCGGTTGGTGACTTTATGGGATAGTTCTTCACCGGGGACATTGAGCTTGCGATAGTTGCCACTGCGACCGATGGCAATGATCACGCGATGGGCTTTGAGAGTCTGGTCATTCACCGGGATATGTATGAGTTTCCCCACACGTTTGACGGACTCGGCGCGGCCGGTGGTGGGTTTGATTCCTGCTGCATCAGCCTGCTCATGTAAGTCAGCAAGCAAGCCTTCCTTGATGTCGGACTTTTCGTGAAATTGCAGATCACCTGCGGGTGTCATGTCTGTGGGATACGTGTAAATGGGTTTGGCTTTGGGGAAGTTTTCGATGGTTGCAAAGGGTTGGGCAGCTTCGAGGAGTTGGAATTTGAGGCCGTGCTTTTGGGCTTGCATTGCTGCAGCATAGCCGGAAACCCCGCCACCGATAATGACAAGATCCAACACTTCATTATCGGAGACATCGCGTTTGGCAAAGGTCGGATCGTTGGTGATGGTGATCACGGCACGCGTACCCGTGTCGGCGGAGAACTTAAGCAGTGGCACGCCGGTGAGGTCGCCTACGACATACACACCCGGGACATTGGTGGAACCATCATCATTGACAACAGGCATTTTTTCGACTTTGCCTGCTGGCCATTTTGTATGTAGCCAATGGGTGTAACGCGAGATCATTGACATGGCTTGCCCCTATAAACACAGTGATCGCGCAGTACACGATACCACCCGTGTCCGGATCACGCTTGAGAATTTTGTGGGTTTGTTACAACGACGATGGTATAGCAAGCAAGGTCGGATTTTTATTCCGAGTCTGAAAAAATACTCATCGAGATCAATCGCGTGCGTTGCGGTTGGGAAACTGAGCTTTGCTCAGCCCGTGCTGGCACAGCTTTGCCTTATACACAACATATTCACGCATTGATTTGTATTCAGTAGGGTGGAGTAGAGCGAAGCGAAACCCACCGTCGCAAAGTCCTGCAGTTGCAAAACCGGTGGGTTTCGCTCGAAGACTCGCTCTACACCACCCTACATTTGAGTTGTGTATAAGGGAAAACTGACACAGCACGGCTCGCTGTTGTGGCAAGGGTGCTTGTTGGAATAAATTTGATCTCTGGTGAGGGCTTACTTGTCGAGACTATCGAGTTCGTGTTGGAGTTCTTTGCGCTGGATCTTGCCGGTCGGATTTTTGGGTAGTTCGTTTTTGCAGATGATTTTCCGTGGGACTTTAAAGCTTGCCAGATGTTGCTTGCAGTGTGATCGGATGGCTGATTCATCAAAGTTGTTTGCATCATCCATTTCGATAAAGGCAATCGGGACTTCACCGCGCGAGGGGTCGGGCTTGCCAATGACGGCTGCGGATCGGATGCCGGGGTATTGATTTAGGACTTCTTCGATTTCACGGGGGAAGACGTTTTCGCCGCCGATGATCATCATTTCTTTGTGACGTCCGGTGATGAACAGTCGGCCGACTTGATCGACGTGGCCGATGTCGCCAGTGCGGAAGAAACGCTTCTCGACGCCATCTTCTGGATCGGTTAATTGGACGAAGACTTCGCGGTCGAGTTGCGGGAGATTGTGATAGCCTTTCATGACCACGGGGCCGGCGATGAGAATATGCCCATCGACTCCGGTGGCAACGGCTTTGTCATGATCATCGACGATGTAATTCCGTACACCCGGCAGAGGTGTCCCCACGGAGTATCGCGTTGCCAATTCTGGTAAAGACCAGTTGGTTGCAGGTGAGGTTTCCGTCAGGCCGTAGCCTTCCAATAAGCTGATCCCAAAGCGATCACGAACCTGGTTGTACACACCCTCGGGCAGAGGCTCCCCGCCGGAGACTGGCAGGCGGATGGATGTGAAATCTTCAGGCTTGGCGGATTTGACGCTAAGCAGCGCACCATACATGGAAGGCACTGCCATGAATACCGTGGGGCGATGTTGACGAATCAAGCCGATCACCTTGCCAGGCACGAATCGCGCGGTGTAGATCACTTTCGCCCCCACTGTCAATGGCAACAGCGTCATCGCCGACAATCCAAAGCAATGAAACTGTGGCAACACGCCCAACATCGAATCGGTCGTCCTGATGCTGATGTGTTGGCGGATGGCATTGATTTCTGATTTGAGATTGCCATGCGTGAGCATGACGCCCTTGGGCAAGCCACTGGTGCCGGATGTATAAAGCAGTAACGCCAGATCATCATCAGCATATAGCGGCGGGAATCGCAGTGGTGGCACTGGATCACGAGGCATCTCCTCAAGCATCAATACACGTACATGCGATGGGAGTTTGTCGGCACCGCCAATGAAATCCAACATCGGTTTGACGGTGATGATCGTCTTTAAGCCCGAGTCGTTAATCAGGTGTGTGCGTTCGTTTTGCCCCAGCAGGTAATTGACAGGTACCGCAACCTTGCCGGCGATCCATGCACCGAGCAATGCCATGGGATACGCAGCGGAAGTTGGTAGCAGGAGTCCGACTTGAGGTGATGGGCAGGCCTGGTCGAGCCAGTCGGCGATGTAGTATGCGCCGCCGATGAGTTTGCCATAGGAGTGCGTCCCGCGATCGTCAATAATGGCTGTTTGAGAAGCCTGTGAGATCGCCCGCCCGAGTATCGAAGTCAATAAGCTCATGCGTCGAATTGTACCGATTTATATGCGCGGTTGTTGCAGTTTTTATGTCAATTTGTCGAAATGCAAAGTGAGCCCCGGGGACTGAAGTCCCGCGGGCTTTAATGTGCGATTGTTACTGTGATGGTCAAAAAGCGACCCCTGCACACGCAAACCCTTTCCGGACTTCTGGATTCCGGGGGGGGCAGGGATTTATTGGACTTCGTGGTCGGTGGGCTTGCGGTAGTCATCAAGGTTGATTGACTTGAAGTATGCAATGGTCTTGGTGAGACCTTCGCGCAGATCGACTTTGGGTTCCCAGCCGAGTTTTTCCTGAGCCTGGGTGATCACAGGTTTACGCTGGGTTGGGTCATCCTTGGGCAAGGGCATGTTGATGATCTTGCTTGATGAGCCGGTGAGTTCGATGACCATTTCAGCGAGTTGTTTGATGGTGAATTCGCCGGGGTTTCCGATGTTGATCGGGCCGGTGACATCGTCGGGCGCATCCATGAGTTTGATAAAGCCGTTGATCAGGTCATCGACATAGCAGAAGCTTCGGGTCTGCGAGCCATCGCCGTAAATGGTGATGTCCTGATTTTGGATGGCTTGGATGATGAAGTTGGAAACCACGCGTCCGTCGTAGGGATGCATGTGCGGGCCGTAGGTGTTGAAGATGCGGACGACTCGGATGTTCACACCGTTCTGGCGGTGGTAGTCGAAGAACAAAGTCTCCGCACAGCGTTTGCCTTCGTCGTAGCAGGCACGCAGACCGATGGGATTCACACAACCGCGATAGCTCTCAGGCTGGGGATGGATTTCAGGATCGCCGTAGACTTCACTGGTGGAGGCCTGAAAGATTTTGGCCTTGGTGCGCTTGGCTAAACCTAGCATGTTGATCGCACCCATGACGGAGGTCTTGACGGTTTTGATGGCGTTGTATTGATAGTGAACCGGCGAAGCTGGGCAAGCCAGGTTGTAAATTTCGTCGACCTCTGCCATGAAGGGGTTGGTTACATCGTGACGTACAAGTTCGAAGTTGGGCTTCCCCAGCAGATGAGCGATGTTGGACTTCTGGCTGGTGAAGAAGTTGTCCAGGCAGATCACATCATGGCCGGCATCGACCATGCGCTGACAAAGATGTGAACCGAGAAAACCTGCACCACCGGTGATGAGAATACGCTTGAGATGTTTCGACATTGTTTGCCCTGTTTTGAGTTCTGATTTTTTACCGCAGAGACGCAGAGGACTCAGAGTTAAGAGAGAAAGGCATTTGAATTAAAATCAAAATGATTATCTCTCCCAGCTCTGAGTCCTCCGCGTCTCTGCGGTGAAATTCCCTTACGCTTGCGCGAACTTTGCGCCGGGTTTGACGTCGAAGGTGACGGTTTGGCCCACTTCAAAGTCGCTCGCGGATTGGTCAGTTGCAAATGAACAGACCACAGGACATGCAGCAAAAACGGTGATGGTATTGGCTGCTGTGTCTGTAGCGGTTATGCGGCCTTGGATTCGGCGGGGCCTGCCATAGACAGGTTCGATAAATCGTCCACCGGTCCCGTTTTGGGTTTTGTCGACGCGTTGAGCCTCGGCGGTGATCGTACCGGTGATTTTACCGGTGACGGATGGCGTGAGAGCTGCATCGGTGAGTAGATGCAGTTGGTATTCGCTGCCGGGCAGACCCAGAACGATTTTCCCTTCGGACTGCTGCACGAGGGTGCCCTTGGCAAGTGGACTGGCGGTGGTGGTGTTGCTCATGGTCTTTCCTTGGTCGATTCGTTTGAGGAACATATCGGTTTGCCGTTAGGATATCGTCTAGTTACAAAGGATCCAAACGCCTGCTGGAAGTTTGCCATGGCTCAAAGTCTCATCAATAAGCGATATTGCACCGATAAACTGACGGTCAAGTATGCCCACGTTGGCCTGCTGGATGTCAGTGATCAGCGGATTTGGGTCGCCCGTAAACGCATGGGGCAGAATCCCATTCAGACATCGCACGCCCGACTCATCACCGGCGGGACCAACAGCTCTTCCACCGCAGACAAGGACCGCTTTGTCTGTATCTGGTTCCACACGCCCAACACCGGCGAAGGCTACGTCCATGGTTATCCCATCGAATGGGCCGAAGGCCACCTGCTCGTTCGCATGGATCCTAACTGGAACTACCAGACCCAGCAGTTCATCCCCAACAGCGAAACCCGTAAGGTCGAACGCAATATCGATAACCAATTCGCCTGGGCCAAACGCGTCTTTCAACAATACGTGGCATTGAATCCCAAGTTCCCACTAAGCTGGCACATGATCGGTCCCCGCGCAGCCGACAGTATGTTCTATGTCGAACGCGTTGAAGCAGCAGAATAATTTTCTGACAGTATGTTAATCTTTTTAATCCACTGAATATCAAGTTCAGGCTGGTGTGTAAATGAAACTATTTTCATTTTATTCTGTGAATATGTATTGACGGGTGGCAATAGATACGTAAACTCACACGTCCTGTTATCAATGAGAGTCATTGGGATTCTCATGCAGACCCTAAAGGAGCTGAGTATGCAATACAAATTTCATATTGCTAACGACAATAGCTGGTGTTTTCTGAATACCGCTGCGTGCCTTGACTCATGCTCTATGGGTCTTGTTCGCGGCTGATCAGCCACCATCCCGTTAGCACGAATTGTTTTTTTGTTTCAGATCGTCAGCGCGATCGTTATGTATTGATCGGTCTATGTTGCATGTGCAGCAGGATGTCAATCATTGCTATCGTTGCGCGATCCTTGCATATTGGCCATCACGTAGATTGGATATAAATCATGGCCGTTAAAACTTTGACAACGCGACAGATTGCGCCGGATGATATCAAGATTGGAGATTATGTTGCGATTACACATGAGTATGTTCAATACATTGACTCCTACGCATCAGAAGCATCACGACAATTGACGTTGCAGCGCGTTTCAGAAATTTATGAAAACGATGACGCGGGAACGCCATTGTTGGTCATGCGTGTCTGCTTGCCGTTTGTGTTGGTGGGCAAGCCGGACAAGAAGTATGCCACGATTGATATCCGTCGCTTCAAGATTGTGAAGTTGGATGATCAATACGCATTGGATGCGATTCGTTTGATCAAGAAGTCCTGCAAAGGAAACTGAATTAGCACATTGGAGGTGATGTATCTATTGCTGATCACCGGGGGGATCAACGGTCACCGCAGGCAGTTTTGTCTGCGGTGATTTTTAATGCTGAGGTGTCGCGTCAAAATCTTGTGATTGTTGCGGCAGTTTGTGCGCGGACTTTTTGTGCAATTGGTGTGAGAGCTTCAGTCAAACGCAGTGTCGCAATTCAATATCAATCTGACTGCCTGTTGATTTATGCTGGTTCGAGAGTTTCCTCGAATGACATTTCATTTTCAGGGCTTTTGTCATCGCCACGATAGTCGTGGGTGATTTCATCAGTGGGATAGATGTCTTTGAGCGTGACGACAGTCAGGTCATCGTAATACGCTGAGTTGGCATCGTTGTTGTGGTTGATGTACTTAAAATCGTTGGTGACGCAGAAGCCTTGCACACCATCGACCCAAAGGACATACGGGCCATCTTCCTCGACGTTGTAACCTTCAAGGTCTCCGAGGATGGTGCCAGCAGGGATAAATTGTGTTGCAAACAGTCCACGCCCATGGATCGGGCTGATTTTAACTTCAAACATAAACAGGGAACTCCAATTCCTGGCGTCTACAATTACAGTTCAGAACCTCATTACGGCGGAAGGTTCTGTGAAACACCGTGCGTTTGGGCCGATAAAAATCGGCTTTAACATTCTGTAATCGGACGGCTGGATATAGCATAACGATTTTGAGAAATAGAGTGAAGGTCTTTCCTCTTTTTAGCCGATGATGTGAATGTTATGAGTATGACTTCATCATTAGCAACTCAGTTTTCAGCGATCCAGGCTGCCCAGACCCAACAGGCCGTAGGTGTAGCCGTTGCCAGAAAAACCTTGGATGCCGCTGAGCAGCAGGGACAAGCCGTGGTGTCGTTACTTGAAGGTGCTGTGCAGATGCAGCAGCAGTCATTGAATCCCAATGTCGGGCGCGGTCTTGATGTGACGGGGTGATGTGAATTTCGGATTTTTAAATTTGGAACTTCATATTTGATGGACAACGTGAAGACGTTGTTTTTTTATGCGCGCGTTGTATCTGTCGGGGGTTGGATAGTTGATCGCGCGGTGTTGCAGCGCTAAACCGCAAGCGGTTTTTATTTGAGCCAGCGTTGTTGGAGATCACCGAAGGTGTCGATGCGGCGGTCACGAAAGAACGGCCACATGCGACGGGTGGTTTCCATCAGTGACAGATCAATATCCACGATGATGATTTCTTCCTGATCCTCGGAGGCTTGAGCAATGATCTGCCCACCGGGGTCAGCTACGAAACTTGAACCCCAAAAGGTGATATCCCCCTCGGTTCCGATGCGGTTGATGGCTGCGACGAAACAGCCGTTGGCGATGGCGTGTGAGCGTTGCATGGTGATCCACGCGTCGCGTTGACGAGCGCCCTCTTGGGCGGGTTCGCCTTTCCAGTATCCGATGGCGGTGGGATACTGGAGTATTTGAGCACCAAGCATGGCCGTGAGTCGGGCCGCTTCGGGATACCATTGATCCCAGCAGATAAGCGTACCCACGTTGAGGTCGCCTAGTTGTGTGGTTTGATATCCAGCGTTTGAGAGATCTTCAGAGCTGCCATGGACTTCGGAGGCTTCAGATTTCCGGGGGCAGGATTTCCGGGGGTCACCGGGGGTGAAGTAGAACTTTTCGTAAAATCCGGGGTCATCGGGAATATGCATTTTACGGTAGCGGTTTAGCATGGTGCCGGTATCATCAATACAGACGCTGGTGTTGTGGTAGAGGCCTGGTGCGCGTTTTTCAAACAGGGATGCGACGAGGTTGATCTGACATGCCTTTGCCAGTTCGCAGATCGAGTCGGTCAACTTGCCAGGGATGGTGACAGCCAGATCGAACTTGGCCGGGTCTTCGGTTTGGCAGAAGTATTGCGAGGTATACAACTCAGGTGTGAAGACGACCTGGGCGCCTTGTTTGGCAGCATCACGGATCATGCCATGAGCCTTGGCAATGTTCGCCGAGACATCTTCCGAGCAGGCGTGTTGCAGTAAAGCGATGCGGGTTGTCTGAGTCATGAACCGTTACTCCAGTGAGCGATTTGAAATCGAACAGTAAGGATCACCGAACATGCCAAAAAGTGCAACTGTCAATCATCAAACCATCCGCTCTATCAACCGCATATGGCCTTCACCACAGAGACACAGAGGCACAGAGAAAACCAAGAGAAAAATCTCTATCCTGCACTCTGCGACGTTGTGGCTCTGTGGTCAAAGTCAACTCAAATGGGCTTTGCGTTGGCAAAGCATTCACCCTTTGGCAATCTGCTTGATGCTTCTGATGGTCACCGCCTGTGATGCCAGGCCGCCTGCCAGTTCACCGGGTGACCGGCCGGACTTTGGCAATGCGTTCTGGAAAAACTGGGGCGATGGCAAAGCGGAACTGGCGGGTTATGACATTGTCTACCCACGCTACGGACGGCTCCGCAAAGGCACCGGCGTGACCATCTTCGTCACCGAAGACTTCTCCAATACTCTTCGCGTCAAAGCTGACCCTGGCAAGCATCCCAAGTCCGATGTCTATCCCGTGATCAAGCTCAACCTTGTCGAAGACTTCCCCACCGGCTTGTATGACTACAGTCTCATGAGCAGTGTCTTCGTGCGGTCGGATAATTCCGATCAAGGGGGCTTACCTGTCAAAGCCAGTTTCAGTGCTCAGGAATGGTGCGGCCATGCCTACGCTCAACTACTCTTTGATGATCGAGATATCCGCCTTACGAGCCATAGTTACTTTGATGGTGAAGCGGATCAGAATCACAAACTCCAACTGCCAACTAACGCGATGAGTCAAGACGTCCTGCTGCACTGGGCGCGCGGGTTGGCATCACCTGCTCTTAAAGCTGGCGAATCAACCCAGGTCAAACTGCTCCGCTCGCTGGCATACTCCCGACTGCGACATCAGCCGCTCAACTGGGTCGATGCAACATTAACATTTGAAAAAAAGCCCGTCGAAATCACCGTCCCCGCAGGCACATTCATGTGTGATGTGATGACCTGCACGCTTGCCGATGGGATGAAGTGGACGTTTTATATTCAACGTGATGATCCGTATCGACACCTTGTTTCGTGGGAAAGTTCAGCAGGGCATAAAGGCGAAATGATCAAAGCAAAACGCTTGCCTTACTGGCAATTGCATGACGAAGGCAATGAGTCGATGCTCAAGGAGATCGGGTTGACCCAACGTGGTAAGCGTATGCCTTGACGGTGTCGTTACTCAAAGCTTTGTCACTGCTTCGATGATTTGCGATTCGGTGACGTGTTCTGCGGATGCTGCGAAGTTCAACACCAATCGGTGACTCATTACCGCGGGGATGACATGCTTTAAATCGTCCGTGGAGGCCGTGGGGCGGCCTTGCATCGCTGCACGTGCCGAGGCCCCAACAAGCAAGTGCTGCGTCGCACGCGGGCCGGCTCCCCATTGTACGAAGTCCTTGACCAATTGAGGTGATTGTGACTCCTCAGGTCGCGTTGCGCGAACCCATGTCACTGCCTGTTTTGCAACCACATCACTGATGGGCATCTGGCGAATGAGCGTGGCCCAACGTGCGACCTGCTGCTGTGTCACGACCGGCTTGATCTGCTCAAGCACCGACTCATCGCGCAGCAGGGCGATTGCCAACTCGTCTTTTTCTGAGGGGTATGCCATCGTGTAACTGAACATGAATCGGTCCAACTGAGCTTCAGGTAACAGGTATGTCCCCTCCTGCTCAATGGGGTTCTGGGTGGCGATGACCATAAACGGATCGCTTAGTGCGTGCGTCTGATTGGCGATGGTGACTTGTCGTTCAGCCATGGCTTGAAGCAGTGCTGCCTGCGTCCGTGGTGAAGCGCGATTGATTTCGTCAGCAAGTAACAGGCTGGTGAAAATCGGGCCTTTGACGAATTGGATGTGACGTTCGTTGCTGCCTTGGGTATGTTGGATCAGTTCACTGCCAAGGATATCGCCTGGCATTAAGTCCGCGGTGAACTGCACGCGTGCGGTTGGTAAATCCATAGCATGTCCCAAGGCGCGAACCAGTCGCGTCTTGGCCAAACCCGGCACGCCGACCAACAGCACATGCCCATGACAAAGTAAAGCTGTCAGCAGCAGATCAAGTGTCGCCTGCTGGCCGATGATCGCCTTGCCGATCTGCTCTCGGAGTTGGTCGCATACCGGGGCGATGGCATCAAACTGTTGAATGTCGGTTGGTGAGTTGTCCATGCGTATGACAAGGATACTGGAATTATCAGGATTGTGAATGGCGCATCAGTTGCTTGCGATAGATCAAATCAGTGCCTGCATCGCGCACAAGATTGTCACAAACCACGTATTTAAGCTTCAAATTCACGTTTAATCCGATTTGGCCCGATAAAAAGGATATGAAAACCTGCCTGAACCTCATGATCGTGCTTCTGTGTTGCTCAACACTTCTTGCTCAGACTTCGCAACAGACCAGTCAGGTCCAACGCGTTGATCAGGCGGTAGGTGATCTGGATGGCTTAAGTCGATCCATGCGTCAACAAGGTGCAGGGCTCCGTGTTGATGGTGAACATACTTCACTGTTTAGCGTCCCCGATGAGAAGATTCAGCAGATGCAGGTCTTTGGCCAAGCGGCTCAGACTACAGGTATCCAACATTCCAATGCCTTTCTACGTGTTGCCCCTGGCATCATGTCTCAAAGCGATCAAATGTACTATGTCGTCCCCAGCCGTACCAAGGCTGGTGGCATCGACAGCAATGTTGCTCCTTCAGTCGATGGCGCATTTATCGAAGTGATCCCTGCTAACACTGTGTTCCTGTTAAGTCCGCAGATGCAAAACGTCGTTCGCAGTACGGACAATGCAGATACTACGCAACAGCCGACCAATCGCCTTGAACCTAAGCGCGTGGATAATCGGGTGGACAGTCGCATGGTCAGTCGGCGGGTCGACAATCGTTACCAATCCACGCGCGTGGATAATCGTGTCAGTCACATGCCCAATCAGTCGTTGCATTACAAGGTGAATGAACCAATGCGAAAGACCAAGCCCAAAACGAATGAATGATTTTCGAGTATCTGTAGCGTGTTAATCAGTGAGTGACAGCTCTGACACGACATGGCGATGAACATATCGCAGTTGATTGAGAACGATCGCGCTCTATTTGATTTTAGATGTAAGTCATCTCACGCAAACAGTGAATCGATATCCAATGAGCCAGTGTCCGACAGGGCAGAGCCTGGGAGGATGCCATCGTCAGGTGGGATGGGCTTGGCGGTAGGTTGCGTGGCCCCGCCGCTGCTGTGGTCGGTTTTGATTTGACCGATGGCCATCTCCAGCCGTTCATAAACACGTGTCATGGATTCAGGCCGTTCGCGCGGTTCCTGTTCCAGGCAGTTCATGATCAAACCACTCAGTGCCGGCGGGACCGAGGGATTAAGCTCCAAGGGTGATGGACACTTTGTCGGCCCACGGTCCACAAGGTTCACGCCACTGCCCCCCTTGGGGATCAACGTCGGGACATGTTGTTGGGTGAGGACAAAGTACATCGTCGCAGCAAGGTTAAAGACGTCGGTCTTGGGCGTGATGTGTTCACGCTTGACCTGTTCAGGGGCGATGTAGTCCGGCGTGCCCTGAATGCGTTCCTTGCGGGTACCACTAGGACAGGATTGACCAAAGTCGATGATCTTCACCATGTCCTGCTTGGTCACCAGAATATTGTTGGGCTTGATATCCGCATGTACAAAACCAGCGCGATGCATCACGCCCAATGCGATGGCAGTGTCCTGGAAAATGCGACAGACTTCCATCATGCTGCTTGGGCGACGCTGCTCAAGGGTCAATCCGTCGACGGCTTCCATGAGTACGTAGACTTCCTTGATGCGAAAGAAACTTTTGATTTTATACGTCCGGTGACTCTTGCGAAGCGATGGGTGATTGAACTGTCCAGCAACCTCGTGTTCCAGTAAGGCTTGTTCAATAAATCGCTGGTCCGCTGAGGAGTTACGTATCACTCGCTTAAGCGCATAGCGCGCAGCGGTGGACTTCTCCCTCACCAGGTAAATCGTACTCCTAGCCCCGTGACCCAACGTCTCAAGGATCTCGAAACCCAGGTTGGCTGGAATGGCAGCGTTTCCCGCTAAAGCCATGATGCTCCACAATCCGTTGATAAACATGAACGATGAGGGTCGGCGTCCCAGATCGCCCATGATCCGGCCTTATAGCCCACTTCCCTTAGTCGCTTGCCAGACAACACTTTAGCCGGGTTAAGGTCAAATGACAAGCATGTGTATTGGTTTTAACAAGTCCAATCGGTTTATCACGTTACCCCGTTGGTAGTTAGCACACCAACCACTTTCAGCTTCGAGCGCCCAAAGGCTAATGTGTCACGGCAATCCCGAGCCTGCAAGTCCAAACCCCCGGTCTCAGATCGCAGACCGGGATTGCCATGTCGCATTGGATCATCAAATATTCAGGGATAAAAAAACCATCGTCGGCCAGTACTCCGACGATGGTCTTTTCTATGAAAAAGCAAGCGCTTTCACACTTAACTTTCAACCACAGAATACAACCAGCTCTCCAATTGCCTATTACCCCAGACAGGGGGTTTTGGCATCACCTGTCTTCGCGAGCCAGCTCGTGTCGAGCCGGTGGCTTGAGAAGAATTCTGTCACAGCAATACAGCCGCATAAAAAAACACAGCCCGCCGCAAAGACGAACTGTGTTTGTGTAGATACATAATTGGGAACATTGCCCTTCATGTGTAGATTAACTTATGAAAGATTATTGGTACGTATTGGAGCCATCTGCTGCAAGAGCGTTATCTTCAAACACCATAACGGCATCATCATCGGTATCAGTTACACCAACTTCGGGGAACAACTCATCACTCGTATTTGATGTGTCGTAATATTGTGTTGCTGCCATCGTCGAAGTTGCTTCGAATGTCACGTGATTATCATTCCAACCCACGCTGCCTCGCCACTCCGTAGTGCCGGTAGCAGGATTCGTATGTACACTCTTCCATGCATCACCTAAAGTTCCGTCGTTGTTTTTTGCGCGGTCGCAAAGCATCACAGCTTCACTGTTGCTCGTGTCACGCCATTCTTCGCGTGCATCAGTCTGTACTGGAGAAATACGTAGCATTGCATAAGAATAAGTCACTTCAGTATCAACACCATTGTCAGTGGTTGTTAAACCAGTTTCTCCACCAACTGCCGTTGCTTTGGTTTCTGATGGGCTGACCATATATTCAGCTGTGAAGTAATTATCATTCAGGAGTGTGGCAAATCGAAACTGAACTGACATGGGATCAGTTTCACCAGATACAACAGCAGTTTTGTTTTGACCTTTAGTGGTTGAACCGGGATAGTAAGTATTGTTTCCTTGAGAGAAAAGTACCAATGCAGAGTGAATGCCACGAACCTGTGTGGAGTTTTGCATCTGTCTTGCGGTACGTCGTGCTGCACCTAGTGCCGGGAGCAAGATACCAATGAGTAAAGCGATGATGGAGATCACCACGAGGAGTTCGATGAGTGTGAATGCTTTGCGATTATGCATGTGTATATCCCTATTTTAATTAGTAATTCTGAATGATTGATAGCGGGTTGGTATTAAGGTGTAACTCCGTGTGTTGCGCCGTCGTCGATGGCTTCGGCATCCCCTTCATAAATCATGAATGCTGTGTCGCCAGTTTGATATGTAGTGGCAGTGTCATCTTCGTCTGTAAACAGATTGTCATCGGTTTTGTCGATATCACCATACTGTGTATCGAGTTGGTTATGCGTGGCTTCAAATGTGACATGGTTGTCGTTGAATCCAACACTTCCTCGCCATTCATCAGACGTGCCTGAAGGATTGGTATGGACACTTTTGACTTTGCCTGTAGCGTGATCTTTGGCACGGTCAGAAATCACAACGGCCTCACTGTTACTCGTGTCTCGCCATTCATTGGCACGAGCACTACCCGTTGCGCCGACTTTTGCAACAGCTAATTCCAGTAACGCATAGGAATAGTTGTCGGCCGTAAGGTTGTCCGTGTCATCATATTGTGTTTTAGTCTCTGATGGACTGATCATATATTCAGACGTGAAATAGTTATCTGCATGTAGTACCTTAAAGCGGTTTTCAGTTTCGGTTGCCGTTCCTGATGCCAGGGCCGCAGTGCCACCGGTGACAGCGTTTTCAATGGTTGCTGAAATACCACCTGTCGTTGTGATGCCTGGATAGTATGTGTTGTTTCCTTGGCTAAAGAGTACCAATCCCGTATGAATGCCACGGACTTGCGTGGAGTTTTGCATTTGGCGGGCAGTCCGTCGTGCTGCTCCTAAAGCCGGAAGTAAAATGCCAATCAGTAATGCGATGATGGAGATCACCACGAGCAGTTCGATAAGTGTGAATGCATTTTTATTGTCACGGCGATGGGTT
>DLCK01000035.1 GCA_002480565.1 Phycisphaerales bacterium UBA7800 | reverse complement strand
GCATTGCCAGGAAGGGCGGGCCTTGCTCTTTGGTTTACTGATGTTTTTGAAGAATCAGGCAAGTGTTTTTGTATTCCATGACCAAGACTATCAACCGCCAATGCACTTCCGGAGAACTTCCGGGGGCGGCGATCCAACAGCCGCCTGTTGGCGGGGTTTGGGGCAGAGCCCCATCTAACACAGGCCTTTGAACCTTTGGATGCAAAATGAAAACAGACTTGCAGTAATGTTCCGCCCTCGACAGGGGGGCCGGGGGGGCGAAGCTCCCTGGCAAGCAACAAAAACGATTCACAGACGCTCATCCCTTAATATAGCGAATACAACCAACACTTACCTACAATTGATATCTAAACATCCAGTACATCGCTATTTCCTATCTCCCCTATTTCCAATCTCCATGAATGACACATAAAATTTCACAACCGTCGGAACCTTTCGACCACCCGTGCGTCCAACATTTATAGCCCGCCTGAAATACGCACTGCTTACAAGGTAATTGATATGACCAAATGGATTCTACTCGTCGCTGTTGCATTGTTGTTACCCCTGTCGATCATGACAGCAATCGCCCAACAACCTCAAACAGCGACACTCGATAAAGCCCAAAAGCTCTACGAAGACAAACACTATGCCGAAGCTGCAGCCATGTTTGAGCAACTTATCGAGCAGCATCCAGCAATTGCCCCGCAGACATTAATGCTCTGCTATATGCGATTGCAGGATTATGACAAAACCGTCCAAGCAGCCCAAAACAGTATCAAGCGACTGGCAGGCAAACCCCAGGAAGCGATGGCAAGGCAGCAGTTGGGCAACCTCTACATGGTCTTGCCGCACTGGGGGACACGTTCCGGCGGGGTCTTTCACCGAGCGAAGCATCAACAAGGTATCCGCCTCCAATCCCATCGCCATGACAAGAAGCTGGCCATCGAACAACTCACCAAAGCGCGTGAACTTTATGCCCAATGGGATGGCAAAACCGAGATCAAGGATTGGCATAGCAAGCGTCTGCGCAATCTCTTTGACCTTGCTTCAGCATGTGCAACGTTTGGGATCTTTGAACAGCAACCCCACTATTGGCATTGGCATTGGGGGCAGCGCGATGACACGTTGGCGGACACTGCCGGCGAAGAAGACTTCGACGAAAACCAAAGCTATTGGCAGTATCACCGCAAACGCCCCATCGGACTATTTGTAGACGACAAAGACAAACCCATCTTCCCGCAAATGCCCAAGCAGTGGCAAGACAACTTGCCCGACGATGAAAAAGCCCTGTTTTTACTGGCTGAAATCCGATCATTGGACACGACAAACGACAACGCAATGACTAATCTGAGTCTGTATCGCCAGGCGATGCTTGCGCGAAAACGCTTTGGCATGGATCGTATGAATCAGTATTCGAATATGGTTCATGAAAATGGTCGCCAACCGCTTAAGGATCAAATCGACGCCATCGTGCCTTGGGAATTAGCTGACAACGAAACGATCCTGCTGGCCGGTGGGCGTATGCGTCAAGTGATCTTGCCGGATCACTGGAATGTGCTTGCATTGCTCAAACAGGTTCAAGGTGAGTATGCAGCCCAGTCCGTTTACGCCCAAGGACTCTACCATCAAGGCCGATCACAATTTGGCAAAGCGCTTAGCCAGTACGACCAACTGCTTGGTGAATTCAAAGATGACAACGATGCTCAATGGGTCATCAACGCCCGCAGGCAAAAGGCATTAATCCTTGAACCTGGTATCAGTCTGACTGTCCCTGGCGTGCAACTCTCAGGGCAAAAGGCCAAGCTCAATATCGACTATCGCAATGTGGATCACGTCTGGTTCGTCGCTCGAAAATTCGACCTTGCAGGTTTTCTCAAGGACATGCGTCAGGTAACTTTTGACCAAAAACAAAACCAACATATCAACCCGTGGAACCTTGCCCAGTGGGATCATTACTTCATACGCAATCACGTCAACAAAGACGCAACGGTCGACCCGCTGATCCTCAAGCACCTTGATGACTCGGCGATCATGTGGGACCAAGCCATTGTCCCCGGCGAGGATCATCGCAGTAATCAGGCCACCCTGACATCGAACTTGGATTCACGAGGCACGTACATCATCAGTGCGTTTCTGGATAAACCTACTGACAAGCTGGATCTCAAAGCGATTCAAATCGGCAACAGTAACAGCATCATCGTGCTTAACGACCTTGCCATCGTGCAAAAGAATACCAGTCAGGGCCAACTCTACTTTATTTCCGATGCCCGAAACGGCCATCCCGTTGCTGATGCCAATGTGTCAATTATGGAGACATGGAATGTCTGGAACTCCAAGACACGCAAAAGCGATTACCACAAAATTTTCCATGACCTTAAAACCGACTCCCAAGGCATGACAATGTTCACCGGCAAGCGCGATCGCGGCAGTCAACTGCACGTGATGGTGACCAAGGATGACCGCTTTGCAACCAGTGACATGAACCACTGGAACCCCTACCATGATCGCTATACCCAACGTCGCCCATCCATCTACACGCTGACAGATCGCCCGGTGTATCGCCCTGGCCAAACCGTCAAATTCAAAGCGTGGGTCCGTCAATGGAAGGACGGCCAATGGGATAACGTCCCGGATCGCCAGATGAGTTTGACCATCTACGACCCGCGTGGCAACAAGATCAAAACGCAGTCTCTGCAAACCGACTCCTTCGGGGGCGTGGCAGGTGAATTACAACTCACCGATGATGCAGCGCTGGGTCAATATCGCATCGACTTCTCCGGCTCATACAACGAGTCCTCAGGCAACCATTTCAGAGTCGAAGAATACAAGAAGCCCGAATTTGAAGTCACCGTCAAAACCAGTGAAAAACAGGTCAAACTCGGCCAAACCATCAAGGTTGATATCGGCGGGCGATACTACTTCGGCCAACCCGTCACGCACGGCGATGTCACCTACAAAGTCTACCGCGAAACCTACACCCACAAGCAGTTTCTCCCCGGTCAATGGGATTGGCTTTATGGCAGTGGCTACGGGCTAAGCTGGTATGAATCACCCTGGTTTAACTGGTGGGGTCGTGGCTGTCACTTTGCCCCCGACTGGTGGTACGGCTGGTACCCGTGGTATCAACAATCCAACGTCCGCGAACTGGTCACCCAAGGTGAAGGTAAGCTCGATGAAGACGGCACATTCATCGTCCAAATCGACACCGCTGATGCGCTCAAACAACATGGCGATCAGGATCACCGTTATGTGATTGAAGCTGAAGTTCGTGATGCATCACGTCGTGTCATCAACGGAACCGGCAATGTGCTTGCTACCCGCCAAGCCTATTTCACATCCCTGCAACCGACGCGCGGATACTATCGCCCCGGCGAGCAGATTGATGTAAAAGTCATCTGCCAAAATCCGGATGGCTCAGCGGTGCAAACCAAGGGACAGCTTGTCATCTCACAGGTGCAGTGGACCGGGCCGTTAAATCAAACCATCAACGAAGTCGAACTGGATCGACAGGTCATCGAAACCGACGAAAACGGTATGGCAACCATCCAGTATCGCTACGAGAACTCCGGCCAACTCAAATTCCATTTCACGTCACCGGACAGTTGGGGCAGCAAAGTCGAAGGCTTTAGTCTCATCTGGATCGCAGGCAATAGCTTCGATGGCAAGCTGCATCGCTTTAACGATCTGGAACTCATCACCGATAAGCGAACGTATGAGCCGGGCCAAACCGCCCACGTGATGATCAACACCAAACAAGCTAACAGCTATGTCCTGCTGGGCACCGATGCGACCAACGGATACCTCAAGCAGTGGCAACTCGTCCACGTCCCCGGCAAGTCCGTCATCATCGACATCCCGGTTGAAAACAAACACCGTCCCAACTTCTTCATCGAAGCAACCACCATCAGCATGGCAAACATGCATCAACAAATGGCGCAGCTTTGTATCCCCCCTGCTAAGAGCATGCTCGATATCACTATGCAGACGGATAAGCCAACCTATCAACCCGGCGAGACGGCAACCGTGAAGGTGACCGCCAAAGACCTTGATGGCAAGCCGGTGCAGACACAGGTGGTGCTTAGCGCTTTTGATCAATCCCTGCTGTACATCGCCCAACAGAACTCCGGCAATATGGGCAGCTATTTCCACGGGCAAACCAATTACCACAGTCTCAACGCACATACCAATCTCCAACGCCAATTGGCAAGCTCCGGGACATTGCGTGATCCGGCTAATCACTATTATCAATATCCTGCTGAATGGAACGGCACATGGGGGCCGGACTTTAGCGACTGGCGCGTGGCGGATGAATCAGAATTGCAACGGCTGGGACTTGAACAGGTGACGTCCTTTTCATCAGTCGGCGGGCGAGCCAGAGGGATGGTCATGAAATCCTCAGCAGCACCGATGCCCTCTGCCGCCCCGATGATGGAGATGGCAGCAGCCGACTCAGCCGGTGCACCGATGTCCAAACTGGGACGTGCGGATAAGGATGGCAATTTAGCAGACGGCGGAGCATCCGACGATGCGGCAAGTCAAACCCAACCCGTTGCCATGCGCGAAAATTTCGCGGACGCCGCGTTGTGGGTTGATGCACTCATCACTGATGATACCGGCAAGGCAACGGCAACCTTCACCGTCCCCGACAATCTGACCACCTGGCAGATCGACAGTTGGGCAATGAGTAAAACCACGCAGGTCGGACAAAGCTCAGCTAATGCGACCGCGACCAAAAATTTACTGGTGCGTCTGCAAACCCCGCGTTTTATGGTCGAATGTGACCAATTGACCCTCACCGCCAACGTGCATAATTATCTGGATCACGAAACCACCGTCATGGTCGATCTGCAAATCCCACATGATCTGCTGGTGTTTGTGGATCGCATGGCCACACAACGCCAAGTCTCCATCAAGGCAGGCCAAGAAGTCACCATCAACTGGCAAGTCCGCGCGATGAATGAAGGACTCGCCCGTATCACTGTCACTGCTAAAGGTGATGAGGCTTCCGATGCAATGGCGATGTCCATACCGGTACTCATTCACGGTTCAATGCAGCAGCATGCACAGACCGCCATCGTCGCGCAAGACGATCTGGATAAAACGCTGACCCTTGAACTGAATCTCCCCGACAAGATTCAACCGCAGCAAACCGAACTGTATGTAAGCTTTTCCCCGACACTCATTGGCACAATGCTTGATGCCCTGCCGTACCTGCTGGATTATCCCTACGGCTGTACCGAACAGACGGTCAGTCGCTTTGTCCCGGCAGTCCAAGTGCGAAAAACCTTGCAAGACATGGGACTTTCACTTGCGGATATCAAAAAACAGTTCCCCGCCAAAATGGATGGCAAGCCTTACCGCCACCCGTGGAATGACTCGCCGATTTTTGATGATGTCCAGATGGACAAGCTCATCAAAGACGGTCTAAGACGCATCCTTTCCATGCAACATAGTGATGGCGGCTGGGGTTGGTGGAAGGAAGGTGAATCCAAAATTTACCTGACCACCCATGTGCTTTACGCATTGCAAAGCGCCCAGGAAAGTGGCGTGGATGTTGAACCCAATATCCTTCGCCAGGCAGCCAACTGGTTACAGAACGCCGTCAATGAAGATATCCAACGTGAACACTGGGAGCCCAATGCACAGACGGCATACGCGGCATACGTGTTGGCAAAAGCAGGTATCAAAGGCGACTGGATCGAAAAACTCCACAGCGGTCGAGACAAACTCAATCTCTATGGCAAGGCGCTGTTGGCATTAAGTCTGCATCAACTGGAACAAAAAGAAAACGCTCAAACCGTCCTGCGGAACATCATGCAATACCGCAAGGACAATATGGAGACCAAGCTCAGTTGGTTCGACATTCCTAACGGTGGTGGATGGTGGTACTGGTATAACAGTGACATTGAAACCCATGCATGGATCTTGCGGGCGATGACGGTAATCACCCCTAAGGATGAGGCGTCGCCGCGACTGATCAAGTGGCTTTTGAATCATCGTCAAAATGGTTACTACTGGCGTTCCACACGTGATACGGCTTTGTGTATTGATGCGATGAGCAGCTATGTGACCACGACCGGTGAAAGCGATGCCAACTACACGTTGACGCTTGATGTGGACAACGGCAAGTTCACCAAGGTGATCAAGATCAACAAAGCCAATCTGTTGACGCATGACAACACGTTCGTCATTAAAGGCGTGGAACTCCCCGCAGGCAAACACACGATGACTGTCCGTAAACAAGGCCGAGGCGCGTTGTATCTGAGCAGTCGCCTGAGTTTCTTTGGCATGCAGGAACCGATCCCAGCCTATGGCCATGAACTGCACTTGAAGCGAACCTATTACCATCTCAAGCAGATTCCGTTTAAGGTCGATGTGGATAATGCCAAGGGTCAAAAAATTACGGAGAACCGACTGCGTTATGAACGTGTTGAATTAAAGGATGGCGACCGTGTAACCAGTGGTGAAATCATTCAAGTCGAGTTGAATCTGGATGCGGATAATGATTACACATTTCTTGCTATCGAAGACTTTAAGCCGGCTGGTTATGAGCCGATTGATGTACAAAGTGGTTACGTGTTCCAGGAAGGCTTTGGGACGTATCGTGAATTGCGTGATCAGAAGACGATGTTCTTCATCGAGCATATTGCTCAAGGCAAGCATCTGTTGCGATACCGTCTGCGAGCCGAAGTGCCGGGCGTGTTCCATGCCCTGCCTGCCCGGATTTTTGCGATGTACGTCCCCAGGCTTGATGCAGGTAGCGGTGAACAGGTTATGACGATCACGGAATAATTCAATCCAAAGACATCCATTGCAGATCATCATTATTCGTTTAACCACAGAGACACAGAGTCACAGAGTCCAAAACAAATTGCTCAAGACTCTGATTCTGACTTGCTCTGTGTCTCTGAGCCTCTGTGGTTAAAAAAATTGCTTACCCATTGCCTTGAAATTTCCCGCAATCTGCACCGTCTACCTCATGAGATGGTATGATATGTAGAGTCTACCACCGGGAGTTCATATGGCTGGCACACCACAACAACTGCTTGGCGAGATCGCGATGCGTCGGCGTGTGATACATCTGTCGCAGCGATGGTATGTCGCCACGCTCGTCTTTGCGGTGATCTTTGCCACCGTGCTGATCACCTTGCGGTTGATTAATGTGATTGATGATCCATTCCAATGGTGGATGGTTCTGCTCGTGCCCGCTGCTGGCCTGTTGGTCGCCAGTGTTTTTCACCGTGGGATCAATACGACGCAGGCCGCGCGACTGGCTGATGAACATGCCCACACCAAGGACCTGTTTCTCACTGCGACATCATTGAGCACTGCCACAGGTGAGTATCAGGACGCAGTTGCTGACGAAGCCAATCACAAAGCCCCCACCATCTCCTCCAAACAGGTTGTCCCTTACGCACCGGGCAACAAGCTGCTTCACGTTGTGGTGTCCATGCTATTGCTACTGGGACTTGTTTTCTGGATGCCTTCGTTTGATCTGCTGGGTAAAGAAGAAGTCCGCCAGAAAATCACCGAACGCAAAAAGCGATTGGAAGAAACGCGTAAGACCATCGTCAAGCGTACCGAGCAACTCAAGAAAAAAGATCTTGAAGCGGAAAACTCCAAGCAGGTCGAAGCTCGGATCAATGCCCTGCAACAGGCACTTCGGAAGATGAAGCCCCAGGACCCCAAGGGCAATCTCAAGCGATTGGCGGATCAGAAGCAACACATCGAACAACAATGGCAGCAGCAAAAACTCGCTCAGTCACTGAAAAAAAATCCGACCAATCAACGCTTTGGCAACACCACCGATCAGCAAAAGCAATGGCAAAAGCAAATGCAGAACGGCAAGACCCAGGACCTGCAAAGCAAGATGGACGAGGTCAAGAAAAAGGCTGAGCAACTCGCTCAAACCAAAGACCCTGCTGAACGTCAGAAACTCCAAAAGGATATCAAGCAGTCGATTCAGGAGATGGCCGACTATGCCATGAAACAGGACGGCGGTCAGAAAATGGCTGAGTCTCTGCAACAGGCATTGCAGCAATTGGACATGAGCAAAATGCAGAACATGTTCGAAGAAGCAGCCAAGGCCATGAAGGAGTCGATGGATTTATCACAGCAGGAACTTGAGCAACTTGCCCAAAGTGTCCGCGACATGAAGAAGCTCGAAGAAGCACTCAAAACCGTGCAAAAAGCTCAGCAAGCCAACAACCAAAAACCCCTCGACGGTGAAGCCTGTTCCAGCTGCAACTCCATGGGCGACTACCAGAAGCTCTATGACAAAATGATGCAGCAAGCCAACGGCGAAGGCCAGCAGCCCAGCCCATCCATGGCAGATGCACAAGGCCAAGGGCAAGGACAAAGCCAAGGTCAGGGACAAGGCAAAGGCAGCGGCTCCAAACCCGGCAACGGTAACGGCGGTGGCATGGGCGGAGCCGGTCAAGGACAAGGCAATATCGCCCCCGAAGACGACTCCATCACCACCAACTTCAAAACCGAAAAAGACAAGTCCAAACTCAATGCTGGCAAAATCCTGCTTAGCTGGAAAACCAAAGGCAAGGCCCCCGCAGGCCAAGCCGTCAAGGACTATCAACAGTCACTGGACACCATCAAACAAGACGCCGCCCAAGCCATCGACTCCGAACAAGTACCCGCCGGTTATCACGATGCCATCAAGAAGTACTTTGACACCATAGAACAGGCGCAAAATGAATCAGCACGGACTCCAAACCCCCAGTAAATCTCACTCCAACATCATCACGTTTATCATCGTCATCGCCGGACTCTTAGTACTCGGCGGACTGCTGTACGTGATCAACAACAAGCCAACCGTTGAGCAAAAACAGTTAATTGTCTACTGTGCTCACGACCAGGTGTTCTCCGAACCGATTCTCAAACAGTTCGAAAAAGACACCGGTATCAAGGTCTATCCCGTCTACGATACCGAAGCAACCAAGTCCCTGGGACTCACCGAAAGACTCGCCAACGAAAAAGACAACCCGCGATGCGATGTCTTCTGGAACAATGAAATCCTCGGCACCTTGGACCTGCAATCCAAAGGAATTCTCCAACCCTACATCGGCAAAGGTTACAACCGAATCCCCTCTATCTACAAAGACCCCCAAGGCCAATGGGTTGGCTTTGCTGCAAGAATGCGCGTCTGGATCATCAATACCAATCTCATCACCCCGACCCCCCAGGCCATTGACGTGATGATGGAAAAACCAATCCTGGACCGCGTTGCTTTTGCCAAACCTCTCTATGGCACGACACGCACACACTACACCGTTCTCTGGCAAACCATGGGCGAAGACGCCCTTAAAAAATGGCATAAAGACATCATTGACCGCCAACTCATCTTCGCCCAATCCAACGGGCAAACCAAAAACCTCGTCGCTCAAGGTAACTGCACTCTGGGATGGACCGACACTGATGACTTTTTTGTCGCCAAAGATGCCGGACAACCCGTCGAAATGCTCCCCTATCGCCTGGACGACATCGACCAGACCATCTGCATCCCCAACACCGTTATGATGATTCGCAACTGTCCGAATCCTGACACAGCCAAACAGTTTATTGACTACATCGTCAGTGAAAAAATCGAACTCCAACTCAGCCAATCCTCTGCTCGTCAGATTCCACTTGGCCCTGTCGATGAGTCCAAACTTTCCGACAACGTCAAACAACTCAAGACATGGGCAGAGGACGGCTTTCCGCTCATGGAACTCCAGGAAGCTCGCCAACCTGCTTTAGACTGGCTCAAGTCGGAGTACCTTCAGTAATGAGTCAGGCTTTGTTCTGGGCAGTGACACTTACACTGATACGCAGTCTTGGAGTCTGCTTGATGTGTACGCTCCTGGCTGTCTCTGTGTTGCCAACGCTCAGCAAGCAAGGTCTGATCCGACGGGTGTGGTGGTTACTGCTCTTACCGATTTTCATGCCCCCGTTGGTGATGGGCTATGCTTATTCCAATGTTGCCCTGTCGTTGATCCGACATCCGCTGCTTAATGACCTGCTTTATTCACTATTGCTGATGATGCGGTTTTTCCCGGTCACGTTATTGCTATTGCATATGGCACCGGCAGCCCCCCTGTCGCCTACTGCGTTACACAATTTGAAACTCGGACGCCTGCCGCGATGGCGATGTTATCTGACACACGGCCCCGGACGCCTGTTGGCGATGGCAAGTGCAATGGTGTTTGTCCTCTGCTTTACCGAGTTTGAAATCACATCGCGCATGGGCTGCACGCATTGGACGATCTGGCTTTTTGATGCTCAAGTCGGTGGGGCGCCTTTGCGTTCAACCCTTGTCTGGTTACTGCTGCCGTTGTCCGTCAGTGTGCTATTACTGCTCGTGGTCTTGATCGCCATCCCCCGTCGTGATGAACGTCAGCATTTGACCATCACCCCCAACATACAACACCTGCACCTGCGATCCGCCGGACTCATCGCATGGTGGCTGTTGAGTATGCTGATCTGTCTGATCATCCCGTGGTGGTGGGTGCTTAAACCGGCGATTGGTGCGATGCCGACCGTGATTGTGCAGCAACAGATTTGGCTGGAAATTGGTTACACGGCCATGTTCGCCATCCTTGCAACAAGTCTGATTTGGATGCTCATGCTTTTGTGTCGTCGATTACCACGATGGACGATATGGGCATTGTGTCTACCAGGCTTGGCAGGTTCCTTGGTCGTCGGTTTAGTGATCATGTCTCTATTTCAAACCAAGCTGTTTAATGGACTCTACGACACACCGCTGCCGATTGTCCTTGCACTGACACTCATCGCGTTACCGGCAGGTCTGCTGCTGGGGCCGGTCCTCAAAGAGCAAAGCAGTTCGACACATATGACATGGCTCACGCGTTTGTCCCTTGATAAACAGCACCAACGCCTTGCCAAACACCTGCGATGGCAGCAACAAGTCCGAGGCATCTGCCTGCTCATCGGCATCCTCCTGTACATCACCTACCATGACCTGCCTGCATCAGCATTACTCTCACCAGCAGGCATGCAGGGCGCCGTCGTTCGACTGTACAATCTGATGCACTATGGCAAGTACGAAACGCTCAGCGCGATGGTCGTGATGACCTACATGCTCCCGCCAATGCTCCTTGGCCTGCTACTGCTGATCCTCCGAGGAAGAAAACTGCCCGACTATGAGTGAACCCCTTTGGCAACTTGAACAAATCAACATGCCCGGACGCCTCTTGGACATCACGCTGTCATTCACACCTGGCATCACCGCAGTGGTCGGCATCTCAGGTGCGGGAAAAAGCTCTCTGTTAAACCTGCTCGTGGAGTTTGAAAAACCATCCTCTGGCCAATTGCGTTTTAACCATGCCGACCGACCTGACACACAATTACCCGTCTACTGGGTGCCCCAGGATGATGGACTTTGGCCTCATTTAACAGTCCGTCAACACCTTTCTGCTTTGTCTGATAAAACGCAGTCTGAGCATTGGCTGAGCATCATGGAACTCACCGAGCATGCAGATAAAAAACCGCCATCACTTTCGCGGGGTCAGCAAAACCGGCTATCCGTTGCGCGAGCGATGGTGAGCAATGCTGCAATACTGGTGATGGACGAACCCCTGGCTCATGTCGCACATCAAGATGCGATGCGGTATTGGCAACACATCACCGATGCGATTAGCAGTAACAACCAATCACTGATCTTTGCCACCCATGATCCATCGCGCGTCTTAGCCTATGCCAAGCAGGTCATCTGCATGGGTGATGGGCAAGTCCTCCAGCAAGGCCAAACCCAGCAGGTTTATCACCAACCACGCACACAACAGATCGCAGACCTGCTCGGCCCCGCCAACTGGTTCACCACTGAGGATCAAGCCATCTATCTCCAACACAGCAACGAAAAACCACATTGCGTACGGCCCCAGTCATTGCATATTCTCCCTGACAACCAAAGCAATCTGTCCATTCAACGCACACAGTTTCATGGCAGTATCCAATGCTCCACAGTGTCCGCTGGTAATGAGACAACCAAAGACATTTGGCATCTGCCTATACCACTACTCAAAGTGTCCGACCGAATACGTCTGAACGTGATCACATTGCTGCTGCTGGTTTCAATGATCCTCATCAGCGGATGTAAACCATCAGGCAATGGCGAACAAATCACCGTCAAACAGTCCAACGTCTGGTCGATTCCTTTGGATGACATCAGCGTCCCCGCCCCGCGATCGGCGCGGATGCTTCCCGACGGGCGGATGATCGTACTCGACACGGCCGGGCGGGTATTGCTTTACGACAGTCATGGCAAAGTCACCGACATCTGGCGATTACCAACCAATGAAAACGGCAATCCCGAAGGCACCTGTCTGATGCAGGACGGACACATCGCCGTAGCCGACACCCATTACCATCGCATTGTCTTTTTCGATACTCAGGGAAAGATCACCAAAATGTTCGGCCAACGCGGCGAAGCGTCGGGGCAATTCATTTACCCCGTCTCACTGGTGCAAGACGAAGACGGATTCATCTACGTCGTGGAATATGGTGGCAATGACCGCGTCCAAAAATTCACCGCGGAGATGCAACATGTGATGACCTTCGGCAAGGCAGGCACCGACACTGGCGAATTCCAACGTGCCAGCGGCAGTCTGTATCACAAAGGCAAACTCTACGTCGCTGATGCAATCAACAATCGCATCCTTGTCTTTGACACCCAAACCGGCAAGCACATCGACACCCTTGGCGAAAATCACCTTGATCTGCCTTACGATCTGACCATTGATGATCGTGAACATTTTTATATTGCTGAATATGGCGCAGGTCGCGTCACAGAGATGGATTTGTCGGGTAAAATCGTAGCGACATTCGGGCATACCGGCCGAGGTAATGATCAATTCATGACGCCCTGGTCTTTAACGGTGACGCCCGAGCATCAATTGCGCATCATGGACACGGGCAACCGCCGCATCGTGGAGCTTGAGCTTTGAGTATCCGGGACATCATCCAACGCATCTTCCCGCCACCGCGCAAGCCGGTGTCGCGTGCTGCATGGTGGTTTCCTATCGCCAGTATGCTGCTGTTTTTGAGCATCTGCTTTGCACTTGATATCACCAACAAACTGATCTTCACACGGCCCAACGCCTTTTGGCTGACACTGTTTTACCCGTGGGTCTGGTGGATGATTGCAGCAGGTCATGCAGGCGTTTCCGGCGCGCGGGCCAAGTGGGTCTACGGACTTCGCTGGCTATTACTGTGCATCATCATCGCTGCACTGGCTCAGCCGCGAAGTGTCCGCAGTGACAAGTCCATGTCGGTCATCTTTGCGGTGGACACCTCCGCATCGGTCTCCCCGAACATGCAAAAGGAAGCGATCACCTTTGCTGTGCAGACCGCCAATACCAAGCCGCAAAAAGACAATGTCGGCCTGGTGTTCTTTGGCCGAGACGCTGCGGTGGAACTGCCTCCCATGCAGAGCTTCCCATTTGAAGCCATCAATGTGCAGGTCAATAACGATGGCACGAACATCGCATCATCCCTGAGTCTTTCCTCTGCACTGATCCCCGACAACAAGCTCGGACGCATCGTTCTGGTCACCGATGGTACGGAGACTGAAGGCAATCTCGACCGCGTCCTTGATGAGTTGGCTGCCCGGAAAATTCCGGTGGATGTATTGCCCATCAGCTATGACCATGACAAGGAAGTCTGGGTCGAGCGATTGGATTTGCCTCGCTTTGTCCGCAGCGGTGAGACCTATGAAGCAGCAGCAATCGTCTCCTCATTATCACCGGGTAAAGGCAAACTGGTTCTCAAGGAAAACGGCAACGTGATCTATGAAGATCAAGTCAATTTCCAAGCTGGCAAAAACCGATACACCCTGCCTATCACACTGCGTGAAGATGGATACTACGAGTACGAAGCGATCATCGAAACCGCCAAGGAAGATGATCAACATGCTCGCAACAACCGCGCGATCAGCTACCTGTTTTTACAAGGCAAGGGCTCCGTGCTGATGGTCACCGACCTGGAAGGTGATCGGCGAGACTGGCAGGCGATGCGTGAAGCATTACAGCTGGCTCAGCGTCAGGTGCGGGTGATGTCGGCCTATGAGTTACCTGACAACCCGTTGGCATTATTGCCCTATGACTGCATTGTGTTGGCCAATGTGCCTGCGGATCAATTGTCCCTGCCACAGATGCAGGCGATGCGTGATGCCGTCTTTCATCAGGGATCGGGCTTTTTGATGGTTGGCGGCGATCAAAGCTTTGGCCCTGGTGGGTATCACCATACGCTGGTGGAAGAAATCCTGCCGGTGACGATGGATGTGCAGAATAAAAAAATCCTGCCCAAGAGTGCGTTGGCCATTACATTGCATACCTGTGAATTCCCACAAGGTAACACATGGGCAAAACGCATCACCAAGCAGGCGATTCAGGTTCTAGGATCGCAGGATGATGTGGGCGTTCTGGTCTTTGATTGGCAAGGTGGTGACGAATGGCTTTTCCCATTTACACCTGCAAGTCAGTACAACCAACTGGCGATGAAGATCAACAGCGCTCAGATCGGCGACATGCCTTCCTTTGCGACTTCCATGCGATTGGCACTTAACGGCTTTAAGCAAAATGACGCAGCAGAGAGGCACATGATCATCATCTCCGACGGTGATCCACAACCGCCGCCGCCTGCCCTATTGCAAGAGTTCGTCAACAATAAAATCACCGTCAGTACCGTGGCGGTCTTCCCGCATGGCACGCAGACTCAAACCATGCAGGCCATCGCCAATGTCACCGGCGGACGCTACTACTTCCCACAGGACCCCAATATCCTGCCCTCAATTTTCATCAAGGAAGCCAAGACCCTTCGCCGGAGTATGATCCAGAACAAAGTCTTCTCGCCGATCATCGACTTCCCTTCGCCGATCCTAAAAGGTATTGATGGCATGCCCGACCTTAAGGGTTATGTCCTGACCACGCCCAAGCCACGCAGTACCACGATCCTTGAAGGCCCTGAACAACGCGAGCCCGATCCGGTGCTGGCGACATGGCGATACGGCATCGGCAAGACCGCCGCATTCACCTCCGACCTCTCACCCAACTGGGCAGCCAACTGGATGGGTTGGACACATTACCAGGCCTTCGTCAGCCAACTCGTCAAAGACGTCGCCCGGGTGAGCACCTCCAACAACATGCACATGCAGGCATTCACCAGTGGGAACACCGGCATCATCACCGCTGAAGATTTTGAAATTGACTCCCCGCTGTACAACATCAGCGCCCAGGTCATCGGCCCGGATGGTCAAAGTCGAACTGTCGCACTGGAACAAATCGCTCCCAAACGATACGAAGCTCGGTTCGATCTCTGGGGGGAAGGTCGCTATCAAGTCATCGCCACCGCATCAGGTGATAACAAGAACAATCGCATGCACGCAGGCTTTGTCGTCCCCTACTCTCAAGAGTACCTGCGGTTTGGTTCAAGCCCGATGACGATTAAAAAAATCGTCGAGAAGACCGGCGGGAACCTGCTGACCACGGACAACACTGCTGCGGACATCTTCCCCAAGGATCGCAAAGAACGCTTCACTTCCAAGCCGTCATTTGACTGGCTGCTCTTTGCGTTGTGTTGCCTGCTGCCTTTGGATGTCGCCATCCGACGAGTGCAGGTGGACATGCAATTCTTCCGTGACCTCTTTGGCCCGCATAAGACCATCACCCCCAAACAGGAAACCTTCGACACACTGCTTAAAAAACGCAAGTCCGTCAAAGAGAAAATGCAACAAGGTGACGACGCTGCCAATGCACTATCCAACGGCAACACGCCAGGCAAGGCTTCCGGGGCTTCCGGGGGCGGGGGCGGAAGGCGTGAGTCGCAGATGGAAATCATTACGCAGACGAAAATCGATGATCAGCCGACCACCACGTCAGAGAATAAACCCAAGCAAACCGAGTCGGATGAAAGTTCGACGACCAGTCGCCTGCTGAATCTCAAGCGAAAGCAGCGTGGCGAACAAGATGAGAATAACCCCAGTTGAGGATGAATCATGAGCGACATTGAACGCATGCAACAGGAAACCCAGGTCTTTCAGCAGTTACTGACACAAGTCCGTGACGCTGTGGGACAGGTCATTGTCGGCCAGACCCGCGTCGTCGAAGCTGTCATCACTGCGATGGTCTGCGGCGGTAACGTGCTGCTTGAAGGTGTCCCCGGACTGGGCAAAACCCAACTGGTCAAGACACTGGGCGCAGCGTTGGATCTGAACTACAACCGCATCCAGTTCACACCCGACCTGATGCCAGCCGACGTGGTGGGCACCAACATTCTCACCAGTGATGATGCAGGCGGCTCGTCAGGCAACTACCGCTTGGAGTTCCGTCAAGGCCCGGTTTTTACGCAGCTGTTACTTGCTGACGAAATCAACCGCGCAACACCCAAGACTCAGGCAGCCATGCTCGAAGTCATGCAGGAACACTCGGTGACAGTGGGTGGCAACACCTACAAAATGAAGGAACCCTACTTCGTCTTAGCCACGCAGAACCCCATCGAACAGGAAGGCACGTATCCACTACCCGAAGCACAACTCGACCGCTTCCTGTTTAAAGTCACCGTCCCCTTCCCAACAAGGCAAGAGTTAAACGACATCGTCACCCGCACGATTCTCAAGCAAGCTCTCGAAGTTCCCAAGGTGTTAAACAGTGAAAAAATCATGGCCATGCGGAACCTGCTAAACAAGGTTGTCGTCGCTGATGCCATGCGGGATTATGCCATCCGACTGGTGCTTGCGACACATCCTGACAGTGAGTTTGCAACGGATGCGGTGAAGAAATATGTCCGCTGGGGTGCATCGCCTCGTGCAGGCCAGGGCTTGATTCTCGCTGCACGTGTCCGCGCGTTATCCGAGGGTCGCCCGCATGTAGCCTTTGAGGATATCCGTTATTTTGCAGAGGAAATTCTCCAACACCGCACGCTACTTAACTATGACGGGCAGGCCGAGAACGTCGTCTCCGCCAAGCTCATCAAGCAGTTGACCGAGCAGGTGCCTGAGACCGTTTAATACTCAAAGCCAACCATCAAGGCAGGGATTGGCAACCTTGCGGGAATGACGAAAGATAGAACACGAATCAAACTCATGGAACAAGCACAAGTCACAAAACTACTCGGCAACGACCTGCTGCATCGGCTTGAACGGCTCCGCATCAATGCGTCGGGACGTTACACCAATCGCATGCGCGGCGAACACCTTGCTGCCAAGGGCGGTTCGTCCATGGAGTTTGCCGATTACCGTGACTATGTGGAAGGCGATGACACGCGCTTTATCGACTGGAATATTTTTTCTCGATTGCGCAAGCCCTACATCAAGCTGTTTCACCATGAAGAGCAGATGCAGATCGTCATTCTGGTTGATGCCTCAAGTTCCATGCTCACCGATGGCAAGCTCCATCGCGCCCAACAACTCGCTGCTGCCATGAGCACCTGCGGACTCTTCGCTGCTGAGCCGGTGAGTGTGTACACGTTCAACCAGCCGACGAATAATCTGCCGATGGTTGGGCCATCGACCGGACGAGGCAGTCTGCATAAATTGCTCAAGTTCATCGAAAATATTGAGTCCGATGAAGGTGGCAATCAGCCGCCGGACAATGCGGTGGACACAATGCTCAAACGCCATCGCGGTAAAGGCGTCGTGGTGTTGCTGTCGGACTTCCTGACGTATGGTGATTTAAAGCGGACGTTTAACACGCTCAATAATGCAGGCCTTGAAATCTTCGCCTGCCAGGTGCTTGGTGAACGGGAGTTGGACCCGGACCTCACGTCGGACCTGCGATTGGTGGACTGTGAAAACAATGACATGCTGGATGTGACGGTGCAGGACAATCTGCTTGGACTTTACCATGAATATTTGAGTAACTTCCAAAACACCATCGCAGCCCTTGCCCGACAGCGTGGGGGGAAGTTCCTGTGTGTCAATGCAGCGGATGATTTAAACACGGTGTTGTTTGATCAAATGCGTAGAGAGGGTTGGTTGGTGTGATGATTTTAAATTTCGAATTTCGAATTTCGAATTGGCAACCTTCTGTCACACTATGGCAGGAACGGCTTATCAATCGGAAATTCGAAATCCGAAATCCGAAATCCATCTCTTCAAGAAAGATCGACAGGAGGTTCGGCGCATAATGTTCCCAGGCTTCTTCGCACCACTGATGTCTTTGCTGGCTTTGATGGCGATTCCCATCGTGGTGTTCTATTTCCTCAAACTCCGCCGCCAGCGATTGCAGGTTTCATCGCTTGTACTTTGGCAACAGGTGTTGGCGGATCATCGAGTTAATGCGCCGTTCCAGAAATTTAAACGCAATTTACTGCTGCTGCTCCAGCTGATTCTGCTGCTATTGTTGGTCTTGGCAGCAATGCAACCGTACTGGAAATCGCAAGCCGAACGTGCACAGCGCGTGCCGGTGTTGGTGGACTGCTCCGCGAGTATGGCAGCGATGGACAAACCCGGCGGGCAGTCACGACTTGATGCAGCAAAAATGCAGGTCAACGAACTCATTGATGGCCTGCTCAGTGACCAACAGCTTTGCATCATCGCCTTTTCGGATACCGCTCAACGGCTGTGTGCGTTTACCAACAACAAACGTGAACTCAAAGCAGCGTTGGATCAAATCAAAATTCGCGAGGTTCCCGGCGATCTGGAAGATGCCATGCGGATGGCTGATGCGATGGCAAGAGCCGAGCCTTTTGAGCAGGTGATCCTCATTAGTGATGGTAACTTCCCTGCCCAAACCGACTTCGCCCTGCCGTTTGATATTGACTATCAACAGCTCAAATCACCGGGGACGAATCTGGGGATTGCCACGCTCAACGCTCAGCGTGCAGACAGTCGCCAGTGGGATGTGTTTGTGAAAGTCGTCGCAGCAAACGCACCGGCAAACGCCACCGTAGAGTTATATCAAAACGATCAACTTGTCGGCACCGAAGACATTCACGTGGAACTGGATGAGCCTAAAAAACTGGTCTTCCGTGTGACAGCTGATGAAGCTTCGCATGTGAGGATCAAACTTTCGCCAGATGGCTTTGACGCTCTTTTGTCGGACAACCTGGCTTATCTGGATTTGACAGGTTTAAGGCCACTGGTGGTGAACATCGACAAGCAGATGGTGCCTGAACAATTGGCCATCAAGGCGATGGATCAGGTTCGCGTTGTAGGCAGTGATTCACCTGCGGACCTTCTGATCACCAATGAGTCCGACAGTGTGGTTGATGGTGTGAAAGTGATCTGGCGTAACGGCGGTTTACCCCAAGAACTCACACAGCTCATGGAAGTCAAACCCGATGCCGGCTCGCAGGTTGTTTCATGGAATCGAGCAGACCCCCTGCTTGGGCATATCAGTTTCAACGACATCATCGTGTTGGATCAACCGACGACCAAAGAAGATATCCGCGAGTTGGATTTTGAATCGCTGGGTTACCGGATACTCATGCATGGCAGCAAGGGGCCGCTGCTCTTGAGCAAGCAGTATGACTCGCATATGGAATATATTCTGACGGTTGATGCTGCCAGAACGACGCTTCCTTACCGTGTCGCCTTCCCGGTGATGCTCAGTAATCTTGTGCGACAGGCGATGCAGCAAGCCGGACTCCAGGAGGTGCAGGCGTATCACACGGGCGTCTTCCCGCCGATTGATGTGATTGGCGAAAAGGCCTACAACTGGGAGTACCCCAATGGGTCGACACAGAAAGTGACCAGTAGCGTCAAGGGCAAACTCATCGGCTTGTCCTGCCCGGTGAGCGGTCAATATCTTCTGAGTGATGCAAGTCAGCCGGTGTTGTCGATGGGCGCGTCATTGCTTGATGCGCGTGAGTCGTCGTTGATTGGTGTTGAGCAATTGCAATTCCGCGAGTTGTCGGTGACTGCTGCTGCAAAGCCGTTGGCGATGGATCGTTCCTTCTGGCCGACGATGTTATGGTTGGCGTTGGCGGTGTTGTTGTTTGAATGGTGGTATTTCCATCGCCCACGACATCTGCCTAAGACCACTGCAAGCTGAATCTCTATTTTCTAACTGAAAATCGCTATATTTACTCTAAAAAAAGTTTACGACTCAATTGAGCGTGCTAGAATGACTTTCCTGCCATTTGTCTTTACATTGTCAGATTTCATTTTCACTTTAACATGGAACTTTGCAGATGAAAAAGCGATCATTGCTTTGTAGCATCCTATGTTTGCTGACTGTTCTTGTGATCACACAAGTCGGTCATGCCTTGGAATTACCCAAAATCTTTGCCACCAATATGGTCATCCAACGCGACCTTCCGATTCAGGTTTGGGGAACCGCTCAAAAAGGAAGCAAAGTCGATGTGCAATTTGCGGGACAAACCGCCAGCACTCAAACGGATACCAATGGTAAATGGAAGCTTGCCCTCAATGCCCAGCCAGCCAACACCTCGCCGCAGAAGATGACTGTCACCGGCGATGGCAAAACCATCACCTATGACAACGTGGTGATTGGTGATGTGTGGATCTGCTCAGGTCAATCCAATATGGCATGGACCGTGAGTCGCTCCAATAACGCGGATGCAGAAATAAAATCTGCCACCGATTCACTGATTCGCCTCTGTCGCGTTGCCAATACCGTTGCAGCTGAACCTCAGGATAATGCCAATATCAACTGGAACCCATCGAGTCCCAAAAACACAGGTGGCTTCTCAGCAGTTGGATATTTCTTCGGCAGATACCTTCGCGGTGAACTGAACATTCCTATTGGGCTGATCCACACCAACTGGGGTGGTACGCCTGCTGAAGCATGGACCAGCACACCGATCCTGCAAAACACGCCCGGCCTTGAACAGATCATCCCCAATGCCGAAGCCAACGAAAAAAAATATCCCCAGCATGTCCAGGCTTGGGAAAAGAAAATGGCAGACTACAATGCCAAGCTCGAAGCATGGAAAACAAAAAATCCTGACACACCCGTCAAGCAATACAAAGTCCGCAAGCCACGCGCCCCAAGAAAACCGGGAAAAAATCCAAAGTATCCAAGCAGCCTATTCAACGGCATGATCAACCCTATCATCCCCTTTGGGATCAAAGGTGCCATCTGGTATCAAGGTGAAGCCAACTCCGGGAAGCCCGATCAATACCGCATCCTCCTGCCTGCGATGATCAAGGATTGGCGGGACCGCTGGGGGCAAGGCGATTTCCCCTTTGGCGTGGTGCAACTGGCAAACTTCCGTGGTGTCAAAACCCAACCGGGCAACTCCGGCTGGACCAACCTCCAATATTCACAGTTCGCGGTCAGCCAAACCTTCCCCAACACCGGACTGGCTGTCATCAATGACATCGGCGAGGCCAAAGACATTCATCCCAAAAACAAACAGGATGTCGGCAAACGCTTAGCGCTCTGGGCGATGCATGATGTCTACAAAACGCTCAAGAGCAATTGGTCCCCGCCAGTCTATGACAGTCACAAAATCGATGGCAACAAAGTCATCCTCACTTTCAAAAACGTCGATGGCAAACTCACCACACGCAATGACAAACCACTGGGCGAATTCAGCATCTGTGGCAGTGATAAAAAATGGGTCTGGGCCAAAGCAACCATCACCGGCTCAAATACCATCGAAGTCCATGCTGACGAAATTGCCCAACCGCTCGCAGTACGATACGCTTGGCAAGATAATCCTGAAGCTGCAAACCTCACCGACGCATCAGGCCTGCCAACCTCATGTTTTAAAACCGACGACTGGGCCTACGGCAAATAATCAAACCACAAACCTTTTTTCTTTCCGCACGGGAATCGCACAATGAAACCAACCAAAGTTCTACTCTCTCTAACATTCACACTCTTACTGCTCATCGCACCACAGGTCAGTTTGGCACTGGAATTGCCAGCTATTTTTGCCTCCAACATGGTGCTTCAACGCGAGCAACCCAACACTATCTGGGGCAAGGCCAAGCCCGGCAACAAAGTCACCGTCACTTTCATCGACCAATCCTTTTCAGCCAAAGCCAATCGCGATGGTAAATGGACCGTCAAAATCCCAGGGCATCCGGCAAACGCAAAACCCCAATCCATGACCATTACCGGTGACGAACAAACCATCACCTTTGAAAATATTCTCATCGGTGAAGTCTGGGTCTGCTCGGGTCAATCCAACATGGAATGGAATGTCAGAAACTCCGTCAACGGCGAAAAAGAAGTCGAAGCAGCCACCGATGGTTTGATCCGACTTTGCAAGGTTTCCAAGAAAGTTGCTGATACCCCACAGGATGATGCAGTGATCACATGGGACGTATGCTCACCCCAAAAAGTCGCATCCTTCTCAGCTGTCGGATACTTCTTTGGCCGACACCTTCGCAGTGAACTCAACGTCCCCGTCGGACTGATCCATACCAACTGGGGTGGCACACCCGCAGAAGCATGGACCAGCATTGAAGCGTTGAAAGCCAACCCGGTCACCCAGGAAATCCTCACCCGTTGGGATAGTATCCTCAAACAATACCCACAAGCGCTTAAGGATTGGGAAGTGGCCTACAAACAGTGGCAGGACGCAGACAAATCCAAGATCAAACCCCGCCATGATGATCCTGGCAATCTGGGTTATGCCAAAGGCTACGCCAAACCCGATTTTGATGACCATGCATGGCAGAACACAGAACTGCCAAGCATGTGGCCTCTGACCTTCGACGGCGTGGCATGGTATCGCAAGACCATCAAGCTCCCCGCCCAAATGCGCGGTCAACCCCTGACGATCAACTTCCCCCCCATTGATGACTTTGACATCACCTACGTCAACGGCTTTGAAGTCGGCCAAATGACCCATCCCGAAGCATGGTCCACTCCCCGTCAATACACCATCCCCAACTGGATGACCAATGCTGACGAACTGTGCATTGCCGTACGTTTGTTTGACCACTACGGTGGTGGCGGATTTGGTGGCAGTTCCGCTGATATGTCACTGACCACCGCCGATGCCAGACAATCCGTCTCGTTGGCAGGTAACTGGAAATGGCTCGTTGAAAATCGCATGCCCAATGCGCCAGGCGATAGTCGTGGTGGTCCACGTAAACCCAACGGCCCCACCAGTTCGCATCGCCCAGCAAACCTCTACAACGCGATGCTTCATCCCATCATCCCCTTTAGTATCCGAGGTGCGATCTGGTACCAGGGTGAAACCAATGCAGGACGAGCCAAGGAATATCGCACGCTCCTGCCAGTGATGATCAACAATTGGCGGGACGCGTGGGGGCAAGGCGACTTCCCCTTTGGTGTCGTCCAACTTGCCAACTTCATGGCAACCACCGATCAACCTTCCGACCCGGCATGGGCACACCTGCGGGATGCTCAACTTTTCACCAGCCTAAGCGTCCCCAACACCGGCCAAGCCGTCACCATCGACATCGGTGAAGCCAAAGACATTCATCCCAGAAACAAACAGGACGTAGGCAAACGACTTGGCTACTGGGCATTGAACAAAGTCTACGGCATGACCAACGTCATCCCCTCAGGCCCGGTCTACAAGTCCATGAGTATTGAAGGTAACAAGGTCAATCTCACCTTCGATGTAACCGGTAAAGGACTCAAGACAACCGACGGCAAAGCCCCCGCTGAATTCATCATCACCAGTGACATGAAATCATGGCATTGGGCGAAAGCAAAAATTACCAGCAAGAACACTGTGCAGGTCTGGTCAGATCAAGTCACCAACCCTGTTGCAGTGCGCTACGCATGGGCCAACAACCCAGTGAATCCAAATCTGACTAACTCGGCAAAGATCCCTGCTTCACCGTTTAGAACGGATGACGAACGCAAGTAATCCGCTCATAAATCAATCAAATCCAAAACGGGAACATGCCCATGCGTGTTCCCGTTTTTTTATATCCATCAAACTGATTTTTTCATCTATCAACAGTCAAAACAGACTTGACGCGATGTATAGTTTACTTTACATTTAAAATACCGACCTTAACGTTGAGTTGATAGTCATGACGCCATTTGAAAAGCACGCTTGGTTTAATCTTGGAGTCTTGATTCTGGCGTTGGGTTTGATCGGTCCGACCGTGGTGTTGGTTGAAGGCAATTGGTATTTGATGCCGTTTTGTTTGTTGGGTCTGTGGACACTTGGCCCGATTTTTTACAACAAAGAATCGCTCATTGATGAACGAGCCCAAGCGATACAACGTCAAGCAACGCGCATTGCGATCTGGTGTTATTGGTTGCTATTTATCCTGGCTGGATTTATTGCATGGCTACTCTGTCGGTCACTTGAAACAATCCCCCCGTTTGTGATCCCGCTGCTTGTTTTCGGTGGTTTTGGTTTGTTTGTATTAATCCATGCCGGCTCAACGATCGTGTTGCATCGATTGGAGAACTGGTATGCCGGGCATTGATCTGATCAATGAAATCAGACGGCTGCGTTTTGAGCATGACCGCATGACCCAGCAGGCATTGGCTGACAAGGTCCAAGTCAGTCGCCAGACGATTATCGCATTGGAGTCCGGCCGCTACGCGCCATCGCTGGTCTTGGCAATGCGGATTGCTCGCGTATTTGATCAACCGGTTGAAAGTGTCTTTCAACTCACCGACGAAAACTTTCCGGAGGAATAACAGATGCAGAAAATTCTACTCATTGCCAACGCATTGTTGACGATCTTTCTCATTGCCTTTGTACTTGTGTTGTACATCGACATGCAGCAAGGGTTCAATGTGATCAACGAACAAGCCACCACGCTGGACACCGTTAAAAATGTCAACGTTGAGCAAGGCAAACAGATTCAGACTCTCCAAGCGTTTGAGGAAAGTACGACTCAGAACATTGGCACGCTTCGTGATGACCAAATAAAAGTGCAAAAACAAATCACTGATGCAGCAGAAGCTATGAAAACACATCTTAATGCTGTCCAGCAGACCGATCTGAAAGTGCAACAGCAGATCACGACGACACAAGCTATATCCAACAGAATGGGGCGCCAACTCAAAACGCTCGAAGATCAAACTGAAAAAATAAACAAAAGCATTGATAAGCTAACAGCAGACATTCGATTGGTGGCACAATCCACTGAAACCCAATTACCACCAGCCAAATCAACAGCTGAAAAAGAAAATACACGCATTTTTCGCCAACCTTTTTCACCGACAGACCCCAACCTGAACCTAAATGAGATCACCCCATTATCTCTGGCAGGTAAATGGACGATGAATTTACCTGCTGGATTCCAACGGGAAGTTTCCATTAAGGTGGTCGGAACAAATCGAATTTTATTAGGTTCAAATGGCAATCTCGGCGCGACATTTGAGATCCAAGAAAACATGCTGGTTTCCACAAATGTTCCAGCCACCTACTTTCTGGAATACACATGGCAGATTGAATCACCCAAGCGACTCCGACTGGTGTATTCCAAATCAACCATGCAAGTCAGTAATAACTACACCGGCGCGACACTCACACGTGAGTAAAACGGTATTGGTTTAATAACAGTTCATGCTTGTGAATCACCACAAGTATATGACTCATCGCCCAGCAACTATCCGGGGGGTTGCTGGGCGAGAGTCAGTTTTGGATTTTTTCGACACGTTGACGACGGATATTTACCGTGCGTTTGCGCAGGTCGCCTGCACTTTCAACGGTCAGTTCGATATCCCGGCCACGCTTTTGGACTTTGATTACCTGGCCAATATGTCTGCCATCCACACGCACCCAGTCGCCGCGTTGAAAGTGATCATCCCGCGTACTGGAGGTCTGCACATCACCTAATGCTCGGGGCGTAAAATGTTTGGCCAGATGCGTATCACGATCTCCACAGGCATCACACGCATCACAGCTAGCTGACGACTCATCCAATTCAAAATGCTCAGCGATAACCGTCCGGCGACATTTGTTTTCAACATTTAAAGCAAACTGCATGATCTTTAAAAGTCCGTGCAGATCGGCTTTGTGTTTGTCTTCGTTGCCAATCAAATCCGGCAGTTGATCGGGGTCGATTTTTTGAACAATACGCAGATTCCCGGTTTCAAAACTACCTTGGGTAACACCCAATACCTCAAGCCATTTAAGGCAGATACTCACGCGATTGTCTGCTTTATCCTTGTATAGCAGCTCTTTTCGCAGATCATCCAAATCCTTGGTGACGATGCGTTCGCCCCAATTACTCAAAGTGCGATAGACCCCAACCATAAATTCGCGCGAGGGGTTGGCCCACTGGATAAAGTTCTGCTGAATAGCGATGTCTTCTTCGAGATAGATCAGTTCACACCAGGACGGCTTACCATCGCGCCCGGCTCGGCCGACTTCCTGAACCCAACTCTCAAGGTTGCGTGGGATTTGCACATGAATCACAAAACGCACATCCGCTTTATCAATCCCCATCCCAAAAGCATTGGTGGCTAAAACCACTTCATTTTTCGACTGCATGAACCGGTCCTGCATGTGACGACGTTCATGAGCAGACAATTCGCCGTGGTATAGCAGCGTGTCGATCCCCCGCTGGCGGAGTCCTTCTTTGATCTGATGCAGGTCTCGGATCACAGCGCCGTAAACAATGCCCGGCCCATCAATCGCGCGGATGAGTTGAGCCAGTCGATCGAGTTTAGCCTGCTGGTCATAGACTGCCGTTGCCGCAAGAAACAAATTCGCGCGTTCCATGCCACCGCGTTCGACGAGTGGATCCTTTAACTGCAGCTGTTCAACAATATCCAAAGCAACTTGCGGTGTTGCTGTCGCAGTGAGCGCGATGGTCGGTGGATTACCAAGCATCTTGCGGTAGCAGTCGAGTTGTGAATAGTCGGGACGAAAATCATGTCCCCACATGCTGATGCAATGCGCTTCGTCGATGGCAAGTCGCGTGACGTTAAGCTTCTTAATAATGTCCAGAAACGCTTGACTGCGAAAACGCTCAGGGGTGATGAATAACAGTTTGATTTTGCCATCAATGGCCAGTTGCAGTCGATCCGCACGCTGGGTTGCTGAGAGTGTTGAATTCACAAACGTCGCAGGCAAGTCCTTTTTGCGCAGCGCGTCAACCTGATCCTTCATCAATGCAATCAAGGGTGAAATCACCACCGTGACGCCCGGCAGAACCATCGCAGGCAACTGATATGCAAGCGACTTACCGCCACCTGTAGGTAACGTAAAAAGCACATCCCGCCCTGCTAACACGGCATCAATGACTGTGGCCTGATGCGGGCGGTATTGGCTGATCCCAAAGCGATGCAATAACACATCGCGGACTTGAGTCGATTCTGCGGTCAATGGCGGAGGATTGGACATACCGTGGATTATGCGTTGATCGCGTCAAAGAGCAAATGCGTCAATCAAACCAATGGTTATCGGGCGAACAATGGAACAAAGAAGATGGCCATCGGTGTTATGTGTCATGTCCGAGATGAACTTAGGTCGATGCATAATAGACTGACCCATGACAGAGTATTTTTCAGACGCAGGAGACAATCGTGAATTCAAACAACCATTGCAGCGAATCCAATCTCAGCCAGGAAGCCTGGCGGATGTTTCGAATTTTATCGGAGTTCGTCGAAGGCTTTGAAACCTTAAGCGATATCGGACCCGCCGTCACTGTATTTGGTTCGGCTCGAACCAAGCCTGACGATCTGTACTACCAAAAGGCTGTCGAATGCAGTCGCAAACTCGTTGGCGAAGACTTTGCGGTCATCACCGGCGGTGGCCCTGGGATTATGGAGGCTGCCAACAAAGGCGCCTTTGAAGCAGGTGGCACGTCTGTGGGACTGAACATCAGCTTGCCGATGGAACAGGACCCCAATCCGTTTCAGACCCATGAGATCACCTTCCGATACTTCTTTGCGCGGAAGGTCATGTTCGTCAAATATGCAGTGGGCTTTATCTGCTTCCCCGGCGGATTCGGCACGATGGACGAGTTCTTCGAAAGCATGACACTCATCCAAACGCACAAAACCTCGCCCTTCCCGGTTGTCCTCATCGGCACGGATTTCTGGTCCGGACTAGTTGACTGGATCAAACAAACCATGCTCGATAAACACCAGTGCATCAGCAAGGAAGATCTCGACTTATTCAGGATCACCGACAGTGTGGACGAAGCAGTCAAGATCATCAAGGAATGCCACGACACCAAAAAATATTGGGGACCACCCCAACCAGAGATGCCCGCCCATGCCGTCCGTCAAACGGCAGAAGGCACGCGCTATGGTGTCGACCCGCGAAGCAATCGTCGCAATGTGCCAACCGATTTTTGCTGATCTCGATTCATCTGCAAAAATCATCAATCACTGAAAAACAAAACGGCATAAAACATATTTTGCACAAGAAAACCGCACAGACTTTCTGTTTTGATACAGAATCTGTGCGGTTGTCGTTTACAATCTCTCATACCTTGGCGCACCTGGCGTCTTGGCAACAAAACAATTTACTCAATCTTTCTCTGGGTCCAATCCATGAAACGACTACCGATCTTCATCGCGTGCTGGCTGCTCCTGGCAACTGGTCTGACTGCTCAAGCCCAACACCTTGTCACCAACGATTTGATCTGGATTGAAGGTGAACAACCCGACCCCACGAAAGCCAGTTTCAATGTCAACGCATCAGCAAGACCGCATCTACTCTCCGACAGGAAACTGCTGCAACAGACTTATCCTAAAAACAGAATCCCCAAACAACCCTGGCAATTGGACTACACGTTCAATGTCCAACAGGCTGGCAACTATGACGTGTGGTTTCGCATTGGTTTTGAATGGGTCCGTGCCCCGTTTGATTGGCGGATTGATGATGGCAACTGGCAGGAAGTCTCCAATCGCCAACAAACCACACAGGTGATGGAACTGACCACATGGAACGAAATCGCCTGGGCACAAGGTGGTGAACAAAAACTCGCAGCAGGCAAGCACACCTTGTCACTGCGTTTTACAGAGGGCGGGATTGATGGCCGCCAACTCGTTGCCATCGACTGCATCGCGCTGGGACGTAATGGTTTTGACCCGCAGCGAATATATCACATCCCCAAGCAACCCATTGATGAGCAGGCAACCAAACAGGTTTATCACTTTGAGCATCCATCATTAAATGCTACGCGCAAAGAAGCAAAACTCACCGGACTCTGGCAGGTGGCACGTTTTGATGACTTGGATATGGACACTGATACCTATGAACCGGTGACTGTGTTGCCTGATCTATCCAAGTTGAGATGGTTAGGCATTAACGTTCCGGGCAATGGTCGCGGGGCATGGTCCGACCGCGATGAATTGAGCTTTGGACATCGCCTGATGTATCAAACGCGTGTGCATGTCCCAGCGGTCACCGGCGAGAGCTTTCAACTGAACTTCGCATCCACCAACTGGATTGCCAGCGTCTTTATCAATGGCAAGCTCGCAGGCACACATAAGTCCGTGCTCGTGCCCTGGTCGATGGATGTGACCGAGTTCATCACCCGTGGTCAGGACAACGAGATCGTCGTTGCCATCAAGAGTCCGTGGTATGCCATTGATCACAAGGCACGTAAAGGTCGAACCAGTTCACTGGATCATGCGCGGAACACTCCCCCCAACGCAAGCTTTTCCAAGAACCGAAGCTATGTCGCTCCCGTCTTCCCATCAACCAAGGGCGAAGGCAACGGCTTGATGACCGGCATCATCGGCCCAGTCACGTTGACCGCAACGGGCATGGCGTATGTCGATGACATCTTCGTTAAAACCACCGTCAAACCCCACAAGCAACTCACCGCGGATATCACACTGCACAATCCATCAACCCGCAAACTCACCGTGCAGTGGACGGCAAGCATTATTGACCATGCAACCAAACAACCCCTTAAAACAGGCTTGAATCTCACCGCAACGATAGATGCAAAAAGTTCCAAGACGTTAACGCTTGATCCCGTTGCGATACCCGACGCCAAATTATGGTGGCCTGAAGATGGTGCTCAACTGTATGACCTGCAAAGCCAACTGCTCATTGGTGGCCAAGTTGCTGACACACACACGCAGACGTTTGGCTTCCGTGAAGTGTCCATCGCGGGCAAGGACTTTCTGCTTAACGGTGTCCCCTGGCATTTCTGGAATTGGGTTGGCGTGCCCGAACATCATGATGTGGATCACTGGCTAAAAACCTACCACGCCCAAGGTGATCGTTTCCATCGCATCGCTCAGGATCATGATCGAATTTTTGGCTCGCGTGAATCTGCATTGGACTATCACGATGCCAATGGTATCCCCGGTCGTTTGTCCACCTGCATTGATGGCATGTTCATCACCCATGATCTGGACAACCCCATCGTTTGGGAGAACTTTGAAGAACATGTCGCACAGGTCGTCAAAGCGTATCGCAATCACCCATCAATCATGATGTATTCACTGGGTAACGAAATGTTTTTCGTCACTGCGTTTTTGCGACATTGGAACAACTACCGGCAGATGGAAGAAAAGGCAGCCAAACTCCATGCCATCGCCAAGGAGTTGGACCCGACGCGAGCAAGCTTTCAGGATGGGGGTGGCGATCTTGGCGGACTCGGCGAAATCAACTGCCAACACTACACGTTCCCCAAAGGCGGCAGCTTCCCCCTGGCAGCCTATGCCTATCCCCTTGGCAAGCCCAACGGCGAACACACCCGCAGCGAAGTCTTCAAGTGGTCAGGCAAAAATCCGCTGGTCCTTGGTGAAGTGTTTTACTACTCGGGCAATCTCTCGAAGATGGCATGGGTCGGCGGGCCGAGTGTCTACCGTGGCAAGCAGTACGCGGACATTGCAGCAGGTAAGTATCTCAACATTGCCATGCAGGGCGCACGTTGGCAGGAAGTCACCGCCATCAGCCCATGGACAGGACAGCTTCCCGGATGTGAAGCAGCCTTCTCCCCGCGTGCGGTCTTCATCAAAGAGCACAACAGCAATGTCTATCCCAACAGTGCGATCAAGCGAACCATCAAGGTCTTTAACGACACGCGCTTTGATGATCCGATGCTTTTTACTTGGCAACTCATCACCAACGGCACCGTCGTCGGGCAGGGTCGCAAAACCTACACCATCCCCGCAGGCCACAGCCAGGAAGACCAACTCACACTCCCCATCCCGCAGGTGTTAACGGATATGGACATCACACTGCGGTTGATGTTAAGCGTGAAGGGCCAGTCAGTGTTCAGTGATGAGCATACGTTGCATGTAATGTTTCCTGAGCAACACAAAGCACTGGCGTTTGGAACGCTGGGCGTCTTTGACCCATCAGGCAAAGTGCTTGCGTGGCTTAAGCAAAAACGCATCCCGCACTATCGGATGCAAGACCCACTTTCCATTGATGCTCAACTCAAAACATTACTCGTTGGCCCCAATGCATTGGACAACCTCAGCCACAAGGACCGAAAGAATCTGATCGCGTCGATTCAAGGCTTCAATAGCATCGTCTTCGAACAAGCCAATCCCATCACCAGCAAGGAACTCGAACTTGACCTAGAACTCGCTGACAAAAAACAGGACTCGGGCAAAGTCTCACGTGAGGAGTTTGAAGGTGCCAAAGGTCAGACTGGACAGATCGCGTTCATTGCTGCTCCGGCTCATCCGGTGTTCAAAGGCATGAGCAATGATCAGTTTTTCACATGGGCCGATGGCAGTTACAACTTCACCAACAGCTATGCCATGCCAAGCTCGGGCATTCTCCCCATGCTCAGTGCCGGACACGACCTGAACCTATCCCCCATGGTGCAGATCAACAAGGGACGTAGCAGCATTGTGCTTAGTCAAATGCTCATCGGCAGCAAGCTCGGTGTCGAACCCATGGCCGACCGACTGCTCACAAGACTGCTTAACCATACAAACTCATCCGCCACTGAAGTACTCAAACCTACCGCGGTTTTGACTAACGGTGATCGCAAGCTTGAAAAACTCCTCAAGCAAACCGGTCTCCAATCCGACGCTATCAATACGATTGACACACTGCCCAAACTGCTCAACTCGCATCACGTGATCATCGTCAAAGCCACCCCTGCCAACCTTGCGTGGCTAAACACCAACAAGCAACTGGTCACCCAGTGGGTCAACACCGGCGGGCGGATGATGCTGGTGAATCTCACCCCCGATGGGATAGATGACTTTAACCAACTCGTAGGCTTCCCGCACATGATCCGACCTGGCACGCAGGAACGTGTCCGGCTGGATAATCTGGCGAACCACCTGCTGCTGGGCATCTCGGACCGGGACATTGCCATGGACAGTGACGAGTTCATTGCTCGATGGCGGAATCAACATTACGTCTCTGACAAAGTCTTCTCTTATGTAGTAGACGGTTTTGAAATTGCCAGCTTTGCGAACCTCAATGGCAAGTATCGCAACACGGTCAACGGACTGCTCAACGCGGACTTCTGGCGGTACATCAGTTATGTCGCACCCGACGAAACGGTCCGTTTCAAATTCCCCCACCCCCAACGACTCGACCGGTTGAACATCTGGACCAATAACTCCTATCAAGTCATCAAGCGGATGAAGATCACACTTGATGGTGATGCCAATTCGGCAGTGAACGTCGATCTTAAGGATACGCCTGACATGCAATCCATCCCATTAAATGGGCAGACTGCGCAGACATTAGACATTGCTTTACTGGAAATGTTCGACAAACCCTCGAGTAAAATTTTAACTGGAATCGACAACATCGAAATTTTTCGACAAATGCCCAAGGCCATGTCCAGTCGGTTCACCATGCTCGCTTCGCCGGGTGGACTTGTTGAATATCCGTTAGGAAACGGCTCGCTGATTTTAAATAATCTGGACTATCAGAAAGCTGATACCCCTGTGAATCAGAAAAAGAAATTGGGTATCTGGTCAAACCTGTTACGGAATATGGGCAGCTCAATGTCTGCAGCGCAATAAAAGTTTTTGATCTACTTATACATCTCACGACATCCGTCACGACAGCCCAAGACGTTACAAACGTCAAGGTTTATCCCTCTTAATGTGAAGAGTCCGTTAAGTTGTTTGCATTCGGTCCTGCTGTTAACCATCTTTCCTCTAACTCATAAACCGTCTCAGGCAGAGTAACCTGAGTAGAGGACGAAAAAAAAATGAAGTAGTAATGGCAATATGACGAAATGAAAAGCGCACAACGACGTTGTACGTGAATGAAAACACGAACTGGCAAACAACACACAATGGCAATACCAACTTGACAAGACACTGACAATCTGTTGTTATTCTTCGCCCCATGGAAAACATGAGGCTGCATGACAATCAGATATTGTGACTGAAACCCACCCACGATCCCGGCCTCGCTTAAAGATTCAGCGGACAGCAAGGCAACAAAACGGGATTGCACACCAAATAGTCAATTGAATGAATTAATCGTAAAGAATTCAATTGGCACACCGTTTGCAAGTAACCCCGGTGAACAAAGACTCGTCAATGTGTAGAGTCTCCCGCCAATAGGCTTCCCCGGAGAAAGGATTAGTGCCATGGAAGCTACCAAAGCTGCCAAGAAAATTGAAATGATCGTTCAATCGGTTCTCGGATTAGCCATCGTGGCTGTCTTGAGTTTCTTCATCGCTGTTCAGGCCGGCGCGTTTGATCAGTCGGATAAGATTGCCGAGTTTGCCAAACCGCTCACAGGCAATGATGTCGTGAAGATGCTTACCAGCAACGAAGCCCAACTGCGAACCCGTTACCAGAACTATGACAAAATGCTCTCACGTGCCAGAGAAGCAGGGGCTCGTCCCTTCTTCCAAGGCGTCTCACAAGAGAATTAATTTCGAACTATCAACATCGTAAACAAACTCGAACATACATTGCCGATCAATACGGCAAATAGAAAAGGAATTTCACCATGAACATCGAAACTGATACCCCCACCCCCGTCGTTGCCAAGAAATCTTCCCGCGCCGAAATCATCGTCCAGTCCGTTCTGGGCTGTGCCGTCATCGCCGTGTTGAGCTTTTTCACCGCAGTGCAGATGGGTGCATTTGACCAGTCCGCCAAAATGGCTGAGTACGCTCAACCCCTCACTGGCAACGATGTCGTCAAAATGCTCACCGCCAATGAAACCACACTGCGTCAAAGCTATGCCAACTACGACAAGATGATGGCTCGCGCCAAAGCACGTGGCTCTGAAGCTTTCTTTAACGGTAGTGCCAGCACTGACGTCGAAAACTGATCCAATATCAATGACAAGCTTGATGGTAGCCCTGTTGTTGCCAAGCACGCTTGTCATGGATCGAGCAACGATGCGTCTGACCTAAGACGTGTCCCCCAATATTACTGTCCACAACTTCGCACGAGTTGAAAGACAATTTGTTTCAGACCAGATCATGCAGGTTATGGCAAAGGTGTTTACAAAGCATAACCCGCGACGCTCGCCTGTCAGCGATTCCCCGATTGCCCCGCCCCAACAACAGCAGTCGGGAACCCATGGGTTGCCCAGGTCCGTCGCAATATTCAAAAAGCCAAAAATGCTCTGCGTCATGGCATGCCCAATCTGAGTCTTCCTCGTGCAGGTTCACAGTTCCGCGGACTGCAACCTGGCGTAACAATAAAATGCCCTGTGAGAAAAAACTCGCAGGGCATTTTTTATTTCGATATTTTTGAAAAGCCAGGATTCAGTTTTACCGCCAAGACGCCAAGATAAACAAGACAGAGATTTTGATTTGCTTTCAATTGTATTTTATGACTGGGTTTGAACTCTGCGTCCTTGGCGTCTTGGCGGTAAAAGATGAATTGAGTTTTCAAATGTCTCTCTCAATTGCTCTTGAGAAAAACTTTTAATGCCTACCATCAGGACGATTCATTTGCCAACAATCTGATCGCCCTTATTTCCACTTCCAACGGTCGCCCTTATTACCGCCATAATTGGTGTCCGCGCGGTAGGTGTCGATTTCCTCTTCGGTCAGAGCACTGACGCGGCCGTCACTGAATGCGATATTGGCTCCACGGAAATGAGCAGCATCAAAACGTGCAGCCAGCCCGGTGTTGTCATAGTTGCCCACGACACATCGACCGGAGTTGGTGTACAGTCGCGGCCAAACTTCCGTGATCATCATCACATGCGATGGGATGTCTTCGAGACGATAAGGCTCGGTGACGAGCGTTGTCATCCCGTTACCGAGAATCGGTTGGCCATTGGACGTGTTATAGCGAGGCCAGGGCGCTTTGTAACCGTTGCCGAAATACGTCCAACGTGAATCGTTAATGGCATAACTGCGATAAGCCCGGCTGGTGGGCAGGCGTTGGATATTGTCATCCGGGCAGCGAAACGTTTTGAATCCGGATTCCTGATCAGTCATGTTCAATGGATTGCCACCGACATAGCTTGCCAACTGGCCACTCCAATCCAGCGATCCGCCGGGGATATGGCTGGCGTAAATCAACTGATGTGGCGGGCGATTGTGGTTGTCCACGGCATAGTTAATCATGGCCAACATCGACTGACGGAGATTCGAAGCACACGCGATATTTCGTGCCGCTGAACGAGCCTGCCCCAATGCCGGCAAGAGAATCGCAATAAGCAAACTGATGATGGAAATGACCACCAACAGCTCAATAAGCGTAAATGCCGATTTGCGACCAACTGTCATTTTTTGTTTTAAGTCCATGGCTTAACCTTGTCTTATGTAATAAACCATATATCTGCTCATGAGCAAGTTCTATTGAATTCTAGGCATGCATGCAATTGATTGCAATTTCGTTTGCAATTTTATTTTTACCTGCCTATCATTTCCTGTGGCCTGAATCATCGCAGGTCGGTAACATCCAACCATGACCGATTCGAAAGCGGATATGAATACGCAACTCACCAGCCCAGTCACCATCGACGACATCGCCCGTCGAGCCAAGGTCCATCCCTCCACGGTTTCAAGAACCATGGCAGCGGACCCCGAAAAACTCACGCCCCGGCGTCGCAAGATTCTGGAGATGGCTCAGGAGATGGGTTATACCCCCAACGCCAATGCTGCTGCATTGCGACGTGGCGCGTCGGACACCATCGGCCTGCTGGTGGTCTCCACGTTTTTGGATTCGACCACGCTTAGCCAACTCTCAGTCGCCAGTTTTGCAATGCGTGCTGCTGCCGAATCGGGATTACGTTTAATCACTGATTTTCACAACTGGTCCTCAGACTGGTCGGATCAAAGCAGTAAACCCGTGCCACAGATTGTCCGCGAACGGCGGGTCGGCGGGATCATTGCCACCGGCACATGGTGCTTGCCACAGTTTGAACAAATCCTCTCTTGGAAAATCCCAGCAGTCGTGTTAGGCCAACTTGAAAATGTCCCCGATGAACTTTGCAGTGTCGGGTTGAACCTCAAGTCCGGCATGTCCGAAGCGGTCCAATACCTCGCCGCACTTGGACATCGCAAAATCGCGCTGGTCATCGGTGGCCCAAAGCACGTCGCCCATATCCATCAACAACAAGCCTTCGAGCAAACCGCTGTGGAGTTTGGTTTGCCCACCGGTGATCAATGGATCGTGCGTGCGGACATCGACTATCCCAAGACCGCCCGCCCGCTGGCTGAAGGTTGTCGCATCACCACTGAACTGCTTAAGCGTCCAACCGACACACGCCCCACCGCCATCATCTACGGCAATGATGCCATGGCAGTCGGCGGACTTCAGGCGGCGGGGCAGATGAATGTCAGCGTCCCCGGTGAACTATCCATCATCGGTACATCCGATTCATTTATGGCTTCAGGCAGTGAACCGCAACTCACAAGTATCCGCGAAGATCATCACCAATTGATGGCCACCGCGTTGAGACTTGTCGATCTGCAAATTCGAAACATGAGCATCCCCCAGCGACATGTGTTAGTGGATGGCCCGTTGGTCAAACGTGAATCTTGCGCCCCGCCGATGGTGTCCAAATGAATCGAACTCAGTGATAAAAACACAAGCCGCCAGTTGAGTGATAAAAGGAAACGAATCCGACGGGTCTTCAGCCAATAAAACGATACGTCACCTACCCGTCAGATTCACTGCGTTCATCTGGCGGCTTGAAAAAAGTAACTCTAAACATGCAGGTAAGTACGCCTGCGACAATTGAAATTTTGTTCTTCAGACTGTGAATAGACAGTTGCCTTGTTCTGATCTTTGTGAAAGGATTTGTTATGTCGTGCGCTAAAATATTGAACTGTTGTCTGTTGAGTCTGCTGGTGATTGCATGCAGTCAAGCTCAAACACTACCCGCCACGGGGCAAGCAATCATCGACTGGCAAATTGGCCAACCGACTTCCCCGATGGTCATTCAACACTCCGGTAAGGTCACCGACCTGGGTATCCAAGGCACGGTCAATGACAACCCAAATGAAACCGCATTTATCACCACGCCCGTGGGACTCCTTGATGCGCATCGTCGGTATCAACTGTCCGTCACCTATCGCGTGCTTGAAAGTCCGGCTGATTCGGATCATGCCAGCGCCCGCGGATTCTTTGCGATGCGAACCAGCACGCCCAATACCACGTGGGTGCCTTCGACATGGATTCGTGAAGCTGTTGGCGATGAGCATACGCGGACCATTAACTATTTGCTGCCCGAAGGTGTCAGCGGTTACACGTTGAATATTGGTGTCGAACAGGCAGGAAAATTGTTAGTCACTGCGGTGAAGTTTCTGGCTTTGCCCCGCTTTACCGATGATGTCAAACGCGACACCGCCAACCTGCCGACACCTGATTTTAAGGGGCGAAGCTTTGAACCCTTTGGTATCTGCCAACACCTGCCTTGGCCGTATTTCTACAAGACCGACGAGCAGATCAAACAGGCCATCGTCGAACTTAAACAACTCGGCGTCCAAACTGCGCGTACTGGTATTAACTGGTCAAACCTCCAACCCAAAAACAAAGACGAGTGGAGTGCGTTTATGACCAAACGCTACGACACGATGATCAATTCACTATCCGAAGCAGGGATTAAAAACCATATCATCCTGGGCACCTCACCTCAATGGAATTCGTCGAACCCCGAAGCCTCGGATTTCTGGCGGTACATGCCCAAAGACCTTGATGCACTGCGGGAATATGTTCGCTTTGTCACCAGGCGTTGGGGCAAGCAGATTGACAGTTATGAAATCACCAACGAGCCGGACCTTAAAGGTTTCTGGAAGTCCTCCATTGAGGATTACATGACATGGGCCAAGGTCGCCGTGGAAGTGATCCGCGAGGAAGACCCCACTGCGGTGATACTCAGTGGTTCGCTGACTGATGCAGGTTTATGGGGGCTCAAAGGTTCGGACAGCTTTGCATTACAGACGATGATCGACAATGGTTTTGGCAAGACGTTTGATGGTTTGGCCGTCCACACCTATACGCCTCAAATCGAATTAGCGGTCTATCAGATCAATCATTGGTACAGCCAACTTGTTGCAGCAGGACTGGGTCACATGCCCATCTGGATCACGGAGACCGGCCGCAGCACGTTCACCAGTGCAGAAGGTGTCACCACTACAGACGAAGATCAAGCTGAGAGTTTGCATCGAACCTACAGCACCTTGACCCAACACCCGGCAGTGGAAAAAATCTTCTGGTACAACTTCCGTGAAAAGGAGTTTGCCAAGAAAAAGAACAAACCGCGCGAAGGCGGTTTTGGACTCGTCTGCGAAGACTTTTCACATAAACCTGCGTATGACGTCTATCGTGATGCCAAGCGTCCATCAGCCAGAGAGGACAACCTGCAATTGCTGGCAGTGGATCGGAAGCGGTTGGTCAAGCCGTGAGGTGATCACTAAAAACTGAATATAAAAACAGGCTGCGGTGTTGTATCCGCAGCCTGTTTTGTTGTTATTTGCGAGTCGTTGCAGCGCTAAACCGCAAGCGGTTTGATTGCGGGGAATCAGCTTCCGCGAATCAACCTTGGGCGAAGACGGCACCGGCGGCGGCGACGGCTGTGCCGGGCTTGATGGATTGGCCCTGAGCGTTGAGCTCGGTTTCGATGGCGTGCATGGTGGCAAGGATGTCGCCTGCATCGACGTAACCCATGTTGGAGATGCGGAAAATCTTGCCCTTCCAACTGGCACCACGACCGTCTTGACCACCGGCGATATGGACGCTGTGGTTATCACGGGTGCCGTTGCGGATGGCGCTGTCGGAAACACCTTCAGGATAGAACGCGCCGGTCACTGAATCGCTGGGCGACTTGCTGATGAGTTCCAAACCCATGGCTGTGAATGCTGCGCGACTGGCCTTGGCTAAAGCAGCGCTGCGAGCCCAGACATTTTCCAGGCCTTCGTTTTCGATCATTTCCAACGCAACACGCTGGCCACGAATGAGGCTCACCGGCGGGGTGAAGGGCACGTCATTTTTCTGCCAACTCTTAAGCCACTTCCGCAGGTCAAGGTTGTAGTACCCGGTGGGTTTGACTTCATCAAGGCGAGCTTGAGCGCGTTTGCCAAGTCCGACAAAACCAAGACCAGGTGGGAGCATCAGAGCTTTTTGTGAACCGGTGACCAGGACATCAATGCCCCATTCGTCCATTTTCACGGGAAGTGTGCCGACCGAGGTGATGCCATCGACGATCAGCAGTGCATCGGTCTTGCTCACGACTGCTGCGATGGCTTGCACGTCCGCTGCGGTGGCGGTTGAGGTTTCACTGTTGACCAGAGTCACCACGCTTATGTCGGGATTGGCTTTGAGGACTTCTTCGACTTGAGCGGCGGTGACAGCTTCGCCCCAGGGGACGTTGAGCTTGATGTTCTCGGTGATGCCCAGAGTCGGTGCGTAGGTGTCGTAGATGTCTTGCCAACGTTCACCGAACTTACCACCTGCGATGGTGAGTGTTTTTGAACCGGGCTTGACGAGGTTGATTTGAGCAGCTTCAAAGGACGTGGTGCCAGAGCCTGCGATGGTCAGAACCGGCTCGGATGTCAGGAAGACGCGTTGGAGTCGCTCGGAGAGTTCAGCGAAGATCGCCTGGAACTGCTTGGTGCGGTGATGGATGATGGGCTGGGCCATTTCCAGAAGCACGTCAGCGGGGACATCAGTCGGGCCGGGGGTCAGTAAACGGGTTTTGGTGAGAACGGGCATGTGAGCCTCCATCAGGTTGACGGTCGCGGGAAGCGAACCTTGTAAATCTATCTGGTTATTTCGTCAAGTCGAGCAATCAATGCATCGACGGAATTGTGTACTTCAAACGCATTCATATGTTTGGCTTTGGCAAATTGGTGTTCGACAAAATGCTCAAACAAAGTGATCATGGGATCGTAAAAACCATCGACATTTAAAATGAGGATGGGCTTGTCATGAAACGACAGGTGTCGGTGGGTGATGACTTCGATGAGTTCTTCAAGTGTCCCAAACCCGCCGGGCAGGACGACGAAGACATCGGAGCGTTCGTCCATGATGTGCTTACGCTGTCGCATGGTGTCGGTGAAGATCAATTCGTCGCACTGCTGGTAAGTGATCTCCACATGATCCATGGACTTGGGGATGACCCCCAGGACTTTGCCCCCGGCAGCATGGGTTGCGCGTGCGACGGCACCCATCAGGCCGATGGTCCCTGCACCGTAGACGAGGGTATGCCCACGCTGGCCAAGTGCCTTGCCGACAGCTGTCGCCTGATCGAGGAACGCTTGTCCAGCACGCGTGCTTGAACCGCAGTAAACCGCAATATTGCTGGGCATGGGACATTCCTTTAAATCAAAGACAGACGGGCATTATAGCGTCTGAAAAAACTCAGTGTCGGTTGACACGATATTCAGAGCATTTGAATCGGGTCTAAAGGTTGGGTCGTGACGAATGCATCAAGGGATGCTGGAGATAAAATTGTCACTATTTCTACGAATTATCCGTGCTGCCGGTTGACCTTTGCCATGAAATTGGCGACTCTGTTAAGAGTTAACCTATTGTGTCAATGGGTATTAACCATCGGAGTTGTACGCGATGTTTGATGATGGGCAACAACTGGACCTCGAAGCTGCGCCTTCTCGTCTGCATCGCAGTCGACATCGCAAGGCTGCCATGCTGCTGCTCATCAGCGGCGGACTGCCGACGGTCGCAACCTTTCTGGGATTTCTGGGCCTGCTTTGGTGGCCGTTTGAAATCATTTCCAATTACCGTCCGCAATACGCATTGATCCTTGTGGGCGTGATGATCGCGATGCTTTTCACCAAGCGTTTTTTCTGGGCGCTGTTGCTGCTGTTACCCATTGCGATGAACCTGGCTTTGATTGTCCCGTTGTACATTCCCACGCAGTTGCAACTGCAAGTTCAGGAACGTCAACAAAAGGCAATGGATGAAGCGGCAAGACTTGCTTTAAATTCAGAACCTCATCCGCCACGAAATTTCGAATCCAACAATAGCATGGCTCAAATCATTCGCTATGACGAAAACGCCAAGGTGATGCGTGACGGCCTGATGTGGTATGTTTCTGACGAACCGATCATGATCATGAATCTGGACATGAATGTTGCTGCAAGAGGCAGTGAACATGTCATGAGTCTGATCAATGACGGGCAGGCCGATATCATTTTAGCGCAAAGTGTCACACAGGCCACACTCAAGCAATTAAGCATGTATGGCACGCCCTACCGCATTCACAACTCGCTTCCACAGGAAGACGGTTATGGGATCGCGCTGCTTTCGCGTGTGTCTCTGCCCCCCAAGATCCGCGTGATTGACTCGACCACCGTTGAACTGTCACACGAACAACCGGGTCCCCCTGCATTGAAGGTCACGATCCAATGGTTCGAGCGTCGGATTCAATTGCTCATGGTTCACCTGCCGGGCCCGTGGACTGCAAACAATGCCAAGGTCTACCGTGAACAATTCGAAAGTATTGTGACATGGGTCAACGAACAGGACGACCCGGTCGTCGTGATGGGTAATTTCAATGCAACGCCATGGTCTGCTCATTTCTCTGCGATGCTTCGAAAAACCGGACTGATCAATTCACAGATCGGCTTTGGTATCCAACCGACATGGCCAGCCAGTGGCGGATTCCCATTGGGTGAAATTCCTGTGGATCACTGCCTGCATAGCCAACAACTTGTCAGTGTCGAACGTGGCAGCGGCCCAACCAACGGTGCAGCCCATCGCCCCATGATCGTCAAGCTCAACTGGCGGACTGCCCAGGAAAAACCAACACCCGAAGAACAGGCCAAAGAGAAAGAAGCGATTGTTGAGAGCATGAAGCAAAAACGCTCTGATGAACTGTCTGATTCGCCAAAGAAAAAACCCGCTGTAAAAAAGAAGTCTGACGCCAAGAAGAAGTCCGAAAATACAAAGCAGGATCAAAAAAAGTCAGACAACAAAGCCAAGGCCACCACCACCAAGTAATGCATCTGTCCTGCTTCACCTTCCATGACATTATCGACTTGAACCACGCAACGCTATACTGGTTGGCATGAGTCCGCTACTACCCCCATCAAGTTCCGCACGTGTATCCCTGTCTCATCTGCGTAAGTGGGCCAAGGCCGGTGATCCGTTTGCGATGCTCACCTGCTATGACGCCACTACCGCCAGGCATCTTTGGCAGGCAGGGATCCAAACGATCCTTGTCGGTGATACCGCTGCACAGTTCATGCTCGGTTATCGCAACACGCAGGGTGTGAAGATACCCTTCATGTTGGAGATTACCGCAGCCGTGCGTCGCGGTGCGCCTGATGCCTTTATCATGGCGGACATGCCCTTTGGCAGTTACCACTGTGGTGATGATCTGGCGATGGCCAATGCCGTGAGTTTCATGCAGGATGCCGGGGCTGACTGCGTGAAGTTTGAGTTGGTTCGCGATCATGCCCCGTTAGTCAAAAGACTCAGTGATGCAGGTGTCCCCGTCGTAGCACACATCGGCTCACGCCCACAATCCAAGCTGGTGTCCGGCAGAAGTCGCACACTTTACAGTCGCAGTGACATTCAAACCGTCGTGGATGATGCGGTCGCGCTGGCAACTGCTGGGGCGATCATGATCCTCCTCGAAGCCGTCCCCGCGGAGGTATCCGAAGCAGTGGTCGAGGCGATGCAAAAAATCAAGCATGATGGGCACCCAGTTCTGGTCATTGGCTGTGGTGCCGGGCCTGCCTGTCACGGTCACGTGGTGGTCTTGCATGACATTCTCGGACTCACCGACTGGCATGCCCCCTTTGCACCGGTGCTCGGTCAAGTCGGTGATGCCATCGGCCAAGCGGTCACCCGCTATAAAGACCTCATTGAATCCGGTTCGTACCTGAAAAATGATCATCCCTACGAACTTGAGCCAGAACATTGACGTATCAATTATAGATGTATAATCGAAATGACTTCCCCATATGGAGAAGCTGCTTGTAATATGCCACGGCAAAATGGATTGCAGTTTATTACCCCCAAGATCACTGCAACCCACTGCCACCGCATCGTGTAGAGCAAGAGCATTCCGGGATAAAACAAATCCAAATACAGGAGTTAGACCATGGTAAAAGTAAGATGGTATGGACCGACGCTGGTCTTGTTGTTAACCGTATTGACCATCATGGTGATCGGCCCGAGTCTTTCGCGGCAAATCGTCCACGCAGGTAAAGCAGAAGAAATCAGACTCATCCAGCAATCACTGGAACAATCAGGCACCCTCGCGCAACTTAGCCAGGCCTTCCGAGATGTGGCAAGCACCGTCGAACCCTCGGTGGTCTCGATTCAAGTGCTTCAGAAAACCAATGGCAGACGTGGCAGCCTACCCAACGGCGCTCCCATGGGACCCGAAGAACTCTTTGAACGATGGTTCAATCCACACGGACGCACCCCACAGCAAAGACAACCCAATCAACAGCAAGATGAAGAAGAAATCGAAGGCTACGACCAATACAACCCCCTGCGTCCCTACGGTTCAGGCAGTGGTTGGGTCTTCAACGATCAAGGCTATATCATCACCAATAACCACGTCGTCACCAAGCAGGACGGCAAAACCCCCGCTGATGAAATCAAGGTCAAGTTCCACGACGGACGCGAACGCATTGCCACCATCGTCGGCACTGATCCCAAGTCCGACATCGCAGTGATCAAAGTCGATGGCCCGGTCATTCCTGCCAAACTCGCGGACCATGAATCCATCGCACAGGGTGATATCGTCTTCGCATTCGGATCACCCTTTGGTATCGAATTTTCAATGAGTCAAGGCATCGTCTCAGCAACCAATCGTCGTAATCTGCAGATCATTGGTGGAGACGGGTTTGAAGACTTTATCCAAACCGATGCAGCGATCAACCCCGGTAACTCCGGTGGCCCGTTGACCAATATCTACGGCCATGTCATTGGTATGAATACTGCCATCGCGTCACGCACTGGGGCTTCCAACGGCATCGGCTTTGCCATCCCCATCACCATGGTTAAGTCCATCGCCGACCAGATCGTCGAAACCGGACATGTCGAACGTGGCTTCCTGGGAATCGGGATTCAAGACCTCGACGCCAAACTTGCCAAGACCTATGGCCTGGAAGGTAAAGGTGTCCTGATCACCAAACCTATCGAAGGTTCACCGGCTGAAAAAGCAGGACTCCAAGCCAACGACATCATCGTCGAAGTGCAGGGACGTGAAGTGAAATCAGCGGACGGTCTTAAAAACTTCGTCGCTTCCCACAAACCCGGCAAGACACTCAAAGTCAAAGTCTTCCGCGGTGGCGAGTACATGGACTTTGATGTCACCATCGCCAAACGACCCGACAACACCTCGATCGCGAGCATGGATGAAAATATGAATTCCATGCAGTCCAAGCCAGCTGAAGAACCGCTTGATGCAGGTATCGAAGCGATGAAAAAAATCGGTATCGAACAGGCATCAACCTTCACCAAAGAAATGGCTTCCAAGGGTGATATCGACTACATCCCCGGTGTCGTTATTGAAGGTGTGCGACCTGGCTCTGAAGCTCAACGTCAGGGACTGCGATCAGGTTCGATTATCACACATATCATGAGTGCAGAAAACTCCGCAAAGGACCTGCCGGTAACTGGCCTGAAAATGCTCTCGGAAGAAATTGCCAAGCACAATCTCAGCAACGGTATCCGCGTACGAATCAGCATCCCAAGCCGCATGGGCATGATCGAACGCATTGTCCTACTGGAACTGCCTGACGTGGATTGAGCCACGAGCATGAACAATTAAATCTCCATTCACACGGGACGTCTGCACGGCGTCCCGTGTTTTTATAACAGGGATAAGTAAATAGTGGATAGCGTCTGGCACAAAGTCATAGAACCTTTGCGATGTTCAAACAAAGCCGAAACGGTATCCGACTCTTGAGGCGTCAAACAATTGTCTTGCCCTACTCCCAGGGTAAAAGCATGTAGACGCTTGTGCCTTGGCGAGCCATCGGGTGTTGCGACGAAATCCGTAGCTGAAGAAAGTTTGGGTATCAAACATGTTGTTTGTGTCCTGAATTTGAGCTTCACTCAATCCCGGCCCGACACGAGCCGGCTCGCTAAGGCAAAAAAAACGTACATGCGTTTGCCATGGCCCTGCTCCTACTCCCTACTCACTAAACCACACTCCCTGTTATACTGTCACCCATGGTTGCAAACACGCCGCTATTGCAAGTTCACGACCTTAAGACTTGGTTTCCCATTCGTCAGGGATTGCTGCGCAAAACCGTCGGCCATGTCCGTGCGGTGGATGGTGTATCCTTGCAGGTCATGCCCGGCCAGACACTCGGTTTAGTCGGTGAATCAGGCTGTGGCAAAACCACCGTCGGACGCACCATTCTTCGACTCATCGAAGCAACGGGTGGTCAGGTCAACTTCGACGGCCAGGATGTATTTAACCTTGACCGCAGTGAAATGCAGGCCATCCGCAGACAGATGCAGATCGTCTTCCAGGACCCGGCAGGTTCGCTGAACCCACGCATGCGGATTGGGCGAATCCTTGCGGAACCCATCGCCGTACACAAGTTGGCAAAAGGCTCGGAACTTCAAGACCGCGTTGCACATTTACTCACACGAGTCGGCTTGAGTCCCGACTATGCAAGGCGATATCCCCACGAATTCTCCGGCGGGCAACGTCAACGTGTTGGTATTGCCAGAGCTTTGTCATTGGAGCCCAAGTTCATTGTCTGTGATGAACCTGTCAGCGCACTGGACGTGTCGATCCAATCGCAGATTTTGAATCTGCTTGATGACCTGCAGGACGAGCTTGGGTTGAGCTATCTTTTCATCGCTCATAATCTGGCAGTGGTCGAACATTTCTGTGATCGCATTGCAGTGATGTATCTGGGGAAAATCGTTGAAGTCGCAGACCGCGATGACCTCTATGCACATCCCAAGCATCCTTACACCCGGGCACTGCTCAGTGCGGTGCCAATGCCCAAGCCTCCCTCAGCAGAGAATCCGCGAAAGCGTGAAGTGCTCATCGGTGAATTGCCTTCACCGAGTAATCCGCCAAGTGGATGCGCGTTTCACCCACGGTGCAGCCTCTGCCGTGAAAAGGCTTCGGAAGCCGGCAGTGGCGATACGGTCAGTCTGACCATCGCTGGCCAATCCACCAAGGTGATGCGCAAATGCGTCGAGTCGGCACCGACACTTGAGGATATGCAGACACCCGGACAAGGCAATCATCAAGCAGCATGTTGGTATGCATAGGTATTATCATGCCTGCCAACCGTTGAACATCTTGACACCAAACCACAACGCCGGTCACTCACTCATTCTCCGTCTATGAGTACACGCAGATAGAGATTGGACTGGTGTTCAGGTGACAAGTCGCGGGACTTTCGAAATTGTCCTGGTGACTTGCCAGCCCATCGTTTAAACGCACTGCTAAATGACGCGTCAGATGAATAGCCCAACTGCATGGCAATGCGTTTGATCCCAATGGACTCATCTCGCAATAACGAGCATGCCCAATGCATACGGATTTCGTGAAGATAAGCCATAGGCGTCTGATCCATGCATTGCTGAAAACGAGCAGCAAAGGCAGAACGCGACATGCCGACTTCTTCGGCCAATGATGAGACCGTCCAGTTGAGTCCGGGCTGTTTGTGAAGTGATTTGAGTGCTTGGAAAATTTCCGGATCCTGCATGACCTGATTGTACTCTGGTGAATGTTCACCGCGTTGTTGCAACTCATAGTGTCGCATGACTTTCACCAATAGCGCTCGCGTCATGTAATCCGATGCACTTTTCCAACCCGCTCGCTTGGAAACAATTTCGTCATTAATTTGATGGATCACTTCCACAGCCTCACTGGGTAAGCGACCTTTATCCCCATGCACATGAATGTAGCGTGGCAGAATTTTGAGTAACCGCAACGCTTCACCTTGTTTGAAGACAAAAAAACCGATCATCATCCGTGTCGCTTTGCCCCCGCCCCCCAAAGTCAAACCAAGCTGACTTTCGACAAGTTCTTCGGTGAGAATATCAAGGAGCTGAATTGTCGAACTCTGAGGATTGTCTTTGAGCGTGTTTTCACAGTCATTGCGAAACAAAAAGATATCGCCAGCTTTCAAGCGCACTGGCTCGCTCTGGGTTTGATCCTGAAAATAGCACTGCCCGCGAAGCATGGCAAAAAATGTGAACGTAATCGCCCCACCGACATTACTCGGTGGTGCGTGGATTCCCCACGGAGCAGTGAATGTTGAAAAACTCACCGACCTTACATTACATCGATAATTCGTAAGCAACTGTGAAGCAATATCGACATACCCTAAATTGTCTCCCAAGACTATTTCAACAGGGTCAACGTGATCTTCACACATTAAAGACCCCTCCCCTCAAAAGCTGGAACTATTTTATATCAACTAATTTATATAAATTAAGAATAGGATGCCTAACTAAAGTATAGCCTCCTTACCCTATTATCCAAATAAGCTTTTTCAAAAAAACGTATACGGTCTGCGGTTTCGAAGAAAACTGCGGAATCGCTACATATCGCAAAGCGTAATAGACACAGCCGTCAGGTATTCAAAACGATATGATTCAGGCATCGCTATAATGACTTGCAATCAACATGCTTCCTTGAACACGTCAAAATAATGGATCATTCCCATGCTCAAAGGTATCTCACCACTCCTGTCTCCTGAACTTCTTGCTGAGCTTTGTCGAATGGGACATGGCGATGAAGTAATCCTTGCCGACGCTCATTTCCCTGGTCATACTTTTAACGATAATGTGATTCGTGCTGATGGTTTACGGATTCCTGAACTGCTTCACGCCATCTTGCCGTTATTTGAATTAGACAGCTATGTCGACGCCCCATTGGCGATGATGGCAGCCGTCAAGGGCGATACGCTGGACCCATCAGTCGAGCAAAGCTACCGCGTTCCTGTCGACAAACATGCCCCAGGGACCGCAGCTATCGAGCGAATCGATCGGTTCGACTTTTACGACCGCGCCAAAGACGCCTACCTGGTCGTCATGACCGGCGAAACCGCCAAGTATGGCAACATCATTCTCAAAAAAGGTGTCACGCCAATCGACTAAGCATCGCTGGCCAACTTGACCTATAGACAATCATCTACAACACTAATCAGTACACCCAAACACTGGAGCTACTGATGTCTATCCATTCGCACTGTCTTCGCACTGTTTGCTACATGCTCCTGCTGAGTCTCCTGCCGGGCACGCTCAATGCTCAGGAATTGCAAAGCGGAGATCTTGCCTACCGTATGGATATGACTGCGTTGGCTAAACAGTCGCGCACCATGCCATCCAACGCCCAATGGGTCGAACAGGGACCTGACGGTCAAACCTGCTACCAAATCAATGTCACCCCGCAACAGAAGTCCGGCTCAAACGTCATGAGCATCCCCATTGATCTGTCACCCTACCGGGGCATGATCATGCAACTCTCATGCAAAGCCAAAGCCCAGAACGTCACCCAACCCAGGCAGTCATGGAACGGCATCAAATGCATGCTCAACTACAAGTCGCCAACCACCGGCGAACAGTGGCACAACCAAGGCAACGTCTTTGGCAGCTTCGATTGGAAAACAATTAACTGCCAATTCACCGTTGCAGATGATGCGACGAACGGCCAACTCCTCCTGGAAATGCAGGACTGTGCGGGCACCGCATGGATCAGTGATGTGACGATCACAGTCGTCCGCACCAAACCCATCCGACCGACACTTGCTGCCAATCCCGGCCCTGCATACAAGGGACACAACCTCCCAAGACTCCGAGGCTTTATGTCACCGCAGCAATTCCGCGAAGAGGATTTTGCAGACCTCGAAAAATGGAACGTCAACCTCATCCGATGGCAGATCACCCGACATTGGGGCAAAGCCAACACCGATACCAACCTTGATGATTACGACGCTTGGATTGATGATGAACTGGCAGACCTGCACAAAGCCGCTGATGCAGCAAAACGGCATGGCATCAAGCTCATGATCGACCTGCACTCACCACCAGGCGGACGTCTTGAAGATCGCAGCATTCGCATGTTTGTCGAAAAAAAATATCAGGATCACTTCATCAAAGTCTGGCAGAAAATCGCAACCCAATTCAAAGACCATCCCGCGATCTGGGCATATGACCTGATCAACGAACCCGTACAAAATCAACTCTCACCTGAAGGTGTTGGCAATTGGCTACAAACCCAAGTCCTCGCTGCCAATGCCATCCGCAAGATCGATCCGGAGACTGCCATCAGCATCGAAGTCGACGGTTGGGACGCGCCAGCCAACTTTGCTTGGTTAGCACCTGTCGACATCCCCAACGTCATCTATCAAGTCCATATGTACTGGCCAGGGCAGTTCACCCATCAAGGTGTCCACAACACATGGGGCGAAGACGGCGGCGACCCACGCGTCGAATATCCCGGCAAACTCAACGGCAAGCCCTTCGACAAAGCAGCACTCCGAAAACAACTCCAACCCGTCCGCGATTTCCAACGCCAATGCAATGCCCACATCATCGTCGGTGAATTCAGTGCCATCCGATGGGCACCCGGCGCAGCAACCTATCTCGCAGACTGCATCGACATCTTTGAGGAATACGGTTGGGATTGGACCTATCACGCCTTTAGAGAGTGGCCCGGCTGGAGTGTCGAACACGCCAACCTGCCTGCGGATCGCAAACACCATGTCAAATCAACGACACTCACCGACCGCGCCAAAGTCCTGCAAAAATGGTTTGATCAAAACAAACGCGTCTCACAATGAACCCTGTGGCGAATCGTTTGTGAAATAACTTCCTATCACGCCGATCAATCTGTCAACGATTTGTACACATCCAATTCAAGTGATTACCACATCGTTTAAAAACAAACCGCTTCGGTTTAGCGCGCTAAGTATCTATTGGACACCGATGGACTTCGAGTCTCGCTGGTAACGCTAAACCGCAAGCGGTTTGATGTCCCAACTCCCTACTCCCTACTCCCTACTCCCTACTCCCTACTCCCTACCCCCCAAGATCATTGACTTAATCCTCTTGGAAGCTATAATTATGTATCAGTTAATTTATTTTAACCTATAGTTAATTAATGTTTAAGCCAGTCCAATCCCTTCAACGCGGTCTTTTACTCATCGAAGCCATCTCGGCTCGGCGGGAAGGTGTCAATCTCAAGGAGTTGGCACAGGTCATCGATTGCTCCAGTGCTGCGACGTATCACCTGGTTCAAACTTTGGCCGACAGTGGTTTTGTGCAACGACTCGAAAGCCCTGCCCGTTACGTGATTGGTGACAAACTTATCCACTTACTCACAAATGAAAATCAGGATCGCTACTACAGCATCGTGCATGAAGAGATGTTCAAACTCCAAAAGCAACTGCTCGGTTCTGGCCTGTTTTATTCGGAATATGTCGGCAACCAGATCGCAGTCAAAACGATCATTGATGCCAAAAACCCAAAACAACTTCAGCGACAAGCCAACTACATTCTCCCCCCCTATCTCTCCGCCGGCTCAGCTGTTCATATGGCCTACTGGACTGATGAAATACGCGATCAGTACATGCAGACTTATCCCTATCAAAGCTATGGCCAACTGGTCTGGGGGGACTGGGAGAATTATGAAAAGCTCATGGCCAAGACACGCAAAGACGGCTGTGTCCTGATCCCGGAGCATGACCCGCTCAAACTCAGACTCGGCCTGCCCATCATCGGCGGCGGCGGCACCCTCATGGCTGCACTTACTGTCCAATGGAATCAAACTCAGCGCAAAGGAATGCGCGAGAAAATCAAAACGCTTAAATCGATCGCATGCTCGGCCGGACAAAGGATTACCGACCGATTGCAGGGAGCGTAAACATGTCCGCTTTTATTACCGAACCTCAACGTCAAATCCCAATCGATTCAAACTTCGATGTCGCTGTCATCGGCGGCGGGATCGCTGGTGTCGCTGCGGCACTGGCGGCTGCACGTCAAGGTGTCAACGTCGTCCTGATTGAAAAACAATTTGGACTTGGGGGCTTAGCCACTCTTGGCAATGTCATCATGTACCTGCCCATTTGTGATGGCAACGGCAAGCAAGTCATGGGAGGTATCTGCGAAGAACTGCTGCACCTTTCCGTCGCAGAAATCAAAGAACCCCTACCCAAAGCACGTTTCACGCCGACACCTGATTGCTGGTTAACAGACAAAGAAAACGAAGAACTCACCGCAGTACGGTCTCGTAAGCGTTTCATGACATCGTTTAATCCCTATGCCTTCCAACTTGCCATGGAAGAAGTCATCACCGACGCAGGCATCACCATCATGTATGACACGGTGGTCTGCCAAACCATTCGCCAAGGCGACACGCTCACGCATCTGATCGTCGAAAATAAAAGTGGTCGTCTGGCTATCGAAGCCAAGCAGTTTATCGACTGTAGTGGTGATGCGGATGTCTGTGCATTTTCCAACTGCAAAACGGAGAATAGCCCCAATAATGTCCTGGCAGGTTGGCATTACGAAATCTACAACGGCGAATTGCGTAATGTCCCATGGTCCAACACCTACGACAAGGAACACTTCCAGGGCAACAAAGCAGTCGGCCCATTTTTCAATGGCATTGACCATCGCGATGTCACAAAACAGACCCTCGAATCACGCAAGATCATCCGTGAAAAATTCGAAGAAAAACGCCAAAAAAACCCCGAGGACAGCATCTACCCGTTTGGCTTGACCTCTATTCCCGACTTCCGCGTGACACGGCGATTGCTCAACAATTTTTCACTGGGCGAACACCACATGCACACATGGCTTGAGGATTGCGTCGGACTCACCGGAGACTGGCGCAGGCGCGGGCCGGTGTATCCCATCCCACTTCGCAGCCTGCAATCCGAAGAAGTCGGCAATCTTTTTGTGGCAGGCCGATGTATCAGTGCGGATCACAGCGTCGTGGATGTGACGCGCGCCATCCCCACCTGCGCAGTCAGTGGCGAAGCCTGCGGCGTTGCTGCTGCATTGCTGGTCAAAGACAAAATTGTGGATCACACCGTACCCCTTGAAAAGCTCAAGAAAATACTCATCGACACCGGCGGTTTGCTGGATCGCCGACTTCTGGAAAATGGCTCGACAGTCACAAGCTAATCGTCACTCACAAACCCACACGAGGTAACCGCTGGCGAAAGACAGTTGGCGTACAACCGACGACTTGTTTAAATCGTTTGGAAAAATAAAACTCATCACAGAAACCAAGACTCAGTGCAATCTGTTTGTCACTAAGCATCCCGTCCTGCATCATCTCACAGGCGCGATCGACAATGCGATTGTTACGAAACCTGGCAGGCGCGATCCCCATCCGTTTGGTGAAGCGTTTACGGAACTGTTCGTAAGGCAGATTGAGTTGGTTAGCAACTTCCCAGGGATGTCGCTTATTGGCAAGATCTGTTTCCAAAAGTGTACAAGCGCGATCCAACCACTGGCCATCCGCAAGATCCGTCGCATCACCATGCTCAAACGTGGTGGTAAATATCTCGGCAAGCACTTCCTGCAATCGACAGACTTCCAACAAGGCTGGCGCATGACCAACTTGATTGGGCGCACCAAGAATCGACTCAAACCGCTTGGCCCAATAGTCCAAAGGCTGCAAATGTATCACCGGGCGCGATCGGTCAAAGATGTTGCGTTGATCCCATAGCTCAAAAACCGGGCCATTGAATACCATGTTGATTTCACTCCATGTCTCATCAACACCGGGCCCATAGCGATGTGCAAGGTCGGGGAAAATCAGCAGTAAATCCCCTGGTCCAACCGAGCAATCCATTCCCAATTCGTCGGAATAACGCCCTGACCCATTAAGCATGAGCACCACTGCATAATGCCCCAAAACACGCATCTTATCATGCCCCGTCCCGCGGGAATCGGGCAGGTATCCGGCTAAAGAAATACTGCCAATCTCCGTATTTTGATTATGTCTGGCGCGAAAGAACGATTTATTCGGTGGCTTTGGCACAGCTGACCTTTCAATTCCAAAAGATACAAGCCATTGTCCACTTCACCCATGTTCAAATCAAGTTTAACAAGCAACAATCTCACAACCTCATAACTGCTCATACTCAAACCACAAGGAACCCGCAATGAAAGTCACCTTCGGACAAACACAAGTAGAGCTTGGTTCACCACAATTGGGAACGAATCTGCGCGACTGCAATGCACTGCTTAGAGACGGGCAGGCAATGCGCGATCGCATGGCAGAAGACGGCTACCTGCTGATCAGGCAACTCCACGATCCCAAAGTCGTACTCAAAGCACGACAAACGATCATTCAACACATGCACGAGCAAACCCAATGCGTCGATACAACTCAGCCCATGACCGATGCAATCATCAATGGTGATACCAAGCCGCCGCAAATGATGGGGCTCAAAGACATCACGCATCATCCGGATGTTCGCGCGGTACTGGATGGCAAATGCGTCCATGATTTTTTTGACCGGTATTTTGACGAACCCTCACTGACCTTTGACTACAAGTGGCTGCGCGCGGTCGGACACAACGCTGGCACAGCAGCACACTATGACTTTGTCTACATGGGACGCGGGTCAGAACGATTGCACACCATCTGGACGCCCTTTGGGAAACTGACTCCCGAGCAAGGGACGCTGGCCATGTTAGTCGGATCACATAACCTGCCTGCATTTGAAAAACTTCGTCAAACCTATGGCAAGAGTGATGTGGATCGTGATAAAACCGCGGGACACTTCACCACGGACCTGCTGAAAATTTCCGAGACCTATGGCGGGCAATGGCAAACCACAACGTTTGAACCCGGTGATGTCATCCTCTTTGGAATGCATGCCATGCACGCATCCACCACCAATACCACCAACCGCTGGCGCATCAGTTGCGACACACGATTCCAACCTGCTGCTGATCCCGTCGATGAACGATGGATCGGCGACAAACCCATCGGACACAGCCCTATGTCCGACACTCCAAAACCATGGCAAGTCGAAAAACTTGCTCCAACTCAAAGGTAACCCCAAATGATGACGCCCCGAGAACGTTGGCACGCCCTGTTCAACAAGCAGACGCCTGACCGCATCCCCACGGATTATCAGTCCACCGGTGAAGTAACCCAGCGATTAGTCACTGACCTGTGCTGCAAAGACGAAAACGAAGTCTGGCGACAACTTCACATTGATAAACGCAAAGGTGCCAACGCCAATCGGATCAACGACCTGCCACAAGACACAGATATCTGGGGTGTGACCTATCGAACCGTGGACTACGGGACAGGCTCATACCGCGAAGCATCAACACATCCCCTGGCGCACATGACCACCGTCGCAGAGATCGAAGCCTACGATTGGCCCAGTGCTGACGACTTTGATTTTTCCAAAGTCCGCAGTGCTCTTGAATCGTACAACAGTGAATATCCGACATGTGTCGGTGGTTTTGAGCCGTTTTTGATCTATGCAAATTTACGTGGCTTGGAATTGGGATTTGAAGACCTGCTGCTTGAGCCTGAAATAGCGGATGCGATTCTCACACATCTTTTTGAGTTTCACTTTGAGTACAACCTCAGACTCTATGAAGCAGGCAAAGGACTCGTCGATGTGACCTACATTGCTGAAGACCTTGGCTCACAGACCGGGCCACTCATGGGACTGGAAACCTATCGGCGGTTCCTGCTGCCCAATCAAATCAAGATGGCAAACCTTGCTCGCAGTTATGGCATCCACATCATGTATCACACCGATGGTGCAGCGAGAATTTTCCTGCCGGACCTGATTGACAAAGTGGGCATTGAACTGCTTAATCCTATCCAATGGAAATGCCCGGGCATGGAACGCGAAGGTCTCGTGCGTGACTTTGGCAAAGACATCATCTTCCATGGGTCAATCGACAATCAAGACACTCTCCCCTTCGGCACAGTGCAGGAGGTGATTGATGAAGTCAAAGAGTCCATCGACATCTATTCAAGCACGCGATGGATATGCTCACCCTGTCACAACATCCAGCCGGTGAGTCCGACGGAGAATATTGTCGCCATGTATGAGACGATTCATGAATATGGATTGTTGTGAAATACGTGATAAAACTTATTGTCTTTGCAACTTGGTAATCCGGCCACCGACGATCCATTCGACAATATAAATATCACCATTGGGCGCAAAGCAACCGCCATGTGGACTGTTAAATGCGCCAGCATGGACGTGTTGTGTCCCTGCAAGATTGGGCCAACCTTCGGGGGTTTTGTGATTGTATTCTGGTGCTATGCCTGCCCATTGAGCGACACCGATTTCACCTAATAATTCCAGTGAATTGACATCAAGTACTTTTGCGCCGGTACTCAGTTCAGGAACCAGTACCCAGTTATGCAGGAAGTCAAAACAGCACGGACTATGCGTAATGCTGGATTGACGGAGCAGGTTGGCATTGTCGTCATAGATGACAATCCGCTTGTTGCCTCGATCGGTAATGAATAGTTCGACCTTGCCTTGATCTGCTATTCGGAAGTTGATCCCATGCGGGCAGGCAAACCGCCCAGCACCTTCGGCACCATCGTAGGATTGCATCTGCTGGCCCATGCTGTCAAAACGGTGAATCAGTGATGCGCCGTAACCATCTGCAACCCATATTTCGCCGGTCACCGGATGTTGCGCCGCCCATGTCGGGACATAGCGTTTGGCATCATCACCGTGATACAGTGCATGCTCAGGTTTGGGAAGCTTCTGGACAGTTTGCCCATCCATGGTCACCTTTGCCACTTCCGCGGACTCCTGGTCGCAAAGCCACAAATACTCCGTGCCGTTTTCGAGGATCTTTGTCAGACCATGTGCACCAAGCCAACGGTCACCGCCGACCGCGGAGATCAGCTTGCCATCGGGATCATATGTGAGCAGTCCATCAACAGTTTGCGCGAACACCACCACCGCACCATCGCCACGCACACACACGCCATGCGTACGGCCGTTTGCTTTGCCTTGCGGCGTGTCGGGAAGGGTTGCCCAATGTTCGTGCCAGTGATAGGAATCAGCAACAAATGCGGGAGTGTCGCTCATGGTCTACTTTCAAAATATGTCTTGGAATATGAGGTCAATTAAGTATTACTGTAGGCGCTTACCCCAGACTTGACCAGCACGTTTGCAGTAATATTGATAATTAACCAAAGGCACATCCGGCGGGACGCGATGATCGCAAAATGGGATGTAGCCACCGGATTCAACCAAGGGCGTCAGGCGCAATATTTCCGCATCAATCGCATCAGGTGTCTGGGCGAGAATATGTTTATCAAAGCCTCCCATCATCAACATTTCTTTACCAAATCGCTCGCGAAGATCAACGGGGTCCGCCCAGTTTCCAATCTCAATAGGGAACATGCAATTGACACCCGCATCGAGCCAATGCGGCACCAATGCATCAATTTTCCCGTCACAGTCCACGCTGATCACATCACATCCATACTTGTAGCAGATATCAGTGATCCGTCGGTAATGTGGCACAAGGTATTGCTTAAAATGATCCGGGCCAAGTAACGGGCCGGAGTTGTAACACATATCTTCCCACATGGTGCACCAGTCAGGTCGCATGCCGGATTCAAAGATTTTCGTCAGCACGGCCACCGTCACATCCGCCAGCGTGGTCACCATTTCCTCAAGCCACGCCGAATCGTCATAGGGCACCAGGGCAATATTCTCCATCCCCATCCAATCCCGCAGCCAGCCAAAGAGACTGCCCGCATTGACCGTCAAGACATAATCGCGATCGGGATGGGTATGCATAGCAACACGCGCAGCAAAGTCCGCAGGCAAACGTGCCGGATCATCAGGATCAAGCTTAGGCAGATAGTGCTCAGTCCAACTCTGCCGGTCCACTAATGTATGTCCAACATGTGGCGGGATTGAAACATGATGCTTGTGGCGTCGAACCAAAGCGCCATCACCTTGCCGTACGATTTCTTCATCGCCAAGGTCTTGAAGCACTTCATGTTCAAACGCAGGAAGCAGTCCGACATTGCTACCAATATCCTTGACGGATGTATTATCTCCACCACCAAGACTCGCATCGAGTTCAAAAAGTTCATGGATATTTCGACGTGTCCATTTACGATCCAATCCCTGATCGTACCAAATCGGAATCGTCTCATCCCAGAAATTAAAATCGTAAAGCGGATAGCGATCCGGCGTACGATAATGCATGGTATTCAGGAATCGCTGGCGATGAGTCAAAGTCGTGGACGTTGTCATATTGAACCTTTAATACTTGTAAGTAGATGGTATTTTGCCATCAAATTCAGGACCGCATGGCCCTCCGGCTTGACTGGCTTCATAGGTCAGTTCACTGCCATCAAAGCCGAGTATGGGAAAATAAAACTTACTGACACATTTGCTTGTAACAGGCATGTAGTGACATATGAAGGATCGACGCCAAAGTGTCTTGGAACGATTCATCCCTGAGCCATGAATAATCTGGCCATTAAAAAACAGCGTATCACCCGGCTGCATCACCGTCGGGATTGCTTTCATTCCTTTGGGCACATCCACCATGTGTGTTGTAAAACTTTTTGACTCATCCGCCAACGTCGGACACTTTAATTCCATCCTGTGTGAACCGGGCACCACATACAATCCGCCATTCTCAGGCATGACCGGATCAATCGCTGTCCACGCGGCATAACAGGTATTGGGTTCAACTTGCAGATACAAATTGTCCTGATGCAACGCCTGACCTTTGGAACCGCAGGGCTTGTAGTAATACATACTCTGACAGGCGACGGTCTCCTGGCCGACTATCTGCTTGAGCACATCACCCACACGTGGATCAAGCATCAACTCTTTGGCCAGATCAATGTAGCGATGCGGATGAATGTATCGCGGGTAACGCTTAAGGACGCTACCCAGGTTTTCGAGCGGTGTCGTTTCCGTATCCGTTTGATTTACATCCACCAGTGGCTTCCAGCCGGGTACTTCTTCGCCCTTGTCGGCAATGACCTGCATCGTCTGCTTGAGTGATTCAATTTGTTGAGCGTCAAACATCGAAGGAATGATTAGATAGCCATCCGTCTCCCACTGGTTGAGTTGCTCGTTTGTGAGGGGCATTTGTGTCAATGTCTGCTGTGTCATGGCGGAATCTCCAGGTGGTTTACATGAGGTGTTGTTACTTTAGCCATCTCATAAACAAAACCAATAGACAAGCAGACCAAATTAATGGACAATCATGCCATGACACCTGATACAAGCCAACTGACATCCGAACTGGCGCAATTGTTACAAGTCCACTCAATGGGACACTTTTCCCAGCAGCCAGACCACCGGGCGGCACGTAAAGTCGCATCTGACTATCTGTTGATCTGGGTACTGGGCGGCAAAGGTTTTGGGAAAAATAAAACACAACGCGCAGATGTCTCCGCAGGACAAATTTTGACCTTTACCCCCAATTCATCACATGCATACGGCTCAGACCTGGAGCATCCATGGGATATCATGTGGGTGCATTTTGGTGGAAAGATCGCCAGACAATACATGGCTGCAATCCAACAATTCGGTAAACCTGCTGCGTTTCTGGGATTCGACCAACAGCTTCAAGCACAATTTGAAGACCTCATGGCAGCATCCATGGGTCTGGCGCAAATTCATCAGGACATCCCGGAAAACCAGGATATTCTTACCGGGCAAATGCTTGGCGCACTACTGGGACGTATCATTCATTTACTGGAATCGACAAACCGCCAAAGACATCTGGAACACAACGAGCAACTCAATATCACAGAACTGCGCAAGCACATCCATCGCAATCTCACTACACCTATCACACTCGATGAGTTGGCGGATTTCTGTCACCTGTCCGTCACGCATTTCTCAAGACTTTTCCGCCAACACTTCGGCACCAGTCCCATGCACTATATCATTCAACAACGCATGACCCGCGCAGCTACACTGCTGACACAAACCACATCTGCTATCAAACTCGTTGGGGAAACAGTGGGATATGAAGACGCATACTACTTCTCAAGGTTATTCAAACGCACCATTGGCATGACGCCTCGCGACTATCGCCAAGCCTATACGCATCACTGATTCACCAGTAAGGACTCAGAGCATCAACTCATCGAGATAGTGATCCTCAAAAGCGGGCTCGATGTTCAACTCCAATACATCAATTTTTTCAGCTTCAGCAGACATCACCGCCATCAAATCTCGATCCATCATGCCAATGTATGCACCGGCTAATGAAGTGTTACCCACCAGTTGGATTTGATCCAAAGTAAAACCAGGCAGCAATCCTGAATCAATTGCGCTTTGCAGATCAACATGCATCCCAAACCCACCTGCCAGATACAGACGTTTGATATCAGACGCTTTGATATGAGCCTTGTCTAATAGTGTCAAAATGCCTGCTGCAATAGCTGCTTTAGCCTGTAAAATACGGGCAATTTCCGCTTCACTGACATACAGGTCATGACCAAGATGCAGTGATAAAGAACGGCCATCATCCTTACATATTCTTTTGCTCAGTTCAGCAAATCGTGCAATGTCAAAGTGCCCACGCGCATCAATCACACCGGACTTTCGCCCACGTCCCAACAGGTCAATATAGGCTGATCCACACAGACCAATTGGGTCAACATCACCAATGACCTGCATGTCAAAATGAATTGGATCAGTGGTGATGCTGATGTGACTCACCGCCCCATCACCTGCACGGATACCTGCTTTAAGACCAGCACCTTCAAATGCTGGCCCTGCTGCGGTAGCGCATCCGAGCAAGGTATCACCGTGCTTGAAAATGATCTCACCATTGGTGCCTACATCCACAAGCAAGCTCGGTCCATCGTCGTAACACAAGCCACTTGCCAGGAGTCCAGCGACAAGGTCGGCCCCCACATACGCAGACGCACCCGGCAGTAAATGTAGAGCAGGTGATTCACCCCATGCATCATCCCAAAAGAGTCCAACCGACTGCCAGTCACATTGTTTGTGTTCGAGGAATTGTGGTGTAAAGGGTATAAAACCCATTGAAGACGGATCGACTCCTGCCAGTAAATGCAACATCGTCGCATTGCCTGCGGCTGTCATTACCGCGATGTGCTGGTGGCAAACACCTGTTTTTTCCAGCAATTCCGCAATCAAGGGTTCAAATGTTTCAATCACCAATTTGTGTTGCATCACCTTGATATTTCCCGAATCCGTGCTGCACAAATTAATACGCGTCAAGACATCGTCGCCCATATGCATCTGCAAGTTAAATGCTGATGCACGGCCAAGGACTTGACCATCACGCAAATCAACAAGCTGCATTGCGACGGTCGTCGTGCCTATATCGACAGCCAGGCCAAGATAATGTTGCGCGGTCACCTTACAAATGGGTTGATGAGCAAAGGGCACATTAATTCGACAACTATCAAGTATGGAAGGTTTGTATGCGGTAGTGGATCGCCTGGGGACATGAATGCTGACAGATTCTTTTGAGTCATCCACTATGGTGTGTTCACAGGCCTTAAGCAGAATTGGCTGATGGTTGGCCTCAACCCTCTTGCCGGAGTCTTGATGCTGTAATGCACCTTCATGCAACTCCACCATGCAACCATCACATATCCCACGTTCGCCACATCGGGTATTGAGTGGCATGCCATGATGCCTGAGTAATTCTGAGAGCGACAACAGTGAATCACCCTTGTTTTCAAGGGGTAAAACCGAATCAGCACCTGACATGTGAACATGTAAGGTTGATAACCGGGGTTTTGCCTGTATCACACGATCATCCCCGGACATCTCCAAAGTCACGCCTGGTTCTAAAACCAAAAAACGATCATCATCCCAATGCCCCGCGAGCATATCTATCAGCAATTGGGGATCACCAGCCTGCTCGTCATAGTTCCATTTAAGCCAATCGGCACAGTCACGCGTGTACTGCTTATCCGAATCGGTTGCACCAATAGACAGGTGAACATAAGTCGCCCGATCATAGGTTGTAAACCAATGCTGCTCGGTTTCCATGAGATACTGGGCATTGTCCTGGCCGTATTTTTCAGTGTACTCAGTGAGTAATTTCTGATACCGATCCGGGCCGGGGGGTGTGTGATGCTTGTTCCAACCCGGGGAGTACCAGTACGTCCCTGGATACTTATCCACGTAATCCGCATAGCGTTCTTTGGAACCTAACAACAACGTGATGCAGTCATGAGCCCTTGCCACCACAAGTTTACATCGGCTTGTTCGAATACCTTCAATCCCGCGACTGCATAATCCATACCCCAGCACAATCACGTCGGCATTGCAATGCGTCTCCACGCGATCAATGACAATCTGTAATTGCTCCCGAAGCTTGTCCGGCTCATTGTGAAGCCCCTGCTCCACTATTTCGACATGGACCACTGCGTCCTGTTTTTCAGACAGGCTGCTGATTTCTTGTTCAAGTACTGCACAGGTAATCACTGCAATTTTCATCATCAAACTTTCAGATGCTTCCGGATGAGGCAGGGTTTGCTACCATGTTGTCACTGATTCAATGGTTCGTCATCATAGGCAGATTCATTGCGAGGAATCAATGCCATCGACATTAAAACCAATACAAATACCAACACCGGGTATGGATCGCCAAACTTTTCTGCGATTAGCAAGAACCTATCAACAGCGATGGGCTGTGGGGCTTTGCGTCGTGCAAACCGATGGGCATCGCTGCATGTCCCAACGCTGGTGGCCAAGCCGAGATACCGTTGAACATCGCGATTTACTGGCATTTAATATCCAGGAAGGCTTGCGATTTGGTGAACCAACCGTCACCTACTGCCCGGGCAACCGACTGTATTGGGCAGTTCCCCTGATGCACAACGCAATCGTCCTGGGCGGACTGGTAGCAGGCATCGAAGAAGACGATTTGTTTCCAGATGGTGAAGATCAACCACCTTTGGATCTGCGTCTGGCATGTCGTGAACTAAGACAAATAGTCGAGCGTGAGAACTTAACCAATGCTTCGCTATTGTCCCAACACCGTGCCAATTCCGACCAAGAACGTCAACGAGCAGAGGCATTGCACATGCTCAAACTCGACGGCGTAGCCAGTGTCCGCCAACTCTATTGGCGTGAAGAACCGCTTCTTTTAACTGCATTACGCCAAGCCGACCGCAGTGAAGCAAGGTTGATACTCAATCGGATTCTGACAGTGGTCATGCATCATGCAGGCGAGCGGTTTGACTTGGTTAAAAGCTTTCTCATGGAGTTGGTAGCAACGGTCTGTCGCACTGCAGTCGAAGCAGGTGCCGACCCTGAAGCCATGCTCGGACACAACTTTCAGAGCATGACTGCGTTGGCATCTTTTCGGTCACTTGAACAACTCGCACCCTGGCTGCATGACATGCTTGAAAAGACCATGGACGCGATGGTCAGTCACAGCCAGAACACCACGCCGATGGTCATGGCAGGGGCGATCACTTACATGCAGGAACATCTCGGCGAACCCATTGGACGTGATGAAGTTGCACAGGCAATCGCGTTGTCGCCATCTCATTTTTCGCGTTTGTTCAAGCAGCATATTGGCCGGGGCTTTAATCAGACACTCGTACGGATGCGCGTCGATCATGCAGCGGAATTGCTGACGCGCACGACGCTACCCATCGGGCAGATCGCCGAGTCTTCAGGCTTTAGCGACCAAGGCTATTTCGCCAAAACATTCCACAAACTCATGTCTGTATCCCCCACTGACTATCGGCAGAAGCATGCTGATCCCATGGCATAAAAGTACAAATCAATGATAGAAAAATGCAAACATGTTCATTTTCATCATATAAATCAGCAAATCCTAACCCAACTAAGCACAAATTTACCAATAGTCGCGCAAACTTTCCCAAGACTTCCCACTCGTTGAGCGCTATTGTATTAGACCAAGAAGACTACGTGGACTCCGTGGCGGATGGGTTCGTCACAGGTTTACCACAGGAGAAGAAGTCATGCCTAATCTCAATGAACTCACTGAAGCCATCAAATCCGGTAATCGCAGCACGGCGACCCGAATCACCACTGAATCCCTCGAAGCTGGCGATACGCCACAGAGCATTCTCGACGCCATGGTGGTGGGGATGGATGAGATTGGCGAACGCTTCAAACGCAATGAAGTTTTCGTCCCCGAAATGCTCATTGCGGCCCGCGCGATGAAAGAGTCAATGGCAATTCTGGAACCAGCCTTGGTCAAGAGTGGCTACAAGCCTCTGGCCACTGCGGTCATCGGCACAGTACAAGGTGACCTGCATGACATTGGCAAGAACCTGGTGAGCATGATGTGGAAAGGCGCAAGCTTCAACGTCGTCGACCTGGGCGTCAACGTTTCACCCGAAGCGTTCGTCAGCGCGATCAAAGAACACGATGCGACCCTTGTTGGTTTGTCTGCCCTGCTGACGACCACCATGCCGTCGATGAAAGCAACAATGGATGCCATTCGCTCTGAGCAACTCGATGGTGTAAAAGTTCTCATCGGTGGCGCGCCTGTGACCCAATCGTATGCGGACCAGATTGGGGCAGACGGCTTTGCTTCTGACGCCGCCAGCGCGGTGGATGCAGCTCGTAAACTGCTTGCCTAATTTCAACATTCAATCAATAACACCTCATTTGCCAAAAGGATTCCTGCCATGACAGGTAAAGAAGTATTACTGCGTGCCTTGTCCGGCCAAACAACCACCCGCCCTGCATGGCTGCCGTACGTCGGTGTGCATGGCGCGAGTTTGATTGATGTCACAGCAAAAGAATATCTGCAATCGGCTGACTTGATTGTCCAAGGGCTGACCAAGGCAAATGAGTTATATCAGCCTGATGGACTGCCTATTGTTTTTGATTTGCAAATGGAAGCAGAGGTCTTGGGATGTGAACTTAAATGGGCTGACAAAACGCCGCCATCGGTGGTGTCACATCCGATGAGTCTCATGGAAGGCCCTGGCAAAGCACTCTCTGATTTACCGGACTTTTCCGTAGAAAAAGGTCGTTTTCCCATTGCCCTTGAAGCATTGGATCGTATCAAGAAACAACTTGGGGAGCAGGTTGCACTCTACGGTTTACTAACCGGTCCATTTACTTTGACCCTGCATTTAATGGGCAATGACGTATTCATGAATATGTATGACACGCCGGATCATGTGTTGGCTGTCATGGATTACTGCAGCGAAATAGCTTGTGATGTCGCGACTGCTTATGTCGAACATGGGGCGGATGTCGTCGCAGTTGTCGATCCGATGACCAGTCAAATATCACCTGAACATTTCACTCAATTCGTCACCCCTGCAGTCAACAAACTCTTTGATCATATTCGATCATTGGGTTCAAAAGGATCGATGTTTGTCTGCGGTGATGCGACGCGAAATCTGGAAGTGATGGCGGAGACTCATTGTGACAATATAGCCATCGACGAGCAGATCCCACTGGACAAAATCCGCGACCTGGCATTACCCCGCAACAAAAGCTTTGGCGGTAATCTCAAATTGACAACAGTCTTGATGATGGGCAACGAAATGGATGCCAGACAGAACGCAATTAACTGTATTGATGCAGCAGGTGACCGAGGATTTATACTCGCACCGGGTTGTGATTTACCTTTTGATGTGAAGCCTGAAAATATTCAAGCTGTCGCACAGATGGTGCATGACACATATCAACGCGATATTGCTCGCACGACTGGGAGTGTCAGCGAGACTGACAGTTTTGATGACATTATCCTGCCGGACTATACCAATGAATCAGCCGTAATTGTGGACGTGGTCACACTCGACTCTGAAGGCTGCGCCCCGTGTCAGTACATGTTCAAAGCGACCATGGATGCTCGTAACAGACTCAATGATGATTGTCAGGTAATCGTGCGCGAACACAAGATTACCACCCGCGAAGGTGTCGGGATGTTAGTCAAACTTGCAGTACCGAATCTACCCTCAATCTGTATTGACGGGCAGTGCAAGTTCGCATCAATCATCCCGGATACCGCTGTCCTGGTTGAAGCAATACTTGATGCAGCAAAGCAGAAACAGGAACTCACATCATGATCCCACTCACACTGGTTACCGGATTCCTTGGCACTGGCAAGACCACGTTACTTAAGCAAATCATTGCTAAAAACAGTGATAAACGGCTGATTTACATCGTCAATGAGTTTGGCAAGCTTGATGTGGATGGCACGATTCTTGCGGATACCGCAGACGTTGTGCCAATCCCCGGCGGGTCAATTTTCTGTCACTGTTTAACAGCCACATTCATCGAACATCTTCAAAAACTCAAACAACATCACGATCTTCAACCCTTTGATGGCGTGGTGATCGAAGCAAGCGGGATGGCCAACCCGATGGTGATCCGTCGGATGCTCGTTGAAACACAGTTGGATAAAGTCTTCTCGTTGAATAATGTCATCACAGTAACCGAGCCAGTGAGTTTGATGAAGTTGCTTAAAACTTTGCCCAACATGCACGACCAAATCAAAGCTGCAGATGTGGTGTTACTCAACAAAGTCGATTCCGTCCCCCCCACACAAGTCAGCAAAGCAATTGATGCCATCATGCACATCAATGCCAATGCAGTCGTACATCAGACGGTGAACTGTAATGTGCCGTTAAACTTGTTTGATACTCACAGTGCGGTTCCGATTGCAGGCGAGTATGCCAAGTGTCGTGATCCGCATTACATGCAGATGACTGTGCGCATCAGCGACAAGCCAACACGTGAACACTTGACCAACACGTTACAGTCAGCTGGGGATTCGCTTTACCGTGCCAAGGGATGGGTTGATTGTGCCGAAGGTCCGACGTATGTCGATGTTGCTTCGGGTCGAATTGATATTCACCCGGTTCAGCAGATGCTCAGCGAGCAATCCGTGATTGTGATTATTGGTAGCGGCAGTGCAGCAAAACTTGTAGAAGAATGTCTCAGTCCATTGGCTTGCTGATACATAATCACCAATACGGGCATGCCACTTTCCCATGCAGGTCTCTGCCGGCTGTTATTGCTTTGTTTGCCCAGTCGGTATCAAAACCAATAATCTTGACACCTTTATCCACGGTATTGCGATAGATCGTTTCCATGTCGTTCAGATGCGGCTGACTCATATTAATTGCGTTTAAACCATCACTTTGCATCTGACTCATCTGTTCAATAAAGTGATCGCCTCGACCACAAAAATGGATCATCCCCCCACCCAACTCTCGTAGGCAACGAACTTCGTAATCACGAATAAATTCAGCATAAATCTCCGGCGAAAGATTCATCAATGAATCATCACGCAGCACAATTTTTCCCGGAACCTTCAAGCCCCAATGTGTCGAAAAATTCGGCGTGGGCACCAAAGCAAACCACTTGGTTAAAAACGCGATGTAGTGTTGAGTCATCAATTCCAGAAAGTCATGCACCCGTTGCGGCGAGTCATAAAATGCCAGGAAGATCTCACTGCCCCATGCCAGTTCTGCGTTATCCATTGGACCTTGGGTATCAGGATGATACAGTGAAACCCATCGCCCCAATACAGGCCAACGATCCATGATCTGCAAAAACAAATCCGCAGTATCCCAGACATCCGCCCCCTGGCCTGCACGCAAGTCCGGCAGCCCGGCATCAATCACTGCTTGGATCGCATACTCATCCGGTAAGGCCTGGGCTGTAGGTGTGTTGTCCTGACCAACAGGCATTTCAATCACCTTGCAGCCTAACTGACTGGTCATGATCGACACCCCGTAATTACATCGCACATTCAAAAGCGCATTGCCACCTTTGGCAAGTTCGTCGGAAATCATGCGAAACTGCTCATAAACCATCAGCTGCGGATCGTGCAAAGTGTCATTGACAGGGACAGGCAACCAATCCAACTGGCTTGGCGAAGGTTTTCGCTTATTGGGTTTAAAGCAACCCTCTGTTAGTTTGTTATCCAGAAAATCATCCCATGTCTGATGAAGTCCTGATTCCTGATTTTCATCTATCCGGCAAGCAAGGTCATCAAGATATTGACACAACTTCTCATTCATCTGTCCATCTCATTTCCTGGCGGGGCCAAGTTTGTCGACTGGGGGCGTTGCAAAACGCGGCGAGTCGACGAGTACATTCCATTGATCATTGTCACGATCAAACCATTTCACATCGCTGCGGTGAAACTGCAAGGCATACGCCACACGCGGTTCGGGAGACACGTTGGGCCCAGAACCATGAACCGTCAAACGCGTGAATGCAATCGCATCTCCAGCACGCATGCGTATCGGCAAACACTGCATCGGATCCACATCCAACTGCTGATGCGTATCACCGTCATCACTATTCCGAGACTGAAGCTGACCATTGAGATGCGACCGAGGAATGACTTGAAGACAACCGTTCTCCGGAGTCATGTCCACTAAAGCGACCCAAATATTAATCGACCCCATTGCAGGTTGATGATTGGTGTAATTGTTATCCTGATGAAAGTGAAATGTCCCGCCTCCGCCAGCTGCCTTCACGGCAGAAAACGGCAGATACACATGAGCATCACCTTCAAGCAATCGTCTAGCGACAGCTTTAACCGCCGCCCCATTGATCAAATCATCAAGCAATGAGCCTCGAAGGTACTGACTGCATTGACGAAGCTTGTCTGCACTGCAACTGGCTGATGAAAGCATCTGACGTGACACGCCGTTGGCATCAAGTACATCGTAAATTTCATCACGTATCGCAGGAACCATCTTGCTATCAAGCAGGCCAGGCAAGCAGAGATAACCTTCATTTTTATAAAATGCAACTTCTGAATCGGTGAGAGCCATATCATTAATCAGTTTAGACATCGTGTTGGCGGTCATTGTTTTTCCTTTGTTTTGACAATTATTTATGAGGTTCGACATTACTATTGCCTGACAACCAAAAGAAAACAATGGACGTTACCGGCTCATTTTTGCATAATATGTCCAATCATGTTTGACGAACTAACATTACTTCATGCAGCACACACACCACGTTGCATCGCGACGGTCAACAAGGTTTTTACATATCACACCATTCAGCTAATGACACGTGGTCAAGTTGAATTGTTTTATGACGATCATCAGACATTAATGAAAGGTCAATGGTTTTGGCCATGCTTCCCCGGGCCACACATTCGTTTTCACGAATCACCCAAAGGCAAACCATGGGAGCATCGCTACATTGCATTTACAGGCCCGCAGGTCACACGCTGGCAGGCAGCAGGTATCCTGCCAACACAACCCATGCAACTGGACGACGATGTCTTAGCAACACTCGTCAAACGATATGACCAGATGCTTGAGAAAATGAATCAACCCGGAAGATGGGGACATGCACAAGCAGTCAATCTGCTCGAATCAATCCTGCTTGAAGTTGCTCAATTGCAAAGCACCACGCAACCCAACCCCCCGGTGTGGTTAAGCAAAGTCCTCAAGCATTTATCTCAACTTGAAATGGAGCCAGATTACAATGCCATTGCAGCATCACTACATTTATCTTTAACAACGCTCCGCAGGCATTTCCGTCATGCCACGGGGACAACATTACACCAATATCGACTCGATTTGCTCATCACTGAAGCGAGACGCAAACTCGGATCGACAGACTTACCCATCAAACAGATCGCAGATGAACTGGGCTATCAAGATATCTACTATTTCACCCGACAGTTCACGCAATCTGTTGGCATCAGCCCCGGCAGATTCAGGCGAAGCCGTCAGTCATAGCATCAAAAATCAATCGTCATACCGACCATATTCAAGCGTTGCCTGGTACATTGCTTCAAGTGTATCCAATGGACAATTCGGCGGCAGGTTATTGCCTTCACGCATGATGAATCGACCGCCCTGCTTGATACCACTTTGTAAAATAGCCTTAGTACGTTCATAAACCTCATCCGCGGTCCCATTCATCAACAGGGCAACTTCCACGCCGCCGGAGACTTCGACATCGTCACCTAATTCCTGACGTAAATTTCCAAAATCCACCGGAAATCCAGTATCAAAACTGGTCACACCCAGATGTTCATGTATTAATGGGAAGTGTCGCGTAGCATTGCCACAGAGATGCATACCGCGTGATCGTTGCGTCGAAACAGACTCGTAAAACATACGGTGAATCGGCAACACCTGCTGCTGGTACATCGGTGTACTGAGCATGGCAATAGAGTCATCTGCCATGCCGTTACCGCGACCAATCCGATCGCCCCAGTATTCTTCAAACGCTGCACGTCGATTGATCGCGGCTTGCATAATAAATCGCATGAGTCGGTCGGCATAGTCTGGATCGATCAGTAAATCCTCCATAAAGTCCGGCCCGCGCAGGTTCATTGCCACAGTCACCGGCCCGTCAGTCCCACAGAGTGCCCATGGATTCACACGAATGGGTCTGCCTTCAAATTGCATGTCTGCGGCTATTTTTTCCATCTCCTGCCAAAATACCAGACGATCCTTGATAAACGAATTCTCAAGTGGCTGGGAGATATCCTGTTCAAAAATCTCCAACTTATTCTCTTCACCGAGACAAACTTTAGTATCAGGTACTTGACCTGGCAGATAGTCCAAAGGCGCCCCGAGAATCGCAGCTTCATAGACGTTATAAACATTAAGACCCACATCCCAAAACTCCGGCAATCCCGTGGGATTGTCAGTGTAATGATTGAGCACTGTCCGCATGTACAGCGCATGCCGCAGCGCAATCTCCAGATGCAACCGGGGATCCTCTGCGGCTTGTTGAAATGTATAGCCTTCTGGATTCCACTGTTCATTGAGTATCACAACACGCGGATTGGCCCCCAGCGTCACTGGGACACGAACAGCTTGATGATCGCGATAAGCCTGCCATACATGGTCTTTTTCGGTATTGGAAATCGTAGACATGGCGTGTGTAGACATCATTATTTCCTTCGTCTTATGCTTTACTTGTATTTGCTAATGCTCGCTTGTCACGGGCAGTTTTCTTGGCTTCGTTCCACGGGAATTTTCTTTGGGCCGGATAAGGTATGCTGGGCAGTGACGCCATGATGATCAAAGCTCGACGCGGGTTGTCTGTCAGATTCGCACCTGCGTAATGCATTGTCCGATTGCTGTGAATCGTACAACCGCCAGCAGGAATCGGGCATGCCACAGCAGATGAAACGTCCAACTTCGGATCGCATACTTCCAACCCATGCACACGTGTATCACCACCTATACTTTGATGCTCTACGATATCCAACCGATGTGATCCGGGGATAAACTGCATGCAGCCATTCTCGACTGTCACATCCTGCAATGGAATCCAGATACTCATTGCTTCATAAATTTGTTTGGGATCCCAGTACGCTTCGTCCTGATGCCAGGGGGTTTGGGCTCCATCCAATGCCGGTTTATTGATTGCATGATCACCGGTCACTTTGGCATTGGACCCTAATAATTGCTGGGCGACAGCTTGTGCATTGGCGTATAACTGCATCTGCTTAAGCTGTGGTGCATAGCGTGATGGTCCTAGGATTTGAGGCAATTTTGCTTTAACTCCATCTTCGTCACTTCCACCAAGATCAAATTGATCACCATTTTCGCGTCCGACTTGACGATCAAACAGATCATCATAAATTTCACGTATTTGTAATACTTCTTCTGGACTTGTCAGTGCATCAAGGGTGATATACCCCTCCACGTGATATTGAGCAATCTGTTGAGCGGTAAGTTGTGGTACAGAAAAGGTCATGGCGGTTCTCCAATATTAAATGAGGTTGGAAAACTTTAGCAGGCAATGTTCAGCTTGGCGTTCAACAGACTGTGTCGTAGAATATTAAACATTGACAGTACCTATTCCGAATCGTCTATTCAAAAGGTTTTCAATGAAACGACAGGTTCAAAGACAGACCTATGACGGCTCGGATGTGGGTTTACCGGAAATAGAAACATTCGGCTGGACTTCAACGTCCAGGGCTACAGATTTGGGACTCAAGCCTCATCGTCACACCAATGCCTATGAAATCTGTCTGATCACTGGGGGTAGTGTCCAATGGTGGGTCGGCCATGAAATATATCAACTGGGGCGTGGTGATATATACATCACACACCCCAATGAGCCCCATGGCGGAATTGATGAAGTGATGCACCCATGCGCGTTGTACTGGCTTATTCTACCTGTCACACCAACCAACAGGTCATTACCAGGACTCACTCACAAGCAGACTTCTGAACTGTTTGGGCAATTGGAAGGTATGAGTCGCCGAACCTTCAAATGTTCTTCGGATTTGACTTACTATTTCAAACAGATGCACAGCGAATTACAAAAACCCTCTACATTTCAGCCGGTTTACCTGCGTGCAACATTACATCACTTACTCATCCAACTGTTGCGGGATCATGATGTATCGCAGACATCACATGATACCTCTCATCGAACCCCTTCAATCCGTAAAGCCATGCAGTGGATCGCCAATCATTTAGACGATGACGCGACAGTCGAAGAAATCGCGATGATTGCTGGCCTTGGTGTGAGTCGATTTCACGAGCGTTTTGTAGCTGAAGTCGGACTTACCCCTGCGGATTATCGCACGCATTTGCGAATCCGTCGCGGGCAGCATTTACTTGGGCATACCAATCAGACAATCACGCGCATCAGTTTTGATTTAGGATTTTCAACCAGTCAGTACTTTGCCACGGTGTTCAAGAAAATAGTCGGGATGACCCCCGGAGCCTACCGTCAATCTAGGTCTACCGACCATCTGAAAACTTAGGGTTCACCCATCATCAACTGTTTGCGAAATGCCCGTGGTGTCTGGCCGACATAGGTTTCAAATGCCTGATAAAACTGACTGGTACTGCCAAAACCACATTCAAAAACGATATCCAGAACGGGTAGATCACTTGTAATCAGCAGACGACGCGCTTCAGCAATACGCTGTTGTGTGAGATATTGAATCATCGTCATGTTCATATGCTTGCTAAAAAGTCGCATCGCATAGTTAGGATGGAGCCTGACCTGTTTAGCAACATCTTCCACCCCGATGGGTTGATCGAAATGTGATGAGAGATAGTCAGCCATCATCTGTACCGGATCAAGGGCAGATTTTTCTGTCTGTCTCTTTCGTATTTTTCGTTTTGGATTAGCTGACGATTGGTTTGCAATCATAAATCGTCGAAGCCTGGCTTCAACTTCCAGAGACGCTATGTGTTGCCAGCGTGGATCGTCTTGACTGCAATAGGTTTGCCAACTGCGTAATGATGTATCGTCCTGTTGTTCAGGTTGTATATCCGTGATCATCTGGCCAGTTAATATTTTGGTCAACAGACCTGATGAGCAATCACACTTCCAAAGCCAGTCCAACGGGAGCGTAATCCATGCCATGCGGGTGTCTGTTGATTTCTTGATAATTTGATGTGGTATTGCCGCCCAGAACAGGGACATTGCCCCCACATTCAGATCAAAGAGCCTCCCACCATGCAAGTATGTTGCTTGCCCATGCAAGAGCATGTTGATCTCCAGATCATTGTGTTGATGAGCACGTGACATGCGATTGATCGCCCCACGCCAGACTTTAAAACCCAACGGCTGCTCATGATGAATCGGGATCGACTTTGCCATTAGGTTAGGATACCGGAAATAACGGTCATGATTCAAGACGTTTTCCAGTAATTAAACTCGTAATATGATTCAACCTCATCAACTTTTTCATGAATAGGGAACCATCATGACCACTGTCACCTCGCCAAAACATACAAAACAGCCGGACACTATTGCTCACCCAAACCAACGATTGTCTCCCATGGATCGCTATTTGTTTGATCTTCGTGGCTATCTGGTTATTGAAAATGCGATTGACTCGGAGCTACTGGAGCGACTTAACAGCAAACTCGACACATTCATCAATATGCAACCGCCACTAACACATGGTGACTGGGTCGGTGCAATACAGACACATACCTTTGGTGGCGATGATGGCCTGAACCTGCAACAGATCTATGAAGCCGGGCCGGACTTTGCACAACTTATTGACCATCCCTCATGGTTTGGCAAAGTACTCGAACTCGTTGGTTCGGAACACAATTTTGACAACCATCATGGGCCACTGTTCATCGACGAAAATTTCGCATCACTTCGTGGCCCGGGGCAAGCCATCGGCATGCACAGTGGTAAAGCTGAAGGCGCGATTCGGACACAGTACCGCTATGAGCATGAACAATTTCACTGTGCTCAGATTAACGTGCTGATGGCATTAACCGACATCGGTACGGGGGATGGCGGAACCATGCTTATTCCTGGATCACATAAGTCCAACCTCAAGCATCCGGACATGGATAAACATGCTATCAAGCAAGGTCAAAATACCTCCGGCGATGGATTGGAAGGTGCTATTGAAGTCCACATGAATGCTGGCGACGTGCTGGTATTTGTCGATGCCATTTGTCACGGCTCAGCCCGTCGTGTCAATGAAGGTCTCCGCCGTGTGGTGGTGTATCGGTATGGCCCGTCATGGGGATTTTTCAGACATCCATACCGTCCATCGCAAGAATTACTTTCCCGACTCACGGATCAACAACGTCAGATCGTCTGGCCTCATCAGGCAATTGATCGCATCCCCAATCGTATTGCCGATTACCCATCCCCGCTACAAGAGATTAGATAAACATGAACCATTGCCACTTCAACGACTGGACGGTAGAGCATTGGCTACAAGTCCGCCAAACAACCAACGCCTGGTGGAACGGAGAGCTTCAACGCAGCTTGTTACCAATTGTTCTAACGGATGAGCCGACGACATCGATGCCAGCTCCCAAGCCGTTCGGACGTGGCTTGTTTGCTGACCTGTCGATCAGTGAAGAACAAATGGTTGACCAGATTGCTTGGCAGTTGCAGCAGCAAACGTATCTTGGTGACGGATTCCCATGGGTGAACATGAGTTGCTCAGGCGCTGGTGTTTTAGCAGCCATGACCGGGGCGACCCTGCATCCGGAGTCCTACGACGACATCTGGTTTCGAGTGGATGTACCTAAACCGATCACCGAACTTTCGATCACATTCGACGCTGATAATCCATGGTTCAAGCGTCTGATTAAAATCGGTCAACTGATATTGGAACGCTTTGAAGGTCGCGTGCTTGTCAGTTCACCGGACATAGGTGGCGTAATGGATGTGCTTTCATCGTTCCGCCCTGCGGAGTCATTACTCTTTGACCTTTATGACGAACCGGAACATGTGTTGCGCGTCATTAGTGAAATCGAAACGGCATGGCATCAATGCTTTGACTTGTTTAACAATGCCATGTCACCTGTGAATCCAGGATATACAGCATGGTGCGGGATTTATTCGGATGTTCCTTACTACATGATGCAATGCGACTTTTGCTACATGATCAGTCCGCAGATGTTCGACACCTTTGTAAAACCCACATTGGCACGATCCGCTGCCAAACTGGATCGCGCATTTTATCACCTTGATGGCAAAGGACAGTTACCACACTTACCATCGCTTTTGGAGATCGCGGACCTCAATGGCGTGCAGTGGATTCCGGGAGATGGCAATCCGCCAACAGGTGATTGGCCCGATGTATTCGAGACGATTCTGGCAGAAGGTAAATTCGCACAGGTGATGGGCGCACCGAGTAACCTTTTGAACATCATCTCAAAAACCAATCGACAGATGCATATGACCAGTGGGCACTGGCACACGGATGATTTGCAACGAGCTCAAGCATACCTCAAGCAACTCACTGATACTTGCCATACTCATCGAGCAACGCGATGACATAGCGATAGCTTTCTAAACTCACTCCAGGCGGTACGGAGTGATCGGAGTGATAGATATAGCCCTTGTTTTCCATACCTGCATTGAGTTTACTGCGGACTTCGGCTTCGATCTGCTTCTTGTCATTGGTGCCTAAGACCATGGCATCGATGTTGCCGAACCACGTAAATGTTTTCCCATGCGTCGGCCCGATTTTTCGAATGTCCATATTGGCTTTGGCTTCGAGAGGTTGAAGGGCATCAAAGCCAGCTTGCTCGTAAAGATCCAGTACACCATTGACATCACCATCAGTATGGAAGATGAATTTCATGTCATGTGTATGAGCCCAATCTGCAATGCGTTTGTGATCCGGCCAGACGAGTTCTTTGTACATTTGCGGACTGCACATGGTGGCATGGTTGTATGCCATATCGCCATAGACCCATAATCCATCGGGATCAATGCCCAGTGAAACAATCTGATCCAACCCGCGAATCAGTGCGTCGGTATACGTGCGACTGATGTCGATAATCCAGTCGGGATCTTCTGCCATACTCATCATTGAGACGACATCGCCGAGGAGTTTTCGGAGTGCTTCAATGCTTTCCAGCCCGGTGAGAAAGATCCATTTACCTTGTTCACGGTATGCAGCATATTGCTTGCAGATCGTGTTTTTGTCCAACTCCAGTTGATAGGATTGATAGATGGGTTTATAGGTTTCCTCCCATATTTCCCGCGTTTCACAGCCAAAAGAGATATGTTCAGGCGTGCCGGACTGCTCTTTCCAATAGCGAACGACGGAGCCCCAGTCGTCGATATAGGTGCATGTTTTTTCGTCTTCGCTGATCTGTTCATGTCGACCGGGAAACGCTCGAGGCCAACTGCCACCGACGCTGTACATGTCACTGCCAAGCATCTGTAGAGCTTGCTGTGTATCACCTGAAAAACCTTCATCGTTCCAACGCTTGATTGTTTCAGGCCAATAGCTATCAAAGCGTGGGACACGATCATGGTCCTGATGATTCATCGCTCGATTGACGCGCTGCTGTGATGTGAGTGTGGTGGTCGTGGACATGTTGCTTCCTATTTTGGTAAATATTCAGGACTCGGTTTTTTGGTTTTTGAGTCCCTGCTTGTCTTTGGAGAAGTCGCGGCAACCGCCTTTGCCATCAGGACGGACATGCGGTTGTGCCATGTCTTGGAGACCTTTGTAGGCATAGGGATCGTTGCCAGCGACAATCACGATGTCACGGCAGTCATGAGTTGCAATGCTTTGACCTTCCTGCGGTGGATGCCAGGGCAAAAGCGATTGGGCGGACATGTAATGATTAACCAGTGCGCGTCGATATCCGGCAGCAGCTGTATTGGGTAGTGACCGATGCAGCAAATAGCCGTTGAACACCACGACACTTCCTGCTTTGACTTCGACGGGGATCGCATCCTCATCGGTGTATGGATACCCGCCTGCTTCACCTGCACAATCAAACCGTCGGTCATCATGTGAATGCTGAGGCCAAAGGATGCCATGCTTATGCGATCCGGGTATCACCCACAAGCAACCGTTCTGCACCGTTGCATCATCCATGGCAATCCAAGCACCTGTCAGCGAACGATCACGTGTCGGGATGTAATACTCATCCTGATGCCAAGCCTGTCCCGGCTTACCCGCTGCCTTGATGAATAGCATCGATTGCATGCACTTCACATCCGGGCTGATCACCTGCGAAAGCGCGTTTGCAATATTAGGATGCTTCAGTGCATCAAGCATGACCGGTGAGACCTTGTGAGGAAAATGAATACACAGGTATTGCCTTAACACTTCATCGTCTGACTGATCGTGATGGTCGCCAACCGCTCCCTGTAATGCACCACGTTGACCACGACAAATCGCAACCGTCTCCTGGCGAAGTGTCGTAAGCTCTTGCCTGGCAAACGCATCTTCTAACACCAAAAAACCGTTGGCATGGTAATCACAAACCTGGGCCTCAGTCAGTGGCGGTAATATCTGTTGAGTCGTGGTCATGGGCGGGTCCTTGTGTGTAGAATCGGATTGATTTTTTTTAAACAAAACCAGACCGTATTGAGGTATACGGCTGATGACACGGCAACTAGAATACATCATCAAAACAACATGAACATGGATACAAACGCCAACAACATATCTGAAATCACTCTCCCAGATACGCCACATCAGGTCTTCTTCGGTCGGGTTGTCTATCAGGCATCAGCCATCTTTGGCCCACGAATCCAGGATGGATTGCAACTGGTAGGCATTGAATCAGGCAGCGTGACCGTCACTGTGGATGGCAAACGGCATGAGTTGCCAGAGGGTTGGATGTGCCTCATGTTCCCAGGGCACGAGGAGACATACCGCTTTGCCAAACGCAAGGCGACTTGTCATAACTGGTGTACGATGCATTTCGATTCAATTTCGAAACGGTTCATGACAGAGGCTCAGTATTTGCCTTTTGCCATCCAGATGACGCCACAGATTCAATCGCTTATGGAGTGGGGTTTGCAGGCAAGGGCCAATGCATGTCCTGCATCTGAGCAGTTAAGTATTCACTTGGCACAAAGTCTGTTTTACGCATGGGTCGGCGCGATCAATCCGTCAACTGCTGATCACCCCAATCCATCTGCGGTTGAGTTGGCACGAGTTTATATCGCTCAACATTATGCCAACCCGATCATGCTTGATGACATTGCAGAGGCAGCAAACGTCAGCGCGAATCATTTAATGCGACTCTTCAAACTGCATCTTCAAACCAGCCCCAGTCGATACCTTTGGCAATACCGCACACAACGCGGGATCGACCTGCTTCGACACACAGGATTATCCATCACACAGATTGCGCATCGTGTTGGCTTTGCAACGCCGTTTCACTTTTCACGTTTGGTCAAGCAAACATATGGCCTTTCACCAAGACAGTTACGTGAGCAATTCTGGAATAAGTCGTCACATGATTAAAATGCCATGCGATGAAAGGCTTCGGTCGTTTTCTGACGTGGTGGGATTCCCAACATCTCTCGCCCAAGGTCCACGTAGTAACGGTAATTCTCAATCGACACGCCATCGGGAATACGATGATCCAATGCAAAGACATGATGCCCTGCGTCACGCATTGCGGGTTGGAGTTTATATTCCAGTTCCTTGCGGATAGCATGTTTGTCCTGACGCAGTGCAAGCTTATCAATCCCACCACGCCATGCCAATCGTGAACCGTACTGCTGCCAAAGGTTCACCACATCCATTCCTGCAGCGGGTTCCATGGGGAAGATTTCCGTCAAACCGCAATCCAGTAATTCATCAATGATCGGATTAACATTACCATCGGTGTCCATCGCAAATATTTTTCTGCCACGTGACGATAGCATCTGCCAGATATCCTGAAAATAAGGCTTAAAGTACGACAGTACCTGTGTCGGGCCGACCAGTGGGCCACTGCGCCCTGCCAGGTCTTCGTGGACACTGAGCTGATCAATGACGATATGTTTGCTGACTGCTTCAAGCACATGTTTGGACGTGTGATGCAACGTATCAATGATGTCCTGCATCAATTCAGGCTGATCGTAATACGCAAGACACGCCATCTCCTCACCCATGAGTTCACGTGCCATATCAAATGCACCTGGGATACCTGCTAACACCAAGGCACCTTGTTGCTGCAACACTTTTGCTTGTTTGAGTTGATCCCAATTAATGCGATCATCGCCATCTTCAAATAATGGCTTGAGCTTCAGCCAATCGTCCATCGTCTTGACTGGGAAATCCTGTGGCAAGGCAATGGTCGCCGTCCGTTTATCCAGTAACATCGTCCGCCCAAGATAGTCGCGCTCCATGCGATGTGTTGGGGTTTCATCCAATATCACCGATGGTTTTTGACGTGGCCCACACATCGCACCGCAGGATACGATGGGAACATAATCCCAATCAAATGCAGCCAACGACAACTCAGCATCGGTCGCACCTTGTGCTTTCCATTCGTCCTCTAATCCAATTAATGGGCCAAAGAGTTCAGTGAACATCGGGCGCTCAAACGAGCCCTCGGTCATCAGATCAATGTACTGTTCTCGTGTCCAACGCATCAATTCACTTCACTTTCACAGGCGGGAAAGTTACAACATTTTAAATCAACGGGACCTTTGAAAACTCAATTCGTTTTTACCGCCAAGACGCCAAGGACGCAGAGTTCAAACCCCGAAAAAAACCTTTAAAAACAAAGGAAAATCTCTGCCTTGTGAATCTTGGCGTCCTTGGCGTCTTGGCGGTGAAAATGCATTCTGATTTTCAGAAGGCCTCCAACATTCAACAGGTAACGTCTTTACCCTCGGAACCAAAAACAGCAAGACGAGCATCCTCATCAGTCCACTTGGCGTCCTTGGCACAGTAATGAAACTGTAATGCTCGTCGCCGTTGTGTTGTCGGGTTATGAGGTGTGCCATGCTGTAACAGGCCATCAAAAAACATTAAACCTCCGGCTTTCAAGGGGACCGCCGTAATGGACTGCCCCAGAATATCCGTATCACATATCTGCCAATCACGGCGTTTAAAATGGACAACCGCACCTTCCTTGTGTGACCCAGGCAATACATGCATGCAGCCATTTTCAACGGTCGCATCATCCAACGCGATCCACACCCCCACAACCGGCTCCCCCATTTGCAGATTGAAATAGGCATGATCCTGATGCCACGGCTTTTCACGGCCATGGGGAGGCTTAAGCAATGCCATCTCCTGAAAACAAACCGGCTCACGACCACCAAGCAGACGCGTAACAAAGGCAATCAACTTTGGATCACGCATGATACTGTTGAGTCTATTTTCATACTTGCAAAAACTAAACAACCGACGGACATTAAGTTCTCGTTCTTGTACAGTCATCGCTTGAATCTGCTCAGCGTTATGGCCTTCAAATTGAACATCATGAAAATCAGGCACCCGCCCATGGATCAAATCCGTCAAACCTGCTCGCGCATCGGCAACCTGAGCAGATGTCAGTGCGGGTTCCAAAGCGGCATAGCCATCAGCGGAATACGCCTGATCATCAAGTTGCTCCCATGATCTGAGCGGGTCGCATGTGTCCACCGGAGCATAAAGTGACGGATCGTAAGACTGAGCCTTGTTACTGTCATATTGAATGTCTGTCATTTGAATACCTTTTGCATTGATTCATGAGGTTTAAATCATTATTGTGCTTAATAGCTAGTTTTCCATAGATTCAAATGACTTTGTTTTGTACTTATTTGACCAAGGCTTCCTATGAATTTCGAATCATATGACCTGACACTAAACCGCAGCAACTATGTCCGCTGTGAATTGGGATGGGAGTTACCACTGTTATTTTCACAAAAGCTCGATGACTATGATCTGTGGATGGTCTGGGCAGGAAGCGGGACCATGCAGTTGCATGATGGCAACATTGAACTACATCCTGGTATGTGTATCTGGATGCGCCCAGGCGGGTTGTATCTCTCCCAACAGGACAACACCAACCGCCTGGGAGTCAGCGCCCAACACTTTGATTTGATCAACCCATCCACTGGCAAACGACCGCGTGACAAAGACCTGCCACCGCAAGTCATTCACATGCCCGACATCCCCGCAATCACCGGCACCATGCGAACCATTGCAAGACTCAATACTGTCGGACAACAAGCACGTAACAAAACCTCAAAACAAGCACTCGCATCCGCCCAATTGCTTATGCGGGGCCTACTCATGGAAGTGTGCTATCAGGCCCATGTCCCCAAACTTCATTTAAGTCCGACCGACCACATGCATCGAAGCATCATCACACAACTGGCTGCAGACATGACCGCATCGCCGCAGGACATCGACAGCATCGAGTCACTGGCAACGGATGCTGGATACAGTCCTGCTCATTTTTCCCGTGTTTTCAAGCATATTATGGGAATATCACCACAACGCCATCTCATGGAATCGCGTATCCATCGCGCACGACACTTGCTTATAGAAACTGATTGGTCCATCACACGCATCGCCCAGGTGATGGGATATAACGATGTGTATTTTTTCAGCCGACAGTTCAAACAGATCACCGGCCAAACACCCAGTAGCGTCCGCTAATCATGATGCGTGATATGTAACCGGCTTGCACAAGGCTTTGAGATTTTCAACAGGCGTCCCGGAGGGGATTTCACACCCCGCGTTGACGAAGTACGGATTGCCCACCGCATCGTATGTTTGCTTAATGTATTGCTGGATACTTTCGGGGCTGCCATGCAGAACGCCATTGACCGGATCGATGTTACCTGCAAGACAAACCTTTTGCCCGACGATCTGACGAACCTGTTTGATATCTGCCAAATGATCCACGTCGAGGATATCCACATGCAATGTTGCAATGCCGGGTAACAAGTGTGTGATATTGCCACATATATGTATTCGCACAAACGCGCCCATGGACTGGATGGCTGAAATCAACTGTTTTTCACGGGGTAATATAAGTCTTTCATAGATATCAGCGGACACCTGACTGGCCACCGCATCCCCAACACCAATGGTGTCGGCACCGCTGTCAACCTGTGCTTTAGCAAATTCAATGGCAACCTGTACACATCGATCCATCAATTTGCCAGCGTAAACCTCATCATCCATCAGGTCCATCATGAAGGTGGACACATCACGCAAATCCGCAGCTTCGGCAGCTGGACCTTCCACCCAACCTAATATCGAATATTGATCATCGCATATTTGCTTGTACTTGCGCACTGCCTCAACGCGATCCCACATACGCACCGATGACAAGGGGTCAGGATTAGGTAATAAAGACAGATCAGGATTGTCCGCAAGTGGATGCGAACTTCGCGGTGGTGCATCAGTCAGATATTCAATCTCCGAACCAAAGCCCTGTGTCTCGCGATAAGGATCAGAAATCGTACTCACTTGATCCATTCCAAAATCTTGAGCAATTGCAAGATTGGCATCCACCAGCACATTGTGATCTGAAGCAAATGCAGCATAGTCACAGCCAATGTACTCAGCAGCATATTGCATCAGGATGGGTACGCGTGGCAAGTGATCAACAGGATCACCTTTAAGCATGGCACAGTATCGTTGATATCCAGTCATGCCATCACCTGTGCAATACCTTGCTGCTGCTTAGCTAATTCAATGAATGCAAGTATGTTTTCCAGTGGCGTATCGCCTTCAACTGCATGAGATGGCGAAAAGATGTAACCACCCTTTCGCCCCATCTCCAATAGCGAAACACTTTCATTTCGGACTTCTTCAACCGTCCCAAACGGCAGGGTTTTCTGCATAGAAAGACCGCCCCAGAAAGACAGTTTGCCAAGGTATTGTGCATGCAACGCATGGATATCCATCACCTCAGGCTGAAATGGATTAAAGCAATTCAAACCGATGTCGATCAGATCATCAAAGAGTTCATCCACATCGCCACAACAATGAATGAATTGGTATTTGCCAGCATCCTTTGTCACGGCATACATGCGTTTGAGCCGTGGGTATATAAATTCCTTCCACATGGCAGGCCCCATGATCAAACCATGCTGCTGTCCCCAGTCATCACCAAAGTAAATCGCATCAATGTCATAGGTCAATGCTTGTTGTACATGGGCAATGTTGTAATCCGTAATGGCATCAAGCAGATCATGGACGAACTGCGGATTCTCGATCATGTCGAGCATCAGGTTCTCCATCCCACGCAGTGTCCAAGCACGCTCAAACAGTGAAAAACCCAATGTGAATAGTCTAAAGCGATCAGGATAACGCGTGATCCGTGCTTCAATATCCGCAAAGAAGCGCTTGTCATGTGGATCGGGAAATTGGTAATTTTTCAGGGATGGTTCGGGTAAAACAAAACCTTCGACGTTGCCAATGTCTTTATCATGGGTTCGATCCCAGATCACCCCGAATCCGTCTCGGACACGTTGATTTCCCGCATCCTCAAAGAAGCCAATTGGACTACCCAGTTCCAGGATATGGTTACCTAGTTCATCTTCCAGATCAACATTGCCGTAGTGTTGCTGCAACATCTCCAACGGTTCATGAGTAAATCGAAAAGACCACGGAACATAAGGTGGCTGCTTCCCATCCAAAACCATTTTGACAACCGTGCGTGGGGTCATTGTTTGACTTTCTATTGCTGATACAGGATTGGATTTTTGGGATCATCCATGACATGCCCGACATGTGTACTTGGCGTCCAACTTGTCCAATCGCTGCGATGTGACGGTGTTTTAGGTGCCAGTGTCATGTCCATGTCCATGTAAATGACTGTGAAGACTTTTCGTGGATTTTGCGTGGTATTGGGCCCTGCACGATGCAACGTCCAACCATAATGAAAGGAGACTTCGCCGAGGTCGTATGGTTCATAGACTTCACGCAATCCTTCATTTTTTACAGCCGAAGCAATGACTTTTTCAGATTCATCACTGATCTGTAATTCACGGCCAATGCGTTTGAGATGCGATCCTGCAGCAAAGCAAAGCGGTCCCATTTCAATGGGAGTCTCCTGCAATGGAATCCAGACTGTCAGACACTTGGCAGAGGAAAACGGCCAATACTGTTCATCGGCATGCCATGGGGTGAACCCACCTGCCGGTTCTTTGTAGAGTGCTTGATCGTGCCACATACGGACACCTTGAACGCCTAGCAATTTGGCCGCAACTTCCGCAGCGCGTTTTGAGAATGCAAATGTTTTAGCTTGTTCATCCATCTCCCAGAGATTCCCCACCTGGATAAATGCCTTGCCATAGGTGTTGCGTGCATCCAGTGGCAAGTCCTTGTTTGGATTTTTCGCGAGTGTCAGGTCCGTGAGTATCGGCGCGTAATGGTTTAACGTCTGCTGAGAATAGAATTCCTTGAGTTTGATAAAACCATCTTCCTGAAATTGCTGGATATGCGCATCTGATAACGCAAAGGACGTATCCAGTTCCGACGATTGAGTTGCATTCTGACTGTTCATAGCGGGTCTCCTTGAAAATGAGGTGTCCACAAAAGATATGCACTACATCACATCATCGCTACGGATATCGGCGCTAATATTGATACATTTGTTGCGCATGGATTGAATTTTTCAATTTTTATGCAATGATTGAATCAACACACTACCCAATGAGGTCTGATCATGCTCCCATCTGTCGAACCCCTGTCATTGGATGACAACCACAGCTTTTTGTACCGCAGATTCCGCCAAAAGCATTTTGGGTTCAACTGGCATATTCATCGCGAGTTGGAGTTGACCTTGATCGCTTCAGGAGAGGGCCATCGGTATGTGGGAGATCACGTGGAGGCTTTTGAGAAAGGCGATCTTGTACTATTAGGGTCCGAGTTACCACATACATGGCATTCAATACCGTTAAAAAAAACTGTCGAGTCAGTCGTGATTCAATTCCCACCAGAATTGATTAATACTACATTTGGATTGATACCTGAAATGCGACGCGTGATGCGTTTGCTTGGCAAAGTAGATCGAGGTTTGAAGTTCACCGGACCTACCGCAAACGATGTCGGCAAACAATTACAGGCGATGCAGGACATGTCGTCTTTGGAACGTTTAACCACATTCCTGATGATTCTTGATCGTCTTTCTTGCTGTCGTAAAGTCACCACACTGGCATCTCCAACCTTTGCTGGCGTTATCAAACCACAGGATAGAAGGCGCATGGATAAGTTACATGCCTTTATTCATCAAAACTACGATCAATCCATTGGCCTGTCTGATGCTGCAAAAGTCGTCTCGATGAATCCGACTGCGTTTGCCCGGTATTTCAGACAGATGACCGGACAGAGTTTTGTCGGCTATATGCACCAATTGCGAATTGGTCATATCTGTCGTCAACTCATTGAAAGCGATCAGTCCATTACCGACATCTGCTACAACAACGGCTTTGGCACGCTCTCGAATTTTAACCGTGTCTTTGCAAGGCTCAAAAATTGCACACCGCGTGATTACCGACGCAAGTACACTGCTCAACTCTAACACTAGACGCGATTACCTTGTCGGTACGCTGCTGGCGGACTGCCCATGATGTGTGTAAATACCCGTGAAAAGTGAAAGCGATCCGCAAAGCCGCATTGTTCGGCGATTGTTTCAATGTTCGATGAATCAAAGCGAAGCATTTGTGCTGCACGGGCAATCCGTCGTTCGCGAATAAATTGAGCTGGTGACTGCCCCAATTGCTTACCAAAACTTCGCACAAAATGATCCCTGCTCAAATGACATTCTCGAGCAAGATCATCATTATGAATGGGTTGTCCAAGGTGTTTATCAATATAAGCAAGTACACCTGCAAATTGATGCGTCTTATGTATGAACTCGTGACAGGACGCTTGCTGTTGGGGTGCTAATCCTTCCCATGCCAGACTCACTGCAAGTTGCAGTAGCGCGTGAATTCGGCTGCCAACCACTATTGAATCTATCTTTATCTGATGGACCATGCTCATCGCTGATCGGCATACGCTCAACAGCATCGCTGACGAATCAAGCTCAATGGGTGTCGAAAAGAGCTTGCGAATAAAAATTCCCGGTAAACCATCAAGATCAAAATGGACAAAAAAATGTTCCAAGCCCGTTGTGTTCTGACATGAAAAATGCACCCAAGCTGGAACAAGATACACACGATTGGCGGCCAGACGAAAGGCTGAACCATCCCTTAAAACCAAGCTGGCGCCATCACGTTTATTGACATACAATCGCCAAAAACTGCTGCACACATCTTCTGCATCCCACCCCCGGTCTATGAGCAGGCTTCTGCTATCCAGAATCTGTATAGACAATGGATCTGTTATGTGATTGGTTCTGTATGGCATGATCTGCCGACAATTCTACAGGTTGATTCAGTCATATCAACAACATAAACAGATATATTGTTGCCGTTATCAAACATACCCGCAAGTCCATTTCTGACCTAGGATTTTGCTACCGGATTAAAACCATTCAAAACATGGAGCTAAGCGTGAGTAAAAGTAAAGGCCAACACCTTCTACGTGGACAAAATAACAGTAGACGCTTGCCTGTGATGGAACATCTGTCAGCAATCTCCTGCGAAGCAATTGAACATTTCACATACATCAATCCCATTGCTCAGCCTCAGCGGCTCAATGAAGCTTTTGTGAAGTTGGCTGAGGTCTTTGAAGTGGATTTACTATGGGGTGGCGGATTGCCCAATGTTGGACGTGAAATTTTTGACTGGGCAGATGGGCAGACCGTCAAACGCAACAGCCAAGGACAGGAACAAGTGCAATGGGGTATCTTTGGAGCAGCTCATCAGGAAGATGGCAGGCACTTCACACATATCCCAAAACCACAGTCGGTTGATGAGGCGTTGGCATTCGATCCTGCCCCCTACTTCCCCAAGACCGTTGAGGAATATCGTGTTGAATTCACGAAGAGTTACCAACGCATGCTCGATTCATGTGCAGAGAGCTGTCTACCCATCCCTCACCATTATACGACTGCGTTTCACTGGCCACTTGCGATCTTTGGCTTTGAGATGCTTTGCGAAGTGGGCATGGAGGCAGATCGCTTTGATGCGCTGATGGAACGCTTTGTGGATATCTCCATTCGCATCACCAACGCATGGTCGCAAGTTCCCGGCGTGGAGGGTTTTATTCTACATGACGACCTGGCCATGACCGGAGGCCCAATCTTTGCGCCGGACTGGTATCGCAAACATATCTTTACACACTATCCGTCAATCTTCGCTCCACTTAAAGCAGCAGGAATACCAATCATCTTCACATCCGATGGCAACATTAATGCCTTTCTTGATGACATTTTTACGGCGGGTGCTGATGGTTTGAATTTTGAATACATGGTTGATCTGGAATATCTGGTTAACAACTATCCAAACAAAATTCTCATTGGCAACATGAACAGTCATATCCTCGCAGCCGGCCCGTTGGAAAGGATCACTGACGAAGTGCATCGCTGTCTAAAAGTCGGCGTTAGAGCTCCGCAGTTTGTCCTTAATGTGGGTGGGCAGATCACTCATGACATTTCCACAGCACATTTGGAACATTACTTACAAGTCCGCAAGCAGCTCAGTCGTGAACTGGTCGCTCAAACGCCTGCATTTTAATTGACCTGTACGACACCTCATGGAGACATCACAGATGACCACAATCAATTCCTCAAAGCAGAAAATCCAAATCGACAGACACAGTGGCAAAATCCCACACAGTGTTCAAAAACTCTGTGAACTTTGCTATCTGGAACACAGTATTCACCGAATGCTATGCGGATGGGGTAATCAGTTTTATGCATGGGACGACAAGGTCGCAGTCTGCTCGCATGTCTGGGATCAGGCCTGTATTGTCGAAAGCCTCCGCAATCGCATCAGCCAGTTCCCTGGAGTCACTGCGGATCAACCCGTGTCAGCTGAATTGGAAAGCCTGGTTAACACGGTGTTATGTGCCGCAGATTTTGAAGATGCTATTGATGGCATATACCAGATCGTTAATACCGTGCTGGTCAATCGGTATCTGGATTTCATTGAACAAGTTTCCGCAATCCATGATGCCCCCACGCATCAGATCATCCGCCAGATCGTTGCAACCAAGGACCTGCAACGTCGCTGGCGTAGTGAGTATCGTCAACGTGTCGCACATACAACTGACAGCGGCTATCTTAAACGTATCTCAGAACATTTTGAAAAAGTTGAATACTTAAAACAGCCAACCATATTCGATAAGCAAAAGACCGCAGCACCTCTGGGAGTCAATACGACCTTTCGCCCATTAGCTGCTCGCATTGATCCCACATGGCAGACACGTAGCGAGCACGACGTGCTTGATTGGATTGCGGTTGACTTTGCTAATCAGATCGAAGCTCGGCAACTCTTCTGGCCCATTGGATATATGCGAGAGTTGGGGCTTGCCATGAGTCAGTTACATTGGATATACGATTCACCTGACATGCCATGGGCGTTTCATTTTGACGAAAGTCGGCATCTCTGGGATGAATCGCGGCATGGCGACTCAGGCTATACACGAATGAAGGAGTTGGGGATTACGATTAACGAAGTCGGCTTTACACATTCGCGTGATCTGCTTGGCAATCGTGAAACGAATTGTGACGGCAAGACAGTCAAACCAATACTGCCAACCGATCTGTATGAGTCACTTTTTTTCATTGGCATGATCGCCGAAACCGGACACTTCAAAGTCAAACGTGAAGCCTATGCGGACTTTCGTGATGGGGGTGATCTGGCATCGGCGGAGATGATGCTCTATGACATCATTGATGAAACAATGCACGTTCAATATGCCCATCAGTGGTTACCAGCACTTGCCAAACGCGCAGCATTGGATCACACAGGTTACGAGCAACGTGCAAGCCAAATCCGCAAGCAAAAGCAACTCGAAGCAGATAATCGTGTCGCAACACTAAAACAGAAACAGAAACCGAATCACGAATCCGATCCAACTTATCAGTTGTATATGACATTACGCGATCGGGTACGTTCAAGTTGCCCTTTGAGCAATGCAGCAAGTTGCCCGATTCGCTCAGCAAAACCAATGTGATGATCGGTTTGCGGTTTCGGATCTTTTGGCAGATGATGATAAACTAGTTATACAGCTTCGTGTAATCTGTTTACAAGCCAGAGGAATTCCAATGAGTGCTCATCAGACCAAGCAGCGAAAAGCGATCACTGAAGCGATCCAAAACGCTCAGGGTCCATTACGCCCTACTGAGATCCAGTTAATTGCTTGTCAGAATGTGCCACGTCTAGGAATTGCAACCGTCTACCGAACAATCAACATGCTTCTGGAGTCCGGCGAGATTCAGGCTGTTCCCATTGCGGCCAACGATGTGCGATATGAACCTACAGGCCGCGGGCATCATCATCATTTTTTATGTCACAGCTGCAACAAGGTCTACGACATGCATGGCTGTAGTGGTCACATGAGCAAAATGATTCCCGATGGTTTTGAAATGGACGACCATGAAATTCTGATTCATGGCAAGTGTGCAGCGTGCAAAAAAGCCAAGAAATAAGTTGCTTGTCATCAGTCACTGCGGTCTAACCGTGTCTCTTGGCAACTATGGTGACAGCATGAAATGAACAACTATGTGACAATGCCCAGAGTTTGAAACTCCGGGCATTAGTCAATATGCATGAGCTGGGCATCAAATTATTTTGATCCAATCAAACCCAGTGATTGATCGAAACCGTAGCTTATTCTGTTTCGACGTTTAACAAATTAACTTGTGTTTTATCATCGTTATCATCACCAAGAAGGCTGTTTAACCAGTGACTGCCAGCTGATAATTTGGGCATGACATGCAGTTTTGCCTGTTGACTGACAAATGCCAATGCTGCCTGATTGACTGTTGTCCCAAAGGTGGCTCCGGAAGTATTACTTGCATAATTCGGTGCTGAACTACTGGATAATGTCGATGATGAAGTCGAAGACGATGTTGTAGTGGTTGTGGAGACAACAGGTCGCGTCACGTCTACAAAGACCCAGTGACGATCCCACTTGCCATAGGGGTCAGCTGCAAAGTATTGGAAAGAATCACGGACTGTTTCACCTGGCGCCAACGTGTCGAATAAACCTGTTGGGTCATAGTGCAAGGTATTATCGCCATTGATGGTTACCGTAACGCCCAAAGCACTTGTCCCCGAAGGACTGGGTACCCATGTCGCGGTTTCAATACCACTGACATGCAAGGTATCGCCATCTATATCAACGTCATTACTGAGCACATCAATATCGATTGCCGTTTGGTATTGGGTTGAAACCAAATTGGGTGCAGCGTTAATCCCATCATTGGTACCTTGTACGGTAATAGTGATGATAGCAATCGTACTTGAATCACTGTGTGAATCGGTTGCCTGATAGGTAAAGCTGACCTGTCGGGTTTCACCAACACCCAAGTCCTGGAAATCGGTACCAGGGTCAAAAGTGAATGTTCCATCACCATTGTCACTAACGGAACCTTCACCGGGGAGCGTGATGAAGTTGTAGCTTAACGTTGAAGTACTGTCATCGGGATCAACATCATCTGCATTGTAGGCGATGACCACGGGACCACCGTCTTCGACAGCCACGCCGTTAACATCACCTGCAGTCGGCGCGGTATTGGGATTGACAAAGACCAACTCGACATCGTTACCATCACCACCTGTATAGGAGATGGTTGCATCGTATCCACTAATCGTGACCGTAGCGTCTTGTGCCAAACCGTCGAAGGTTCCGTTAACCGGGTCGGCATCCAGATTATTGATGAGTGTGATGGTCTCACCACCGGAAGGTACGTACCCAAGGGTCACATCTAGTGTCATACCGTTGAGTGTTACAGGACCATTGACAACCAATTGGTCATGTTCGGTCCCAGGCGTGGTTCCATTAATCTCGACGAAAAGGGTCTGATTGCTGTCGCTTGCGATGAGTTGGTCAACTTCCAATGTGCCGGGGCTGCTACCGGGTACAAGCTTGGCATTATCCAAAAGGCTCAACGTACCGTCGATGATCCCTGTTCCGGTCAGGGTCATACTATCACCAATGGTCACATCTTCGGTGTAGGTACCGTCATTGATAATGATGGTTCCCGTTGTGGAACTGTTCAAGTTGACCGCTTGAGTAATCCGGCCGTCGGTCGTTGTCTGTTCACCAAGTGCTGTGACATAGAGTGTTGAAAAATCACCTTGGAAACCTGCTGCAATACTGGTGTCTGTACCGGTAGCCAGGTAGGGTGTAAAGTCCACTGCGCCATCCACCATCACATCAATGGTTGATTCATCAGTTGTACCGAACCAATTACCAGACGCATCAACAGTCTCGATGGTTCCCACTGAACTTGTGTCAAAATTCTGGATGGCAAGCTCAGTATTACCTGACAGGTCATTATCAAAGACTGTGAGACTGTAGTTGATAAGTAGTTCGCCAACTTGTACGCCGACACGATTACCTGTGATAAAACTATTTGTCAGTTCGAACTGGGGTAGATAGTCCTTCACATAGACACCAATATCATTGCCTGAGGAAGTCACCTGTGAAATATTGACATTTTCATCGTCTGTTAGCCACAGTCCGTAGGTGCCGTTATCGCGGATGATAGTGCCTGTCATTGTTAGATTGGTTTTGACAGCATTCAACGCTATTCCTGTATAGTCGTTTTCCGCATACAAACCGTCGTTCACAATCACTGACTCGGCACCTGTGAGCAAAACTGCAAGAAAATTGGATTGAACTATGTTGTCAGTAAAGATTACATCCTCGACATTTGTAACCCATAGCCCAAATCCGTTATTACCTTCAACCGTCGTGTTGGCAATCGTAAGGTCGTATGCATTGTCGACATCTAAACCCTCGCCATAGTTACCAGTGATAGTGGCATCTTCGATTGTGGTATTCGCTGCAATATCGTAGAGTACCACACCAATTTCATCGTTACCCGAAACGTCAGTAGTTTGAATATCACTGCCGTTATCATGGGCAATTATATTGATATCTCCTGCGATGCCTTCAATGACGATACCTGCGGTCTGGCTATAGATATTACCGTTATAGACATTGCCGTCGGTATCGGAGAAGGTTCCACCTTCAATGGTCACCGAACCACCTGCTACAAAGGGAAGCAAACCGAAGTCAAAATCAAGAAACTCATCGGGCAACAAGTCGAAGAAATCAAACGGCAGTGATAATCCGCCGACGAAATCAAAGAAGCCCCCGTAGTAGAAATCAAGATCATCAAAGAATGGGAACCCGTAAATTTCCAAGCCCACACCATAATCACCAAAATCTGCATTGTTGTTCGTCGCAGTGGTTCGAGTGAAAGTCGATTCCCCCATGACATAGACAACTGAAATTCCGGAATCTTCATTTTCAGTGTAGATACCATTGGTATCGGCCAGAGATTCAGCCAATTCGATATTCAAGCCAATAGCTTTGTTATATGAACTATTTACATCAAGCAATGCTATATCGCCAATACCTGTGAGATAAATGCCATCGACATCGTTAAATTGAGAGGTCACACGGGTCAATGTGACTTCATCGACAAAATCGATCCATATCCCATCATTCCCGGCTTTGGTAACTGTGACATCAATCAATGTTGCAGAAAGCTGGTCATAAATATCCACGCCCCAGTCATACACATCGTCTATGATGACTTGTTGAAGTATCACAGATTCGCCATACCAGAGCTCCAATCCTGAATTACCCATTTTGCTGATATTTGCATCAAAAACATCCGCGGTTTGAACACCTTCAGTTTGAATACCATGATCAGCAAAATTTTTAATAGTCAGTCCATCAATATCAAGTAGCGCACCTGATTTAAACACGATCCCAGTACCGTTACCATCTTCGATTACGGTATTTTCGATGGTCACATATCCCACATTAAAAAGACTGATACCGTCATCACCCATATATTGAATCAATGAATCCCGCACGATTAATTCATCTGTAAAGTGAGCATCAATACCATCTTCGTCTGCAAAAAAGACTTTGACTTGATTGATGAGTACTTTCCCGGCGTCCTCGATATCAATTACATCATCATCACCATTTCTTGCGGTGAGATACTCAATGGTGACATCATCAACATCTTCAATTTCAAAGACCTGTCCCAAATCCTGGCCATTGACAATAACCATGTCTGGATCCTGCGAGACACCCGTCACAGTCAGATCGTGTTCAATTCGGACATTCTCCAAGTAGATGCCATCATAAACATGTACCGTACCTGCATCGGCTACGGCATCAACACCATCCTGAATGTCATAGAACGCATCGATCCCCATCGCGGTTGCCGGCCCTGCACCATCAGGATCAGCAAACAAAGCAACCGAATCCCAGTCATCATCGACATACACATCATTGACTGTCGCAGCTGGGATCGCATAACCGAAAAAGACTTCAGTCAAGTCCGAATCGTCGACATCGTGATTGATGACATTTTCAATAAAGTCATACCCCACGAAACCAAAAGCGTTCATTTCAGCCAGAACATCTATGTTGTCATCAGCATCTTCATTGAGGTTGTTAATTGCAAAGCTCGTTGTGCCGTCGTAACCCAGGAAGTCATTAAGCCCTGCTGATGAACCATTGGGCATTGAGCCAGTCCCCAGGCCGGTGACATTATTATCCAAAGAGTCACCAGCATCGACAGTGGCATCACCATCAATTTCCAAACCCACACTAGCATTGTCAGAAAGGTCATTACTTTCAATCAATGCCCTACTGTTAAGAGCTCGAATACCTGTAACATTTGAAGTGATATCATTATCCACAATGGATACTTCAGTATTGGCACGTAAACGGATGCCATAATTATTATTATTAAAAGTACTATTGGTAATCAATCCATCGGTGTTACGAATGTAGGCACCCTGCTCATTGCCATTGGCATTAATACCGTCAATGGTTACAAAGCCGTTACCATTCTGGATAAATATGCCTGAATCAGCATTGAGTGTGTAGAAACCTGCATGAATATCAATATTGCCTTCCACATACCGAAGATGTACACCCGACACATCATTCCCCACTGCACCTGAATAGATGATATCCGTACCATCATCATGTTCCTGGAGCAGTACGTTACCACCAACACCATCTTCGACATATAAACCATATTCCTGATATTTCACGGTGTTGGCACCATCGGTATCAGACATGCGGACACCGTAGAGAAGCATATTGCCACCCACAGCAACAGATTCAACGCTTTTCTGTGCAGTTAAGCCGTTACCCAATCCGTCATTATTATTGTCATTGTTATTAATCAAGGTACGTGTCATGGTGACATCGTTGAGGATGTCCTGGAGGATGATGCCTCCGTTGTCATTAAAGTGGAAATTACCTCTAGTGTCGGTGAAGTTGTTCGCTGCGTTGACAAACAGACCTGTGTTGAAGTTATCAGAGCTTTCGACATCCGTAAGTTGGATTTCACCACCGGGGTTGTCGAGCATGACTCCGGTCCCGCCGCTACGACGCACCACCAAGTCCTCGAAGGTGTAGGTTGCTGCAGTACCTGCTGCGTTGATACCGATACCTGAAGCATCGAACACTGAAAAATGTGAGAGTGTCAGGTCGGTCACCCCACTGGTAATATCAAATCCATTTGTCGCTGTGGCAGCATCAATCACCACATCAGCCGAATCACCGGATTCACCCTGTAAAGTGAGGTTTTGATCAATGTTAATATCACCAGCATATGTACCAGCATAGACGTGAACGGTACCATCTGTCGCGACTGCATCGACACCTTCCTGAATCGTGGCAAAGGCGTCAAAACCAAATGCGGTAGCCGGACCTGCACCGTCGGGATCATCGCCAAATGACAAACCGACCCAATCATCATCAACATAGATATCGGCAATCGACACGACAGTGAGGACGACATCATTGTTGTCAGTACCGCCGACATATGTAATTCTCAATAGTGAACTACCCACGGCAAAAACAGCACCTTCAGCCAGTCCGTCGAACGTACCGGTAATGGTATCAGTAAGATCATTGTTAATGATGATGTAACTGTCACCCACGGTCGGCGTGTAGCCGAGAATGACGTTAAGTGTGCTGTCGGTGATATTGACGGTACCGGTGACGTTGAGTTGGTCATGCTCGGTGCCGACGGTGGTGCCGTCGATTTCGATATCGAGTGTAGTACCACTACCCATGACGATATTGCCGGTGTTCATGATACCGGGGCTTGTGCCAGGGGCGAGAGTTGCGCCGTCGGTGAGTGTCAACGTGCCGTCGAGATTGAAGGAACCCTTGAGAGTGACACCGTTTCCCACAATGACGTCCTCGGTGTAGGTGCCCGGGGAAACAGTTAACGTTGCACCTGTAGCAATAGCGGCCAAACCTTCACCAATGATTGCAGAAGTTTGATTACCTGATTGATGAACAGTCAACGCACTAAAATCACCTTGAAAACCTGCGTCTGTAGAGGTATCGGTGCCGGAATTTAGAATGGGGCTAGAATCAACATCACCTGCGATCATACCAACGACCGCCGCAATATCGGTCATGCCCCACCAATTGCCAGACGCATCAATTACTTCACCAGTCAGAGATGTAATGACTGCGGTATTGGCAGATAAATCATTGTCAAACAAAATGACTTCTGCCCCAGTGGGGACACCTGCATAGTTTGTCCCTGTATTAATTGCATTGATAACGGTAAAAGCAGAATCAAAGTTATTGATAAAGTTGTTGGCAATGTAGAGACTGTCACCATTGCCGATATAACCAAGATTATTTCCTGATGATTCATCAAAACTATTGATTGCCAGGACGATACCCGAGGTAATGATCTCCCCTGTAAAGCTCCCGATGTTCCCGCCGTCAATGGTATTGCGTTGGATATTGACATCACTGAGATTACCACGCACTGAAATAGCGCCCACTTGATGCGCTGAAGTCACTGTACCAGTGAGAGTGATATCGTTTTCAAAAATATTGACGGCTTGATGAGTCACACCATCCATCAGGCGTATATCTATTGGGAAAATATCGTAACCGACTGAATTGGCAATTTGTGTGAAAGTATTGTTTTGAATGGTTAATGGCACATCAAGAACTCGGACACCCAAGTCAGCTGATTCGACGAAACGGATGGCAGATAGTTTGTGATCAGTAAATGTATTGTTCTGAATCAGGATTTGATCTGTTGGGCCATTGGCTGCATCAGCATCGTTGCTGATGAAGAGTCCGGTTATATTTGAAGTGAATGTATTGTCATCAATGAATATGTTGCCAAACAATTCTGCCCTGAGCCCAACGGAGTTATTAGAGAACGTTGAACCAGTCAATGTCAGGTCAGAGATAGGTCCTTTAATACCATCATTATCGACATGGAAAGTTGAATCCGTTACGGTCAGCCCATCGATTCTTGACGCGTTGTAAAGATTAATACCATTATATATATTGATAAAATGACTGTTTGCCAGCGTCATGTTGGCGACAGTGGAATTGCTGATAGTGACACCACTAGACCCGTAACCCAAGCTTGTATTTTCTTCAAAGACAAGATCATTGATATTCAAATTGCTGATAGTTTGTCCATCAATTTGAATCGAATCGACTGCGTTTAGGATTGTCATACCAGTTAGAGAGACATCATCTGCCTGGATTAAAAAGCCGTTGGTGTTGCCACTGACAGTGACAAACGCATCCAAGGTCACCAAGTCTGAACCCGTACCGACGACTGAGACCGCCTTGTTAATGGTGATGTCATTTTCGGTGTAGATGCCGTCAAGGATATGAATGGTCCCACCATCGGAGACGGCCGCCATGGCATCGGTAATGTTGTCGAATGCATCATAGCCAAAGGCGGTAGCGGGGCCGGTCGCATCCGGATCATCGCTGATTGTGATGTCCGACCAATCATCATCAACGTAAACATCGGTAACGGCATAGGCGTCTGTGGTGATCACTACATCGTTGCCGTCGCCGCCGACATAACTGATGGTGGCATCAAAATCGACACCTCCATAACTAATTACAAAACTCGCACCTTCAGCCAAGCCGTCGAACGTGCCGATAATGGCATCGACATCATCATTGTTGATGATGGTAAAGCTGTCACCGGTTGTGGCGGGGTAGTAACCTAGTGATGTGTCAAGTATCACACCATCAATATCGACGGTGCCGGAAATATTGACCTGGTCGTATTCTGTGCCGACAGCTGTACCTTGAATTTCGATTTCAAGCGTACTTCCCGACGCCATCTCCAGATCACCCGTATTGATAATGCCTGGGGAATTTCCGGGGGAAAGTGTGCCCGTGTTGGAAAACAACAAAGTACCATCAATGGTGAATTCACCTGTTAAAGTGACAGATGCATGGACATGGACATTTTCTGTGTAAGTGCCCCCGTCAACATAAATCACACCTAATTGGGTATGAGCGTTAATGGTCGCATCATAAATATTACTAAATGCATTGTAGCCATAGATACCGCCGGTCGTGCCTGAATCTCCCTCAGCGAAACCGCTGTTTGCAAGTGAAGTATAAAGTGTATTAGCAGTGGTATATAACTCGGTAAAATCTGCATTTGCCCAGTTGGAGTAGCTTACTGCACCTCTTGTTCTTTGGATAATACCATTGATGCCATCATATCCTGCTTTACTGATGGTTCCAAAGTAGTTGCCATTGTGATGCACTGTATCGTCGGTTTGATTATCCAAGGCATATTGATTGAGGAATCCAGACAGATCGTTTCCAGTAAAGTTCAGATTACTGATCCCGGTATTGTCTTTATCCGGCTCGCCAAAGCGGACACTGGTTTGAGCACCGGTAATGACATTGTCAATGATGGTCAAACCATTGAGTGTTGCAGGATGCGTGGCATAGCTTCCATCATCACGGGTCTTGATTGCCAAGCCCACACCATTCTCCGGATTGGCCGTACCTGAGTCGGTGATACTGGCGTTTTGAATGGTAATATTTTCGTAATCATAATACTTGAGATTCAGGTCTATCCCCGTTGGCCAGACTTCGTAACCTGCAAGACCGTCTGTCGTACCACTGAGTGTGCCAGAGTTATTAACGGTGATGTTATCCAGCAGGGCATTGTCGAGTTTCTCGATGTACAAGCCTTTGTAGGTGTTGTCGTTGAACGTACTGTCCGTGATATTGACATTGTTGAGAATGGTATTAGAGCCATCGACTTGGAAAGCGTAGAAACCAATGTTGTTGCCATCAAAATGGGAGTCGGTGATGGTCAGTCCATCGACACTGCCATGAACGTGCATGCCTGCACCTTCGTAGTTGGTTGAGAAGGAACTGTTGTCGATAAGCAGGTCGGTGACATTTGCCGTTGCTGCAACTTCAAGGCCGTAGTCGGTTCGCTTGACACCATCGACGTTGACATCGACATCATCAATGGTGATGTAGGAAACTGTGCCATCAATGACAATACCCATCGAGGCTGCATTGTTGATGGTCAGACCGCTGATAAGCAAACGATCTGCATCTGCTGCACTGGTTCCACCTGCGGTGACGTTGATGCCGATATCGCTGCCCGCTTCGAGGATGGTTAAACCGCTACCCGCCCCGAGGAGTTGGAGGGTTTTATCGATGGTGAGATTTTCAGTGTACGTGCCAGTCTGGATATGAAGCGTATCACCGGCTGATGCTGCGTCAATACCGTTTTGGATCGAGCCGCTGAGTTGGGTGACATAAAGATTGTCTGCCACGACAATGCCCACTGAATCGTATGCTGCATCATCGATGGCATGGGTAATATTGTCTTCCAGATCGAAGAGTTCATCCAGTGACATGGCAGCGGGAAGCTTACCGTCGAAAATATTGTTGGATAGATCGACTGTGATGCCCGGGTCGTTGACGGTGACATACGATTCGCGGATGCCGGTTCCGTTTTGGAAGATGTTGTTTGCAACTGTCACGCCGGTGTTGTCGCCAACACTTGCTGTGCCCCCATCCCAGAAATAGAGGCCTGTGGAACTGTCGAAGGTGTTGCCGGTGACAGTGGTATTTTCCGCAGTATCGATAACATAGCCGATGCGTGTGTTGGTGATCAGGCTGTCGGTGATCTGGTTGTTCACGGAGTTGGGGTTAAGGTAGACACCATAGAAGGTGTTGTCGTAGACATTTTGAGTGAAGACGTTGTTGGTTGTGCCTGCAATACTGGTAACGATACCGTTCTGGGAGACGGATGGATCGGTGCCTTGGAAGTACAGATTTTGTACGGTGGTATCAACAGCACCACCGCTGACAAAAACCCCGAAGTATTCGAGGGAAGCCACGGTAAAGTCCTGCATAAATAGTCCGTCGATGGTGGTACCTTCGATGTTATGATCAATATAGATACTTCCGTGGATGACTGTTTCGTCGGTAACATCCACATTATCACGACCACGTGCATCGACGCCAGCTTGCGTTCCCAGAAGGGTTACATTGTCTTTATTGATGGTGATCGTTCCTTGATCGTAATCACCTGCTGCGATGTGTACGATCCCGCCTGTATCGACTGCATCAATAGCATCCTGAATATTGGCAAAGGCGTCAAATCCAAAACCTTGCAATGGTCCAAGGCCGTCAGGGTCATCGCCAACCGCCAGTCCGGCCCAATCATCATCGACATAGACATCCGGTAATGTGTAGGCATCGGTAGCGATCACCACATCATTACCATCGCCCCCCACATAGGTGATGGTGGCATCAAAATCGACTCCGCCATAGCTGATGACAAAGCTCGCGCCTTCGGCCAAGCCATCGAACGTGCCGGTAATGGCATCGGTATCATCGTTATTAATGACGGTAAAGCTGTCACCGGAGGTTGAGGGGTAGTAACCCAGAGTCAGATCGAGTGTGGCGTCTGTGATATCGACGGCGCCGGTGACGTTGACCTGGTCATATTCGGTGCCGGGGGTGGTGCCGAAGAGTTCGATGGCCAGCGTGGTGCCTGCGGTCATGGTCAGATCACCGGTGCTGATGCTGGCGGGGGAGTTACCGGGGGACAACGTGATGCTGCCGTCAAGTGCCAGCGAGCCATCAAGATCAAAATCACCACCGATGGTGATGTTGCCATTGAGTGCAATAGCGCCGGTGTACTGGCCGTTAAGAATGAATGTGCCGTTCGTGCCGATCACTGCTGAAAGACCTTCACCCAATAGTGAAAAGGAATCGGTTTGCGAGCCCTGTGTGTGAACGGTGATATTGCTGGTGTCAGGTTGGAAGCCGAAATAATCAGGCAAGTAATAATACTCAGGATAAGTGTATAAGTCGGTACCATTGTTGAGAATGGGCGAATAGTCCACATCGCTTGAAGCATTGGCTGTGAGATTGGCTCCGATCAACGCCAGATCAGTGGTTCCCCACCAGTTGTTTGAGGCATCAATTTCCACGCCACCGTAATTTGAGATGGACGGGCCGTTGGCATCAAAGCTGTTTTCGTTGGCAACCACGCCCGCGCCAGGAGCGCCCAGGCCGATGTGTTCAAAGGAGTTGTTTGCGAAAAAGTTGTTGGCGATAGTGAGATTGGTCGCGTTGTCTGCGGACATACCCACAAAGTTGTCATGGATAATATTGTTGAGTATCTGCACCCCATCGCTGCCGGCATTGATATACATGCCACTAGTCCAGGCGGAGATGTCGTTGTTTTCGACGGTGAAGGATCCAACGGGACTGGACGCGACGATACCACGTGAACCGCTAGCATCCGTGCCGATGATAGCGTTATTGGCAATTGTGTGACCGGTGGTGCCGGCTGCCAGATGGACAGCGGTGATGTCGCCAATACCCGCAGGCCCGACACCGTTGAGAATGGTTAGTCCTGCGATGGTGACATTGTCACCCTGAACACGGAATCCTCCGGTAATTTCTGCTTCACCATTACGTGTGCGTGTTGAAGAATCCAGTTTGGCAAATTCACTACTTGGGCCGTACACAGTGATGTCATTGTGCGTGATCGTAATGTCAGCATCGTATTGACCGGCAAGTATGTTGATTGTTGAACCATCAGGTGCGTTTTCGATAATTCCTTCAATCGCGGTTACGACTGTAGTTCCGCCGACGAGGTAAGCACCACCATTAAAGTCGTTGTCAAAATCGGTGATCTTGTTGTTGATGGAGGTGTAGCCGTTGATGGTGCCAATCTGGGTTTCGAGCATGGACGTGTTATCGCCCATGTTGGTGCTGTCGAAGGTGTTACCTTGGATGGTGGTTGCACCACTGCCGCGGACACGCAGAGCAGCACCGTATCGCGTTGTAGTGCCTGCAAAGGTGTTGTTGATAATGACGCTATTTTGCGCGTCGAGGGTAACCAGCGTGTTGCCTTGCTCGGCACTATCAGTATTCAAGCCACCTGCTGTTCCGGTGATCTGATTGTTGGTGAAAAAAATGTTGTAATTGCTGGATCCCGAACCACCGCCGAAATTGACGAGTTGGCGCGGGACATTATCCAAACTGAATTGTTGGCTAAAACCTTCGCCTGCAGGATTGGCACCATTGAATGTCTGGCCGGAGAAGATGTTATTGTCCACCAGAATATTGCCAACCGAGGCACCGTATTCAGTGAGTAATCCAGCTTCACCGTTGGCAATAATATCGTTACCTATGATGTTCATACCTGAGTGTGAACCTTGCAGGTAAACAGCTGCGTTTTCGATGCCCGGGGCACCGTTGTCAATACCCAGAATGCTAAAGCCCTGGCCTACGTCACCGATATTGACTCCACTTGTGGCGTTGGAAATGGTGATCGCACCCAGTGCGCCCTCGCCGGAGATACCGTTGATAAACGTCACATCACGGCCATTGTCTGAGAGTAATGTAAGGTTCTGGGTGATACTAATATTTTCAGTGTAAGTACCGTCAGCAACGTGGATCGTGCCACCCACTTGCAGGTTGTCAATGGCCTGCTGAATAGTAGCAAAGGCGTCGGTGCCGAAAGCCGTAGCGGGGCCAGCACCATCTGGATCATCGCCTATGACCAAAGCTGCATAATTATCATCGACATATGCAACCGTCAGATCACCTGAAAGCAATACGCGGTTCTCAAGCGACTCACAAATCGGCCCGGTAGCGTGTCGCTCGGATCGAACCGTTTTAGCCTGTTGGACGCGTCGTGTTTTACGATGTTCGGAAAATCTGTGAATCAAACGCTGGCAATATTCGTATGCAATTGAACTTGCAGACATGCGTGCTCTCCCGGTAATTTCAGATCATGCATATCAAGGTTTACATGGATTGACACGCACGAACAAGTCTTTAATTTTTCCTACGCTGTTAAGGAAGTACGCTTCTACATACTCCTCTCCCCCAAGACAAATAATCTACCATTGCTTTAAATATAGCTTGTTATTGTGAGCAATTTGTTTATAGCCACCGATAACATTTATATTTTACGGTCGTGGGGTTTAACGGTGATTATTATAAAAAAGATTCATTTTTTAGAATAATTAATTTGCAAATTTCCAAAGTATTACTCCCTGCGCAGCCGCTACAATCGCTACAGGCGTCACATATTTCTTATCTTTTGTTCGTGATAATCAAAAAGTGTTAAAGTCATCCTGACCTGCCTTAAAAATTCCTGTTCGTGTTTGACAACTCGGATGAATAGCACTCACTCGGATTGCGCGATGAATTTTGTCGTTTAACAATAATTGCATACATGGAGGGTACTGATTGATACGACGCTATGGACAAACGAACTAAACTCAGCAGTGCCCACGACACATGCCCGTGTAACCAACCCACCATTGTAAAACTCCACAAGATGCCATCTTAATGACTCGTTTCTTCGTGACTTCAATAGCTCAAGCCCAAGCAAAAACGCACTGCAGGTGCTATTCAAATGCAGGAACCAACCTAAGTCCATATCAATTTCAAACACGCTTCAAGTAATCAACCCGATCGCGGGGTGCCTTACGCGCATCATCACGACTCAGATTCGGCCAATCAAACTGCAAATGATTCATTGTTTTTTAAATAAAAGTTAAATCAAACGTTTGACAATGCGTTCTAGAGGGATAAAATCAGGCATCGTCTACCCATTTCATGGCCTATTCGTGCGTCAAGCCATTCCCGCGGTCTGAATAAACAGGTGATGTCAGCATGTTCAAAAAATGTCTCCACCGTTTGATTGTAAACCACGCGTCTTCATTCGCTTTGAACAAAAAATATAGAAATGGCTTTACACTCATTGAGCTTTTAGTGGTCATATCGATCATTGCATTACTCATATCCATTTTGCTCCCAGCTCTCTCCGCTGCGCGGGCATCGGGACGCACAGTCAAGTGTCTTAGCAATCTTCGACAACTGGGTTTGTCGATTCATGCCTATGCTGCGGACAACAAAAATTTTGCAGTCCCCCAAGGCTACCGCGGAGCGAATGCTGGAGGCCCCACGCATCCAAGCTACTATGCCGGCTGGGAAAGCGCGATGTTTTATGACCACATGTTTCTTGGGCAGTATACGGATCGCAAAGGCACAGCAAGCTCACCAAAAGGTGCATCACCAGCGGGTGGAGGGATGTGGAACTGCGATGCAAATGACTCGCGCGGCATCAGCTACGGCATGATTTATCGCAATGCGACCAATGGTGGCGGTCAATTTTTTGCACACATCAATTCGCCGACCGGATGGTCGCGTTTGAGGCGCATTGCCGAAGCGACAAATCCCGCCAAACTATTAACATTTATGGGACAAGATGGTGGACGCCTGTCGATCGACTCGTCTTACACCAATGCCAAGCTCTATGCCAATCAAGGAAATCTGCCTCCCGGCACATCCTGGAGTCGCGATGTCGTGCTAGGCCGCTACAACCATCGCGCCTGGCATGCACCGGGCAACTATGCCTCGGCAAAGGGAACGAACATGGCCTTTGTCGATGGTCACGCAAAGACCGTTGTCAATACACCCAGCGATGTCGAAGGATATGTGTGGCTTAATCCAGCAATCGGTGTTGAGTTTGATCTGACCCAGTAATTCAACTTAATCCAATCCTTTACTTGCAGGTTCTGCTCTATGTCCAATCTCTTAACTCGCCAATTGGCTGCGACGTTGCCTTGTCTGTTACTTGCAGCAATCACTTCAATCACCTTTGCTCAAGACACAACAGGCAACCAGTTGCGAAACCTGGCGGGTATCTCTTCCAAAGAACGCAATCCAATCCCCAGGCAAACGGTTTGGCCTCACCGAGCAGGTCAAGCAACAGTCTGCACATGGAAAGATGACAAACTCGCAGCGGTCACGATCACCATTGATGACAACACCAAACCCGATCATTCATGGTGGCTTGAGCAAGGCGAAAAGTACGACATCCCCCTGACATGGTTTGCAGTCACCGGGGGCATCTCCGTTCGGAATCCAAACTTCACCGGCACATGGGAAGACTTCCAAAAACTCGTCGATGCAGGTCACGATGTACAATCCCATGCAGCAACACATCGCAGTAAAAAAGCCAACTGGCCAGTCGATAAAGATTACCGTGTATCCATTGACCATTTAACTGCCAATCTCAAAGGCACCCAACCCCTGACACTGGCTTATCCCGGCGGTGGCTTGCCCAATGATCCGGCGGTGGCCGCGACGATGTTTGCTGGAGCTCGCGGAACACGTGGCACGGTCAACAGCGCATCGCCTGACTATCTGGATGTCCATTCATGCAGTGGTTCCAGATCGTTTGATGTCCCCAAAGGTGAACGTGGGGACTTTGCAAGCCTTGTTGCAAAACTCCAACCCGGACATGGTAAAGACCCGATTCCTTGCTGGTATTCAGTGCATTATCACGGTGTTCATTACAACGCCAAGTGGCGGGATAAAATTGAACCTCATGCCATCCGACTGATGCAATATATCAGTGACAATCGCGATTTGATCTGGCCAACATTCTTCCGTCATGCGGTGCTTTATGGACAGCAACGCGACACTGCGACGCTCAAAACCGTCAGTAGCACTGCTGATGAATTTACTATTGAACTGACAGATCGCATGTATGATGCCTGGTACGATTTCCCATTGACAATCAAAGTCCGCCTGCCCCAGAATTGGCCCAACATACAAGCAACTCAAGCTGGCAATCCAATCAATGTAAAGGTCGTTGAACATGAAAAAGCAATGTATGCGTTGGTCGATGCCATACCCGATCGGGGCCTGATTGCTCTAACAGCAATCACAGGTCAACAATGATATTTCAATCAAACTGGATACTTACGATGCAACGTCTATTTTGTATTCTTATTTTCTCGTTCTCAATTAGTACCATCGTGATCCAAACGATCAAAGCCGATGACATTTTTCCAGATGAGTCAGGCACCATCCCCATCGCTGCATGGGATGTGATCCCAGACCAGATTATCGACCAGCCGTTTCACGCAGGCGTCATCGCTTTTCACGAAGTAAGTGTCAGTGTGCATTTCACCATCAAGTCCAAAGATCAAACAGTCGCACAACTTCAAGTCGACTCCCCCACACTCAACCCGCGGACCGGCGTCTGGGAATTTGTCCTGCCGATTGATCCAAAGCAGATTCCTGATGGGGACTTTCAGGTCATTGCCACATGCACACCAGGCGGCCAAGGCAATCGCGCGGTGACCTTGGAACCACTGAATCTCTTTGCCAATCATGCCAAGAGCCTTGGCCCGTTCAAGACTGTTTATGCCGATGCCGATACGGGTGATGACAACTCTCCAGGCACACAAGCCAAACCCTTTAAGACACTGGCCAAAGCCGTCAAAGCCGCTGGAGATGGCGGGACAGTGCTCCTTGGTGCAGGCGAATATTCGCCACATCAAATTCGTGCAGGTCTAAATCGAAAATACTGGACAACCATCGCCCCGACTCTAGGAACCCAAGTCCAGGATGTGCAAATCAGCAGTGGTCGCCCCGGCACACAACGCCTGCGGTTTGAACGGATCACCCTCTTTGCAGACAAAGCACAAGGCAAGTACAACACCATCATTGCTGGCGAAAACGGCAAGACACAAGTCTGGCTCGATCAATGCGTCATGCTCAATAAACAAGGACGCTGGAAAGGTAACGTCAATGTTCTGGGCAACCGCTATGTCTCATACATCACCGGCGGACTTAGTACGCAACTCAACAACGGCCCAGCTGCCAGACTCATGCGAAACCATCGCGTCGAACATATCACATCCGATGCATTCACCAGTGTCGCGGTGGCAATCAACAGCACTGTTGTCGATATCGACCGTGGTCCGACATCTGCTCATCCGGACTTTCACCAATCCCATGTCGCCAAGCCAGACCAGTTCAACACCAATCGCATTCTCTATAACGTCCGTGGTATCGACTGTATTGCTCAAGGATTCTTCGGGTTGAACCTCAAAGACTCAGCCTTCGTCAATTGTCTGTATGACAAAGTGCAAGGCAATTACTACCGCTCTCAATACAGTGGCAAACTCGACCATGTCCTGTTTTTTCACATCACCCTCCCAAACCAGACATGGCTTTGGCGGAGCAATCTCAAAACTCGCAACTGCTATATCCTTAACTCACTGTTCCAATCCATGGGAACCATGAAAGGCGCAGATGTTTTAGGAGTCACCATTTCAGACACCCATATCATGGGTAAAAACAGCATGAGTAAAACAGCCCACCTCACTGTTGGTTCGCCTATGTTTATCAATGCCCAGGAAAACAACTTTGCCATCCCCACGTCCAGTCCTGCTGCTGGTAATGCCCCACGCCTGCAAACCGTCCCAGCGGATATCAATGGTAAAGCAAGGCAAAATGACAAGGTAGATCGCGGTGCCTTTATCGCCGAGTAACATACCTTGCATCAATTTGATTAGATATCGAACGTTAAATATCAATGGTTTGACTTGAGAGATTAAGACTACTACAGTTCTGAGTTGACGCACAGGCAAATCAGGAACCGATCGCCATGGCAACACTCAAAGACATCGCTGAACACTGCGACTTGTCAATTTCTCTGGTCTCCAAAGTACTTAACAACAAAATGGGAACCAGCAGTGCCAAGCCGCAGGTCGTCAAGTCAATCCGTGAAGCTGCAAAGGAACTGGGCTATCGCAAGAACCTCTCTGCGGAAGCACTGCGTAGCGGGAGACACAATGTCATCGGCGTGTTCATGCATCACTTTGGGCGCCCTGGTACCGGGCTGACCGAAAGCATGCTTCAAGGCATCTCCCGCGCCTGTGGTAAACTCCATCAAAGTCAAACACTGACCTTCTATCACAATCAGGAGGAGTTCCGTGCCGCAGCATGGGCTTATCATTCCGGAACAATGGATGGCGTGATCGTATCAGGACTGCCTCACGTTGAACTCATCGAAGATTTGAAACTCATGCGACAAGGTGGCTTTCCCATGGTCAGCATCCACCCCAAAGCCATTCTCGGGCAGGATGTCCCCAATGTCGGCATTGATGAAACCAAACTCACGTATATGTCAACAAGTTGTCTACTCAATAAAAAATGTAAAAAATTACTCTACGTCGGTTCAATGGATGAACGACAACCCGGTTTCATTTCTGCCATGAAAGACGCTGGCCAAACAGTCAGCCAAGATCAAATCATTGATAGTCTTTTCACCTTTGAAAGCGGTCAACAAGTTGCTGCACAGATCATCGACCGCAATCTGGCGTTTGACGGGATCGTGGTCGACTGTGATGAAACCGCAGCAGGAATCATGTCCGCGTTGCTTGCGCGAGGTTACCGTATCCCCCAGGATGTAAAAATCATCGGCATCGACAACTCACCGTACTGCCACTTCCTGTCCATACCGTTAAGTTCCGTCTGTCAGCGTCCAGTGGATCGCGGTGAAATGGCGGTCAACCTGCTAAGCCAACTCATCGAACATCAACCTGGCGTATCCAGCCATGTCCATGAACCACAACTATACGAACGCCAATCCACAGGTTAATCCTGCCACATCAGTATCAACATTGAATACAAATCACCCCAAATAAAGTCCGGCAAGGATCAGTATTTAACCGAACCTCACCGGACTTGGTTTTTGTAACACAACACAACTTCAACATTCAACGACCATAGACACAAACGTTGTCGAAGCTGATATCACATCGTGCAGAAGCACCATCGGCATTGATAAACAAACGACGTGCCCCGCTGATGACAGGCGTATTGTTACGCACCATCGCATACTCATTGGCCTGACTCTCACCATAAGCCATCACGGAAATCAAGTTGGTTTGACCTGCAATGGAGGCCGGCGGAATCTTAAATTCAATGCGATACCAGACACCTTCGGTCAGACTTTGCAACGTGGTTGTAACACCTGCATTATTACTGGTGATCGTGGCACCGGTGGTAGTCTGAGCAATCGACAGGTTGGCGATGGTCTGGTTTTGCGAGTTGGTAAATAATCGCATATGAACCTTCCCCGAAGGATTGTCCATGTGATTGATACGCATATCAAACGCCATCACAGCATGTCGATCACCGTCGGGTTCGGTGTTATAAACCGTGGCTTCGAGTCTTGATCCACCGGCGGTCACATTGTCAAAGAACAACATGGAATTGCTGCCACCCCCAAAGTCCGACGGCTGTGGCACAACACAGACATCACGGATACCGCCGACATTGGATTGATTATTGGTAGTCCAATTGACTGGGTCCGTACCAAGTGCAGTCCGAGCAGACGTGTTGACGGTGTCGTTTTCAAAACTGCTGTTGTTCGACAACGTTTGCACGCCTGCTGGCAGTCCAGTGGTGATAAAGACATTGTCCAAATTCATATCCACACGATCACCACTGGTTGCGGTATTGATATACAAACGTTTTATGCCTACATCGGTTGGTGATGCGGTACGTTGAAGGCGATAGGTTTGCCCTACGGCTTCACCAAAGCGTTTGAGATTGACTGTGTAGTCCGCATAGGCCAACGATGGGTCAGGGATACTGATCGTGATGCGATACCACTGATCCAGTTGCAGGTATTGAATGTCTACAAGCGAGCCATCACGACTACCGCGTAAGCGGGCAGACGTTGGGGTAACATCCAATCGCAGGTTAAAGAGTTCGTTTTGCCCAAAGACTCGGAAGTAGACTGTGCCGTTGCCTGTAGCTTGGGTATTGATACGCAGGTCCATGGTGAGTGTACCATCGGACTCTTTATCCAGTTCTGTAAAGCTGTTGGTTAATGCCAAGCGTGATGGCGCGGTGGTACTGGTATCCAGAAAGTGCATGGATTGGCTGCCCCCAAAGTCCGACGGATCAGACACGACGGTGACACTTTGCATGCCCCCCTGTGTAGATTCGCCTGAAGGTGTCCAACCTGCGGGTGTTGCATTTATCGTGTCACTTTCAAATGTCGCATTGGCGATACCTTTGTGATAATTGTTATTCAATACCAAATCGTAATCCGCCAACTCACGGTAGTCATCGTAGACATCGGCATATGGCAGCAGTCCAATCGGGGTTTGGTCTGCATAAGGTTCACGTCCATTCTTGCATTCCAATGTGCTTAACGTTGCGGTATCCAAAGTAAACACCGGCGGATCGGTCAGTGATGAAAAGCCAGTTCCCAGAAACAGCATGTCCAAGGCACTGGTTCCATTCTGATCAAAGATATATCCACCCGTTGGCGCATATGCGACTTTGTTACGGGTATGTGCAATACGCCCGCCGTATCCATCGACGAGTAAGATATTTTCATCATTGGTATGCATTTTAAAACCATGGATACTGATGCGCCCAGAGCCGGTGTTATCGCCGGTGGCTTTGAGGGAGTAGATACAATTTTCGCTGTAACGGTCACCGATAATCAGGTCTTGATTATCGCGGACAGTCACGTTGCCGGTGTTCAAAAAGACAATACCAGTCATGCCGGTCTTGGCTGAGTTGCCACCGATATTAACTTGACCATCGAAGAACGTGCAGATGTTGGTGGCTTGTGAACAATTTTCGAATGTTAAGTAGCCAGCATAACGTCGCAAATTCACCAACGCGCCTGTGGGTAACGATTCAAACTTGATACCTTTGTCACCATCATTGGTTGTGACATGGCCGTACTGCGTATAACCCCAGACACGATCGAGTGTGATTTTTTGCGTGCCGCTACCACCGGTCATATAAATATCGTAGGTGTTGTCCAAGTCGTTTGCTGCCTCAAAACTCAGCAATTCAATGACGACATCCTGCGGATTACTCACGCTCATGATGCAGCTGTTGGAGCCACCATCCCAGTAGAGTCTTGATGAGTAGCCACTACCGCCAACGTAGTATTCTCCGCCATCAACGATCAGCGGACTGGTGATGCGATACTTGCCTGCGGGAATGTAGGCAATGGCCCAGTTCCCGGCAGCGGCGGCGGCATCAATGGTCGCCTGAATCGCTGCCGTGTCATCAGCCACATTATCGCCAACCGCACCATATGCCATCGCATCAAAAACCTGGCCGGGGATTCGAACGGATTGCCTGAAAAATCGCTGATGCGGCGAGATCAACGAACGGTTGCGTAAACCAGCCGGAACACTGCTGGCCTGATAATTGTTACTCGGTGTGTACTCATCTGTACCGGTCTCAAACTCGTTGGCTGAAGTGATCAACTGCTGCGTGTAGTCATTGCGATTGCCCAGCAGAATTGGCGGAACACTTGTCGGCGCATCTGAAAAAACCGTGTCATACACCTGATTGGTTCCAAGATGCACATAGTGAATCGCCCCATCAGGATCCGTCCAACCCCCGACTTGACAGTCCTGCACATCCACGGATGTGGTGAAGCGATTAAGTACATCACCGGAAATAAAACGGGCTGAACCATAGGACGTACTTCGACGAATGGAATGCGGAACATCATTGCCATATTTAAAGTCCGTCTCGGTGCTGGCTTCAAAGTGACATTGGCGAATGGTCGCATTGCCTTTGTCTGCATGGATGCCGATACCATTGTGAATGAATTCACAATCAAGGATGTTGATGTTGTAATCGTTCCATGCGTAGATACCCAAACCCACGCCACAGTCTCGGAAGATGCAGTTGGTGATTTCTGATTCGGAGATGTAGGTTGTCCCCTGGCCGGTGCGCATACCATGGCTTGAAAAACCTTTGAACTCAAGATAGCGATAGGTCAGTTCACTTTGGCGGGTGACCTGGTTAAGGTCGATACCGATACCTGCTTTGTTATTGGCATCAAAGACAAAGCCGATGAATTGGTTGCGATGTGATCCGATATCCAGAAGCATCGTGCCATCAACTGCACCATCCCACTTCAACACCGTGGTCTTGCCATGTCCGATGAATGCGACGTTATCGCTGTACCAATCCTGCGTCCCCACATCGAGTGTCTGGGTAATGCGATAGGTTCCCGGTGGGAAGTAGACGGTTTTAATGCCCTGGGTTTTGGTCATGTTGATTGCAGCCTGAATCGCCGTGGTGTCATCAGCAACACCATCACCTACCGCTGCTGGCGAGACATCCGTTTTGACATTGACCCAGTCGGACCGCTGCGTCCAGTTGAGTGTGGGCAACTCAAGTGCTCGTACGGTCTGCGTGAACATACCTAGTAAACAACACAACACAAAGCCTGTCAGGAAGTCTTTTTTCATGCGTGCCTCTCTGTGGATGTAGAACAAGTGCCAACAGCAAAAGGCGTGCTGAAACATTGGATTCAACGGTCAATCCGCTGAAGTCCAATGCATCAACACGCCCCGGCTGTCGTGTAAACAGGTTTTCAAATCACTGCATGCGTTCAAGTCGAATGGACTTGATTCTTGGTGTATAGCCTTTGTATTTTTCCCAGACATGATGTCCGTTACCGACAAAGATAAGCTTGTTAAGTTGCCCGGGCTTAAGGTGTCCATCAACACGAAAACCGATGGGATGCCATTGGCTGTTGCGGATATAACCATCGCGGCCAATGAAGACGCCGTTGACTTCTGAACTGTTGCGACCCTCAGCCGGTTCGATGACCAGTCGGACGGCTTTACCTGCCCATGCGGATGGAATCATCACATTGCACTGCAAGCCAAAGTGTCGAGGACCGTTGATCGGGATGGAAACCGACTCGCTGGTTTTACCCCAATCGGTCATGGCAACCCATCCGTCATTGACAGTGAGACTTTCCACCGCAGCAGGTGATTTACGGAGATACATGCTGCCACCGGGACCACGTGTTAACCCATCGGCTTGAACCTGCATGGCAAGATCAAGTTGATTGTTTTGGATCAAGTTTGTGACATCAAAGAGAAAGTGACGAGCAAGTGAGTCGTCAAGTACTTTGCCGTTGACCCACAATTTGCCTTTGCCTCGCAGGCCAATACTCCATGTACCACTGAGTCCAAGGTAGATGCTTGATTGACCATCAAGCCAATCGGCTGGCACATCAATGCGTTTGCGATATTGCACACATGTAGCATCCGTCCAACCATTGGCACGCCATGTGCCTGTCGCGCCGTTGATCCAATCTGCTGAAGCGGGTTGTGCGTTGACCCATTGTGCATCATCTGGATTTTTCGGATCAATGCGGACTTTCCAATCCCTGGTGATGTCCTTGCCAGCTTCACCCAAACTCTGAGCAATGGCCTTGGCTTCAATGGCAACCTGCTGGGCAAGTGAGGATGAGACAGGTTCCAGTGCTCGCCAATGTCCCCACTGAACGTTTAGCCAATGAAGCGGCGCGGCGAGTCCGACATTGGGGCGAACCACGGCAAACTGTCGGATGCCGTAGGGGGCAATCCCCTGCGTGCCCAGATCAATCTGCCCATCCACCACCATGGCGGACACATCAGGTGCCCCTTGCACAGACGGTTCAATCACATGGGTATCACCACGAAGCTGCATCGCCAACTGCACATCAATGCGGTCATCCACTTTCCAATTCTTATCACGAATCCCCAAAGCGTTGGCAAAGTACACGTCATACAATCCGTTCTTGCTTTCGCGACGTTCAAACCACACGCGCGGATCACTGGATTGCGTCTGCGGCTTGACGCCCAATGATGCGAGCATTTCCTTGAGATAGCCTTGGCGGACTTTGTCGTTTAGCCATTGGCCCTGCACATCACGGAAGCGATAGGCAAATGGCGTTCCAACAAGAATGAAGCGACCAGAGCCGCGTTTAACTTGCACGATCGCCATCGAACCATCTTCCCAATAAGCAATCGGTGTTGCATCGCTGCCTGCTTTATGAATTTGAATCGCACCGGTTCGCAGGACATCCATGTAGTCAATACTTACGCCACTACCTTCACAGGTCTTGCCTTTTAGCGATGGGATGAGATTCTGCTCTTGGGTGAATTTGAGTTTACCAAGAGGCCACTTGTGATAGTTTTCTTCGGTAATCAGTGTCGGTTTGACGGTTAATCCAAAGGCATGGGCCAAAGGATAAGTCCAGCGTTTGGTCGGTTCGTGTTGACCGGTTTGGAACATGGCAACGAAGGTGCCACCGTCAGTGACATACCTGGTGACCGCATCCACAATGGGTTCATCCATCACGGTGGTCGCCGAGTCCATGATCACATCAAGCTTGTCAGCAAGCCCACGTTCAAGTTCCATCCCATCGACAAGGACGGGGGTCATACCAAGTGATGGTAAAGAACCGCGAGACAAATCCCAACTCCAATGCGTGCCATCGTCATAGCGACTGTCCTGACGAGTATCACGCAATAAGCCAAAGGTCGGATCAAGCAGATCGGTTTTACCAAGCGTTCGCAGAAGGTATTGGTTCTTCTTCCACCATGCGACCACTTCGGGATATCGCCAGAAGTCACGTGTAAAGTCGAAGACGTAATCATGTGCATCTTGAGACTCGGCAAAGATCATACCAAACAGATGCTGTGCTTTATTGGGGGTATTGGACGGACCTCCGGGTTCACTGGAAGTCGGCAGGCGACGCAGCAGTGAATAGCCTTTGTAATGCATGGGGCGATAAAACGAACCTTCGCCAGTGAGTTGCGGATAGGCACCGTAACGCTCCATGAGATCCAAAGCTTCACCTTGCATAAAGTGCGGCGTCATCAACTTGATTGGACGCACCGGATCGACACTTCGCATCACCTGCAATGTATGGGTTAACGTTTGAACTTTTTCCCAGACCAGGTAGTCACGCCAATCCAAAAACTGTTGATTCAAATGTGCATCTTCAAAGGGGAAGTCCTGACCTTTGACATTGCTGATGAACACGCGATAGGCAATCCGGCCACCGTTGGAGTAAATGGCAAAGTGATTGTCGCCTGCCTTGAGTTGGTCGGTGACATCGACCTGCACATGTTTGGTGTAGTAGGAACTGCTTGCGATTTTGTTGGCAATTTGCTTGCCGTTGAGCCAGACACTCACCCACTTCCCTTCACGCATGGTGTAGGGCATGATATGCAGGTAGCGCTTTTGACCTGCGGTGCGTTTGAGAAAGTCGGCGGGAACGTCTTTGTTAAACCGGAACCAAAGAGGAACCTTACCACCTGTACGTTTGACGTAGGCAAGCAGGACTTTTTCGTCACGGTAATTTTCCGACCACTTGGCATCATCAAAGTCCGGCTTGTTGTAGCCAGCTTTGAGCCCCTGCTCATCATCGGTGTTATCCCATTTCCAAGGCTGATCATCCAAGTCCAGAACCTGCTGGCGACGGCCATAGAAAAAAGCAGTGTCACTGACGGGGACGTCTGACCACTGTTGATAGGCATCACGATGACCGGTGTGTGCTTCGGATAATGAAGCCAAAGAGTATTGCTTGACCAATTGCAGATAAGCGGGATACCGCGTGCGATATCCGGGAGGCAAAGAGTCAGGATCGGTCTGATGAAATTCACCATGAGGCTCCATCCATCCCAGAATCTTGGGATCGTCCACGCGGTTTGCCATGATGTGGATCAAGGCATCATCTTCGATGGTTCGCACAATGGGGGAGACGACCTGATTGGTGTTGTAGCCCCCTGCTTCAAAAAGTCGCCGTCCGCCGGGGTGTCCGTCTGGGAATTTTTCGCTGTGATGACCGGGCAGTTCCAAAGCATCGAACCATGGATTATTACCTGTTGGGCTGCCACTCCAAAGCATGTGCCGATAGGTCTTGCCTGCTTCATCCATTTGCGCAATGGCATTGTCGCCGCCAGTGGTATCGTACACACCCGGAGCGGGGATCATGGTCTGACCTTGATGATGAAGATTGCCCACTGCGGGAAACTCGGTAAACCATTTCATCTGATCCGCAGGCTTGGTGGTTGGCATCCACCAGATACCCAACCCGCCGTTATCGAAGCAGTCAAGGTATGGGGGATAGGCTTGCTCTTTGGGCGATTGCCAATTGTGGGTATCCAATGAATTGACAGTGTTGATGAGGACGGTGGCTTTGGAAGCAGAGAGTACGTGAACCTGCTTGCTAGCCACAGCAATTAACCATGTCCCGCCATGCCGGACTTCAAAGGAACGACCCTTGACACCTTTGAGTGACACGGGTTTGACTGCCCCATAATTTTGTATGTCGACGATGTACTTGGAGGCGAGGATGCCTGCTTTATCATCCGACTCGCAAGTGAAGGTCACCACGGATACGGTGTCGCCAGCAACCTGCCAATTGGCGCCAGCTGCGCTGACTGTCCCATAGCCTCGCAGTGCACGTTGGGGAACCTGATCAGCCTCGATCATCTTGCCATCGGGGATAGTAAGACGCGATATCGTTGATGCATGAATCTGCGAGGAGATGAATAGCATCCCCACCAATACAACAGTCAAACAATGTTGACTTAGTTTGAATGTACGATGTGTTAACCCCAATACCATGGACAGACTCCTGTGTCTTGATCGGACAATCTCTGCGGATCAATTTTTATACCTGTATTAAGCCAATAAACAAAGACCTGATCACGTCAAAGCGATCAGGCCTGGGATATGATTACCAAAGATAGGCCTGCTCCCACGAGCCACGCGGTGCCGACTCGTCATCATGGTAGCGATCCCACTCACCTCGTAATGGGAATGGACGATTAAGCACATGCATGTCAGCGTAGAGCATGTTGTAACTTTGACTGTTATGCGGATAGCGAACACTGTTTAATCCAACGCCCACAACACGTGGTGAATTATCCGTACCAAAGAAAACATTCAAACCTGAATCTTTCCATGTTTCAGTGCGATAGGCTGTGCCTTCGAACATGGCAAATTTGATGGACGGCTTGAGAATTTCCTCGGGTCTTGCCCCCAGAAATCGACTGTGTTCAGCACCCAAACCGCCGTCACTGCCATGGGGTGTGTAACTAGCTTCATCAATATCCGAACCGGTTCCCATGTATCGTGTCTGGGCCATGTTCTCAGGACAATTCCAAATTCCCAATTCACCTGCAGCCTTATTGATCAACTCCGAATCATCCGTCTTTGATCCATCGGGCATGACGTCGAGGATATCCTTAAACCAGCAAAACGGATCAAATGTGCTGACCCTCTCTGGATGGTTCTGCGAATTAGCGTAGGGATAACGACCAAAGTCGGTCGCATAGATTTCAAAAAACACACCCATCTGTTTCATGTTGTTAGCACACTTAATCTGACGCGCACTTTTGCGAGCAGACCCCAGCGCAGGCAGGAGGATCGAAACCAACAAGGCAATAATGCTGATTACAACCAGTAACTCAATGAGTGTAAAACCGTCTAAACGTTTATGTGGCATTTTGAAAATCTCCAAGATTGACAACCTGTTGCCGACCTGACCCAACAGATTCAGACCTGCACAAGCACTGCAGATAAGTGTGACGATTCGCTGAAATATTTGCAATAACGATATTTCAAATTACGGTAGGTTTGGAGATTCCAATTGTCAAGATTTTCAACTGTGTATTTATCACTTACAGTGCTAGATAGCATCATAAATTCAATTTTACACTTGTTTTTCAGAAAAATTGGCCATTCAATATTTTCTGCACCTTGACTACACGAGGTAGCCAAAGCTACAATAAATGAAATATCGCTTTTTCGTTTGTAAGTAACTAGACTGTATTCATGCCAGCTCAGACATCAACTAATCTATCTCGACGCCGGATCACGATGAGTGACATTGCTAACAAAGCAGGAGTCGCGGTGAGTACGGTTTCCTCTGCGTTACATGACACAGGGCGCATCGGTGATGAACAGCGCAAGCGCATCAAAGACTTGGCGCGGGAACTGGGCTATCGTCCGAAGCTTGCTGCCCAACTTTTGCCATCAAGTCGAAGTGGCCGACTGGCGTTACTGATCCCCACTTCCAATCCGGTGTTCACGCTGCAATCGGGGTTTGCAGGCCCGATCATTGCTGAGTTCATTTATCAATGCACCAACAACGGCAAGGGCTATCACATCGAGTTTATCAATCAGGATAAACAGAACATTGAACTTCCTTACACCGGCCCTGATGCCTTTACATCAGGCTTGTCCGATGGCGCGTTGGTAATTGGTTATGTTGAAAACGATGTGGTTCGAAAATGGCTCCATGACAACCAAGAGCAGTACCCATACGTGAGCCTGCAAGAACCGGGGCCGATGTCAGTTTCGACAGACTATGCAGGCGGTATCTATCAGGCGGCGAGACACCTTTATGAAATGGGGCATCGCAAAATTGCCTACATGAGCACGAAAAGTCATTACCGTGTTCACGTGGAAAGTCTCAAAGGTTTTAAACGAGCTGTCGAAGATTTTTCGCTGGACACCCACGATGGCAAATGGATCAAACTCATCGGCGTGCAACCTCACTATCAAGATTGGGTCCGGGATCACAGCAAGAATGCCAAGACTCTTCTCAAAGCAAGTAACCGCCCGACCGCCATCATTTCGCATGACGTCATCTGTGCACGTACTACAATTTATGCTGCGATGGAGTTAGGTTTACATGTCCCCGAAGACGTCAGCGTGATTACCAGTGGCTCAGTCTATGGTGCAGAAAAAGCGCCCCCGTTATTATCAACTGTCGAGCCTGATTCAAGCAGCATTGTCCGCGAAGCAATCAACCTGCTAAATACCAGCCTCATGGGTGAACCTGTCACACGTACGAACATCATCGTCGATGAAAAGCTCTTCCAAGGTGAAAGCGTGCGATCTCTGACCGTATAATCTCTCCAATCAAGACTCATCTGGACATCAACACTACAAAGCCCAGTCCAGCGATCCCAGAATTGACTTACTCAAAGGCGCCGGCAAATTCACTGTAACTCAGTGCAAAGAGCATCGGATCCATGTGGGGATTTTGACCACTGATGATAAGTTCGATACTTCGGATTTTCTTTTCCGGCGATGGGTTTTCCCATGTATATATACCAATGGCCATCATTTCACCATCACCGTTTTTCGGATTCAGGAATTGCGTGCCCATCAGCAGATACCGGCCGTCTTCATATCGTTTGCGTGCGTCTTGAATCTCACGCTTGAGTGTGATATTCATCACCGCATCCGTACCATCTGCATAGTTGATGCGGTACTGACAGACATTCGTGTCCTTGCCTAAAGTCTTGATTCGATAGTTGTATGTCGTGGCATGAGCGAAATAGATTTTCGACGCATGAACTCTAGCCATATCAATGCTGACACTCGTCGGTGTGATCTCATCAAACTGATCAATTGGCGTGTCAGCCTGAACTTTCTGTCCTTCCAGTGACGTACCGACACGAGCATTAAGCCGGACCATGGTGGCGGGATTTTGATCGGTGGCTTTGGCAAAGTCAAACGGGATGCCATGCAAGACCACCTGCCCTAAAGGCATGTTCGGGCCAAGGTATTGGCTGGCGGACACATTGCAATAGGGTTTGAGATTCACAGTATGCACTTTACTGGCAGACGAAGAACGAATGCTCCGGCCGGTGAGAACAACGCCCATTTGTGTGCTGATTGCACATAGAAAACGCATCCGTCGTTCATCGTTATCCACCACTTGATTCCACGATGCCATATCTGCCAGAATGGTTTGACCAGCTTTACGGTGGATCGCCAGGACACCTGGATGCACCGGCACTTCCCATTGTGAATCAGCCTTAAACATCACCGGCTGAGGTTGGGGGCGTGTCGTCCAATTCAGATCACCACTTGCCAAACCATTGAGTAAGGTATCCTGTTTCACAATCGAGTTAAGCAGGTGTATAGGATTGCGTTTGGTTCCAATTTTGGGACTCGTGATTTGTTTTGGCGATGAACCGACAAGCAGCTTTGTCAATCGATCACGCCGTGTAGGATCAGTCACATGCAAATGCACAAATCGCACGTCTTTGGCAAGTTGAGCAACGTTGTCTGCTCCCATTTGTTTCAGCGATTGATCATCGACATACAATCCGGCGATGTTCGACAGTGACGTGTCATATTGCTGCCAACCGAGCTTGCTCAACAAGTCGATTGCATAGGCATCTGAACCTTTGAGATAGCAGCCTATGCCCCATCGTTGCTGCCTGGGTGATGAACGCGTCAGGTAGTTGATAAGGTTAAACAGCACCTTCGCTGCTGCAGGTGTCTGATCCAATTTATCCAGCATGAGTTGGCTGACGAGCATGCGGCCGTCACCGTGAATCAGTTCCACCAACAGCGCATCGTCGAGTTCAATACCGCCATCGACAAGCACATGAAAATTGCCGGAGATGGGCTTGTAACAATTATCATCACTGACTAATAGATCATCTGTCCAGTATGCAAAATCCAGATCGTCCATAGGTAGGATGGCCTGTGTAAAAAACGGATGATGTGGGCTGCGGATAAATCCTTGCGTGGCACCATTGAGTTGGCCTTGTCGGGTGATGATTTGCGAAGGGAAAATGTCAGGCATCTCGGCACGGGCGAGCATCAACACCTTGCCACCGAGGGAGACGAATGCACCGATCGCTTGTGCACTGCTTTGAAGCTTCTCGCTAGCAACGTCTTTTCCGACAAGCAGTGTTGCGTCTTTGGGAAGTATCGCGACATCAGTCACAGACGTGAGTGCTTTGAATTGAATCTGCCATTGGCTGAGCAGTTGAACCATTTCCACGGGGACATCCAACCCATACACCATGCGGCCGGCCAACACGTTTGTTTGGATTGAAGCGTAAAGCATCACATCCCGATGCATGCTGTAAACCTCATTACCTGCGGTATCCAGCAACGTGGAACTGAGCGTGCCTTTTACGTCGGCTTGGACTGCGGGTAGTTCAATGGAAATGGATTGACTAAGTCGCTGCGATGCGTTGAGGCTTACTGGCAAGCGTTGTTCCCAGAGCACTTGATCTGCCACCTTGCATGCGAGTTGTGCATAGCCTTCAAATGGATGGCCTGAATGTTCAAACAGTAATAATTCCCGGTGATTCTGCCCTGTTTTAAGGTCCGGATTCATCTGTCGCCAATAAGCGGTTTGTGGCTTGAGTTCTTTTGAAAGTTCTTTGAGGAAGTTTGAATGGATCGCATGATCGAGGTACATAAAATTGGGACTAAGCAGTGCCACATTTTGTTCGCGATAGGATCGGACAGCTTGCCGCCAGAAGTCTCCCTGATAGGTGATGTAGTTCTTGAAGTTGGTTGGATCACCATTGCGTAAATACAACATGCGATCACCATAAACATGATCGAGTATGAGCTTGTTCTTAGGCGTGAGATGTTCACCGATACCGATTGGTTTTTTCCCATCGGGTTGGAAATGCGTGTAGTTATCACTATAGAGATGGTTGAACTGTTCGGTGAGACCTTTCCAGTAAAAGCTATTTGGGAATTCTTTGCCGTTACCATCCGGGTAGTGGATGTTGTACAGATCGATCTTGCCTTGCGCATCGCCGTAACCAGAGTGTTGAACCAAACGTGAGGGGTCGTACTGTTTATGGACTTCTTGAACTTTGACCATGAACGCTTCGGTTTCAGTTGGTCGCGGTGTGATCCAATGTTCAAACTCATTGGAGCCTGACCACATGACGATGGCTGGATGATTGCGCAGCTGCAATGTCATCTGCTTGATGTGATCCAAGGCTGCCTGATTTTTCGGTCGATGATTCAATCCTGATTCTGCGACAAGCATAAAGCCAGCTTCATCGGCAGCTTCGTAGAAAATGCGGTCAAAAATCTGGCAATGCAGTCTGCCATAATTGATGCCTTGGCTGAGCATGGTCTTATAGACGTTGACCAGATCAGCCTTGTAATCATCGGTTTTTTCGACCCAACCGCGACTGCGTGTCCATTCACCAATGTGCGCCCACGGGCCGATGAGTTGGATTTTTCTGCCGTTAAGGAGAATGTCTTCGCCGCGTGTACTCACTGTGCGGTAGCCAAAGCGTGTGGTGATCTGGTCGAGGACTTTGCCGTTGGCAAACAAAGTGAATTGACAATCGTAGAGATTGGGTTTGCCGATATCCCACATGGCCAAGTGATCCTGCACATCCAGCGTCACCGTTGGCATTTGTTCATCATCAAGGGAGAACGTCTTTTGAACCACAGCTTGTTGTTGCTTATCGAGTATGGTGATGCGCAGTTGGTCTGCGTGCTTGTCTCCTTGCGTTAAATTCACGGACGCGGTCACCTGCTGTTTATCGATATCCGGCCAGACGAACGGTTGCACCATGCTGTTAACTGGGCGACGTTCAATCATGGGCGCGCGTTCAAATCCACGACGATAGCGATACTGTGCCCCAATAGGCAGTACGACCTTGCCGGACTTTAATCCGGCATAGTAATCACGGACTTTAATGAGCAGTTCATGCTGCCCTGCCTTTTGCAGATGCTTGGTCAGATCCACTTCAGTGTATGCCATGCCTTGCAAATTCTGAGCAACAGGCTTGCCATCAAGGTAGACATCAAACATAAAAAAAGTTTGTGGGAATACCATCACAATGCGATCAGACAAGTCAGTCGCTGTGACATCCAAAGCAACACGATACAAGGCACATTTGGCATTGTTATCCTGATTTTCAATTTGCCAATGCACCCCGTAATACGACAATGGATTAATGTCCGCTTTCTGCCAAGCGATTTTTTTGATATCCAATTGGTCAAGCATCACATCAGACGTGTCGAAACAAATTCCCTGCATCAATGTGATCAACTTCGGCCTGCGCATCTGGTTGGGCAATGGATAGACTGGCAATTGAATCGCGGAAGTCTGAAGCTTATCTTCAACTTTAGGTAACGCGTCTTTTCCCTGCACATCAAACACGGGGACAAAATCAGCCAACGTCTTATCTGTTAACAGAAGATTGGTGAGCCCCACATGCCATGTCTGCTTGATATTTTCCAGATGAATCCGCACGTAGCGAAAGGGTGCTGTTGCTTTGTCCGGTCGTAGATACACCAGAGTTCGCCCGCTGGGAACTTTCTTGATCCGCGGACTTTGCACGGTGGGTAGAGTCTGATAATTCACACCATCTGCCGACACTTCAATGATGCACGACTTATCAAACGTCTTCCATGTGCTTGCAAAACCGTACACCGCCAATTGCAAATCCGTCGCCTGATCCATACCTGTCAATCGCTGCACATCAAAGATAACATGACTGCCAGAACCGCTTTGCTTGAATCGAATGCGCGTTGCATCTTTGTCATATCGCTCAGACTGATACTCCGTCCAGTTGGCCTGCTTGTAGGTCACTGGTAATTGTTTATTGAAATCGACAAGCCACTGACCGGGTTGCCGCATCACGACACCATTGGGGACATCTTGTTTGACGGACACTGTTTTTTCAGAGGTTTTTGCTGGCTTGGCTGGCTTGGACTTTGCTATAACAAGTGCCGGCATTGGATCGACTGAAAACCGAATCTGCCCCAGAACAACCTGCCAAGTCTGTTCTAAATTCTCCATATGCAAACGGACATATCGAAACGCAGGCACGTCAGGCTGCGTGCGATATATCTGCGAAGTACGGTTGCCCGGGAACTTGCCAACAGGTGGACTCTTGACCAGAACAACGCGCTGATAGGCGTCGGGTTGATCGACCATGGCTACTTCCAAAACCAAAGGCATAATATCCAGACTTTTCGTCCCACCGAAACTATAGGTCAGACATTCAAAGCCTCGCAGTTGATCCTCTCCGGTTAATGCTCCCGCATCCCATAGGACATAGCTTTTAGAGTTGGCGGACTTGAATGCCAAACGGGTTGTATCACCATCGAATTTTTCGGGGGTGTATTTAGGCCAATCAACCTGTTCATGTCGAAGTGCATGCTGTGAGAGGCAGTCGATGACCATAGGATCGCCTGCTTGAGCATTCAACGAACCGGTAAGCAAAATCAAACAACCTATCACTAGCAAATAGCTGCGCAATAACATTCTCAACCTTTCATCACAAGCAAATGATTGTGCGTTTTAATATTCTTCTGGTTAGATCAAACGATGTGATACCCGTTAATAGGTTCCAAAAAACCAGCGATCTTTATATTCTGAACTGTTGTAGATCAGTTCGGATTCTTCTGAGTTAATGGTGACGTGGCCATCGACATGGGAGATGACTGTGCCACCGGGATGAGTCCAGATATCGGGGACACGCTCTCCACTGTTATTGATGGATGTAGCCTTGGATGGGAACGTCCGCCATGCCCAGCGCGAAGCACCACCGAGCTTATTAGCATCCATCGTCAAATAGGTTTTGGATGGCTTATAAACGGCATCGGAATGCTGAAGGTAATAGGAATCACCGACGCCTGAAGCATTGATTGTGCCGCTATATCGATTCATCCCGTAGCTTTTTTCCTTACTCCCTGAAGCACCACTGAATTTAGCAGGACAGATCAAAAAGTTACCCGGGCTGTCCGTTTCGTAAACATGGGCAAACTTACCATGTGCAGCCAAAAGTGCCGGCCACCAGAAGGAATTGTTGCTTGAATCCCCGGCATAGGCTGGCAAGTATGCGTTGTGATCGCTTTCATAGACCAACCAGGCGGTCACGATCTGTTTGTGATTATTGGCACATTTAATCTGAAGCGAGACAGCTCTGGCCTTTTGCAGGGCTGGCAATAAAATCCCGATGAGCAAGGCAATAATTGAAATCACAACAAGTAACTCAATGAGTGTAAAAGCAGAATATCGCGAATGGTTTGATCGATCGGTATATGTGAACATGGCAGTATCCTCATTGCTGTTGCATTTGCAGATGATGTGTCGATGTGGTTTTCCCCCAGAGAATCTGACCACAAACTGTCTGACAGATCGGTGAATGCATCTTGCCACCAATAAGTGCCTGGGCAATAATCACTGCACTGACCCCCTTCTGATAGGCAGAGATATCAACGGTGGTGATGCCTTGCTTGATCGCTTTGGGATGCCCGTCAAAACCAGCAATGGCCAACTCGCCGGGCACATCCAATCCTACGCGTTTTGCTTCTTCCAACAGTGCCATCGCGCGAAAGTCGTTGTAGCAGAACACCAGCTCCGGCCGTTGGGCTTTGGGGAGATTCACAATATGCTTTGCGGCTTTTTGAATCTCAACCGTACTGTCACCAACGGGATAAAACAGTGTTTGATCCAATGGGATATGGCGATCTTCATGCACATCCCGCCATGCACGACGACGTCCCAGATAACGATCCGGTGCACCAAAACAACCCAGCCGTCGATACCCTTTGTCAATCAGGGATTCGAGTAATTGATACGTGCTGTAATACGTATCCTTGATCACTACATTCAGCGGCGACATGGGATGATTTTCAAAAGACAGAAAAACAACCGGACATTGAACCTGCTCAACAATCCATAAACCCAACTCATGATCCATTCGATCACAGGCAATCACAATGGCATCCGATTGATCATTGGCCTGCTGCAAAGCACCAAGCATGGATGTGCTACGAGTCTCAAAATCAGACTGTGCAACTATGGCCATGTGATGACGTATCCCAAAAAGACCTGCTGTCTCTTGTACGCCACTGACCATCTGTTGTTTAATTCCTTCAAGGTAAAGCAGCGAGTCATCCACTTGCTCGCTTGCCATCATGTCTTGCGTTCGACTGATGAGAATGGTGGTCAACTGCCCCATGGTGCCCATCAAATTTGCGGGAGTAGAGGAAACTCTCGTCGCCGGGTCAGTCACAAATATCCCAACCCCTGAACGCGTCTCCAGAATTCCCTCTTCTTTAAGATGATTGACCGCCTTGACCATCGTTACCGGCGATACGCCATAGGACTTACCCAAATCGAGCGTGGTCGGAAGACGTTGCCCGGGGCTATAGACCTGCTGCTCAATTTTATGACGTAAGTCCTTGGCAATATTCTGAGTAATCGGTTTTCGCCCAGGACGTTGAATCATTGACATAACGAAGCATCCATTAATATACAATCATTACACTTATATTATTACCACCCAATCATTAAAATCCACAAAAAGACAAATTTTATGCGAAATAAGACCTAAAATTCATAATTTTATTTATGTACTAATTATATAAACAAACCGTAACACCAACTGTAATTCCCAGAGCAATCCAACCCTATCGTCAAAAAATAGTCTTGCAAAAGGATTGAATTACAAGAAATTCGATTGAAGCAGCACCAACTCTCAAACTTTTTTTAAGTCAAGCATCTTCAATTCACGGCACTGGTATCCGGCGATGGGAGCGGTTCTGGATCACCAATATTTTGCATCAGAGGCAAATACTTTTGAATTGACGCTTGACATTCTTCTTGATTGCCATATAAAACATAACAATTAATTCTTGTTATGAATATTTAAACCCAATGTCACGATACAACCAAATACTCAATCAAATGATCCAGCAAATGCACGCAGGTGATTACAAGCCAGGGGATCGACTCGAACCGATTCGCGAGATGGCTATAACACTTCAATGCAGCCCTGCGACCTTGTCTGCCGTTTTTCGTGAGTTGACGCACCGCGGATATATTCAACCCCGAGGATGTCTGGGAACCCACGTCAATCAAAAGTCTGCATGGGGACATACCCCCGAACAACACAGCAATCAGTTAATCGGCGTGATGATCAGTGAAACCTTGTCGATGCTACCAAGCATTGAACAAACATTGCATGCTTCAGGATACAGCATGGTTTTGTCACAATGCCATCAACGCCAAGAACAAGCCATTGCCTGTATCGACCATTGGCAAAAGATGGGGCTTCATGGCGTGATCTGGTCACCTATTTCGTCAGCCAACCATGCCCAGGACAACCAGGCGATAGCACACGCCATTGCTGCCAGCGGATTAAAGGCCGTTGCGGTGGATCGATATCCACAAACGATGGAAGTCAATTGCGTCGTTTCGGACAATATTTACGCTGGCAAGTTACTGACAAACCATCTACTGAATTTAGGCCACAAACGCATTGGCCTGATTCGTCACCGTCACGGCAGCACCCCCGAAGACCGTGCCCGTGGTCACGAACAAGCATTGCGTGAAGCCAGAATCAAACCCAAGTCATCATTGACCCTAACGGTCGATCACGGCATGGCACATGAAGCACTTATTGAACGCATTGCCAGATGGATTGAAAAAACCAAACCCACCGCCGTCTGGAGCATCGCGGCCGATCCCCTGGGACAGGCATTACTGGCAGCAACTCACCGATTGGGACTCACCGCACCAGATGACATATCAATTGCTACTTTCGACTCAATGATTACAGCTACTGCAATGACCTGTGTCATCCAACCTTTGGAAGACATCGCACGCCGTGCTGTCAAAATGTTACTCACTAACATTGAACAACCAACAGACGAGATCACGCGCATAGTGCTGCCCTGCGAATTACAAACCGGCCAGTCAACAGGCAAACCCACAGGAAGCATAAAACAAGTGACGACATGAGTGCTTTACCTAAACGATATCTGGGCATGGACATTGGCGGGACCAAGTGTGCAGTGACACTCGGGACGGCTATAGATGGGCGAATGTCGATTCAAGACAAAGAGTCCTTTAAGACCGCCAGCACACGAACACCATTGCAAACCCTCAGACAACTCCTTGCGTTATCTGACAAAATGATCAATCGTCACAAACTCAAACCGCAGGATATCACCAGTATTGGCTTGAGTTGCGGCGGCCCATTGGACAGTCAATCCGGAACGATACTCTCTCCCCCTAATCTTCCGGGCTGGGATGATGTGGCAATCGTGAAGTTGATTGTTGACCACTTGGGAATACAAACCTATCTGCAAAATGATGCCAACGCATGCGCCCTTGCCGAATGGCTATGGGGTGCTGGGAATCAATGTGACAATATGATTTTTTTGACATTCGGCACCGGTATGGGAGCTGGCCTCATTCTCAATGGACACCTTTACACAGGCACCAATGACATGGCAGGCGAAGTCGGTCACATGCGATTAGAAGACACTGGACCGCTTGGATACAACAAGCCCGGTTCCTTTGAGGGTTTCTGCTCCGGTGGCGGTCTGGCCATTGCCGCTAAAGGAATTGGCTTGCAACTCTCTGCCCAAGAAGTGTTCGAAAAAGCAGCCCAAGGCGATCAACGTTGCGTGCAGCTTGTAGAGCAAATGGGCAAACAGCTCGGACGCGGATTGGCTATCCTTATTGATCTACTCAACCCACAAAAAATTATATTGGGAAGTATTTTCAATCGCCAGGAATCGATACTGCGCCCCCTGCTTGAAAAAGAACTCCACCAGCAGGCACTGTCACGGAGCATCAACGCGTGCAAAATTCTACCTGCACAACTTGGCGAAGCGATAGGTGATTATGCGGCGTTGGCCACAGCATGCTATGGAGGCCAATGATGCAAATGAAACTTTCTACCCCTAGCCAAAGACTGTTCGAACAGTTTGCCCTAGACCACCCAGGCTGGGAAGAACATTCCGACAAACTACTGTCCACCGTCAGCTTACTCTGTGAGGCATACCACAAGCATGCATTACTACTCACATGTGGCAATGGCGGCAGCGCATCGGATGCGTCGCATCTTGTCGGTGAATTGGTCAAGAGCTTTACGCTGCCCAGATCATTGTCAGACACGGATAAACAATCATTTATTGATCATCACGGCCATGCAGGTGCAAAGTTGGCTTCATCACTGGCTTACGGTTTACGTGCAGTTAGTTTACCCGTTGAGTCTGTCCTTTTAACTGCAATGGGTAACGATGTGAGTTTTGACATTGCCTTTGCTCAGCAGGTTTATGCATTAGGGCAAGCGGGTGACATTCTCATAGCAATGAGCACTTCCGGCAATTCAGCCAACGTTATTGCCGCACTTCAAGCTGCCAAGGTCAAGGGCATGCACACCGTTGGCCTGACCGGTCAATCCGACTGTCCTATGGATGAACTGTGCGACCTGATTTTTCACGCACCTTCGACACAGACGTATCGTGTTCAGGAATACCACTTGGCGCTTTATCACATGATATGTCTGCTTGTTGAGAGTCAGTTATTTGCAACATCAACGGAGTTAGCTGCCACATGAGAACTGTCCATCTGATTTTCAATGCCCACCTGGACCCGATCTGGCTATGGCCATGGCATGCTGGCTTAGCTGAAGCGATATCCACCGCCCGAAGCGTCTGCGATCAACTCGACGAATGCGACGATCTGATTTTCACACGTGGTGAAAGTTGGTTTTACCAGCAGATTCAAACGCACGACCCCGATCTTTTTGACCGCATCACCAAGCATATTGCAAATGGCCGCTGGGAAATTGTCGGCGGATGGTATGTACAGCCGGACTGTAATTTGCCAAGTTACTGGGGACTGGAAAAACAGGTGCAATTGGGCCAAGACTACTTTCAAAAGCACTTTGGCCAATTCCCCACAACCGCTTTTAATGTGGACTCATTTGGACACACTGCAACCTTGCCGCGACTAATGCATCAAGCCGGACAACAGCAATACATCATGATGCGACCACAGGAAAGCGAGATGGATCTACCTGCCCGACTATTCCGCTGGCAAGGTGAACCCGGCGGCCCAACGGTGACGACTTTCCGGATAGCCGATGCGTATTGCACGCCATCACCAGAAATCCATCCTCAACATATTCGCGCATCACTGGAAGACTTACCCCAAGGCATCAATCACACCATGTGTTTCATCGGCTTGGGAGATCATGGTGGCGGACCCTCCCGAGCCATGACGCAATGGTGTCGGGATCATGCCCATGCGTTTGAAGGAGCCGAGTTAGTCTTCTCTTCACCGTCACGTTTTTTTACGGCTATTAAAAACGACTTGGACAAGCTGCCTACAGTTCAGGGTGAATTACAGTATCACGCAGTGGGATGCTACAGCGTGGATCGACAAACCAAAGTGATGCTCCGAAAAGCAGAACATGAGCTGCGCGCAGCAGAAACAGTGACATCAATACGGGATGACGAATCAATACATCAAGCTTGGGAGCATGTGTGTTTTCATCACTTTCATGACACGCTTGGCGGGACGTGTATTCCTTCTGCCTATCCTATCGTACATGCCCAACTAGGCGCAGCAAGAACAACGGCCGACCGTCTACTTCGACATCAAGTCATCGCTCATGCACAATCACTTGCCCCTGACCCCAATCAACGGATCGTGCTTTACAATCCAACCGACACGATATTTCAAGGCTATGTCGAAGTGGAACCATGGACGGAATTTAACCCATGGCAAAAAAATTGGTCACTGCAAACTCCCAACGGCAAAACAATCCCACATCAACTAATTAACAGCGAAGGACTCACACAAGGGCTGGTTCGATTAACCTTCGCCTGTCTCATCAAGCCCAAGAGTGTTTATACAGCTTGTATCAATACCAATGGAACGCAACGACACACTGACACGACAAGTCGGCCAACGGTGACAGTCAAACGTCCGCTACAGATTGGCAACACAATGGGCGACCACATTGCATTAGGACAAACATCAAGCATGATGGTCAATGGCCAGTCGGTATCGCTACCTCGTCTTGTCTTGCAACAGGATTCAACCGACACATGGTCACATGGCATTTCACGGTATGACGAACCGTTGATCGACAAGATTCAAATTGAACAAACACATGTCATTGACCAAGGCCCACTGCTTGCATCAATCATGCAAACTGGACACATCGGCAACAGTCCCTTTTCTGCCTCGTGGCAAGTCTATGCAGATCGCCCGGGCGTGGTATTGGACCTTCATGTGGATTGGGTCCAAAGACATTGCGTATTAAAACTGGTCTGGGACTTACCTCAATCTTGCCAATATCGAATAGATGGCATTCCCGGCGGATCACTTCAACGACAACCTGATGGCCGTGAATGTCCGTTGCGCGATTGGACGCAAATATTACTGGCAGATACAAATCGCCTTGGCATTGCCTGCCCGGATATTCTTGCGTTGGATGGCGATGAGCATCGCGTACGTTTAACACTTCTACGCGGTGCAATCATGGCTCACCATCAACCTCATAACGGCAAGTCACCTTCAGCTCGATACGCAGATCAGGGATCACATGATTTTCATTTTGTATTCCACGCCGATTCCGATGATCTTCAAACATGCTTGGAACAATATGCCACACATTATTGGCTTAAACCATTATCGACGGATTGGACGCATGGCATGCCTTCTCGCCTAACACGTGCATAACCACATCAAAGCATGCCAACAGGGAATCATGCAATCGCCTCACTTACCTATCAATGCAAAAATCTCCCGCATCAACACGCATTTTTGACAATGCTCATGTGCTGATGCAGGAGATCTTTGTGTATAAGCGGAAACCATGGAATGAAATCAGAACCAGTTTGGTTACCGCTCTACCGAAAAATCCGCTCGTTCTTTGAGGAAAACCCGACGTGGCAATGGGATATCTAATGGACAAATGTCCTTTTGAACCCCTCCCCACACCCCTCCCCGCCATGGGGAACCCGTGTGTTGTGATTGTGTGTTGCAAAACAACGAGTTGTATTGAATTCTGGCGTACATGCGCACCCCGACTACTTACGCATTCTGATGGTCCTGATTGCTCGCTCGGCTCTTTGGATTAGGTTGATGAGCCGAGCTTCGCAAGAACCAACGGGTTGTGGCTTCGCTCACGCTCGCCACGTGGCCTCACGGCCACTGAATGCAATGGCATGCCCATGCATGCC
>DLCK01000090.1 GCA_002480565.1 Phycisphaerales bacterium UBA7800 | reverse complement strand
TTCAGCCGGTAGTGGTTCAGTTGAACTGCTCTAACACAGTTCAATTGATTAAACACCATGGCCAGTTCTAACTAGGGACTGGCGACTAGCCACTAGGGACTAGCGCCAAGACAGTTTGTTGATTTGCCTTTGCCTGGTCCCAAGTCGCTAGTCACTAGTCCCTTCACCGAAGATAGGGATTAAATATTTCACTGCTCTAACGCTTGCTTGAAGAACGCTTGGAGTTCATCCACCGCTGAGGTGTTGGCAAAGAGAACATCATTGTTTTTGGCAATCTTCCCAGTGAACGTGTTGTTGTAATCTGGATCACTGGCAAGTCGTACGGCCATGGCAACATACTCCGACGGACTTCTGGCAATGAGGTTGCTCAAGCCCATCTGCGTGTAGACCGCAGTGGTGATACGACTTTTCATGAATTGGCCCGGCAAGGTGACGATGGGTTTATTGAGTCCCATGCATTGGAAAGTGGTATTGCCACCGGTGAAATGCAAAGTGTCGAGAATGACGTTGGCATGTTGGACGAGTTGCAGAAAATGTGGGAACGGTTGACGTGGTAAGAAGATCATCCGCCGTGACATCGGGCCGACGGTTTGCTTCCAACGGTTACGCAGCGTTTGATACCAATGCTCGTGACGGCCTTGGAAAAACACAATCAACGCTGAGGCATCCTGTTCAAGAATATCCTTGAGAATCAAATCAAAATCAGGATGCACTTTGAACAAACTCTGACAACACAGATACAGATGACTTCCCGAATCAATGCCCCAATGATCCAAAGGCAGCAGTTCGGCGGACGGCTGAGGTTTACTCGGATACATCGCCAGCGTCGGGAGACGGACAAGCTTTTCAGTGTAATGTCGGTCACCGTTTGTTGGTTCAAGTGATTCATTGGACAGGTAATAATCAATCGTGTCGATGCCGGTGGTGACGGGATGACCTCGCCAGGCACATTGAACCTTGGCCAATCGTGCAAAGGCCAGGAAATAGGTCATCGGCTCCATGCCAATGTCAGGATAAAACACGATGTCCGGCTGGACGCCTGCGATTTGTAGCCTCGCTGCATGGAGATCCGGGGCGAGTGTCGCATGCGAAGCAGCATGGGCATTAATCGCGTTGGCGATGTCGTCACGCTTAGGTGAAACGTGAAAAATAGATAGATGAAACTGCTTGGGGTCAAGGTGTTGGGCGATCCCGAGCATGAACATGCCGATGGTGTGATTGTTGAGATATTTGGACACCATTGCAATGCGAATGGGGCGGCTGGTATCACGTGGCTGTGAGACATGTGGTGCTTCCCATGTGAGTGTCGCAGAAGCCTGGCGATAGAGTTTGCCCAGTGATTCATGGATGGGTTTATCATCGCGGCCGTGGTATGCCAGGAAAAACGGTGTCGTCGCGACTTCTTTGAGTGGATCTTGAATCTGCGCGTTTTCCGAGACTAAGCGTTCGATGGTTTTCGTGAGTGTCTGTCGACACAAGTCCACCTGTTCACGATCATGGAGAATGATCGGTAAAGCCAGTGCGCGTTTGAGCTTCAATCCAGCAATTTGATTGTCCGGCGAATGCTTGATTGCTTCGTCATATGCCATCAACGCCTGGCCTGGATCATTGAGTTGTTGGAGGATTTCACCGCGACGTGTCCATGCCGCAGCGTGTTTGGGATGCAGGGCGATGATCTGTTGTAAAACGGTGTCAGCATCTGTGAGTTGACCATCCTGCTTGAGGATCAATGCAAGTTGATAGCGTGGCTGCGGGTCGGTTTTGTGTGACTTGCAGGCAGACTTGAGTTGGTCGATGGCTTGCTGGGTCTGTCCCTTGGCGTGGTGGATCATAGCCATGTTGCATTGGGCAGGCAGGTGATCAGGCGAAACTTGCAGGACGCGCGTCAAATGGGACAAGGCCTGATCAAGTTGACCTTGACCAATGAGCAGGCCAGCAAGGTTGTTGAGACTTGGGATGTGATTGGGATCGATACGCAGCAGTCGCATGTACTGCTCGATGGCCATATCCATCCGTCCGTCGTCTTCGTAGATGACCGCCAACTTCAAACGTGCTTGATGCATGTCAGGTTGATGCTTCAACGCGGATTTAAGGTGGCCAGTGGCAGTGTCGGTTTGGCCAGTCGTCAGCAGACTGATTGCAAGGGTGTAATGTGCTTCAGGTGAACCGGGGTCCATCGACAGCGCTTTTTGCAGAGCGTCAATCGCCTGCGGATGTTCATTGAGTTGATTGAGTGCGACTCCCATCAGTTGCAGAGCCTGTGGGTGCTGTCCCTGACAGGCTTTGATGATTTTCTGATACAGACTCACAGCATGGCGGAGTTGTCCGGCTTGATGCAGTGAGATTGCCTGGTCGAGTGCTTCTTCGATAGTTGCCATGCAGAGGTTATCGGCCAGATCAGGTTTATATCGACAACCTCATGCCGCATGCGGGCGATGGGCAGGTGATCCTGACCGACGCAGGTTACTACGGGGCGACTGATGAAAGCGGCCATGTGACGGTTGCTTAGGTGTTGGCGACGTGTCGTTTGTTTGTATATCTCGCCCCAAGCCACTGCCAGAAGTCCTTGTGGGAATATTTTCGGAGGTATTGCCACGGGCATGTCCGGGGGTATGAACACTTCCGGGGGGCGTCCAGCAGATGCGATTCCAGATTCGGGCCGTGTGATCGGGAAGTTGACGGAGATTAGCCGCAAACCAGTGATGGAGCTTTTGGGTGCTTGGGGCTGCGTGGAGCATCGGATCATCCGAGAGTAGCAATAGGACAAAGGCCCAGTCAATAGCCTGGGATTCAGTGAGTAAAGGCGTTTGAGCAGGTGCGGAGCAGGTCAGACCGTGCTGAGCTTCATTGTCAATCATGGCCAACATTGCACAGGCAGCATCGTCATGAGCCTTGGCCAACGCTTGAGGCCGCACGGCGGGCAGGGAGCCTTGCGGAGCTTGCTGGATAACACAGTGCAATGCCGCAAGTCCGCAAGCGGTGGGCAGGGGTGCAAACCCGAACGAGCCGTCAGCTTCCTGTGTTTCCAAAAGGAATGCGACCATCTTGCCCGTGGTGGCGTCCGGCGTGCCATAGGTGACCTCCATGGCCCGTTTGAGAGCCAATGCCGTGCTGCAGACCGGATGTTCAAGCAGATGCTCAGCAAGCTCGTTGGGGAGTTGCAGTCCGTTGTGCATGATGCTTTTGAGCAGTAGATCAAACCGACCGGTTGTGAACTGACGTTGCATTTGCGAGAGGCTGAACATGAGGTGCTCCTTGTGTTTGGTCTTTGTCTGGCACCTATCATCACCCGAACGAACACTGCTGTCAAGGATAATTTTATGATTTTGTTCGGGTTTGTTTGGTCGTTGCGGTTTAAGGAGCAAATTTTTTTCAAAAAGTTGGGCAATTGCTCCCATTTTTGAGAAATTTGCCTTGGCGACCACAAATAGATCCCCCGGATTCCCCCGGATCCCCCCGGCCATGAATCGTCAAAATGATTCTTCAAGCGCAAAGGCCGCTCGATGATTTGATGATTCAATTAAGCAGGTTCAAAATGTCTTGCATGACCCAGTCGCATGTGATTTGAAAGTCAGCAAGTCTTTGCCATCGGATACATCGCTGGATGATTTTGTGATGGTGAATGATGTCAATGTGTTTAAAGGGTTGGATGTTGATACTGCATTGGGATGACAGGTTGAATGATTTGATTGCAATGTTACTGATTTACGTTTGTCATGATCCAGAATGGATTGCAAGAGCAGGACATGATTGAGTTGAATGTGAGTTGATCAAGGTGCAAGCGAATCAACGCGCGTGAAGTCGGCGCATAAAAAAATGGGCAGGTCAGATCCGGTAGCAGTTGATCTGACTTGCCCACCTGCCGTATTGAAGCCAGCTTTCCCCTATTGCCTAAGGCTTTTACAGGAACTGACTCTGGACCGGAAGGGCGACAGTTCGGCATATGTATGACTATCGTAAAAACCTTGACCTAAACGCAGTCTCACCATGTATGAGACTGTGAAAAAGAAATTGTCCATACAGTCGATCATCAGCATGCACAGTCGGACCTGAGTTTCAGCGCATTGAATGTCATCGATGCATTGTGTTATTACGCGTTATCAATTCACAACTGCGTCATTGCGATGTTGTGAATGTTTGTGATGACAACCAAGCGTGCATCATCCATCGTTAGGATCGAATCATGGTGATGTGATTGGTGTTGCAAAGACGTGATGCTTGCGCAAAGACCATGCGATGATGCGTTGGGTTTAAGGCATAAAAAAACCTCTACCACAGGGCTCCGATTCCTGGGGTAGAGGTGCGCCACGGCTGCTTGAGAGCATCGGCCGTTTTTGTTGGACAATCTATCCTAGCCATGTGCTCAAGAATCTGTCAACGGGAGAATAGAAGTTAAATAAAAATGATATAAATAACAGTGTTCACGTTATTTGCATTTTGTTGGGGTTGATCTGAGTTCACTGTCAAACCGATAACTCACAGGTTTGACGCAACGGCAATAAATGCTTGATGATTCAAGTTTTGAGCCCTTGCATGTCCGAACTTCGTCCGATAATCTAAAGACTTATGACGAAAAAACAGGTTCATGTTGCGCTGGGAATTGTTTGTTGCAAAAAATCCAATTCTCTGAAAATACTCGTCACAAAACGACCCAAGCAGACGGTTCTGGGAGGTTACTGGGAATTCCCCGGTGGCAAGATCGAATCAGGTGAATCACCTCAACAAACCGTAATCCGCGAATTGGCTGAAGAAGTGGGTATTCTTGTCCATCCTCTTAGAGCATTACCAGTGGTCGAACATGTTTATGACCATGCTCATGTGCACCTGTATCCATTGCTGTGTCGTTGGATAGATGGGGAAGTTCAAAATCTGCAAGTGTCGGATCATCAGTGGATTACGCTGGACAATCTCTCTATGGTCACCTTCCCGCCTGCCAATGATCCGATTCTGACTCAGATTCTACAAATAGACTTTTCGACATGGCCTGCATAAGGCATTTTGATAATAAACCTTCTCGAAGTGTAAACACTTGGATTAGTCTGCTTGATCGGTGCTTAAATGCCCCAAAGTCTCTAATTCCCAAGAATTGTCCAAATTTTAGTCGAATAATGGCACCGAATAGTCAGGTCAGCCCATTGTTTTGTCTTTTTATCGAGGGTATCATTCCCTCATCAGGAATTAGGTAGACAGAATAGTTACAAGCCCTTGCAGGACCCGCCATGTATCTGATTAAAGAAGCACGTTTTCTTGCGCCGGACATCAAGCTCTTTCGCATTGAAGCGCCACGTATCGCCAAAAAACGTCAAGCCGGACAGTTCGTTATTGTGCGCGTCCATGACAATGGTGAACGCATTCCCCTGACCATTGCCGACTCCAGTACCGATGACGGCACGGTGACCATCATCGTCCAAAACGCCGGCAAGACCACGCGACTGCTCAACATGCTCGAAGTCGGCGACTCGGTGTTGGACATCGTCGGCCCGCTGGGGGAACCTTCGCACATCGAAAACTTCGGCACCTGCGTCGTCATCGGCGGCGGGGTCGGAACTGCCATTGCCTATCCCACAGCCGTGGCCATGAAACAAAAAGGCAACCACGTCATCGGCATCGTCGGTTCACGCAACAAGGAACTGTTCATTCTCGAAGACGAAATGCGGGCCACCACCGATGAGTTCTTCCCCATGACCGATGATGGCAGTTACGGCGAAAAGGGGTTTGTCACCGACAAACTCAAACAAGTCTGCGATGATCAAAAAGTCGACTTCGTCCTGGCCATCGGCCCGATCCCGATGATGCGTGCCGTCGCCAATGTCACGCGCGACCTGGGCATCAAAACCGTCGTGAGCCTCAACCCCATCATGGTTGATGGCACAGGCATGTGTGGCGGATGTCGTGTTCAAATCGGCGACCAAACCAAATTCGCCTGTGTCGATGGGCCGGAGTTTGATGCTCATCTTGTCGACTTTGACACGCTCATCTCACGCAACAGTCTCTACAAGGATAAAGAGCAGAAGGACCTTGACGAGTTTCAGGCTGACCCCTTGAAAGTGCTTCAAGAAGTCCGCCATCAGTGTCGAATGGATCAAGCAGCCGAAGCTTTAAAAGCAGGCTCGGATTAATTGGATATGTTAGAATTTGAGCTTGTTTCATTCAGGATTGACGATCAAGGTGTTTCTAAACCGCTGCATATTGCCAAAGCACTTGGCTTTGACCACAGAGGCGCAGAGACACCGAGTTACACCGAGCAGAAGACATGAAAAGATTGCCTTGATCTCTGAGTCCTCTGTGTCTCTGTGACTCTGTGGTAAAGCCATGGTGTTTCAATGGACAAGAGTTTGGTTTTCAAAGTAGTCAGTATTACAGAAAGTTCACGGATACCATGGATCGACTCCCACCCAAAGAACGCATGAAGATCAAACGCCACAGCATGCCCGAGCAGGATGCCAAGGCCCGTGCGCGCAACTTCATGGAAGTGAACATCGGCCTGCCGGTTTTGGCGGCCCAGCAGGAAGCTCAGCGATGCCTGGATTGCGCCGACCCCAGATGTGTCGGCGCCTGTCCGGTGGGGATGAAGATCAACGATGTGGTCACTTTGGTTTTAGACGGTGACTTCATCGGCGCAGCGAAAAAAATCCGTGAAGACAACGTACTCCCCGCGGTGACCGGCCGAGTCTGCCCGCAGGAAAACCAATGCGAAGGTGCCTGCGTTTTGGGTAAGAAAATGGATGCCGTGGCCATCGGGCACATCGAACGCTTCGTTGCCGATTACGAACGCGAATCAGGCAACGTCGGTCTCCCCGATCTGGCTTCACCCACCGGCAAGAAGGTCGCCATCATCGGCTCGGGCCCCGCAGGTCTGTCCTGCGCCGGAGACATGGCCATCAACGGTCACGATGTCACCGTCTTTGAAGCGCTCCACGAAATCGGCGGCGTGCTCGTCTACGGCATCCCGGAATTCCGTCTGCCCAAGGACATCGTTAAAAACGAAGTCGACAACATGCGCAAAATGGGCATCAAATTCGAAACCAATGTCGTCATCGGCAAGACCATCACCATCGATGAACTGTTAACCGAAGAAGGTTTCGACAGTGTCTTCATCGCCACCGGCGCGGGCCTGCCCCGTTTCCTGCAAATTCCCGGCGAACATCTGGGCGGTGTCTATTCGGCCAACGAATTTCTCACCCGTGTGAACCTCATGAAAGCCTACGATCCGGATAGTCACGATCAGCCGATCTATGACTGCCGAGGCAAAAACGTTGCTGTCGTCGGCGGGGGGAATACGGCCATGGACTCGGTGCGATCAGCACTGCGATTGGGTGCGAAAAACGCCTACATCATCTACCGTCGTGGTGAAGCCGAGATGCCTGCCCGCAAGGAAGAAGTCCATCATGCCAAGGATGAAGGCGTGCAGTTTATGAACCTGGTCAACCCCATCTCGTTCCTCGGTGATGAGAAGGGCATGCTCAAGGTCGCCCATCTGCAGCGCATGGAACTGGGTGAACCTGACGCCTCCGGTCGCCGTCGCCCGATTCCCCAGGAAGGTTCGGACTTTGAACTGGAACTGGATGTCGCCATCATCGCCGTGGGCACGGGTGCCAATCCGTTGGTGCAAAGCACGACGCCTGATTTGGACACCACCGATCGTGGTTACATCAAGGCTGACGATGATACGTTGGCTACCAGTAAACCCGGTGTCTTTGCCGGCGGCGACATCGTCAGTGGCTCAGCCACCGTCATCCGCGCCATGGGCGCTGGCCGCCAGGCCGCCAAGGCGATGCACGAATACCTGATGCAAAGCGTGACCGTGTGATTATCAAGATCACCCATTGACAGTGATCTGAAACCAACAGCTGCGTGCTGCGTGCGTTGATTTCAATTTAGCTGCGACACTGCGTGTCGCTGACGCTTGCGCAATCGTGATAACACTTCAGCGACACGCAGTGTCGCAGCTATTGCAAGACACATGTCCGTACCTGCATGCAATCGCATAGTCGAATCAGGTAAATCTCTTTATACTCTGGCACCTTATTTTACGGAGATAAGTTGATGAACCGTACCGACCTGCCATTACCCAATCCGATGATGTTGCCTTTTGGTTTGCAGCAGATATTGGAGAACGAATTAGACAAGGGCGAGACCCTGCTTTGGCTGGATCAACCTGATGGCTCACGCATGGCCAGGAGTTCGCTGCCGATCATGCTCTTTGCGATTCCATGGACGGCTTTTAGCTGCTTTTGGATGCTCATGGCATCGAAGGGGAGTCTGCTCTTTGCAGCATTTGGAATCCCATTTGTCCTCATCGGCCTGGGCATGCTCAGCAGTCCATTCTGGGCCAAGCGGGCAGCAGGCAAGACGGTCTATGCGTTAACCGACAAACGTGCGATTATCATCGCTGGCAAGTTCAAATCCATGACAGTCACCAGCTATCGCCCTGAGCAGTTAACCGAAATGGACCGCGAACAACGTGCTGATGGCAGTGGCAGTCTGATCTTTGAACGCATCGCCAGCACCCATACCAGTCACCGACCCGCAGGTTCAGTTCACCGCCACGGCAGTCGCAGTCGAACCCACACCACGATTACTCCAAAAGGCTTTCTGCACATCAAGCAAGTCAAAGCTGTCGAAGACCTCGTCGAAGGCATGGTCGCATCGCATCTGAATTCATAGAGCGGGTAGTAACCAGATCGGAATTTTATGTGCAACATGTAAGTGATTTACCCTCACGATTACAAAAACGAATCCGTAAATGGATGGATGAAGATGAGCCGATCTTGTGGTGCCAAGAACCGGTTTTCATGACCTCCGATCAATGGCGTGCTAGCTGTCTAAAGGCATTTTTCTTGGTTTGTATTTGCATGGGGATTGCAGGGGGCCTGTTATTTCTTTCATTTCGGATTCATAACGGGAAAGTTTGGTTTCACGCTATAGCGTTCGTGTTTTTGGCTTGGAGCGTTTACTGGGTTAGTACGCCGTTTACAGAACGCAAAGCCCATGAATTGTGTGCAATCTTGGTGACTCCCAGGCAGGTTTTGAAAATATTGGTTTTGAATTTTCAAAGTCATATTCAGCGTCTTGAGTTTCATCAAATTCAACTCATCGAACGTGTTGAATTTGGTAAGGGTAACGGCAAATTGGTCATACGTTGTCACCCTGATATCAAGGTCGAAGCTGCAAAACTGACATCGTCTGTGATGAATGAACGCATTCGTTTTGACCAGGATATACTCATTGAGCATCTTGATGTACCACGTGAATTAGAAACACTGATACGCCAACAGATGCATCAGAGGGATCAGATTTGTGCAGGTGACAAGCAGTATGTCTCGAATACAGTTTCTGCAGTGGACGATCAAAGCAGTTCTCTTGAACACAGGTTGTTTGCTGAATTATTGCCTGATGAACAGCTCGTTTGGACACATGCTCCTGAAAATCCATACGTACATCCGATGACACCTGCCAAACGCATTGGAGGTGTCGTACAAATTGTCATAGGAGCGGGATTCTTATTTTTCCTTTTTCTCCAGATCATATCTGGAGTGTCATCAGATTGGATGGATGCGACGAAATTGTTGTTACTAGGAGGTATCGGACTAATCGTGTTTTACAGTGGCTTACAGAAAATTTTCCGCGACAGGGATACCAGACAATTGGATTTGAAGACTGTCTATGCCATTACAGACAAGCGTGTAATAATTGGCCATTCTGTTGACAAGGTGGATATGTGGATCAGCTTTCTCCCGGAGCAACTTGGTAATATGACTGTCAACGAACACAAAGATGGATTGGGGAGTTTGATTTTCATGCAGATGAAAGAAAGTTTGCGTTTTTCCATCCCATACGGACTTCTTGGAATAGAAAAACCCTTTGAGGGGGCAGACCTAATCCATCAGACATTTGGTAGCAAGATTGTCATTGAGTGATCTGCTATCCTAATCACCATGCATACGTTTACGCTCAAAACACACAGTCGGGACCAGATGGTCGAGATTACTTCGCAGGTACGCAACCTTGTCCGCGAGTCGGGGGTCACAGAGGGGGCTGTGATGGTCTACGTGCCTCACACCACTGCGGGGGTGACGATCAACGAGAATGCTGATCCGGATGTGGTGCATGATTTCTTGTTGCAACTGGATCAGATGGTGCCTTGGAGTCAGTCGTTTTACCGGCATGCTGAGGGCAACAGTGCTTCGCATGTCAAAGCGTCGATGATGGGTTCAAGCTGCACCGTGATCATCGATGACGGTCGATTGGTGCTGGGTACCTGGCAGGGTATTTATTTCTGCGAGTTCGACGGGCCACGGACACGACAGGTGCATGTGAAGATCACAGCAGGATGAGATAAGGCAATTTTACCGATGAGGCTCAGAGGACTCAGAGGTAAGTGAGTCAGAATTTTTGATGTCGTCTCATCAAGCCCACTGCTGAGCACATTAAGAGTGAAGCATGGGATATTGGTCTGCCACCATTGTGAATCGATGGCATTTGAGTCTTCGCAAACTCAGACTGGTGCTTGTTTCATATCGCAGTATTAAGTTTGTTTTCTTCGCTCTCTTCACTCTGAGTCCTCTGCGCCTCAGCGGTAAGATTGTCTTGGATTGACCCGCATCGTCTTCCAAAACACAAGACGCAAAAATAACTGTTTTGGATGGGAAAACAAAAACCCCGCTGCCACTAGGTGACAACGGGGCGGAGGGGAGAAAGCTTGGTTATAAACGTCTGATCGGTAAGTCGAGACGTTTTACTTCAACTTTTTAGTCAATTGCGTCGGATTAATCAAGATATAATTAGTCAACTTTCGTGATTTTTATCAGACGTCTGCGCAATAAGACCAGTCGGGTAATCTTGTTAAGCTTTGAGCCGATCGGCGGCCAATAATGCCGCACCCACGAGTCCGGCATCATCGCCAAGTTGGGCTTCGACAATTTTGCAATTTTTGAGTTTGCTGGGGAAAACAGTGTCGTCAAACGACTTACGTGTCCATTCGATGACCTTGGGTCCCAATGCTTCAGTGAGTCCGCCACCGAGTACCACGCAGGGTAGACTCAGCATGGTTACCATGCCCGCAGCAGCAACACCGACATAATGACAGGCTTCCTGGACGACTCGGCAAACCAGATCATCTTTTTCTTCCACCGCCTGTTTAATCATTTTCGACCGAATATTGCTCAGGTCTCCGTTGCAAAGGTCGGTGATGATGCTCGGATGGTTGGCTTTGACAAGATTGGTAATCAGGTTGACGATGGCGCTGCGACTGGCAAGATTCTCCAGAGTCCGGCGACCCAGCGGGGCATCGGAGCGGAGGACGACATGGCCGATCTCACCAGCGGTTCCGTAGGTGCCTTGGTAGAGGTTGCCGTTGAGGATCAAACCGCCGCCGATCCCGGTGCCGATGAAGACCGCCATCATGTTGTCCTGCTTCTTGCCTGCGCCGACCTGGTATTCACCCCAGGCCCCGACATTCACATCGTTGTCTACAACGACGGGCAGGTTGAGCTTGTTCTTTAGCGTCTTGGCCAGCGGGTAATTGTTCCACCGCAGGTTCACCGCTTCGATCACCACGCCTTTTTCAGAGTCCGTTGCACCGGGGGCTCCGATCCCCAGGGCGCTGATGTCTTTGATTGACAAGCCAGCTTCTTCCATCGCATCAAGACAGGTATCACAGATGCGGTCGACAACCTTTTCTGTGCCGTTGTCAGCTTTGGTTTTCTTCTTGGCTTTGGCGAGGACCTTACCACGCAGGTTCACGATCCCCGCTTGAATGTTGGTTCCCCCAAGGTCCACACCGATAAATAATTTGTCTTCCTTGGCCATGTTTATTTTCCTGTTTGTGTTTCGGTCAGTTTGTTGTCTTTACCACAGAGACACAGAGTCACAGAGAAATCAATGCAGAGATTTTTTCTTGTCTTTACTGCTCTTTGTCTTTGTGCCTCTGTGGTTAAAAAATGTTTATCCAAGTTCAGGTCTTAGCATGTGATAGTCCGTTGCTGTCTGGAACATCTGTGCGATCCGCAGCAACTTGGCGTCTTCGTACGCATTGGCGTAGAGTTGGATGGACACGGGCAAGCCTTCCTCACTGAGTCCGCCGGGGACGGTGATGCCGGGGATACCCGCGAGGTTGGCGTTGACGGTGTACACGTCATTGAGGTACATCGCCAACGGATCGTCGGTTTTGTCGCCTGCTTTAAATGCCACGCCGGTGGTGGTGGGGCACAAGATGGTGTCACACTGCTCGTAGGCTTTGTCGAAGTCCTGCTTAATCAAGCGTCGGACTTTAAGGGCGCGATTGTAATACGCATCGTAGTATCCGCTGCACAGGGCATAGGTACCGAGCATGATGCGGCGTTTGACTTCATCACCAAAACCTTCAGCACGACTGGCTGCATAGAGATCGTACAGATCACTTGGGTTTTTCGTGCGATGTCCGTAATGCACGCCGTCATAGCGGGCCAGATTGCTCGATGCTTCGGCGGTGGCCACGATGTAGTAGACGGGGATGCCGTACTCGGTATGCGGCAGGTCGACTTCGACAATCGTCGCGCCCATGGACTTGTACACGTCGATGGCATTCTCCACAGCTTTGGTCACCGCCGGCTCGTTGGAGTCGGACATGTACTGCTTGGCAATACCGATGCGAAGGTTTTCGATGGGCTTGTGCAGTTGCAGCGAGTGATCCGCTGGTGGCAGGTTCGCAGATGTTGAGTCCTTTGCGTCATGCCCGCAGATCACGTCCATAAGCAGGGCAGCATCTTCGACCGTTCGGGTAAACGGTCCGATTTGATCGAGACTTGAAGCAAAGGCAATGAGTCCGAATCGGCTGACTTTCCCATAGGTGGGTTTAAGGCCACAGACACCGCAAAGCGCAGCCGGTTGACGGATCGAACCGCCGGTGTCTGAGCCGAGTGTTGCTGCTGCAAAGTCCGCAGACATGGCCGCCGCCGAGCCGCCTGATGATCCGCCGGGGACGCGGGTGGTGTCCCATGGGTTTTTGGTCATGCCCATTGCGGAGTTTTCGGTGGAGGAGCCCATTGCAAATTCATCGAGGTTGGTTTTCCCGATGATGATCGCACCTTCGTCTTCAAGCTTTTGCACCGCGGTAGCCATGTATGGCGCTTTGAAGTTGGCAAGCATTTTGGAGGAGCATGTCGTGTGACCGTAGGGCGTACAGAGGTTGTCTTTGATGGCGATGGGGACGCCTGCGAGCTTGCCGGTGATTTGTCCGGCATCGACTTGTGCAGCACGTTGCATGACATAATCACGATAGAGTTCGTTAAACGCATGAATGTTCTGGTCATGCTGTTCAATGCGATTAAGATAATAGGTAGCTGCATCCACCGCGGAGACTTTTTTGTCTGCGATGGCATTTTTGATTGCGACAAGTGTTTGAAATTCAGGCTGCATGAAAGTGTCCGTATGCAGGATTGTGTTGAAAATAAAGTCTGTTCGATCTGAGGCAATGTGATACCACGGTAAACCAACTGCCACTTCCGGGGGTTCCGGGGCTTCCGGGGGTTAAGCGCCTGAGCCTTCGCCGAGGACTTTGGGGACTTTGAAGTAGGGCGGATCACTGGCTGGTGCGTTGGCTAACGCTTTGTCCACGGGCATGCCGTCGACAGGTTCGTCTTCACGCAGCACATTGGACATATCCAACGCATGTGCCATGGGCTCGACGCCATCGACATCCAATTCGCTGAGCTTGTCAATATATCCAAGGACACGTCCAAGCTGCTGGGTGTATTCAGCAACCTGCTCATCGCTGAGTTTCAGGCGACTGAGTTGGGCAACGTGTCTGACATCCGCATCGGTAATGGGGTTGGCCATGATGCAATTTACTCCTGTGTCAATTCAGTGCATAGACTATCAGGAATCGGGGCATGCTTCACCTGCCGTTGCATACGTTGGGGCAATGCTCGTACAATTCGCGACACAGGGAATTCACCATAGAGTCACAGAGGCTTAGAGAAAGACAAATGTTTGACTTTTTCATTGCCTTAAACTCTGTGTCTCTGTGACTCTGTGGTAAAGACAAAAACGTAACGACAAGACAAGTTCAGCCGAAAGCCAACACCATGCCCGATATCAAACTCCTTGAATGTTTCCCGACACCTGCTCCTGGCCGTGATTTTCTCATCGAGCATATCGCAGAAGAATTCACCAGTACCTGCCCCAAGACCGGCCACCCCGACTTTGGCACCGTGACGGTTCGTTTTATCCCCAAGGACCTGTGCGTTGAACTTAAGAGTCTGAAACTGTATCTGCAGAGTTTTCGTAATGAGGGTATTTTCTACGAAGCGGTCACCAATCAAATCTGTGATGACCTGGCCAAAGTGATGGATCCCAAGTTCATGGAAATCGTCACCGACTGGAAGGGACGTGGTGGTATCCGCAGTGTCATCACCGCGACCTATGGCGAGCAGGGCGGTTGCTGTGACGGCGATTGTGATTGCCATGATTAATCAGTAATACAACGGTCAAGATACCCCAGTATCAAATTTGAATATCCATTAGCAGTGATGGGCTGTTGGGTAGTTGTGACTTTGGGTTATGCTTGCCAGGGAGCTTCGCCCCCCGGACCCCCTCGCGAGGACGGAGCGAGTCTTTAATGTTGTCACTTTTGTTGCAGCTAAATGATTGTCGGAAATTTAAGTTGGGATGCTATCCCAAACCCTGCCAGCGTTTCGCCGCTGGATCGCGTCCCCCAGAAGGCAATGCCGTGAACTGAAGGTTT
>DLCK01000080.1:72610-112489 GCA_002480565.1 Phycisphaerales bacterium UBA7800 | reverse complement strand
AAAAACAACTTACAAGACACAGAGGAAGACAATCCCCCAAATTCACTCTGACATTTTCAGGCTCTGTGTCTCTTAGGTGAAAATTCTGATTGTCTTTCTTCGTGACCTTCATGACCTTCGGTCCTTCGTGTTAAAAATCAGCCACCACTTTGCTCAAACAGTTCGTACCGGTACAATACCGACTGATTTATCTGGAAATACAATTACGGAGCTTACGCATGAAACGCGCTGAACTTTCAAAAACAGTCCATAAAATCATCAACGATCAACCGGTCACGGACTTGCATACGCACTGTTATACACCTGCGTTTGGCAGTTCACCTGAACCCAACGGCTTATTGCTTTGGGGCATCGATGAGTTGGTGACGTATCACTATCTTGTCGCAGAAGTTTACCGCGTCGTGCCTTCGACGGTGTTGCCGTATGAAGAATTCTGGAAGATGACCAAGCAGCAGCAGGCGGATCACATCTGGAAGCATCTGTTCGTGGAGAACACGCCGATCAGTGAAGCATGCCGTGGCGTATTGACGACACTGAGCAAGCTTGGTCTTGATCCCAATGAAAAGTCACTCGACAAGTACCGCAAGTATTTCAGCAAGTGGACCGCAGACAAATACATCGACAAGGTCATGGAAGTGGCTAACGTCGATTCGATCACGATGACTAATCCGGTGTTCGATGATGTCGAACGTGAAAAATGGTTAGCCGATCCGACGATTGGTGATGACCCGCGTTTTACAGCCGTCTTGCGTATCGACCCCCTGCTCCGAGACTGGAACGGCGCGGTGGGCAAGATGCGTGAATGGGGCTACCAAGTCAATGCTGATTTCTCCGGCGACACCATCAACGAAACCCGTCGCTTCCTTGGCGAATGGATTCATCGTCAGAAAGCAATCTATGTGGCAATGAGTCTGCCCCCTGAATTCAAGTATCCGAATCCTGAAAATCCAGCAGCCGACAAGTTCATCCGCGACATCCTTATGCCGTTGTGTGAAGACCTTGGTCTGCCTTGGGCGATGATGATTGGTTCACGTTTGCAGGTCAATCCTGCTCTTAAGGATGCAGGCGACATGGTTGGCAAGTCCGACGTATTGAGCGTTGTGAACCTGTGCAACGAATTCCCCAACAACAAGTTCATGGTGACCATGCTCAGTCGAGAGAACCAACATGAACTCTGCGTGGCTGCCCGTAAATTTGGCAACCTGTTCCTCTTTGGTTGCTGGTGGTTCCTCAACAATCCAAGCATTATTGAAGAGATGACCCGCGAACGCCTCGAACTGCTGGGCACCACCATCGCCCCTCAGCATAGTGACGCCCGTATTCTCGATCAGTTGGTGTACAAGTGGGACCACAGCCGCAAGATCATCGCCGATGTGTTGGTCGACAAGTATTCAGACATCATGGATATCGGCTACAAGGTCAACAAGAAAATGATCAAACGCGATGCCGCCTTGCTGCTGCGTGACAACTTCCGCAACTTTGTAGCACGATAATACGCCAATCCAATCTATTCTTGAACACAAGGCTGTGAACAAAGGTTCACAGCCTTTTTTAATTTCCCCCTACTTTTGTAAAAAAGATTGACTTGGTCAGGTTTCTGAATAATATTACACAAAGATTATTACTCTTGCGAGATTATTTATGATTACCGAACCTGCTGTGAACCATACTTTCAAGCGTGTTTTGACCTACATCCGTCAAAATCAACTTGGCGATGGTGATCGCTTACCGACACAAAGCCAGATGGTTGAATCATTGGGTGTGGGCAGTAATGTGCTTCAATCCGCCATGAAACGGCTTGAATCTGAAGGCTTTATCCAACGTAAGCCGCGGATGGGGACGATTTTCAACACGCAACAAACAGCGGTACCGATTGACTGGATGGTTGGGATTCTCACCCCCACGATGCAGAACCAACATTCGCCCTACTATGCCGTCTTTCTTGAAATGGTTCTCACGCGGTTGATTGAAAAAGGTTGCCGGTATCGGATTTATAATTTTGATCGTTTCCCACACAAGCCGGTGGAACTCTCAGAATACAACAAGCAATTTTCATCTGATTTAGATAATGGGCATCTTGATGCGTTGATCACCCCCGCCCTTTCGGACGCTTGGTTTATTGATTTTTGTGCCATGCAAAAACTGGAACTGGCAACGGTTCTCAACACATGCGTCAACACACATCCTCAAACAAGTTGTCTGGTTGGTGGAGCGATTGATTACCAACGAATGATCCATCAGGCCGTTGACTTACTCAAAGACAATGAATGTCAACGCATTTGCCTTGTCAGCGATGATGGCCCTTCCAACTTAGGTAGCAATCAGTGGGAATCGTTTGTAGCCAGTATCCAGAAGCACAATCTCAAGGGGATGGAAATTCATGCAGGACACGGGTTAATTTTGGCAGGCCGCAAAATTGGACGAGCTCTGCTGGAACTTCCCAAACATCAAAGACCCGATGGCTTGATCATCACCAATGACGACCACATCTGCCTAGGCCTGACTGACGTACTCAAAGAACAAACAGATTACCGCCCCATCATTACAGTTTATGGTTGCCATCAGGCCCCCTTGTCCTATGCCATGCCGGTGTATCGCTTTGAATACGATCTTGCTGCGTTGGTCAATGCCACGGTCCATCGCCTGCTTCATCGCCTGCAGGGAACGGATATGGATGTGGAGCCCGAACTTTTTGCACCGCAACTGAACCCCGCAGGTTTATCTGCCGTCCCGCCACAATGGGACGTGAGCCCCAAACCACCCCAATTAGGTGTTCTCATGCACGAGCAACCGAAACTCAACGTTATCGACACTCAGTCAATCCAATCCTGATTCATTGTCGATCACTGGAGATTTCAAAATGACAAACCATTCTATATGTCCCATACGTGCTTTTACGCTCATTGAATTACTGGTTGTCATCAGCATTGTTTCACTGCTGATATCCATACTCCTGCCTGCTCTTGGCAAAGCACGTGAGGCAGCCCAGCGGGTGACCTGCATGACCAATCTTCACCAGACGGACTTGGCATTTAAAACGTATATCGCCGACAACAATGGCTACTTTCGTCCCAATATTCTTTATCGAAACAACCTTGCCAACATTTTCTGGGATGGCTATGTCCCATCACCTGTAGGCGTGGGCGTATTGGTTGGAGGACAATATCTCCAGAGTACCAATGGGTTGTACTGTCCGACCAATACTTATCTCTCAGGCTACTGGGATCCGGGCCAAGCAGGTCCACAGTACGGCCAGAACAACAAAATGGTTTTCGGTGATTATGCCCTGAATACCATGCTCATGCAGCGGCCACGCGGGACTTCCTATGCATCGGGTAATCCATATGCAGATTACAGGATCGATGACAATGATTCTGACTTCCCATTATTTGCAGATATCTTTATGACACGCGACTATTCATTGGGGGCGAAAGCCAACTACTACTCTCCGCATCACATGCAGGGGTTAAGCATGGTGTTTCTCGACGGCAGCACCAATCATTTAAGTTTCGACGCCATCGAAACCCCAACAGGCTATAGCTTGAATTATACCTATGGCACAGCACTGTCTCACACATCAACCTATGACAGTTATTTGTGGTGGATACAACTGCAGAAATGTTATGGACGATAAATCAATCCTTACAATCCACCTTTTATTAATTGGCCTTAACTTTTTTTCACACTTGCATTGGAGTCTTATACATGCGACGCAATTACTTCTGCGTGATCACTTATTGTCTGCTTGCTTATGCAATGCTTTTCCAAACCCATGTTACGTCTGCTGACCAAACGTCAAATCATCTGATCAATATCAAGGATTTGGGCGCTATCGGTGACGGTAATGCCGATGACACGCAGGCGATTCAGGAAGCGTTGAATCTGGTCAATGCCAACGGTAGTGAAATTTTAATACCCGCAGGTATATACCGCATTACACAAACGCTAACCCTTAAAACCCACGCTGGACGAGGTATGACAATACGAGGCCAAGGCAGTACCCCATGGAAACACTGGCCAAAAACGAGCACCCTTCAATGGGATGGCCCCGAAGGTGGCACTCTCCTAAAAGCCGTAGGCATTGGTGGCACGCAAGTCCTGAATATGAATTTCGATGGTAACAATAAAGCAGGTATTCTTTTTCTTGCAACTACCCCAATCGGTTGGGGGAATATGCTCAACTCAATGTACAACCTGAATTTTTACAATGCAGACGTCGGTATCCAAATGGCGGAAACAGCAGGCGAACACAACGATTCAGACTATCTGTTTGAACAAATCACCTTTGCTAAACTCAAATCAGGATTCCTTGTTAAAAATGATCAAGGTGTCGATTTTCAATTCAATTTTGTTTTTGCACTTGGCTGCAACACAGTCTTTGATTTTGAACGTGGCGGGAATGTCATGGTCAATAATGCCCAGTTGACCAATTGTGATTTGTTTCTCAAAATCGACGGCGGCGGGCGAAATGCTGGCACATTTCTCATGAACAATGTCCGCGTCGAATCAAGCACTGCTGGCAAGACCTCGCGGTATCAAATCCTCAAAAGTTATCCCAAATGGACACAAGCCCATGTTAAATTCATCGGCTTTGATGATTGTCAATGGGATTGGAAAAACAACCAGACTCCCGAACGCACCTTGCCCTTGTTTGATGTGGGACCAGGAACCAACCTGGTGCTTGAGAGTTCAATCTTCAACAGTCCTCTCGCATCGCTCACAGGAACCCAGGAAGCGTCTGCGAGTCTTATCACACGTGAATGCAGCTTCAGCTATGTATCTCCTGTCGAGTCGGTGAGCAGTAATGAATATGGGTTCTTCAAACTGACACATAACTTCACTTCAAAAATGAATCCCCTTGCGGATGTCATCAAGTGGCCTCAAATCGCCCCAACGATTCTCCCGGCCCAGAGTCCAGCGGTCGGAATACCAACACCGTAAAACATCAGCCATACGATCAAATAAAAAAGCGGGATGGAATCATGTGTTCCATCCCGCTTTTTTATTGCTTTTCAACGTCTGAGGCTTTGCGTTTAAGCCGTCAGATGATGCATCTGTATTGGGTAATCAGAACTTGAATACCAATGCGCTATACAGACGGAAGTCGTTATTTTTGACACCTGCATCGACCTTGGACTGGTATTCATTTTCGACACCGACTTTAAGGCTGACCTTTTCGACGGTGTTTAAATCAATCACCCATGCTGCATCGGAGACCAAGCGATATTCGCCGATGTCCGACAAGTCGGGATAGATGGTGGTGCCTGCTTTGAACTTCTGGTTCTTGGAAATTTGCCACTTCACATCAAAGCCTGCAAGCAGTTCGGGAACCACGTCTTCGTCCAGGGAACCGTATTCCTTGGAAGCACCAGCACCAAGTTTGAATTTGACGTTCAGGTCATCGGTTTTGATCCACTGATAACCTGCACCCAACGCACCGCTAAGGCGCTTGTCCCATGACTGAAATTCGTCATAGTCAAAACGACCTTGAGCGAAGATTGACCAGGGTGAATCCTTAAACAGCCATTCATGTTTGAGGCCGGCAGTGAACTTGTTGGTGGAAACCGTGCCATCGGTTTGATCGCGATAGTAGGCGGTATCAAAGTCCCATGCACGTTTTTCGTTCTCTGTCGTTGTGTTAAACCGCAGATAGATGTTGGCCTTTTCGGTGTTACCCGTGGCGACTGTTGCACCTGCTTCAAATTGTGATTCCCAGTCTGCCAGGAATGTTATGAACGGGCCATCTTGACGTTCGGGCAAAGGTTCGATTTCCTTTTTGGGTTCCGGCTTTGCCTGTACCGTTTCTGCTGCGGGGACAGCCTTCACCTGTTCCTTGAACACGGCTTGGACCTTTTCACGTGGCAGAGTCAGCCGACCCAGAACTGAGTGTTGAAGTACGACGTGCTTGTCTGTTTCTTCGAGGACGACACCTTGAAGGCGGTCGCTGTTAAGAAGCACAATCTCATCAGCACGAAGGCCGCTTGAGAGAAACATGAGAACCAATATGGCTGAGGCCAACCAAGTCTTTAACATCTGTTTTCCTTTATTTACCTATGCAAAATCATCTGTGGATCGTATTTGAATCAAGCTTCTACAGCCTGGGTGGGTAAGGTCGGGGGTAACCAACGATCGGTGATTTGTGAGGGTTCAACATCCGGGTGGGCATGTTGGATGGCTGCTGCAACCAGTCCCATGAACATCGGCTGGGGCACCAATGGTCGGCTGGTGAGTTCCGGATGGAATTGGGCGCCGATGAAGTATGGGTGCAACTTGGTTGAGAGTTCAAGAATCTGCATGATCGGTTGCTGTGGGTGTCGACCGGAGAAGATCATGCCATGTTCTTCGAGTTTTTCGATGTAACGTGGGTCAACTTCAAAGCGGTGACGGAAGCGTTCACGGATCATGTTTTGTTGACTGTATAGATACCAAGCCAAGGTGTCGGATTTGACTTGTACGTCTTTACCACCAAGACGCATGTTCCCACCGAGTCCTTCGATTTTTTTCTGCTCAGGCAGGATATCAATGACAGGGTTGGTCGTCTTGGGATCAAACTCAGTTGAACCGGCATCGGCCAAGCCGCAGACATTACGGGCAAATTCGACCACTGCCATTTGGAAACCAAGACAGATCCCCAAATACGGCAGCGCGTTTTCGCGACAGTATTTGATACAGGCGATTTTGCCTTCAGTACCACGTTTACCAAAACCACCGGGCACGATAATGCCATCGAGGTTTTCCAGTTCACGTGTGACATCCGTCTCATTCATTTCCGTGGTGTCGAGCCAGTGGACATCCAGTTCAGCATTCAGATGCGTACCACAGTGTTCAAGCGCCTTGTCGATGGATGCGTATGCATCACGGATCTTGGCATACTTGCCGGTGATACCGATCTTGGCGGTGAATTTACGTTTGCGGGTGATCATACTGACGAACTTGCGCCAGTCTTCACGAGCCTTGTCTTCGTGGCGTTGGTTGACGCGATCATGAATGTCCAAACGGGTAAGCACTTCACGGTCGAGTCCTGCTTCACGCATGGATTCAGGGATCGTGTAAATCGACTTACGGTCATGCATGGAGAAACAGCGACGTTTGGGCACGTTGGAGAACATGGCGATTTTCTCCAACGCATTTTCTTCAACTTCATTGTGCGCACGACACGCAACTAGGTGAGGTTGAATGCCTGCTTCCATGAGCTTTTTAAGTCCAAGTTGCGCAGCTTTGGATTTTTGTTCACCCAATGCCTGGGGTTCGATGACATAGGTCAGTGCGACAAAACAGACGCCGGTTTCACCTTCTTCAAATGCCAGTTCGCGGAGTGCTTCGATATAGAATCCATTTTCAAAGTCCCCTACCGTACCGCCGACTTCGACGAAGACGACATCGGCTTTTTTATCCATGGCAAGTTTGCGAAGGTTGTACTTCACATCACCGGTGACATGTGGAATCATCTGCACGTCACGTCCGAGGTATCCACCCAGACGTTCTTTATCCAACACGCGCCGATAGACTTGGCCGGAGGTTGTGAAGTTGGCTTCTCCAAGATTCTGGTCGAGGATACGTTCGTAGGTCCCCAGGTCCATGTCGGTTTCCATGCCGTCATCAAGTACGAAGACTTCGCCGTGACGGTATGGGTTAAGCGTACCTGAGTCGATGTTCAGGTAACCTTCCATCTTGATGGGTTCGACTTGAAGGCCTTTATCCTTGAGGAGCTTGGCCAGCGAACTGGAGAAGATGCCCTTACCAAGACCACTCATAACCGTACCCAGAACCACCACGTACTTGTGGCGACCGGGGATATAGCCTTTGGGAATGGGGCTGAAAAACTCAGACTCGTGGGAGGATTGTCCCGCTTCAGTCAGAATGCTGGAAAGTTCGTTCTCGCCAGCGGACGCATTTTCTGATGTGTTATTCTTTTGGGGCATGTCCCAATGTATCCTGAAATTCGCAGTATTTCAACTTCACAGGTGTGAATCAGGTCAAGGCTGGAATTTTTCTATATGTCAGTCATTTATTGATTCTTTGCCTGTTGATTCTCATTTACAGTTGCGAGCATTTGCCTGACATCGGTAATGAGTTGCTCTATCTTTTGGGGTAAATCCTCAGACTGCCAATGGGCGTTGAGTTGTACCGTGTGATGGTCGACAAGTACGGTAGCACGATCCAACCCCAATGCCTGTTCAGCAGCGGAGAGTTCATCCATATGCTGCAACGCAAACCAGACGGCTTGAAGCATGATTAAGTCCGGCACCGAAGCGCGGAGTTTCCTGCCCTGCTCATCATCTGGTAACGCCACCGCCGACCGCGCAAACTGCACCCACTTGCCCAGGAGTACCGCCCAGGTGAGTCGATGTGTGTCGAGATGGTCGTCGGAATGGTCGGGCATGGTGTTGAATTGATCGAGTTCAAGACAGTTAGACACCGCCATAAATCACTGCATTTACAGTGTCACCAGGTTAATGGCCCGTCCCAGTCTTGCAGAGTCATGCACTGCGTGGACTTTGACCATGTACTGGTGTCCTTCCACGAAGTCGGGACTCACCTGCCAGGGCTTACCGACGCGTGCGAGTTTGACAGCATTAATGAAGTCTGATTCGACCTGCCAGTCTTCGATCAATTCCGCTGGCACATCAACCTTCGCCAATGGCTGACCTTTGGGGGCATAGTAAATTTCACCACTGAGAAAAGCGTGGCGAATCGTCCCCTCGGTGCCAAAGAGTGTGACTTCATTAACCGGTGTTGACTTGTCGACTGCAATGCCCATGTGATGTTCGTGACAGACGGCACCGTTAGCCAGTTGGCCGGTGATACTAACCACCTGTGGGATTTTCACTTCGACTTCTTTGCCATCAATTGTCTTGGTTCCCATGGGCGTGCTGACATTGGCAGCGAGTGTTTCATACGGGCCAACCCATGCGTTAAGCGTCTCGGCATAAATCCCCATTGCCAAGACCTGTTCGCCGGAGTATTCGACCTGTTCACGCCAAGTCATCGCATTGGGATTAATGTTGGCAGATCCCGTGGACCGCAACTCGACAAACGTTAACTCGCCGATGAGTCCATCTGCCAGGGAATGCTTGATCCATGGTTCAAACGGCATCCGATGCGGTGGCGGGCAGATCATGTTCACCAGACCGGGTTTGTTCTGAACGGTCTGTAACATTTGTCTGGCTTCATTAAGGTCACAGCACATACGGGCCTGACAGAAACAATGCTTATCTGCGTGCAGGGCTGCAATGGCCATCTCTTTGTGCATGTACGGCCAAGTCCCGATAAAAATGGCATCCAGATCATCGCGTTCAATGAGCTTCATCCAATCGGTTTCAATTTCTGGAATACCAAACTCCGCTGCGACTTTCTCTGAGCTTTCTTTGCTACGGTTACAGACAGCAACCACTTGGGCATCTTCGCACTTGGCCAGGCCAGGCAGGTGTCTGCTTTTACAGATTCCGCCCGCGCCGATGAACCCAATTCTGATTTTCTGATTATTCTGCACAGGTATTTTTCCCTTATTTTTTTACAACTTATTGAATACCCCGGCCAACATCTTACCAAACTCGTGAAGATCGCCAATCGATGGTAAACCCAACAGATTTATGAGATAACAAATCATCGGGAAAGAACACATGAGGATGTTGTATTCAATCAACAGGCTAAGTCTGACATTTTCCGTGTTTTTTACAACTTTTCGGACATATGCCCAGTTTGTGGACTGCTTGCATCCATCTTGACACAAGCTATAATTCTAAAAGTTGAGCAACGCATGACACGCAAGTCAACGCGACTCAATGTTTAAATTTGCCCCCGGAAGGGCTCGGCTAGGCTTCGGTCTTGCCGGGCCTATTTTTTTTACCTTTCAATTCTAATTTGACCTGCCCCCTGCTCCGAGCGACCTTGCTATCATGTTGCACATGAAATGCCCATTGCTCATTCTCGTTGCGCTTTGTCTATTTACAACAAGTGTACAAGCACAAGATACACCGCCTACAGCATCTAAAAAACATCTCACAAAACTGCCCGGACTTGTGATCGACCACAAAAATGGATATCTCGATATCTCTGGCAAGGTGGTCTTACGTGATGGTGATTGGCTTGAATTGTTACTGTGTACACCTGGAACCCGTGAACACGAATCGATTCTCAGTACGGCTGCTCGTCCCAGTCATATCCACCTTGGACTAATCATGCTCGGACTCAAACCGGGCAAGCCTATGACCGCTCAAAAGGTTGGCGAAGAATTGAAAATCACCCAGGCGTCGGGCCCACTGATCTCGGTGGACTTAATCTATATAGAAGATGACAAACAACAAATCGTCAATGCCAACAAGTGGATTTACAACAAAAACACGGGCAATGACCTGCCAGACAATTTATGGCTGTTTGCCGGTTCGAGTTTCATCAAGGCTCATGATCAGAACATCTACCGTGCCGACGCCAACGGCAGTGTCATTACACTGGTTCATTTCGGCGATGATATGCTCGCAAGACAAACGCAGGTCAACTCCCGAAATGACAATGGCCAATGGCAAGCACGGACTAAAAACATCCCTCCCCTGGGAACAAATGTGACCATTCGACTCACACCGATTAAGACAGATCAAAAGACTTTAAAAACTGAAAACCAAGGTTCCTGACTTGCGGAATTTTCTCAAGACAGATCAAACGTCATAGAGTATGATGTCAGTGTCCAAATAAAAGCAATCGCACAGGTTAACGAACGTCGGTGATGCGGCGACAACGGGATGACAGACCAACATGTCACCCTGCGTAATGGGGTTCAACAATTCAAATCGATGAAGTTGTAACGAAAATGACTGAATCTGCTGACACAATCGCAGACAAGCCGCAACGTCCGTGCGCGATCCGCGTACGTGATCTGGTTCAAACCTTTGGCGGTCCACGCGCAATCCTCGACGGGATCAACCTGGACATCTATCGTGGTGAAACACTTGTCATCATGGGGGGCTCGGGGTGTGGCAAGAGTACCTTCCTGCGACACATGATTGGATCACTGCAACCCGACTCTGGTGATATCGAACTCCTTGGCCAATCCATTATTGGCATCGAAGAAGAACAACTCAACGAAATCCGCAAACGCTTTGGCATTCTCTTTCAGTCTGGCGCGTTGTTTAACTCCATGAACCTGCGCGATAATGTGGCCATGATTCTCATGGAGCATACCGACCTGCCTGAAGAGACCATTGACATCATGGTCAAGATCAAGCTTGAGATGGTTGGACTTCGTGAGCATTGGAGCAAACTGCCTTCGGAGATCTCCGGCGGGATGAAAAAACGTGCAGGTCTCGCACGGGCTCTTGCATTGGACCCGCAAATATTATTTTACGATGAACCCTCAGCGGGGCTTGATCCCGTTACCAGTGCGGAAATCGACCAATTGATGATCAGTCTCTCCAGGCAACTGGGTGTCACCAGTGTGGTGGTCACGCATGAAATGGATTCGGCTTTTACCATTGCCGACCGCATGGTCATGCTGGACAAAGGGCGTGTTTTGAAAATCGGAACGCGTCAGGAATTTGAGCAAATCCGTGACAGTACGTCCAATGATCTTTCCACAGACGAAGCCCTTATTCGCCAGTTCTTGACCGGCAGTTTTGAAGGGCCATTAACCCAACGTAAACAGACATCCAACTACGCAGAAGACTTGCTGGGGCTTGTGGCTCCGCAGATTGCTTCCAGACCTGCTGTCACGCCAACCCGTGCAAAGGTTTGAATGTTTTTTTCTCCCCTAGTCGCTAGTCACTAGTCCCTATTCATCATGAAAAAACAAGATAACGTCAAAGCCGGCCTGTTCGTCCTCCTTGGGATCATTCTCGCGTTGGTGGTTATTTTCACCTTAGCGGACATCAGTCGCTTCACACAGACCAAAAAGCCTGTGAAGGTGTTTTACCAATTGGCTGATGGTGTCCAAGGACTCAAGCCCGGCGCAGCAGTAACCCTTGGTGACCAACCTGTAGGCGAAATACAGAGTATTGAGCCTTATTCTCCTCCGAAAAAACATGAAGATGGAACCGAGCATATTCTGGGCTTAACGGTCACCATGCTCATCCCTGAAAAAATCACTATTTACTGGGACGCCCAAATCGAACTGGTCGTCCCACCGCTGGGTTCGGGCACGCGTTTGAACATCGCCTCGGTGGGTGGCAGCATCGGTATTCAGTCCCAAGCCCAACGCGATGCAATGGAATACACCACAAGCAATACCATGCCTGCGACAGTGGTGCCCGACTGGTCATTAGCCACCGGTCAAAAACGCTCTGAGCTGACCAACAAAGATTTACTCGCCCTTTATCCCGGCCCTGTCGACGCCATCCCAGGCGCAATTGCTGGCAGTCCGCTTGTCCGTGACATGACCGTGAACATGGGGATCGAATCCAAACAGCGACAGGAAATCCAAATCATCTTCGAGAATGTCGCAGCTATCACCAGTAGCTTGCGAACCGACCTGCCCCAAATCACCACGCGAGCCAAGACCGTCATGGGTAATGCCGACACCTTGGTTACCAAAGCCCAAGGCTCTATCGATTCGCTGAACAAATCACTGGATCACATCAAAACCGTCACCAGCGACATTGCCGCCAACTCCAAAGAATGGAATACAAAAATTGGTAAGATTCTGGATCGCGCGGATAACGCCATGGGCAAACTCGACGCACTGGTTGAATCACAACAACAAACCGTCAAGGATTCACTTGCCAACATCAAAACCGCCACAGCCGACGCCAAAGATTTGCTGGCAGGTCTTAAGGGCAACACACTGGATCAACTCAACATTGCGATGACCAGTGTCAAACAGACTGCTGAAAATCTCAAATCATCATCCGCAAAAATTCGTGACTTCGTCGCAGGTGCCAAGCCTGTTTTGGAAAACACACTGGCCAACGCACAGATCAGTGCTGAACAGATGAACCTGGCAACCGTAGAAATTCGTCGCAGTCCATGGCGACTGTTGCATACTCCCAGTGAAGAGGAGTTGGAAACCGACAACCTCTACGATGCTGCCCGTTCCTTTGCCTTGGCAGCAGGCGCATTGCAAGCCGCATCCGCCAGTCTTGACGCAGTTGTCCAACAGCAAAACTCTGACCCCAAGCAGGTTCAGGAGATGGTCCAACATCTAAGTACGATCTTCGACAAGTTTAAGTCGACTGAGAAAATCTTCTGGGACACGCTCAACAAGTACAACAAGGTCTCGCCGAAACCTGCCAAGTGATATTGGCTTGCCTGCACCAGATTGACACCTGGTGCTAACCCAACTTTCTCTGACAGTGATCATTGAACATCAATCCGCCATCACGCAGCGGGGTTTGGCCCACTGCCGCAAGGCTTCCAAACGATCTCCCATCACCACCGACAAGGGCGAAGTCTGTTTCAATGCAGCAAGGATATCCTCATTGCATAACGGTCTGTTCAGTGCGTAGGCTTCGTGTAAACCACTGATGATGGCTTGTTCAATCTCCGAACCGGTGAAGCCTTCTGCTGCTTTAGCCAGTTGATCAAGATCAAAATTGCTCGGTTCACAATGTCGTTTTTTAAGATGAATTTTGAAAATCGCTTTACGCACAAAGGACTTGGGCAGGTCAACGAAAAAGATTTCGTCGAATCGTCCTTTTCGCAATAACTCCGGCGGTAACGCTTCAATATTATTTGCTGTGGCAATTAAGAAAACCGGTTCGGTGTGTTCCTGCATCCAAGTTAGCAGTGTGCCAAACATCCGCTGCGAGAGTCCGCCATCGTTGCTTTGGGCGCCCGCTGATGCAAAACCTTTTTCGATTTCGTCAATCCATAAAATGATTGGACTCATCGCCTCGGCTTGACGCAAAGCTTGACGCAGGCGACGTTCGGACTCACCGATGTAACGGTCATACAAGGCTGACGGGTCCAGGCGTAACAACGGATACTGCCATGCTGTTGCAACGGCTTTGGCGCATAAACTTTTGCCTGCCCCCGGCACACCAAGCATCAACACACCACGTGGCGGATCGATGCCAAATTCACGTGCCTCATCCGACAACGCACGTTGACGTTGATTAAGCCAACGCTTGAGATTCTTGACACCCGCGATGCTGTCCAATGTCACTGGCGACTCAATGTATTCAAGCAGACTGTCCTGATGAAGCATCCGCCGTTTGCTGGCAAGGATCGTATTCACATCGTGATCCGCAAAGTCATTGTCATCTGCAATGGCTTCCATGATGACACGTTCGGCTTGGGATCGCGTCAAGCCCCGCAGGTTTCGAATGATCAGATCAAATGCTTTGCGAGTGACCTTGGCTTTAACACCACGATCATGATGTTCACGTGTCACCACGTTGCGAACGAGTTGGCTTAACTCCTCCTCGGTGGGAAGTGTCATTTCAAAACGTGTGGAGACATTGGCCAACACATCAGGCATTTTGTCGTTGTGATCGATGAAAACCATCGTCCCGCCAGTCTGCGTAAAGGCAGCATGCAGGTCGCGGATGAGTCGATGCAATTTGGGATCAGGCAAATAATCCAAAGCGTCATGGATCACCACCATGGAAGGCGGATCAGCCATATTCAACAGGTAATACAAACCCGCAGCTGGATGTTCGGTATCCGCAACAGAGCCCCGTTGCGGATTAAACGGTTCATACACACCTCGACTGCTGGACCATGCCAAAGTCGAAATCATTTTTTCGTGAGCAACGTTCAAGACGATTTGAGATGCATACAATTCTTCAAAGGTCTGAATGAAAATACAGGCCTGTCGAGCATTCAGATAAGACGCAAAGCGTTGTGTATCGTTCATGGCAATTATGATGTGTTCCCTGGAGTAAAATGCAACCCAAACGATTATCGGGTGTTATGCAGAATAGGATAATGTCGGATTTTGTAAACCAGAGGATTGGATAAAAGTTTGAAAAAATATGCGTCCAATTCGAATACTCTGCCTGTTTAACTGGTTTATAATTAAAAAGATCGTAAAATTGAAAACTGATACCCACAGGACATCCCGCCTAACCTTACACAGTCAATAACCGCCTCGGTCGTAACGCTCTTGTCCTGATGTCCGGATGACCGATATAAATCCAGTGGTATAGAATTGGCTATCCACCACTGAAAAGCGTAGAATCGAACCTAGGCACGTGAAACGAAAACGACCCCGCTAAGAGAGTTACTATGTTTGAAAGATTCACGGATCGCGCAAGAAAAGTTATGGCCCTGGCTAACCAGGAAGCCCAACGCTTTAACCATGAATACATCGGCACCGAGCATATCCTGCTTGGACTGGTGAAAGAAGGTTCAGGCGTTGGTGCCAATGTTCTTAAAAATCTCGATGTCGACCTTCGCAAGGTTCGTCTGGAAGTCGAGAAGCTCGTCAAGAGTGGCCCGGATATGGTCACCATGGGCAAGCTTCCCCAGACACCTCGCGCCAAGAAGGTGATTGAATACGCCATTGAGGAAGCACGCAATCTCAACCACAACTATGTGGGCACTGAGCATCTGCTGCTTGGACTGCTTCGGGAGCACGAAGGTGTTGCTGCACAGGTCCTGATGAACCTGGGCTTAAAGCTTGAAGAAGTCCGCGAGGAAGTATTGAACCTGCTGGGCGCAGGTGTGGATGCTGATGAATCCACCAAGGATTCAGATGATCCCACCAGCAGCAGCAGTTCCTCCAAGAACCCCAAGAATTCCAAGACGCCTGCATTGGACAGTTTTGGTCGTGACCTCACTGAGCTTGCCAAAGAAAGCACGCTTGATCCGGTCATTGGCCGAGCCGATGAAATCGAGCGACTGATTCAGATTCTCTGCCGTCGCACCAAGAACAACCCGGTCTTGCTGGGTGAAGCAGGTGTGGGCAAGACAGCTATCGTCGAAGGACTGGCACAGAAGATTATCAGCAATGAAGTGCCTGAGATTCTCTGTGACCGTCGCATCGTGGTACTGGACCTTGCGATGATGGTGGCTGGCACAAAATACCGCGGTCAGTTTGAAGAACGCATCAAAGCAGTGATGAACGAAGTGCGTCGCGCCAAGAATGTGCTTTTGTTCATTGACGAACTGCACACCCTTGTCGGAGCCGGTGGTGCCGAAGGCGCTATTGATGCAGCCAACGTTCTCAAACCCGCCCTTTCGCGTGGTGAGATTCAGTGCATTGGTGCTACGACACTTGACGAATACCGCAAGTACATCGAAAAAGATGGTGCTTTGGAACGTCGCTTCCAGACCATTCTCGTGGAACCGCCCAACAAGGCAGAGACCTATGAAATTCTCAAGGGTCTGCGTGATCGCTATGAAGCGCATCACCGCGTTCGCATTACCAACGAAGCATTATTGGACGCAGTGGAACTATCCACTCGTTACATCACCGGCCGCGTTCAGCCTGACAAGTCCATCGACGTGATCGACGAAGCAGGTGCTCGCATTCGCCTCAAGAGCATGAGCAAGCCACCTAACCTTGCTGAAATCGAAGAGCAGATCGAACACCTGAGCATCGAAAAAGATGAAGCGGTCAAAGCAGCCGACTATGAACGTGCTGCAGAACTGCGTGATCAGGCTGAAAATCTGCGTCGCAAGAAAGAGGAAATCCTCAAGGAATGGCGTGCCAAGAGTCAGGAAGTTGACGGCGTGGTGGATGAAGAAACCATCGCTGAGGTCGTCTCCAAGATGACCGGCATCCCATTGACCCGTATGGATACCGCAGAATCCGAACGTCTGCTTCGCATCGAAGAAGAATTGCACAAGCGCGTGGTCAGCCAGGAAGAAGGCATCAAGATCATTGCCAAGGCGCTGCGTCGAGCACGCTCGGGCATGAAAGATCCACGCCGCCCGATGGGTAGCTTTATCTTCGTCGGCCCTTCAGGTGTGGGTAAAACCCTGCTCTCCAAGGCACTGGCGGACTTCATGTTCGGTGATGAAGAATCACTCATCCGCATCGACATGTCCGAGTACATGGAGAAGCATAACGTCAGCCGTCTGATTGGCGCGCCTCCTGGCTATGTCGGATACGAAGAAGGCGGGCAACTCACCGAGCAGATTCGTCGTCGGCCCTACTCTGTGGTGCTTTTGGACGAAATCGAAAAAGCTCACCCTGACGTCTTTAACATGCTTCTTCAGATCATGGAAGAAGGACAACTCACCGACAGCTTTGGCCGCCATGTCGACTTCCGTAACACGGTGTTGATCATGACCTCCAACATCGGTGCAGACCTGATCAAGACCGGTGGCGGTTTCGGCTTCTCCAAGCCCAACGAAGACACCGACTATTCGAAGATGAAGCAGACGTTGACCAATGAAATCGAACGGTACTTCCGTCCTGAATTCATCAACCGTCTGGATGATATCATCGTCTTCCGTGCCTTGAATCGTGCCAACCTTGAGCAGATCGTCGACTACGAACTGCGTAAGGTTTATGAAAGACTCGAACTCAAGGAACTGAAATTAGAGGTCGACGATAAAGCTCGCGACTATCTCATTGAGAAGGGTTACAACCCTGACTATGGTGCCCGTCCGTTGCGTCGTGCGATTGAACAACACGTCGAAGACGCGCTTTCCGAAGCGATTCTCCGCGGTCAATTCAAAGCAGGTCATCTCATCAAGGCAACCCATGATGAGGGTAAGGATGGCCTGACCTACACGTCCGAAGAGATCAAAAAAGACGACAAGCCCGACGACGAGTCAGAAAATCTTGCCGAAGCTGGCGCTGAAACAAAATAAAGTCGTAATCAGCTAAAGATCAACACTTGCACAGGCCGTCATGTTTATCAAACGTGACGGCCTGTTTTATTGGACCTGCCCCCGTAATCAATGGTAATCAGCTATACGTGACATTACCTAATCGGCATATTCCCACCAGACGGCGTGTAAGGTCTATTTACCTTTGAGAATCACATACCCTGTATCAAGTGTACTAATCCAGTGGACGATGATACCTATACCTTAATTTGTCGGATTGCAGTGCAGTCCATTAACTGCAGCAACACGCTTGGGGTGTCCAATTTATGAATCAGAAGCTGCTTGAAAAAATCCTCGCCTCACCAAGACTGCCCAGTCTGCCAGCCATTGCGTTGGAAGTCATTGAACTGGTGCAGCAGCGCGATGTGAACATCAAGCAGATCGCCCACACGATTCAGCATGACCCCGCCCTGTCAAGCAAAATACTCAAAACGGTTAACTCCAGTTTTTATGGTCAAGCTCATTCCGTAGGCACCATCAGTCATGCACTGGTTGTCTTGGGACTTAATAGCGTCAAAACACTGGCCTTGGGTTTCTCGCTGGTCGGTAATCTGGCTCAGCCTTCGGATGATGGGTTTAACCATTTCCTGTTTTGGAAGCGAAGCCTCTACGGGGCAGTTGCCGCTCGCAGTCTGGCTAAACAGGTCGGACTCGTACAGCAGGAAGAATCCTTCCTGGGCGGCCTGCTTCAGGATATGGGTTTACTGGCCATGCTCGAATGTATTGGCGACGAATACCAGTTCATTCTCAATGATGTGGGCGCCGACCATGCAATGCTCAAACAGCGTGAGCAATTAGCATACGATCTGGATCATGCGGAACTTGGTGGCATACTTGCTGAGAAGTGGAAGCTCCCCCCTATCCTGGCAAACTCCATTCGCTATCACGACGATCCTGACTCGGCCCCTGAAGATGTACTCCCGGCTGTACGTTGTGTGGCACTTGGCAGTATCGCTGCAGATATTTTCGTAAATCCCGATGCAGCAGGCGAAGCACTTGAACGCTATTACCACTTGGCCAACGAGTGGTTTGCTATGAGTCAGGAACAAGCTGAACCTCTGCTAAACGCAATCCACACTGGCACCATTGAAATGAAACGACTCTTCGACCTGCCCACGGGTGAGTTCGAAAGTTCCGACGTCATTCTCTCGCGAGCCAATGAAGCTTTGCTGAACTTGAGCATGCTCCAGCAGCAGCAGACGGCACAACTCGAAGCCAAGAACAAAGAACTTGTCGCCCAGGCAGAGATCGACCCATTGACCGGTGTGGCCAACCGTCGCAAGTTCAACGATTATATTTCCAGTCAGTTTGCACATACCCAGCAGACCAACGAACCGGTGTCAATCCTGTTCATGGACGTGGATCACTTCAAGAAGTTCAACGACACTTACGGCCATCAAACTGGTGACCAGGTGCTCAGTGAAGTCGCAAGTCTGCTCGAAGAACTTACCGAAGCGCCAGGCCTTGTCTGTCGCTATGGTGGTGAAGAATTCGCCATCATCCTGCCGGATACCGATCGCTTTACTGCTGCAAAACAGGCTGATAAAGTCCGTCAATCGATCAGCGAAAAAACAATCATTTCTGAAGATGGACAGGAACTGCACGTCACCGCCAGCATTGGTGTGGCTGCATATGACGGCACGTTCTTCACCAAGGCTGACCAACTCATCAAAGCCGCCGACCAAGGTGTCTATGCCGCCAAGAACGCCGGTCGCAACGCCGTCCGCGTCTTCGCCCCGCGTGTGAAGCCACCCGCCCCCAAGTCCACTCAAGTAGCGTAAATTGATTTCGGATTTCGGATTTCGGATTTCGGATTTCGACCGAATTATAAACCGCTTGCGGTTTAGCGCTACAACGAATCAACATCTACCAAGAATCTATCTGTTGAACCGTAGCATTGCAGTTTCAGTACTATGCGCAACATAGCTATCACGAAGCGATAAACCAATTTTGAAAACGATCGATATGAACTTCATCAAACTTAATTTTCGATGGAGTCTCAATGTTTCTACTTCGCGCGTGAGACTTCCATTTCATGACGAAGCTGTTTATCCAGTTCATACCCGCATTCGGGACAACTGGAAACGTCATGCGCACGCAGGTCATATTCACATTGTGGGCAACACAGCAAGTTGTCAGCCGAATCTTTGCCTGTCCAAGCTCTGAGCACTTGATATTGAGCGACACAACGCACAATCAGAATCATTGCAGCACACAACAACCAGAACACACTCACACGATTAAAAAATGGCGGATAATCCGCGACACCTGCCCATAAACCGAATATAAATGTCAACCACCAAAGCACCGCACAACACTGCCGAAGCCTTCGCCAAAAATGAATCCTGCGACTAACAGCATGATTGGAAACATGATTATATTCAACAGACATCGTTTCCCCGATTCATCGAAACTCAATTGGAATGAGTCTCATCATATAAAAACAAAATCCACCACGACCTAGAAAATCGTGAGGGATGGTTGCATGTTCACTTGCCGTACGACTCAAATCATACGCGTGAAGCCACCTGCACCCAAGTCATCACAAATAGTGTGAGTGGATTTCGGACTTCAATAATCTTATCGCAATGACACCATTTAGCCGCATCACTCATGATGCATTTTAAAAACACCTGATCATTACGTCTCACTTAAACCAATACAAGATTATTTTCGCAAGAGTGGCCAAATGAAAGCCAATAGCGAAGCGAACAAAAAGACAATCATTGCAGCATGTAAAAACACACCAGGCCATGAACGAACAAATTGCCACCATGTTGAAAAATCAAAAAGCCCCTGTGTCAGACTCAGAGACTCATCGCTGTGTCCAGGATAAAAAACAAGTGTGTAATACACCCGATTGGCAATACTCGCGCACACAAATAAAAGAAAAAACAGTGCACACAAGCCCAAACTACTGGGAACTTTTCCAGTCTTTTCTTTACACTTGGACACGATCCTCAGGAACTTTCAAATACCATCACACGTCCAGATTCTTGACCTCAAGGGCGTGTTCTTCGATGTACTTTCTGCGGGGTTCGACGTCTTCGCCCATGAGGACACCAAAGAGCTTGTCAGCTTCGGAGGCTGCATCCCAAGTCACACGCAAAAGCACGCGGTTTTCCGGGTCCATTGTGGTTTCCCACAACTGCTCGGCATCCATTTCGCCAAGACCTTTAAAGCGTTTGATCTCCACGCCACGTCGTCCGACTTCCAGAATCCGATCGACGATGCGAGCAAGATTTGGGACATTGATGATACGGTCTTCTTCCTTACCATGAATGGTGTGCAATTCAAAGCGCGTGGGAAGCAGTTCACCGGCAGCATCTTCCTGCTGAGTCAACGCAAAGTCATCCAGTGACAATCCAAGTGCTTCGATCTGGATAAAGAGTTTGTCCAGTTCCTTGGCTTCGTGAATTTCCTTGCGCGACATCACTGGCTTATCACGGTTTTCACCTGTCACGCCATCCAGATCAGAGTCCGCTTGATCAAGCTGATGTGTCTGGCGGTAAGCGTCTTCCTGCTCTTCATCCCAGAAATAGATCCGCTCATCTGCAGCATTTCTCAGACGGATATGAGGCACACGTTTTTCCCCCTTGGGATCGTTGTCACGCTGCTTAAGCAGTAAGTCAAAATCAATCCCACGGCGGGAAAGTGTGTCGTTGATGTCCATTATCTGCTGCAAGGCATTGAAGGCTTCTTCGAGCTTTTCACCCTCTAAACGCAGGGTTTCCTGATGTTTGTCATCAAAGACGATCAACTGGGAACCATCAAGTCCGCGTTCGCTGACGACCTTGGTCATGCGCTTTTCATTCAGGACATACTCACTGTCCTTGCGACTGCGGATGACTTGGTACAACGGAGGCTGCGCGATGAAGATGCGACCCTGACGGACGAGTTCCTGCATCTGACGGAAGAAGAAGGTCAGCAGCAACGTACGAATATGTGAACCGTCCACGTCGGCGTCCGTCATGATGATGATCTTGCCATAACGCAGTTTGGTGATGTCAAAATCGTCTGAGCCGATCCCGCAGGCCAAAGCTTGAATGATGGTGCGGATGGCTTCAAAGCCCAGGACTTTATCAAGCCGTGCCTTCTCCACATTGAGAATTTTACCCCACAATGGGAGGATGGCCTGGTGACGATAGTCACGACCACCCTTGGCTGAACCGGCAGCCGAATCACCTTCGACCAGATACAGTTCAGAGTGTTGAATATCTTTGGAGGTGCAGTCATATAACTTGCCAGGCAAGCCGCCACCATCGAGTGCGCCTTTGCGGCGGGTCAGGTCGCGAGCCTTGCGAGCCGCTTCGCGTGCTTGGGCAGCCATGACACCCTTTTGGCAGATTTTCTTGCCATCAGCAGGATGCTCTTCCAACCAGCTGGCAAGCTTCTGACCAACCGAACTGTTGACGAAGGATTCAACTTCGGCATTACCGAGTTTGGTTTTGGTCTGACCTTCGAACTGCGGTTCCTGCACCTTGACACTGACGATGGCAACCATACCTTCACGCAGATCATCGCCGGTGGGGACGGAGTCGCCCTTGACAAGATTGTTATTGCGTGCATAGGTGTTAAGGCTGCGCGTCATGGCAGTCTTAAAGCCCGAAAGGTGCGTACCACCTTCGATGGTGTTGATGTTGTTACAGAAGGTCAGAATATTTTCGTTATACGAGTCGTTGTACTGCATGGCCACTTCGACCACGAGGTTCAGTGCTTCATCTTCGACGCGGAAATAAACCGGCTCTTCGTGGATGAGATTCTTGCCTTCGTTGATGTTCTTGATAAAGGCAGCAATCCCCTCTGGATAGCAGAAGGACTCACTCTTGCCATCTCGTTCATCTTCGATGGTGATGGTCAGACCGGGGTTCAGATAAGCAAGCTCACGCAAACGGGCCTGAAGGATGTCGTATTTGTACTCGGTATCAGGGAACATGTCCGGGTCAGGTTTGAACTGAACCTTGGTGCCGGTTTTGTGACGTTCACCGATGACATGGAGTTTTTCACTGACGATGCCACGCTCAAAACTGATGGCATAGAGTTTGCCATCGCGAGCGATTTCCACTTCGACCCATTCGGACAGTGCATTGACAACCGAAGCGCCCACACCATGGAGTCCGCCGGAGACTTTGTAGGAATCGTGGTCGAATTTACCGCCTGCATGCAGGACGGTCATGACGATTTCGACGGTGGGTTTGCCGTTGAGTTGCGGGTTGCTGTGACTGTAGGGTCCAACAGGAATCCCTGAGCCGTCGTCTGCAATGGAGACAGAGCCATCGGAGTAGAGCTTGACTTGGATGTGGCTACAGCGTCCAGCCATGTGTTCGTCGATGGAGTTGTCGGAGATTTCGTAGACAAGGTGGTGCAGACCGCGCGAAGTGGTATCACCAATGTACATACCCGGTCGTTTGCGAACCGCTTCCAGACCTTCAAGAACCTTGATGCTCGACTCAGAGTAGTTGTGAGGCACGTTTTCTGCCTGGGGTCCTGACTCTGGTGCGTTATCTGATGTGGTCATATTTCGCCTTGGTGAGATTGGATTTTCACGTTTCAAAATGCGACTTGGATGCACTGCGACCCGTCGCTTTAGGAACGTACATTTTACCATGAATTCACAGCCATAGCCAATTACACAACGGCTATCACCCAGACGATAAATGAGCGAAAAAACGGCATAAAAACAAGGGGAAAATGACAGACACAACTCACTGCTGAACAGGGATATTCACATCTGCAACTGGAGGCTCTTTTTCCTCGGAACTGGCAGTAATTTTTGCTTTGAGCTTATCGGCAAGTCCTTTGAGTTCAGGATCGTCGGAGATTGTGTTTTCCGGCTGATTCATCTGATGCTGAGCACGCTGCCAAGTCCGAATCGCATCAGCCACATCCCCTTTGCGATACTGGGCATCCCCCAGGTGATCAAGGATCACCGGATAATCGCCACCAGGCGCCTGACGAGCGAGCGTGAGTTTGTCGACAGCCAAGTCGAACTTCCCGAGTTTATAGTACACCCAACCCAACGAGTCGAGATAAGCAGCATTTTCCGGGTCGGACTCAACAGCTTTTTGAATCATGACCAAAGCCTTATCCAGATTGCGACCGGCATTGGCCCATGCGTAACCCAGGCCGTTATTGGCAGGACCGTGGTCAGGATGCTTGGCCAGTAACTTGAGCATGATCTGTTCGCTACGATCATTGTGTCCCATGCGATCCAGATTTTGAGCCCATGTGTACAACAAGTCTGCATCATGCTCGGGATAACGCTTTAAAGCAGTCTCAAAGAGTTTGTCCATCGCATCGGGTTGCTTGAGTTTGCTGTAACCTCTGGAGAGTAATGTCACGAGTGTCAGGCCCAAATCCTTTTCGAGTTCCTGTTTTTCCCATAGTTGTTCGAGTAGTTGGACGCCCTGCTTCTCGCGTTGGTTTTCCATATACAGATTGCCCAGCCGCAAGGTGCGAATCGGTTCCTCGTCGAACTGACTGATAATCAGCTCGGTAAGCTCAAACCATTTATCCTTCTGCCCCAACTGCTGGTAGTGTGTTTGGGCAACGAGCATCAACAGCCGATCATTGGGAAGCTCGGACATCTTTTGGGTCAGTAACTGATCTGCTTTTTCAGGTGACTGGCCACGTCGATACATGTCCAGCAATTCGCTAAGCGCTCTGTAGTCCTTGGGATTCTCATCCAGTAATTCAAGAAACATTTTCTCAGCACGGTCATTCTCACCACTGGCAGAGAGTTGGTCGGCAAAACGCATCCGCGCGACACGACTATTCGGGATGGTCTTAAGTACACGCATCATCAAACGCTTGTACTGCTCAATGGCATCGGGGACCACGTTTTCGTTATACATCTCAAAGAGCGCTTCGTAGATTGCCTCGGCATGCGGATTCATATTCAACGCATCAAGTAATGTCCGCTCGGCCATGGCAGGTTTATTCATACTCACCTGGACACGTGCCTTTTGCAGGATCAGTTGCACATTCTCAGGCCGCGCTGCGATTGCCTTATCCAATACCGCCAGCACCTCATCCAGCCGATTGGCTTGCGTAAGCAGCTGCACACGGATGTTGACCACGCGTGTGTCGGTCTGATCATCAATGGCTTTGAGTGTCTGATCCGCCAGCTCAAAATGCTTTTGAGCCATGTGCAATACGGCTAGTCGTAAACGTGCCACCGTTAACTGATCATCAACTTCAAGAGCCTGTTCCAGAAGTGTCCGTGCCTGTTGAATCTGACTGCTTCGAGAATGTGATTGTGCCAATAGATAAAGCCGGATGGCTTTGGCTTTTTCATTCTCCGGCAAGGCTTTGATCTTCTCTTGCAACGCAGACTGATCCTTGACCTTGGCCACAAGCATGACCGAGTAGACATCCGCCCTTTGGGGATTGTGCATCATGGCATTTAGGACGATATCCAAAGCCTGAGTCAAATCGCCATCGGATGCATTGGGATCAAGATGATCCAACATCCATGCAATGGCTTTCTCATCGCCAGGTGATTGTTTCAAATGCTCGCGCACCATCTGCTCAGCTGCAGCAGGTTCAAATAAATCCACCAACAACATCATCGCACTGGCATCGGTCTTGTGCTTGGCAATTTGTTGTTGAATCAACCCAACCCATTGATCACGATCCTTGACGTGCTTGACCATGAACTGAATCAACTGCACTGTCGACTCTTCAACGGGATCATCCGAGAGCATTTCCAAAGTGGACTGTGCTGCTAGCTGTGGCTTGTCCAATTTCAAACAGACATAAACCAGACGACGAATGATGTCGATCTTGCTGTTACCACCAATCATCACCGCAGTGCGATAGGATTCCAGAGCCTGGTCATACTCCTGGAGTTGGCAATAGGTGTCACCAAGTTGACGCCAGAGTGAGCCTTTCTGCTGAGTCAACAATTCAATGCGACGAGCCTGCCGGGCATCATTGGGCATCTGCTGGATGTCCGAGGTCATAAAGCTTCGGAATGACTTGATCGAAGCCAGCGCGTAACCTTCACGCTCCAATGCAACCCCCAAATAATAATCCACCAACGGCAAAAGACCTTGATCCGGTTCAGGTGCATCTTTCATATGTAACTGAACATAATGGAAAATCGCAATCGCTTCGGTAAAGCGATCCTGCTCCATGGCAAAAACACCCAGCTGCATAACAAGGTCCATGTTCAGCGGATCGACCTGCAACACCTTTTCCAGATAAGCCGTGCTCCGAGAAAGATTCCCTGTCGAAGCCCAGAGTTGGGCAAGCATTTGCAGAAGGTGCTTGCTGTTGGGCGCCATGGTCAATGATCGTTCAAGATATTGCCGAGCTTCAAAGAGTCGCTTCTGTTCCCATGCCATGCGAGCCTGCACGTAAGAGAGCATTGCCACGATGGGAGGTTCGACCTGTGGTTGATCATCAATGGATTTTTGAAGTGCCACCGGATCTTCAGGAAGAAATACAGGCTTCTTGATGTCATTTAAGATTTGGTCAAATGGCTTGGACGCTTTTTGCAATGCGTTACCGCTGTAGGGTGTTACCACGCGAGCGTCGAGTCCCGGCGGGACAGCGGGATCAATCTGCTGTGCGCGGGCTGGATAAGCCTGGCAACCAGCAAAGAGGATCACACAAATCAATATCCAATTTAAATCGCGGTGACGGTGTATGTTCAAAATGGTCTCCCCCCTGCTGTCGCCTGACCGGGCCGGCGTTGGCGTCCCGTATCCCATTTGCAATTGGCGTCCGATTGCAGGGTGATGCAGTTATTGGTGCTTTTGCCCCGACACACCCGTGCCGGTGTCCTGACATGCTTATGATGACAGTATTCGAGCTGTCCTGCCAGTCGATTTTACAAGTTACGTGACTGTTTCGTTGCAAATGTCTTGGCTTTGATTCAATGCTTTATCAATACACATCGCATTTGGAGTGATCGCAGGCAGCCGGCGTGTGGAGAAACCACCGCTTCGTGGACAGTAAAACATTCGTCATGATCATATAAAAAACGACCTTTCCGAAGAAAGGTCGTAGTAAAAAACTAAGTTGTTTGCGTATCGTCAAATCATGATACGCGGTTGGGGATCGCCCCTCAGGTCAATGAATAACCTTCTTGAGCTGATAACTGAAAATCCCGGTCGCACCGGCACGCACCAATTGCGGGACCAGATTGCGTTCGATCTTTTCTTCGACGATCACTTCAAGAGCAACCCAATCCTGATCCGCCAACTGATTGACTGTTGGAGACTTTTCCGAAGGCAAAAGCTTGATGATTTCATCGAGCTTGTCCTTGGGAGCATTCATCTTCAGGCCAACCTTTTCACGGGCTTCAATAGCACCTTCAAGCAACAAGGCCAAGTCTTCGATTTTCTGACGCTTAAAGTCATCCTTCCATGCATCGTGATTGGCAATCAAGCGCGTGGTACTTGTGAGGATGGTGTCAATGATGCGAAGCTTGTTGGCACGGATTGATGAGCCGGTCTCGGTAATATCGACGATACCACTGACCAAACGTGCTTTGACTTCGGTGGCACCCCATGAGAATTCGACTTTCTTGATGGGCACCTTCCGGTCATCGAAATACTTCTGTGTGGTCTTTTTGAGTTCCGTGGCAATGATGCCGCCGGCCATGTCTTCAGGTTTATGGATATCAGATTCTTCAGGCACGCAGAGCACCCAACGAGCCGGATTGGAAGTCGCGCGACTGTATGCCAATTCGCAGACTTCATGCACATCGGATTGGTTTTCAATGACCCAGTCATGGCCGGTGATCCCCATGTCAACCACGCCGTCTTCCACGTAGCGACTCATTTCCTGAGCGCGGAACATGACCATTTCAATCTGTGGATCATCAATGGTCGGGAAGTAGGAACGACTGGGAATGGTAATTTTGTAACCGGCCCGGGCGAAGAGATCCACGGTGGAATCCTGTAATGAGCCTTTGGGTAAACCGATGCGAAGGATGGACTTTGAATCACTCATTGTTCTATTATATTCAAGTCAGAAGTGTCTCTGACCTGCCTTTCTTACTTGGTCGCTTTTTTACTGGCAGCCTTCTTTTTCGTTGTCTTTGATGTACCAGTTTTCTTGACTGTTTTGGTTTTACTTGCGCTAGCATTGGATGAGGACTTGGTGGACGAAGACTTGGATGTCTTTGCCTTGGAAGTCTTCTTATTTGAATCACTGGCAGTCGATGCGGGTTCGGTGAGTCTGACATCCGAGGCAGGTGCCGAGTCGGGAGTGGGGTCAGGAATCATCAATTCATATTCGTCCGCCCAGGCGCGCATCGCAAGGTGGGACTCTAAGGCATCAACTGCCTTGATATGTCGCTCACAGAAGGACTCGGCTTCAGCCAAAGTACAATCGGGGTGGACGACCATTTCATCCTTAAGCAGAGCAAGCATATGCTCGTCCACAGGCACGGCATGACCTCCGAATGACAACAACAAATTCTGCGCCACCACATAAGGTGTCACGCCAGGCAGTGTTTCAAGATAGGTCTTGATCTGCTTTTTGTTTTTACCCTTAAGCGATGTGATCACGATGCCATGTTCACGGTTAAACAGCTCGTTGAGCGTTTCGTGCATACGACAGGCACGTTCATGAGCCAGTGGATAGTCTTCGCCAATCAGGCTGACGATCTCATCGGGCAGACTCACGCGGATATCGTTGTTGTCGACCATCGCCTGCATGATCTGATCATGTGCTTCTAAAGCCAGAGCGTTGGTCGCGTTCCATTCAAGATAACTGATAATAATCTGCGTGGTTGGTTCAAGCTGAATCACTTCTTCATGCTTGTAGGCCTTGCAGATTTTTTTGATTAGCGTAGTGAACTTCTTGGCGTAGGTACTGTCGTCTTTCACGAAGTGGGCTCCTGGGTATCTTCCTCAGAATTGACCGTATCAGCATCGTCTTCCAATGCTTTCTCCTTGGCCAATCCCTCCTGAATGGCGGCATAGACTTCCGCCTGTTTTTTAAGGGTTGGATCAAGTACAAATTTCAGAAACGGCAAACGCCGGACATCCATTTGCTTGAATAACTTGCCATGAATATGTTTGGCTGCACTGTTAAGTCCATGCAATGTCAGTTTTTCGTACTCTGCAGGAATCACCGACACCTTGATCGTCGCCTCGCGCATATCCTTGGTCACCGCCACATGGGTGACACTGACCATCCCACGGATTCGTGGGTCAGATAGATCACGCTGAAGCATGGTGCTAATGGCACGCTTGAGTGTCGATTCAAATTGTTCTTTGCGATGCGTCATATTCGGGCTTTTACATTCATTGCGTTAAACGCAAGTCGTCACAGATAAAGTCATCTGTAACCTGTTATTTTAATGTCCAGTCAAAATCTGCTTGCTGTGATTGCTAAGGTAGCAATCTCTTTGATCCTTGAGTTTGTCGAGAATCCGATCAAGCACACTCTGTGTGTAGGACACGTCATTGCTGGCCATGGTGATACCCAGTATCGCAACCAGACGATTGTCCAGTTGATCCACCTCAGCGACTGAAACCTGATGTTCGCGATGCAGGCGGTCTTTAAGCCGACGCACCACGCGGCGTTTATCCTTGAGTGATTCTGGCCCATCAATGGTCAGTTCAACTTGTAAAACACCAATCACCATGTTTTTATTCAGGGACTAGGGACTAGCCACAAGGGACTAGTAAAAAGCAGCCACCATCCCTGTAGTTTTCATGTTTACCATCTAACACTAGTCACTAGTTCCTAGTCGCTTCACCTTATTCTTCAAGCTTCCTTGCGATTTCAACGCTCTTGAAGCAGACAAGCAGGTCGCCTGGTTTAAGGTCATCAAAGCCCTTGATGCGGATACCACATTCGGTACCAATTCGCACTTCCTTGGCTTCGTCCTTAAGTCGACGCAGTGCCTCGATGTTGCGATTGTCGGTAACGACGATATCGTCACGGACAACGCGAATCTTGGACTTGGCGTTGATGACACCTTCGTTGACCAGACAGCCGGCAATGTTGCCAACCTTGCTGATCTTGAAGACCTGTTTGACTTCAGCGACACCGAGCTGTTCTTCCTTGACTTCAGGTGCGAGCATGCCTTCAAGTGCAGACTTGATATCGTCCACCAGGTCATAAATGACGCGGTAGTTACGAATTTCAACCTTGCGATGATCAGCAATGTCACGCACAACGGCATTGGCCACCACGTGGAAACCGACCACGATGGCGTCCGACGCATCGGCAAGCAAGACATCCGATTCGGTCACGCCACCCACTGCTGAGTGAATGACCTTGACTGCCACTTCGTCGTTGCCCACTTCGCTGAGTGTCTTGTTGAGCACGTCGATACTGCCTTGCACGTCGGCCTTGAGGACCACGCGAAGGTAGTTCGTCTCACCCGCCTTGATCGTCTCGGCAAAGTTGTCGAGTGTGACCTTTGTCTGTGAGGCGAGTTGACGTTGACGTTCCTTATCACGGTACTGCTTGGCGACATTTTCAGCACGCTGCAATGTCTTGGTCGTGTAGAAGTGTTCACCAGCATCAGGGACCATGTCGATACCTGAAAGTTCCAACGGTGTCGATGGACCAGCTTCTTTGATCACGCGACCACGTTCGTCGGTCATGTCCCGGACACGTCCAAACGCACGACCGATGACAATGAAGTCACCGACCTTCATGGTGCCCTGTTGAACCAGAACACGAGCGACCGGACCGCGACCTTCCTGCATCTCGGTTTCGATCACCATACCGCGAGCCAGACCACCGAAGTCAGCCTGGAGTTCACGCAGTTCGGCTTGATAGTCGAGAACTTCAAGTAGATCCTTGACACCTTCACCTGTTTCTGCAGAAGTCTTGATGATTTCAGTCTCACCACCCCAGTCCGCAGGATTAAGGCCATGTTCAGCAAGCTGACCATAGATTTTCTGGATGTTGGCGTCGGTTGCCGAAGGCACGTCACATTTATTCAATGCCACCACCACCGGAACACCGGCAGCCTTGGCGTGATTGATCGACTCAATGGTCTGAGGCATTACACCGTCGTCAGCAGCAACCACCAGTACGACAATGTCAGTGATGTTCGCACCACGGGCACGCATGGACGTGAACGCTTCATGACCCGGGGTATCCAGGAAGACAACGGTCTTCTTGTCGCCTTCGGACCCTTCAATGGTCACGCGATACGCACCAACGTGCTGGGTGATCCCGCCGTCTTCATGAGCAGCGACATCGGCCTTGCGGATTTTGTCCAGCAGCGAGGTCTTACCATGGTCAACGTGACCGAGCACGGCCACCACTGGCGGACGTTTACTGACGTTCACCGGATCCTGGTTTTCGAACTCTTCGATCACCGATTCCTCGGCCGTCTGCTGTTCCTTGACCTCCAGCTCGATTTCGTACTCCATGGCAATTTCCATCGCGGCTTCGGTGTCGATTGCCGAGTTGATGGTAGCCATGACGCCTTTGGCAAAGAGATACTTGATGATGTCAGCGGACTTGATGCCAGTCACCGCAGAGAGACTCTTGATGGTGATCGGTTCGGGAATTTCAACTTTACCACCCACGTCCACGGGCATCTGAATCTGCGAAGAACCAGACTTGGAACGTAGACTTCGGCGGCGCTGCTTCAAATAGCCAGGCGCGCCCTTGAGTCGTGCATCAAGTTCGATCAGATCCTGTTCACTGATCTTACCGGGACCCACTGGCATTGAATCGCCACTGCGACCGCGACGTGAATTTTGACCGCGACGCTTACCACGTCCCTGATCACCACCACGACCGCCATCACCCGCACCGGCTCCTGCGCCAGCGCCGCGACCACGTTCTGGGCCACGGGATCGGCTGATACCGGGGACATTGGGTTCGTTTGATGGGGCATAGCCGCCGCCACCACCTCCGCCACCGCCGCCATTGTTTCGGTCACCACCACCTTGAGGCCGACGCGGGCGAGGTGCCTGCATCTGCTCAGGTTGTTCGATGCGAACCACGCGTGGGCCTTTGAGTACAGCGCCTGTGGGCTTCTGCAATTGCTCGCCGGCTGGCTTGATCACATCAGGACGACGCGGCACGTTCATCTGCGGGCCACCTTCATCGTCCGACTCCGTTGCCGCTTCTGCTTGATCGGCAGCAACAGGCTCGGGCTGGGGTTGAGGTGTGGGCTCTGAGACAACCGGTTGTGATTCCTCAACCGGAGGCTCTGGAGTCGACGGCTCAACAGGCGTTTGTTCAACGACTGGTTGCGGAGCTTCCGGGGCAACAGGTTCTGCGGCCGGGGACGGCGCTTCTTCTGCCTGGGGCTTGGGCTCTTCGGAAATTCTGGGTCTTGCTTTGGCGACAGCTTCGGGCTTGTCCTCACTGACAGAACGACCCGCCGGATCGACATCATCACCAGCTGGTGTAACGGGCTTGGCGGCAGCCTTTCGACGGGCCTTTTTCAGGTCCACCTTCTTGGCGGTCTCCACGGCCGTGTGCGCAGTTTCCTCGTCTTGTGCACCGGTACTAAACCATTCTTGAATGGTCATTACCAGGCCGATCTTGACCACGGACATGTGATTGGTAATGTCCGGGACACCTTCGGCTTTGCACTTTTCGACGATTGCCTTGCTGGTAACACCCAGTTCCTTGGCAACTTCAAATACTCTCTTGGCCTTCGCCAAATCCGTCTCCTTTAGCTATCCGGAGCCTGTTAGCACGCGTTAATCGTGATGGACTCAAATACGTTCGCCACGGTGACGAACCTTTCTTAGGCGAGTCACTCTCACGATGTCTGCTGCGATTCACTATCTTCCTGTGGTTGCTGCTGCTCGTCTGATGCGTCAGCAGATTCCACTTCCGGTTGGGCTTGCTCTGTTTGAGGAGCCGGGGCCGGTGTTTTGGTTCGGTTGGTGAGCATGTCCATGATGTCACCGGTTTCTTCTTCTGCCGGAGCCTTGTCAGCCGACTCAGCAGGCTTTGCCTCGGGTGCGGCATTACCACCGATGAGTCCAAGCACGGCGGCTGCCTGCTGTTCACCGGGATCGGACATGTCCACATTTTCATCTTCAGTCTGACCAGAAGCCTTCTTGCGAGCGGCTTCTTCCTTCTCACGCTGCTGCTCTTCGGCAACGACCTTGGCCTTGACCGCAGATGCCTGGACAATCTCTGTAGCCATTTCCGGGGCAATGCCCAGTTGTGTCTGCAGGTAATCCACGCCGACTTCTTCGACGTCAAAGACGCTGATAAGACCCAAGGCTGCCAAGCGGTCGACTTGATCGTCTTCAACACCATCAATGGTGGTCAGTGTGGCTGCCATGGTATCCAGACCCTTGGTAAATTCTGGCGGTGTCAGAATGTCGATATCCCAACCCGTCAGACGAGCCGCAAGTCGGACGTTTTGCCCACGCTTGCCGATGGCCAGTGACAGTTGGTCATCGTTGACCACAACCGTTGCACGACCCAGTTCAAAGCAGAGACTGATTTCAACCACTTCGGCTGGCTTCAGCGCGTTCTGGATGAGAATCTGTGACGATTCATTCCAGCGGACGATGTCAATTTTTTCGCCACCAAGTTCATCAACGATGTTCTTGATACGGCTACCACGCACACCCACACAGGCGCCCACAGCATCGACCTTGGAGTCAATGGAACTCACTGCGATCTTGGTGCGGTGACCCGGTTCGCGACTCATGGCTTTGATTTCGATAATTCGCTCAGAGACTTCGGGCACTTCCACTTCAAAGAGGCGGCGGATGAATTCCGGATTGCCACGCGAGAGAACGATCTTGACCTGATTACCTGCTTCGCGGACATCAAGAATCAAGCAGCGGACACGTTCGCCGGCTTGATGTTGTTCGCCGGGAATCTGTTCACTGCGAGGCATGAAACCTTCGGCACGCCCGATGGAGATGACCAGTGAGCCACCTTCATAACGCTGAGCGGTACCGGTGACCAGTTCGCCAACGCGGTCGATGTATTCGTTGAAAATGCTGTTGCGTTCACCTTCACGGAACCGCTGAATCATGACCTGCTTGGCAGTCTGGGCAGGGATTCGGCCAAGTTCTTCGATGGGAATTTCGTCTTCGCCACGCCACAAGCGGATCTTGCCGGTGATGCGGTCGAGTTGACATCGGAACTCTTCGGTATCGATAGCATTGAAGTGTTTGCGTGCAGCAGAGACCATGGCCTGTTCCAGGTCGGTGAGCAGCGCTTCTTTGTCCACGTTGCGTTCGCGGGCGATGTTGTCGATAAGCCGAAGCATTTCCTGTGTGTTCATATTGTCAATCCTGTTTGGATTATTAAATTGTCGAACTCTCTAAGTGAGTTCCCAAATTGTGTTGACCGGAAATTGTAAAAAATCCGGGTATGAAAAAAGCCATGTGTCGCACTATGCAATCCATGGCTTGAAGCTTCACAGTGAAAACAATCACTGAGAAATCATGATGTGAAACAACCTCATGCGGCATTCCCCCAAATCAGGGAGGCTGCTCGAACAGGCTGCTTCATTCCCATGAAGCGACAAGTCATAGCGACTTGGTAAAGATAGTGCGGGAACCGCGCCATCAAAGTACCAAGGCCCCAAAACAAACTTGCATATCGTTCATTGGCATCATGTGTTGCCTCAAGTCACTGCACGAGCCCTATTGCCCGTACATATAAACAAGACTTAATAGTGTAACTCATAGGCATTAGCTGTCAACAATGAGGTGCCTGATCACGGGGCAGTATTCGCAGTCTTTATAATCAATCGGGCGCTGCCATTGCAATAACTCGATGAATTGAAACTCAAAATGACAGCCTTTGATCTGCTTGGGATATCTTGAATTGACCTGTTGAACCTGCCCGTTGCGACACCTGACGACGGATTTAATTGGTAAAACGCAGCCGTCAAGAGCTTGGTATTGACTATCATATGGATTGGCAAGAGGTTTTTTCGCTATTGAGACTTGCATTTCATCTCGGTTTTGTTCATAATGCGTGGCTCCACATCTGCCAAAGGCTATGTGGGACTGTAAATTGTTTGAAATGAACTGTATTTCGCAGATATTAGGGAAGCTACTGCCATGGCGCATTCGCTTAGTGCTCAAAAACGTATCCGACAGAACGAAACCCGTCGCCACCTCAATCGCTGGCGCAAGCGCAACTTCCGCGAAGCGCTGAAGGTTTACGAAGAAACCATTCTTCACGGCTCGCTGGAACAAGCTCAAAAAGAACTGAGCGAACTCTACAAAATCCTCGACCGCACTGCGGCCAAGGGTGCCATGCACAAGAACACGGCTTCACGTACCAAGGGTCGCTTGACGGCTAAGTACAACAACAAAGCCGCTGCCGCCTCAGCAGCCTGATCTTCATTTTGACTCATCCAGATGGTCGCTATGTCCATATGGAGATGATGTCCAATACCCGGATCACGTTGGCAAACAATCCAAGACACGCCTGACGACTCAGTGCTTCAGGCGTGTTTTTTTACGCGCGGATCAAAGCCTGGAATAATACAACGTCAATCCCGATGTGTTACGTTAGACTGATATCGCCTAACTTAATCAATCACATCGCCTTGCTATCCGACAACAGGTTGCCAACGTGTTATGATGTTCGGATACAATAGCCTTGTTCAGAAAGGTTCCACCACATGGCACGGTATATACTACTGATTGTTTGTTTATCACTTGGATTATTTGCAACCGGCTGTCAGAATAAGCCAACTGCTAATCCGGACCCTGCCTATGAACTGCAACAGTCACAGGCTCAACCCATCGCAACGCCCATCCCAACCTCAACAGGCGATCAGCCAATCGTCATCACCGAACTGTCTCCCAATGACGCGGCCGCCCTTTCCGACGGCATGCTCGATGACAATCCCACGAACGCAGTCACTGTACAACCCAAGCCCACCAAGCCGCAAGTTGTCGTGATTGAACCGGATGTGAGTCATACAACGCCGATGACATCAGTTGCTCAACCGCAAATCGATGGCTCTGTTCGTGCTGCCAAGGGGCCAAGCGATACGGTCATGGCTAAACGTGTCGCCCAGGCACATGGTGGCTGGCATTGGACACGTTCGCGCAGCCTGCAAACCGACATCAAGCTTTCTTTCGGTGGCAAAGTCCGACTCACAGGAACACTACTGACCGACCGCGCAGGTGGCAAAGTCCGACTGACACTCACGGATGGAACCGTGTTGGTTTACGACGGCAATCAAGTCTGGATGAGTCCGCCTGATGCAAATGTGGCACGCCCGCGATTTGATGCATTGACATGGTCCTATTTTTTGGTCGCCCCATTCAAACTCAACGATGCCGGATCACATCTGCAGAACCTTGGCACACTACCATTCATGGGTGATCGCCAACTCGCAGCAGGTAAACTCACCTTCGGCCAAGGCGTAGGCGATACACCCGATGACTGGTATGTCATTTATGTTGACCCGCAAACGCGTTGGTTACGCGGGATGGCATACATCGTCACTTATGGTAAAGACGTGTCTACTGCTGAAAGTAATCCGCATGCCATTACCTATGACAATTACGTCAAACTCGCTGGCGTGATCCTGCCTCGCACTTGGACTTTCTGGAATTGGTCACTGGACAAAGGCGTCATCGGCCAACCTATCGGCTCGGCGACTCTCAGCAACATGCAAATGGTCTATCCCGCAGCCAACAGCTTCATCAAGCCAGAAAACAGCGTGTTATGCGAAGCCCCGCAGTAAAACCCATGCTGCCCAACCCGCCAATGCGTCGACCATTGTGATTTGAAAAAGACGGGCTACTTGGTCTCTGCCTGTGCAATGCGATTGCGTAATGCACTGACACTGATTTCCAGGGGCTGGCCTTTGTGATTAAGACTTCTTGGGTAGTCCTTAGTCAGTTCATCAAGCAGTTTGATAGCCTCTGCGTTTTTCCCATCATGGGCATAGCGCGTTGCTAATAGCAACCGGGCATAGGCACCCACTTGGACGCCGTTGCCATAGTAACAATCACTGTAGGTAGCGATGGCCTGTTTGAGATGCTTGATCTGATCGTCCCCGGCAGTTATCTGTCCAAGGTAGACTGATGCACAGCCGGCGCGATTGGATTTGGGATAGTCGGCGATAACCTTTTCCAGATTAGACTTGGCATTTTCATCTCGCAGATTTTTATTGGCAAGCTGATACAGTCCTTCCATCGCCTTAAGCTCATCAATAGTGTGGGTCTGTTGATCCAGTCGCATACGTTTGCTTGCAGCTTGCCGGGCAGTGTTTTTGCGCAGCTTAATCTCATACTCAATGAGAAGCGGTTTGAGTGCTGCTTCAAGTTGCGACACTTTTGCTTCAAGCTGAGCGATGCGTTGATCAGATGAGATGTTCTGAGTAATCTCTTGTTGAGCAAGGCAAAATTGAGCCGACAGGCTTACGAAGGTCAAAACCAATAAATAACGCATGTGTCTCTCCAATAATTTGCGCATACCAAATGTCCGGTCATAGGGTGCTAAGCAACCATCTTATTGTATAAACAGTTACTTGGAGCTGTTCAAATCATTAATCCCATTTCCTGTTTCCACAAACGACTGGCGACTTGGGTATTAGGGAAAGGCAAAAATAACACTCAAAACAGGCAACATTATCTGTCTAAACCCCAGTCCGTAGTGGCTAGTCACCAGTCTCTTTGCAAAGCAAGGTTAAGACAAATTACGATAAGTGCTCTAACCGTAAAGAAGCATGCTCTATAAGAGTCCGATTTAAAATGACAATCGAGACCTTCGAAAAACCTCATAAGCATAAAACTGATAATCAAAGATCTCTTCACAAAGTATGACCAGGTCCAACCGATTTTCGTTGCCCAAACAACTCATTAGACTGGAATCACCGATAAATGTGACGAACTGAATGAGGACAAGAACATTTTGCTACACCGTAAATCAAGACCACCATGCAAAATATTGATGACTCCAAAACCATTCACATTACCGCCCGCCCAATTTCCCATTGGGAAGCACACGGCGGATTTCTTCGCGGAGATAGTTGAGCACCTGGTGTTCGGTTTCGAAGGTGGCGACCTTGCGCATAACGCGTTTACATTTTTCAATCGACACGCAGCGAATGATCTGTTTGACTTCCGGGATGGCTGGTGGCGTAATGGAAATCTTTCTGAGTCCCAATCCCAAAAGCAACATCACATACTCCGGCTCGCCCCCCATTTCACCACATAGCGAGACATCAATATTCCCCCGCTTGGCAGCACGTACCACTTCGCGGATGAGTTGGATCACCGCAGGATGTGCAGCGGAGTACAGGTTGGCGATGCGTTCATTACCACGGTCGACTGCAACGGTGTATTGAATCAGGTCATTGGTGCCAATGGAAAAGAAGTCAGCTTCCTGGGCAAACACCGATGCCTGCAGCGCAGCGGATGGCACTTCGATCATCATGCCCACGGGGATGTCGCTGGCATACTCAATGGCCTGTTCATCAAGGTCTTCCATGACGTCTGCAAGGATCATCTTGGCTTGACGCAGTTCCATGAGATTACTGATTAGTGGAAACATGATACGCACCGGGCCATGAACCGAAGCACGTAAAATTGCGCGTAACTGAGTCTTAAACAGTGGCAGATTTTGTAAACACAATCGAATGGAACGACAACCTAAAAATGGATTGCGTTCGGCATGATCGGTATAGCCACCGATCCAGACCTTATCCGCACCAAGATCCAATGTGCGGATTGTCAAAGGCAAGCCATTACACGCATCAATCGCTTCCTTATACGAGTCGTACTGCTGCTCTTCAGTCGGTTCGGTCTCAGAAGCAAGGAACAAAAATTCCGTGCGATAAAGCCCAATGCCGGTTGCACCTTTACCCAAGGCCGGTTCGATCTCATCTGGGAATTCGATGTTGGCCTCAAGTGCAATGGGCGTCCCGTCAGTCGTCTGAGCAGGTAGTTTACGCAGTTCATCAAGCGTACTCTCAAAGGCAGTGGCTTTGCGTTTGTACTCACGGTAAGTCAGTAACTGCTCAGCATTGGGTTCAATGATTGCTTGGCCACGATTACCATCGAGAATGATCGAATCACCGTTGTTAATCGCGCCAGTGATATCTTCCAGACCCACGACTGCGGGGATACCCAAAGCATGAGCAAGGATGGCGGTGTGACTGGTACGACCGCCTGCATCTGTTGCGATGCCTTTGATCTTTTTCTTGTCCAAGGATGCGGTCTGGCTGGGTGTCAGATCATGTGCAACAAGAATACACTCAGAATCCAAATGTGAGAGTTCCTGCTGGGAGTGACCGATGAGATGACCAAGGATACGCCGTTCCAAATCCCAGATATCATTGGCCCGTTCACGCATGTAGCGGTTTTCCTGGCCAGAGAACATCTGTGCCAGGCGTCGCATCACCGAGTACACCGCATATTCTGCAGTGACGAACTCTCCTTCGATTGCTTGCTTGATCTGGGCAATGGTCGGGCGATCCATGAGCATCGCCATGTGGGCATCGAAAATCTTGGCAAGATCTTCACCGACCGTGGCCACAGCCTGCTCACGCAACTTCTGGATATCTTCCTGGGATTCGGCAAGTGCTTGATCCAGCCGTTGAATTTCCCGCTTTACTGCTGTGGGCGCAACCGTCCTGCGTGGGATGGCAACATCTTCAGCATCAATCACCACAGCTCGGCTGATAGCCACACCAGGTGAAACTGCGATACCTTTTTTGATCAGCATGACTTGCCCTTTTGCGTCAACTTCCAAATGATAACACGCAACCATGATTGGCCCCCAAACCAATCACGATTGCGTGTCTTTGAACGATTGGAATGGGCTTGGGTTTATTTTACCCCACAAGCCTTCTTCAGTGCAGCAACCTTGTCGGTTTTTTCCCAACCAAAGCCGCCAGTGGCATCGGGCTTGCGACCGAAGTGACCATGACGAGCGGTGCGCTGATAGATTGGTTTACGCAGATCAAGATGCTTGATGATCGCTTGAGGACGCAATGGGAAGACCTTGGCGACGGCTGCTTCGAGGACTTCTTCACTGACTTTGCTGCTGCCTTGGGTGTCCACGCGAATGGACATGGGATCCGCAACGCCGATGGCATAAGCCAACTGCACTTCGCAGGAGTCAGCGAGCTTGGCAGCGACGATGTTCTTGGCAATGTAGCGAGCCATATATGCAGCTGAGCGGTCGACCTTCGTGGGGTCCTTACCGGAGAATGCACCACCGCCGTGACAACCACGACCACCATAGGTGTCAACGATGATCTTGCGG
>DLCK01000080.1:0-72299 GCA_002480565.1 Phycisphaerales bacterium UBA7800 | reverse complement strand
TGATCTTGCGGCCGGTGAGGCCGGTGTCGCCGTGGGGGCCGCCGATTTCAAACTGGCCGGTGGGATTGACGTGAATAATCACGTTCTTGGCGTTGTAAAGCTTCTTGGGCATCACCGGTTCGATGATATGCTTGATGACCTGCTTCTTGAGCAGTGCCTGTTTTTTGGCACCGTTCCAGTCGGCGGTATGCTGAGTGGAAACCACAACCGTATGGATACGCGAGACCTTGTCGCCGTTGTATTCCACAGTCACCTGGCTCTTGGCGTCTGGACGCAGACCCTTGATGATGTTCTTTTCACGTACCACTGCATGTCGTGCCATCAGACGATGGGATAGGTCAATGGGAAGCGGCATCAAGGACGGTGTTTCGCGGCAAGCATAACCGAACATCATGCCTTGGTCGCCAGCACCTTCTTTGTCCACGCCCATGGCAATGTCAGCGGACTGACCGTGAATGGTGCGAATCACCGCACAGCTTTCACTGTCAAACTTCATGGCAGGATCGGTATAACCAATACCCTTGAGCGTCTTGCGAACGGTTTCTTCGATGTTTTCCATGGCAGCAACGGCTTTGTCATTGTGAACGGTCACTTCGCCAGCCACGACCACAAGGCCCGTGGTGCAGAGCGTTTCACAAGCACAGCGAACCATCGGGTCCACTGCCAGCAGGCTGTCAAGAACAGCATCGGAGACTTGGTCGGAGACCTTGTCAGGATGTCCCATGGAAACGGATTCACTGGTAAAAAGGTGTGTGCCATCGGCGTATTGAATTGCCATATTGATATTTCCAGTCAATTTAGAGGCGTTGAATCGACTCGGACCATGCGATGATAAAACATCGACGCCAGTCACAAGACTGACAAATCCGGGCATAGGAGAGATATTTTTACCGAAATGTGGGTTGGTGGCAAATGGATTACATCTATAGTTGCACAATTCGATTCTGAAGCTGTTGCAGACGGTTAACTGGCAGCCTGAAAAAACAAAAATGCAGTGTCACCAATAACCTTTCCATGTATTACTTGTTGTACATCATTCCAACCCGATATTGCTTTAACAACAGTTTGCCTACAGGCATCCAACCAATGAAAAGCCCCACCGAAATCCAGCTTCAGTGGGGCTCTTCGTGCCTTTGTGTGTCGGCAATCAAATTGGCCTTTTCACTTGGCCAGGAGAATTCGTGAATCAAAAATTAAACTGCATCTGAACGTAGACACGCTGTACATCATCGGTTCCCGAACCGGTGTCATCCACGTAGTCCCCCGCCCAAAGGTAGCTGTAACCAGCCATGAGCATGGTGTGATGATCAAGTTTGTACTTCACCAGCAAGTCCAATTCGGTCCCGATAAAACTGTTGGCACCGGCGACACCGCCACGCATCACCTTGGAGCAGTTACACGGACTGTAGATGCCATCCGCTGCCTGCTCTGCCCAGAACCAATGCACTTCAGCGATCGTGGTCAACTTCTTGATTGGCTTAAATCCCAGACGGAGCCAAGGGCTGACAATATTCTGGCGTCCAATCTGATCAATGTAACCGAAATAGTAGTGACCAAATGCAGAGACCGGCTCATAGGTGTTGATCTGACCATCCGTCGAATCACCATCACCTGAAGCCCAGTCGAATCCTGCGGAAATCCATGGTTTGGTATCGTACTGCTTGAATTTGTAGGTCAATTCAGCAGCAAAGAAACCGGCTGAAACGTCCGTGCCTTGATAGTCAAACTGATAAGCACCTTCGACATCGTAAGAAAAATCAGTGTCCTTGATCGTACTAAAAACCCTCCCACCAATCGTGATGCGATGATCGTCACGACTGCCGGTGGTGTTGTCTTTACCCAGCAGATAAAGCTCGGTGTTAAACGGCAGTCGACCGCCCTGTTGCAGATGTGCATAGACACCCCAACTTTGGATATCTTCATCGCTGCTGTTGAACGCTTCATACTGATGCACTTGAACCCAATTGGCCCAGAAACCATCAATCCAGTTTTTGCCACTGTTCAGTCGAGCCGAGACTCCGTCAAACGGACGGCGTGTCTGTGACCAGTCACGGCAACCGATCACGCGCCCCATCCCGTAGTTCATTTCCCAGCGTCCCGCGCGAATGGTGGCCATAAGGTCATCGGACAGATTCAAATTCAACTCACCAAACAGATTCATGAAATCGAACTCATCATGAAAGTTCAATGGATGCGGCGCGGTACTGTTGGACAAATCCCAGTCGGTGGCCCATGCACTGCGGATCTCGGTAAAGATGCGAAAGGCTTTGCCAAAATGCATGTCCGCGTGCAGAAAATATCGCTGCAGGACATAGCCGTCATCGTTAACAGCCGGACGACCAAAATTAAAATTCTGATAGTCTTCGTAACGAATACGCACTTGCCCACCAAAGCTTGCATACCAATCAGGATCATCACCGATGGATATATTCTTAAGAGCATCAAACACATCGCGGTGTTTGGCGTTGGCAGTCTGGCTGTAATCTTCAGTGAAGCGCATCTTGGCGTAGGCCGGCCACACAGACTTCTTGGGTTTAACAACATCATCTGCACTGGACTGGGACACTGCTGCATCCTCAGCAAGCAGACCTGTACAGCACAGACATAGGATAAGCGTAACGATGGCTGTGGACTTAAACATCAACGTTTCCTCTCTTGTTTGACTTTCAGTCAAAAACGATATGTATGGCAATTAAGCCTGATTCGCGACGGATTCCGTAGGTTGTGTATCGTTCTCATCCAATTCTTCATAGCCGGTGATCATGGCCTTGAGATTGGACATGGGTGTATGTCCGGTCGTAATCAAATAAATATGTCCTGCCAGGAACACCATCAATCCGAATGCTCCGATGGTGTGAATCGTAGCCAGCACTCCAAGTGAAAGGTTGTAACCCGCTGCCAACAATTCGTTGTAGTAAATCAACATCAAGCCAGTCGTCACCATGACTGGAATGATCAAAATCTTCAGTCCTAAATAGACCAGTTTCTGCAAGGGGTTGAGCTTACTGATCAAAGTCTTCTTCACTGGATGCGGTGCGTTTTTGAAGATACCCACCAGATAAAACTGAATCATGGCACCAACATACTTACGGGTAGGAATGTACTGCTTCCACTCGCCGGTCGTAATATGCCAGAAAATAGCAAACGCGACCAGGACAATAAATGACCATGCACAGACCTGATGGATCTGATGTGCCATATGAAAATCAAAGAGATGCAACTGGGCATAATGGATATCAAATCCAGTGAGAGCCAGAAGGATAATCAGCAAGGCCTGGAGCCAATGCCAGAAGCGTTCAAAGCGTTTATAAACCATGACCTTTTTCATTTATCTTCTCCCTTACCCTTGGATACCAGCCGCAGAAGTCCATGTCCCGCAGCACCAAGGAGCGTCAACACGACCAAGCCCCACCCCACGATGTCGATCATTGGATTACGATCCCGGCCTGGGATATAGATTCCACTAATATTGGCAAGTCGCCCCTGCGGTGTATGACATTCAGCGCAACTCACTGCATCCTTGGCAGTAGGAACCATGTGTGCCAGCGGCCAGACCATTTCAGTCTGAATAAAATCGTACTCGCCGCTGTACTCCTGACCGATATAGTCCATCCCCGCAGCAATGGCCTTATCCCAGTCGTAGGCTTTCCAATATGCGACACCCTTGTTCTCACCTGCTGGGAAGAGCTTGGGGACCGCCAGGATTTTGCGTTTGCTGTCATACACCTGTTTACCGCGATGAATCTTCACCGGGACAATCTTGGAATCAGGATCATTGGCATCACCACCGGGGATATTGATCCGGACAATCGGCTTGGACATGTCAAGTTTGTCAAAGCGTCCTTTGGTTACACCTGGGACTTCTGATGCGGGTGTCTTGTCATCAATCACATCACCGATAAATGAGTGTTTCATCTCGCCGTTAAACCAGATGTATTCAGGATTCTCATCCTTGATCCAAATAAACTCACCCTTCTTGGTGTCATAGACATTGACTTTGGTTCCCTTGACATCAGCCTTTTTGACAATGGGCTTGCCTTCGGGGGTTTTCTTGCCCGCCAGCGACCAGTCCCACCACATTTTAGTCGGACGTTCTCGTGCCATTGTCGGGATGTGGCATGCTTCACAGGAGACACGATCGGTGTGATCGTTGAGCTTGGCTATCTGGTGTGGTGTTTGAGTGTGACAGGATTCACAGGCAAGTAGTTTGTTACTTTCATGCCCCAACAAAGCAAATTCCTTTTCCTCCAAAGCCGGGATGGTAAAACAGCGTCCGGATACCTGATGAGCGACGGTGGTATGACACTGCGTACATTTGAAATCCAACCCCTGGGCCATATGCACATCGATGCCGGGATGGGGTTTGGCCAGTGACACATCCATATCACCATGCTTGACACCTTCACCGCCCCCGCCAAAGAAGTGACAAGTCCCGCAGTTGTGTCTTGAAGGCTTGCCAACGTTCATGGCAATGTTTTTCAAATCAGCAGGCTTTCACATCTTGCCAGACCCCTTGGGCCATTCACGACCATTAGGAAATTCGCTGGCATAAACTGCATGCCCCGCAGCAGTCGGGAACTTCTTGTAAGACTTGGTGGTGTCGTGGCAAACAAGACAGTCAACGAGAGTCTCATTGCCAAAATCAAAGTTCTTGTCTTCCCAGCCATAACCAGCGTGACAGGATGTACAACGTGGTTCATTGGACCCTAGCGCAATGCAGAAGTTGTTAATAATATGTTCGCCCTTACCCACTGCACGCCCTTGCTTCTGTTCCAACTCCTGTCGGGCGCGTGGGCATATCCATGTCCAATGACTGGTCTTCATTAACTGCTTGGCTGCGTCCGTATGACAAGTCAAACATGCTGCAGTCACATCAGGGCCTGTTGCAAAATTCTGTTGCAGAATCTCAAACTTCGTGTGATCAGCGGTACTGGATTTAAGTTTGGGATTGTCATCGGCCAGCGAGGCAGCTTGCATCACATTGGCATTAGCGGGTGTCACTGCCTGATCATCGATAGACTTTGACACATCAGCATCGACTGGCGTCTGAGCCATGTTGCTTGAAGGGAATGTGATCAGAAAGAAAACCCCTATCATGACTAACGCCATCACACCTAATCGCTTGAGGTATCTAAATATGACAGTCGAATGCTGCAATTCACCGTACTGAGGATTGCGACTTGTACATCCAGGATCAAGTTCCTGATCATTAGGTTGATCAACCCGCTTGGATCTTCTCATAAGAAACGCACTCCTGATGAATGTGTGAGAAAGTTAGCGATAAAGATGAGTAGATGCAGAGAATTTAAACGATCTATCAAACGGATCGACAGGGGATACTAAACACCGGGCAGTTGAAACATATGAAATAAAACCACGAAGTGGATCGCGCCTGTATGTCGTATTTAATTATAAAAGTGAATCTTTTTATTTCCACACCATTTTATCTTTTTTACAGCAGAAAGTGAATATTACTCGTGGCGCATATATCGCGATAGCAATATTGCTGGTCGCATACATTGCTTTTTCTCTATATTTCCATGTTGCCATATTGCCGTTCTTGCATATTGCTATTTTGGTATATTCGATTAAATATTTATCGCTTGATTTGAGCGAACACATGAGATTTGAATCACACCAGCAAGCAAATCACGAAACAGGTAGGATAAAGCAACGTATAACGTCAGGACGCAACATGACAGAAACATTGCCCCCCTATCCCATCACCGTCTATGCAGCAGCATGGAATGAACGTGGGCCAAACTATAAAGTCACCGCGCATTTTCGCAGCGATGTCCAGTGGTATGGCGTTCAGTACGGGCGTGCAGAAATGACTGTTCAAGACAAGGTCTACACACTTAATCCCGGTGAGTCGCTAATCATCCCGCCCGGTGCAATGCGATCACCTTGCTGCGCCAGTTCACGCAAAAGTGGGATTGGCTATTTCTGGGTCAACTTTGAAAATCACCGCCTGCAACTCGATGCATGTTATGACAGAGTGCTTTCACTGGGTAGTGCCTTGAAACAGGATATGGCGACACTCATCGACGAATTGCAAAGTCCCGGGCAGCATGATGCCAACGATTTGATTCTGTCTCTAACCACACGGTTGCTCATTGGCTTGGCGCGTGATCATTCACCGCAAACAACATCTTCGCCATCCCATCCGCCGCACCCGCAACATGAAGCACGCATCGAACAGCTTGATGCCTTTATGCGAAGTAATCTGCATCGCTCGTTGACACGGGATGACTTGGGGAAAGTCGTCGCTCTGTCTCCTGCTCATCTTGCACGAGTCTATCGTCATGCGACCGGGCAGACACTAGCTGAACGCTTAACGGAATTACGACTGGAACGTGCCAAGCAATTGCTCATCAGCAGTTCACTTCCAATCACCCATATCGCTCTTGAAATCGGCTTTAACTCGTCGAGTCATTTCAGCCATATGTTTCTCAAGCATGTCGGCGTCAATCCCCTGGCATACCGACAAGCAAAAGGACGTGTCTGGCGGCATGATCACCCGGACTAAATCCGTATCACACCGCCAGAAGCACGTCCGGCAAATACACTCTATTCAAATCGCTTTAGCTGACTGCTTCTACAAGCTTTGCTTTTTCAATCACATCGGCAATGGCAACCCACTTGCCTTCATGGAACCGGGCTGATTCATACATCGCTTCGAGGATCGCCCGACTCTGCGCACCGGATGCACCATCACATGCCAATGCTTCGCCACTTCGGATCGCTGCTGCCATATTATCTGCTGCGTTGACCCAGGTGGTTTCAACGGTCACCGGCGACTTGTCGGACCATTTGTCTTGAAGGTACCAACGAACGCCATTTTCAAAGGGACCACCTTCGGAAACGACATAACATCCCTTTTCACCTGCGATTTCAATCTGGCTATCCCACCCACTGCCTAACCAGACGGTCGTGGAGAACACGCGAACCACCGTGCCGTTGGCATAACGCCATTCACCCAAGCCGATATCTTCAGCTTCGATGTCATGTTTGACGGTATGCAGCGATGCGCGCACTTCGATGGGCATCCCAAGCGAACAGATTAATTCATCAAGCAGATGGATGCACTGGTTGGAGAAGGTTCCCCCGCCATCAAGTTCCCATGTGCCGTGCCACCCACCATTGACATCGAAATATTCCTTGGTGCGTTTGATCCGAAGGTGAGCGCTGGCGAAATACACTTTGCCAAAAACGCCGTCCTTCACGGCTTTGGCCATCTGCAAGGCGTTTTGATCAAAACGTTTTTCAAAGTCCACCGCTAGCAGAACATTGTTTTCCTTTGCGACTTGAATCATCTCATTGCACTTAGCCAAAGTCGCATCCATCGGCTTGGTGGTGATCACATGCTTACCCGCACGCATCGCTTGGATCGCCACGTCACCATGATTACCTGTGGGCGTGACAACGAATACCACATCCACCTTTTCATCACTTAACCACGGTGTGACTTCTGTCGTCCAAGGCACACCAAATTCATCACCTGCTTCTTTTGCCAAGTCTTCTTTAAGATCACAGATACCCACAAGTTTACACCCAGGCGTCTTGACCATGCTGCGAGCACGGTTACGTCCCATTCCCATGCCGACGATTACAAAGTTAACCGGGTTGTCTTCCCAATCACGCTTCACGTCGATCACAATCGGCTTGGCGGCTTCACGGATATCGCCGGGTGCTGCCGATGGCCAATTCTTTTTGATATGGTCATAACATGCCTTGGAAGCCTTTTCACCATTCAGGTCATTTTCAGGATCATGGTGATGCGTTTCCACACTCACCGGCCCCTTGAGTCCGGCAGCGGCGCAAGTTGCCAACACACGATCCCAAGGTACATGTGCGTTGATGATTGATGGGATCACCGACTTGGCCTTGCAATGCACCATGTTGCACCGCTGCGCCAGTTCAATGAGATACTCGACTTCGTTTTCCTTACGTGGCGGGAAGTTCCAGTCATCATGCAGGTCCCATGCCAACCCCCACGTCGGCTCATCCAACGCATCTAGCAATGCCAACACTTCGCGTGGTGACTGGCCACAATTTTCAAAACCAAAGAGCATTCCCGCTTCCTTACCACGCTTGGCAAGAGGTTCAAACATCTCCAAGACCTGCTCGAGCATATCCTCACGGTTCTGCAATTGGTCATGTAATTCCGGGGCTGCATGCTGGGGTTGCCAAAAGTTAAACACACGAGCCAGGCGACAGTCCAACACATCGGCGGCACGGATCATACCCTCAAGTTTCTGAGCTTCAGCGGCTTGACGCTCTGAATCAGGCAGATGCACTTTGGCAAGCGATGTCTGTAATGCCCCGACCTTCAGGTTGTACTTCCCAAGTACCCCCTTGAGTTGTTTGAGTTCGTCCTGATCGAGAAACTCGATACCCTTACCGAACACTCTGGCTCTAAAATCAACATACTCATATCCCCAGCCGGAGATAATCTTAAGTGTCTGATCGATATCGTCGATTCGTAATTCGTCTGAAAAGATTGAAGGAAACATCGGCGTACTCCTGTGGTTGTGAACTTTGATGTTGAGAAAAGTCTAGACACAGCACGGATGACAAACTATCACCGGACGATCAACTTTTTGCGATATCCGAGCGCGTCATACAATTGACATTGATTCACCTTGTTTTCAGTACATCAGCAACAATCCTCCTTCAATGATAATTTTCCACTAAACCATTGACCCCATTCCAATGGACGCCTATGATCAATCAAACGATTTGAACCGGTTCAAAATGCAATTTTGGACTTACCGATTTGATTAGATGCCATTAGCGAGGTCTGATGAATCCGACTGTTAAACAAATCGCCGACACCTTGGGTTATGCCAAGTCCACGGTATCGATGGCTTTACGTGACAATCCGACGGTTAATGAAAAAACGCGCCGCAAGATCCAGCAGGCAGCAAGGGAAATGAACTATCAACCCAACGCGCTGGCCCAGGCAATGTTCACAGGCCGAGCCAAGGTCATCGGTTTTGCGACCCAGACGGTAGCCAGTGAATATCTATCCATGTTCCTTGACGGACTCTGCCAGGAAGCAGAAGCGTTGGGTTACCTCATTAAGATCATTCGCACTGACTGGCAGTTCGACGCCAAGGCCCTAGCCTCACAATGTCAGTCACAATGTTTAAGCGGATTGATTTGTGGCGAGTCCCATGAACAAAGCATGCGCGACTTGGCGGACATTACCAGTAAACTGAACCTGCCTGTTTCTCATTTAAGTGGGCCACCAGAGCTCCCTGGACTTATCAGTATTCGATGTGACGATCACACGGGCATCTTCCAGGCCATCGAACATCTTCATGGTTTAGGACATCGCAAAATCGGATATATCGGCGGCAATCGCCACTCGATTTCAACGCATGTTCGTGAAGCTGGCTTCCGTCATGCCATGAAAAAAATGGGACTTAAAATTCAGTCTCGCAATATGGTCAGTGGTGAATATGAGATTGATCAAACGATCAAAGCTACTCACCAACTCCTTGAGAACAAGCACCGCCCCACCGCTTTGTTTTGTGCCAACGACCATATGGCTATGACAGCTATCCGCACAGCCAGAGCGATGGGGATCCATACACCAAACGACTTGTCGGTGATCGGTTGTTCGAATTTGAATATGACTGAATTTTGCGACCCGCCATTGACTTCCATTGCTCAGCCTCAGGTGGAGATGGGTAAGTTGGCGGTCAAGCGGATTGTCAATGTGATACAGAGTCTGGATCAAAACAGCAGTGTGCCGGTGATGGATCAAACGCCATTACCCACGCAACTGGTGATCCGTGAGTCCACTGGCCCGGTTGCCGGATAGTTTAATAATGTTGTTTTTTAAGTTTGTTTATACGAACACCCAATCAGTGGTTCGCAGGAGTTGTGATATGTCTAAAAATAGAAGTCAAATGATGTCTCGAAGTTTCTTACTCAGTCTCCTTACGATTGTAATCAGCTGGGGGGCATCGTCGTCCAATGGCCAAGCACCTTTGTCAGATTACATCAATCCGATGCTCCGCCATGACACACCGCATCATGACACGGTGCTCTACGCTCAGGAACAGATCAAACTCTATTTTCGGATACTGGGACATGGCAAAATCAGCTTCAAGAAATATCAACTCGACTCAATGCATCTGCGGTATCGAGTCCATGATTTTGATAACAATTTAGTCTTGCAAGGCAGAGAACCAGCCACATGGACATACAACAAAAAGCTACGATTCAGTCCAGCGATCATGCTTCACATTGATTTGCCTGCTGAACAATCCACAGGTTGGTTTCGTGTCTCTGTCACACTTGCTGGACAAACAATGACGGGCGAGCAACACGTCTTTGGCAACACATGGGCGGACCTTGCAATCGTGCCACAGTCGGTGGAGCTGGATAATCCGGATCGTTTTTTTGGACTCAGTGCGCCGCTGGGTGCCATTCAACCGACCCCGCCTTTAACGCAATACAACCAGCCGGTTCTTGATCGCATGGGCGTGAGGAGTCTGCGTGTGTTTACTCACTGGGATACGATGCAGGATCAACCCGATGCCCCACTTGATTACCGCAGACTGGATCGTCTGACCAAGGTGTGTCAGGACTCAGATATACAGGTGATGATGACGCTGATGGGCACGCCGGACTTTGCTGCCTTGCCGATTGATCAGACGGTGCCAGTCCCGGTACGCAAGCCGATTCCCAAGTGGCCATACTGGGAAAGCTTTGTCAAAGCGATGGCAACACATTACCGCGGTCAGATTACAGCGTGGGAAATCCTCAACGAAACCAATGGGTTTAGACAGTGGCCCAATGCCGACCCGCAAACCTATGCGGACTTCTACATGCAAACCTATAAGCTCATTCGCGAGATCGATCCCAAAGTGCGCATCAGTATTGCGGGAACAACCGGCGTGAAATATGAATGGATTGATGAAGTTGCCAAGCATGGTGCTGCACCCATGATGGATATCGTTGCGATTCATCCTTATCGCTATCCTCAGGCCATCCCTGAAATCAGCGGCATGACCCAAGCCAAGGGCTACGGCCTGGACTCACTGGTCGATGACCTGCGTGGTGTAACGCGCGTGACCAAAGATATGCCCAGCACACTCAGCGGACACCCCCGAGAAATCTGGTCCACCGAGTCAGGCTACAACACCCTGCCATCATTCCCACCACCCTTACACAAAGCTATCACCGAAAAGCAGCAGGCCCAACTCCTCGTTCGCACCATGATCCTGGCTCGCGCAGAGAAGGTCGACCGTTTTTTCTGGTGGCGGTTCTATGACACACTCGGTGCAGGTCTTGGCATCCTGCGTAATCAGGATTATGACTACATGCCCAAACCTGCAGTCGTGTCTTACGCCGTACTTCAACGTCAGATTGCGGGTGCTCAAGATGTAAAAATCATCGAAGGTCACAAGCTTGATGGCGTATTTGTCTGCAAGGCAACCTTTACAAACAAGTCCGAGGTAAACGTCATCTGGACGATCAACCAGCCAACGACACTTGCCATCCCATCAAGCAAACCCATCACAGTTGTGGACATCATGGGTGTGACGCGAACGATCCATCCCATTGATGACAAGGTGTCATTACCGATCAGCCAAAGTCCTGTTTATATGCACAGTCCATTGCCCGTTGAGTTGCTTAAACCGTGATCTATCGCCAAGCCCCCATTGCCCTGAAAAGGAATTGGATCATGAAAAAACCCTGCGGATTCACACTCATCGAACTGCTCGTTGTCATTTCCATTGTCTCGCTGTTGATAAGTATTCTGCTCCCTGCTTTGGCAGCAGCACGCAAGTCTGCGAACAACATTCTCTGTGTCAATCATCAACGACAAATTTACCTCGGGTTCACGCTGTATATGCAGGACAACAACGGGCAGCACGTCAGGTCATGGGGCAATTGGCACGAAGGTACCAATGCACGAGGGTTTTGGTACAACGCACTATTGGGGCATGGTTATGCCAACGGCAACAGGATTGTTCAGAACGGTGGCGTGGGGACCAACTATCTGGCAAACTTCCAAATCCTCGCTTGCCCTGAAGACTCGCCCTACACCGCCTGGCCGACTCCGCTTAACGACAAACCCATGGGATATGCAATGCTCGCATTACCGGTTCGCAAATACAACGCGACCTACGGCCTGGGGGTGAAGAATGATGCGATCCCCTACTTCTATCACAAGGCCTTGCTCAAACCACACCTTTGGCCGGTCTTTGCCGATGCCAGTGATGAACTGATTTACAGCCTAAGCAACCCTGATGGCACACAAACGGCATCCAATCAATACACCGCAAGACATTTCAGCAGTGAAGACGGGCAGGCCAATATCGTGCATGCCGACGGTCACTTTGCCAATGTTCATTATGGCAATATGAACTACACCGCTGACGCTTTAAACGAAGACACCATTTACCAATAAACACCGACTGATGAATCACACCTTTTTCAACAACTGAGTTTCAACTATGAATCAAGCAATCATCACGCATCCGGCCGACCAGCATATCCCCTCATTTCTCAAAGGTTATGAGTCGCTATATGCTCAAAACCCACGCAAAGCCACACTCGAATGGTTCAAACAATCACGCTATGGCTTGTTCATTCACTACGGACTTTACAGCGTGTTAGGACATGGCGAATGGGCTATGTTCCATGAAAAAATTCCGCACTCACGCTATTCAAAACTCATGGATCAATTCACCGCGGAGAACTTTGATGCAGATGCGATTACGGATTTAGCGATCGCTGCAGACATGCAGTACATCACGTTCACCACCCGACATCATGAGGGATTCAGTTTATTTAACACCAAGCAATCGGACTACAACAGCGTCCAAGCCCCATGCGGCAGAGACCTTGTTGCGGAACTGACCATGGCATGTGAGAAGAAAAAAATCGGACTGTTCCTGTACTACTCCTACTCAGCTGACTGGCAACATCCATACTTCTACCCGCGCGTGTTCTGGGAACCGGCACAGCCCAATTACAGTGAACCGGACCCGCGGTACCTGTGGGAAAAAGATGCGGACTTTTGTCACTACATGGATTTCGTTCATGCACAACTCCGAGAACTACTCACACAGTACGGCCCGATTGCAGGTCTCTGGTTTGACCCGATTACAGCATATCATTGTCGACCGGACCTCTTTGCGATTGACGAAACCTATGCGCTGATCCGCAGTCTTCAGCCACAGTGTTTAATCTCGTTTAAGCAAGGTGCAAACGGTGAAGAAGACTATGCCGCCCCTGAACGTTCTGCGGGGGACTTATCTGAAAAACTCAAGGGTAAAGCTGGCAAAAGTTCACTTAAGGCATGGGAGAAAAACAAAGACAAGCCATGGGAAATCTGCGAGACACTCCAACCTCGCGTGTGGGGATATAACAAGTACAACGATGGCGAACACCGTAACGTGGATGATGTTTTAAAGTGCTATGCATATGCCCGTTCGATCAATGCCAAGGTACTGCTCAACACCGGTCCATTACCTGATGGTTCGATTGATCCAACAGATTATGCAACACTCATCGAGTTAGGTAAGCGTCTGCGCAACGGAGTGGATTGGGATTCAATCGACGCTCAAAGCCTACCCTTACAACCTGTCCATTCAGCCAATCAACCAACTGGCGCGTTAGCAGAATAAAGTCACGTCTGGATAACAAACTCTGTGTTCGTCAGCGAATCTTTATCCACTCGTCATAACCCGGCACAAAAACATCACTCATATAATCAATAACGATTATGGACACGTAAAAAAGTGCCTTGGTTATGTCTAATAAACTGGAATTTGCAGGTTAATGTTTAACGGAATCTCACCGATAACAAATCAATCTGTGTAGCCTTATTCGTTTTGACGGGCAAGTCCAGTTCTTGTCCTACAGCTCAACCACCGCCAATACTTACCCGCTCTGGATAAGTCATTAAGGGCTGCAATGTCGATCCAACATAAAATCATCGCCATCCCACTTTGCATCATGGTTTTCATGGTCGTTGTGAGTTTTTTCTTTATCCAGGAATTCACCAAGACCAACCTGGGAAATCGAATTGAAACGGAGTTGGGACGTACTGCCACAAGTGCGATAGAATCTTTCAAGACACTTTCGGATCAGCAGAATTTTGCAGCGATTGATGAGTTGGCTGATCGTCTGGGAAAAGCCAGTAAAGCCCGCATCACGTTCATTGATCAAGATGGGGTGGTGCTTGGTGATTCCAAGTTATCCGTCAATGAAGTAATCAAAATCGAGAACCATGCGGATCGCCCGGAAATTGTCGGCGCAATGACATCGGGCTTAAGCACATCCAAGCGATATAGTTCAACCATCAAGCAGGATTTGTTGTACGTCGCAGCAGCAAAAGTGATTGATTCAAATGACAGAAAGATTACGGCACGTGCGTCAATGCCGTTGTCTGATATTGCAGCAGCAGTTTCAAAACTGCGTTGGATTTTTGGTCTCTCCAGCTGTATTGGCCTCTTTGTGGTGATGCTCCTGGGGTTGTTTGCAGGCCAGATTGTCAACAAAGCTGTACTTCATGAAAAAAGCATTCTTGAAAACCGTGTTGAAGACCGCACTCGGATTATCACCATCATGCAGTCTATGACAGGCTTGCTTAATACTTGCGCTTCAATTGATGAAGCCGCATCGGTCGTCAATAAAATCATGCCAGTGTTATTACCCAATATTTCAGGCGCAATTGCCATCATCAAATCTTCACGGAATCGTTTGGATGTCTTACTGAGTTGGGGCAAGGATTGGCCAGGTCGCAATGCGTATCTGCCTAATGAATGCTGGGCGTTACGACGAGGTCATCAGCATATTTCCAAAGCAAATAATCTTCACATTCAATGTGATCACATGAATGACGACATTGATCGCCAAACTATCTGCATCCCATTGATTGCTCAAGGTGAAACGATTGGTGTGTTTCATGCGATGAACCATGACGAAGATTTAAGCAGTGAGGATATCAAACTCATCGCATCCGTTGCAGAGCAGATCGGGCTTGCTTTAGCCAATATTCAGCTAAGAGACAGTCTTCGTGAACAGGCAATCCGTGACCCTCTTACAGGGCTGTACAACCGTCGTTACATGCTTGAAGCATTGGATCAAATGGTCAGTCGATCAGAACGACAGCAGTCGAATATGGCTGTGATGATGCTGGATGTCGATCACTTCAAACGCTTCAACGATACCTTCGGTCATAAAGCTGGCGATGTGGTATTGAGTAATATTTCCAGTGAAATGAAGCATAATCTGCGGATTGAAGATACGACCTGCCGTTACGGTGGCGAAGAATTTTGTATCGTCTGCCCGGACATCTCGCCGGAGGATGCGGTGCATGTGGCTGAAAAATTATGTGAAGCCATCCGCAGACTTGACCTGCAACATGATCAAAAATCTCTGGGCAAACTATCGATCTCAGTCGGTGTGGCAATGTATCCCGCACATGGGACCACCGCCGGCTCATTAATCCAAAGAGCAGATGAATTCCTATACATGGCAAAGGAACAGGGACGCGATCGTGTCGTGAGTCTGAATGCCGCAAACGCCATCCGGCTAACCGACTCTAAAGATACTGATACCAATCAATCGGTTGCGTAAATTAAAATTGTACGTCTACCTCAATCTGACAAACACTCTTGTGTGAGATGTGAGTCATACACTCCGCCCATGCGAGTGGGTTCCGTTAATGGTTCGATACGCAGCGCGTATTCATCATCCAGTCGATTTTTGACAATGCCCTGCTCAATTAACTGACGTTCGGTTTGATAGCCCTTGTCATCAATGCGTTTGATCCAGTGAGCAACCTCATTGCGATGGGTCGCGAGCGTGTCGGCATAGCGTGGATCATCTGCGAGATTATGAATACAGTGCGGATCGACCACGATATCGTACAACTCTTCGGCGGGTTTGGTCGGTTGCATAAACAGGTTTGCGGGGAAGTTCAATTGGCCATCAACATGCATCTGTCGAACCTCTCGCGTGGCGGGCATGATCTCCATGTATCGCAATCGCTGAGCCCAGGGTAATTGCGGGAAGTCATTGCGGAGATACAAAAATCTGCGACTCCTTGCTGCACGGACGCGATCGAAACATTCGTCCATGCGATCACGGGCAGCAAAAATGCATTGCGGTTCAGACTGTCGGTTTTCACCGAGAATAACACGGCCATCATAGCTGTCAGGAATCGTAACACCTGCCAAACTTAGCAGGGTCGGTGCAATGTCGACCCAACTCACAAGTTGTTCGCAGAAGCTGCCTGGTGTTGTAACTCCCGGCGCGCGGATAATAAGAGGTAAATGGATACCTGCTTCATAGAGCCAACGTTTTTCGCGGATCTGTCCTCTGCCATGATCAGTGAGATAGATAACAACGGTGTTCTGGGTTAAGCCTTGTCCATCGAGCGCGTTGAGAACTCGACCGATCTGCTGGTCCTGCTGATGAAGCTTCTGGTAATAGCGATACAACTCACTACGGACGACTGGCGTATCAGGCAGATAGGGTGGCACATCAATCCCCTCAGTGAGTTTAGGATCGACGCAAGGCTCCTCGACATGAGTGCATGGATTGCCAGACGAGCCTTCAGGCCACATCCCACTTTCATGCGTCATGCCGAAGTTGAAGTAATAAAAAAACGGCTTGTCAGTTGGATATTCGCCCTGCTCAAGTGTTGTGATCCAATCCGAAGTTTCGTGAGCAAAATCGTCTGGCGGTTCAAAGTTAAAGTCGGTCTTGTTGGCCCAGTTCACGTGATAGCCAGCATCGGCCAACTCATGCGTCATCAATCGTAGAGGATTTAGCAAGGTTGACCGCATGTGATGCGAACCGACCTTGTTGGCAAACTGTCCCATCACCAAAGTTGATCGCGATGGCGCACAAACCGGCGCGGTACTACAGGCATTGGTATACAGGCAACCTTCGCTTGCCAAGCGATCAAGATTGGGGGTTTTGGCAAAGCGGTCACCGTAGCAATGTTGATGTCGGCCGGTGTCTTCACCGACGAGTAAGATGATGTTGGGTTTAGTGGACATTTATTTTCCCAGGCAATACAAGTTCAAGGTCGCAGATCGTGAAATGTGACAACAATACGGTTGACGGTAATAAATCAATCAAATTTCTTCAAGGCAAGGTTGATGTCTCAGAGCAGATACAGGCCATGTAAATCTGAATTGCAAAATGATCAAACGGTAAGCCGATAACTGACAATTAGAGTTACGACTATGGCTAAAACCCGTTTAATCTGAACTATTTCGCCGAATCTTGATTCAAACAATTGATTGCCTTAGTCGATATGCCAGATATAATTTAACATAAGGCTATGTGGTTCCTGCATTTCATTTCCTCGGGAATCCTATCGCTAAGTTTCACTTCTGTTTCGGAGAGAGAAATATATGATTCATTCCCGCGATTACCGGCATGCTTTTACATTGATTGAGCTACTGGTCGTGATATCCATCATTGCCCTGCTCATAGCCATTCTGCTGCCAGCACTTGCCAAAGCGCGTGAGTCAGCGATACGTGTCAAATGCCTTGCCAATGTCCGTGGTGTGGGACAAGCGATTTTGATGGCTTCGCAGGACAACAAACTCAACATTCCAGATTTGGGTAACTGGCTGGGAGCCAACGGTCAGTTTGGCGATCATCATCCAGGAGCGACCAGTCAACCGTATCGCATCAACGCAGGTGCTAGAAATTACATGTTGCAATACGGTCTGACACGTGAAAATTTCTACTGTCCCAATAATACCGCAGCCAACATCGATGCCTACTGGGGGCCTGAGTTGGCATCGTCATTTGCCAGCAATCAATTCACTGTCATCGGCTATCAAATCCTCGGTGGACGTGTTGGACTTCAACGTGCCAATCCTGCAAGCACTGGCACATTCATTACCGCCAAAGACAGTTCCGCAAGTTGGGTCAAAATGGTTCCTGATGGTGTCGAGTCGATTCATTTGAATCTTGAACATGATGCAGTCTACGACGAAATTATTACCGATGTGGTACGAACCTACAATGTGTCATTTGATACGATCACAGGTCATATGAGTGGTCGCAACGAATTTACCGCAGGCTCCAACCGATACATCAAAGATGGCCTAGGCGGTTCAAATATATTCATGGTTGACGGCTCAGGTAAATGGCGTCAACGCACCAATCTTGGACTGACCACAGGTAGCCAAGGCGACGGACTTTGCCAACTGGAATACGGCAGCAACATCAAACTCTGGTGGTGAACCTGGCAACAACACTCTCGCAAACCAGACACAACATACAAAACGTTGACATATATATGAACTGGCAAAATCCTATATAGGATTGAAATATCAATACAATCCCATTTCACAAGCGATATGTACAAAAAACAGTTATAACAGTGTATGTTTGGCTCTAAATAGCGGTTGTGAACATACACCTGTCGCATATAATTTCTAATAGCATTTCTTTATTCTTTGCTTTAGTACATTCGTTGTTTTGACATTAGACGCATCTTTTTAAAATCGAGACCTGCCATGCAACACACGAAACACTCGCGCGTGGGATTTACATTGATTGAATTGTTAGTTGTCATTTCAATCATTGCCCTGCTCATCGCCATTTTGCTTCCTGCATTATCCAAAGCAAAGCAATCCGCTGCGCGACTCAAGTGTCTGACCAATGCTCGCAGTATCGCTCAAGCCATGCTCATGGCATCCAATGACAACAAGCAAAAACTCCCGGACACTGGTAACTGGGAAGGCTATTACGACGAAATCAGCACCACCAAAACCTCACGCCCCTACCATCTCAATGGTGGTGCCCGTGACTATCTGCTGAGCTATGGCTTGGTCCGTGATTCGTTCTACTGCCCTAACAATCCCGCTTCAAACAGTGATGCATTCTGGGGACCTTCAACTGGCAAAGGATTCAGCAGTCACACGTACAACTACTGCATCACCGGATATAACCTCATCGGTGGTCGCGTCGGACTCCAACGTGCTGACCGCTTTACCGCAGGTACATCACAAAACGCCAAAGATTCCTCATCCAAGTGGTACTACATGGTTGCCGATGGCATCGAATCCATCCCCATGGATATGGAACAGGAAACGTATTATGACGCCATCGTCACCGACGTAACACGCAGTAGTACTTCCGGCAATTTCGATACCATCTCCGGGCACTTTTCAGGCTACAACCCCTACAGCAATAATCGATATCTCAAACAACGCACCGGTGGATCTAACGTCGTCTTGATTGACGGGTCAGGCAAATGGAAGCCTGAAGCAGAAATGGGGATCACCGGAAGCTCAGGAGCTGGCCTGCATCAACTCGAATGCAGCAGCAACTATCTGTGGTGGTAAAAGAGCAATCATCCATCCTGCGAACTGACTCAATATTGCTGTAACAACTCAAGCATTTTGCGATCAAGTTTGTGACCGTGAAAGTCTTCGTATTCCACATCACTGCGGCCGCTGTCAAGAATGCCAAATGAACCACGAAACTCCCAGAGTGCCCAACCCCAATTAGCTTCTTTCCAATTACTCAGGCAATCTTTCATCCATGCTAACGCGACATCATGAGGCGTCTGATTGTAAACGCCAAACTCACCGACCATGATCCCGACTTGATGTTGTTTTTGAAATGCCAACCAGTCTGTCATGGTTTGATCCTTTAACCAATCCCGGTCTTCAAACTTGCTGGTGACAAAGATTGGCTTGCCGGCCTGGGGTTGATAGGTCAGATGCCCGGTAGGTTTATCCCAATCGTTTCGCAGGTCTTGAATGTGTTCGGGTTTGCCTGATGTCGCGATACCGATCTGACTGATGCGTAACCAATCACCTTTGGTTACTGCCACGGTCACCTTGCTGCTGTGAGCAGGAATGTTCACGACATAATCCCGGTCATACACGCACTGATACGTATCCCACTCTGGCAAGTGTTGGGATTCTTTCCATTCACCATCACCGGGGCCGCAGACAAATGCTTTTTCCCAAATCGTCTGGCCATCGGCTTGCACCAGCAGCGTCGCGTTGTTCGAGACTTTATCGACGTGCAAACGCAAAGCCGTCGGCTCGTTGAATTTTCCTTCAATAACCATGGGTTCAAAACTGGCTTGCTGGAGACCTGATTTGCCCGGTGCATAGAGTGTGCCAAATGCCACAGCAATCGGCCATGTCGGTTGTGTGTAATCTTTGGACGCCACCCAACTGGCGTTGTAATGCGTCACGTTCATCGGCTTGTAACAATGCGTCGACATCGCCACTTTCAAAGGCACCAATTCAGCCACCGGCTGCGTGCCCCATTTAATCCCATCACAGATGATCAGTCGCTCGGAGTCCTGCTTACCAATGGCAGTGACGATCTTGTTCACCACCTGAGCATACACTTCTGCGTTCACTGCATTGGGTTCGTTAAACAGATTAAAGCTCAACTGTGATGACGGGATACCACGATACCGCCGGGCAAACTCCGCCCAATGCATCGCGCAAATGTCCTGCGTTTTTTCATCCGACCACAGGCTTGTTTTCTCCGCAGGTTTGGCAACGGTATAACCCGGCGCACGATGAAAATTCAGACTCACATGAAGGTTGTACTGCTGCCCCCACCGGACGGCTTGATCGATGCGAGCTAACACCGCTTGATCCAATTGCTCCCAATCCCCATCCACAATCCAACAACGATAATCCAATGGCAGGCGAACAAAGTTAAAACCCAACGCCTTGATCATCGCAAAGTCTGACTCCTCAAATGGACGATCCCGCTGCGGACTGCCTGCGTAAAATTGATTAAGTAGATTAAACCCACGCCATCGCGGTAAGTGTCCGGCGGACGCTTTTGGCAACGGCTCGTGAAGCAATGGCTCCGGTGGCGTCGCATTCACAGTCATGGGGAACAACAAGCTCAACAGACACACATTCAAAAAACGAGTAAGGTTCAACTTGTTTTCCAATCCTATAACCAATCCAACTGCTTGAAGTTCAATTGGCGGTTTTGAAGTTCACAACTAAACGCATTTGCAGACGCATCGTATCGCGGGGCTGAAAAAGCCATTGTCATCCAAGCGGTTGATCCTGACAACATCCGTCGTCAATGTCTTTTGTCAGGTGTCAGCCTGATGCAGTGGCCGAGTCCCGAGACGATGAACTTTACCGTCAAATCGACTATACTCTGCGATTCAAAACGGTTAAAGCCATTACCTCAACTGGAAACCTCGGAACCATCCAATGCCTACGAGCAACGAAATCCGTCAGCAGTTCATCGACTTCTTTGTGCAGAAGCACGGTCATACCTTTGCGCCGTCCTCCCCGGTCGTGCCGCACAATGACCCGACACTCTTGTTTGCCAATGCCGGGATGAACCAGTTTAAGCCCTATTTTTTAGGAACCGAACAGCCACCCTACCCGCGTGCTGCCAATACCCAAAAATGTATCCGGGCTGGTGGCAAGCACAATGACCTTGACGATGTGGGTAAGGACACCTATCACCACACGTTCTTTGAAATGCTTGGCAACTGGTCGTTTGGCGACTATTTCAAGACCGAAGCGATCGACTGGGCTTGGGAACTGCTCGTGGATGTCTGGGGGCTTGATCCAAACCGCATGCATGCCACCTACTTTGAAGGGGACGCATCCGAAGGCCTCGAACCCGACCTTGAAGCCAAGGCCATGTGGGAAAAATATCTCCCTGCCCAACGCATCCATCCCGGCAACAAGAAGGACAACTTCTGGGAGATGGGCGACACCGGCCCGTGTGGCCCCTGCTCGGAAATTCATTACGACGGCACACCTGACATGTCCGGTGGTGACAAGGTCAATGCGGATGATCCGCAAGTGATTGAAATCTGGAACCTCGTGTTCATCCAGTTCAATCGCTCGCCATCGGGCAAGCTCGAATCCTTGCCTGCCAAGCATGTGGACACCGGTATGGGCTTTGAACGGATCACACGCCTGCTTCAGGGCAAGACCAGTAACTACGACACCGACGTGTTCACGCCGATCTTTGATGCCATCCAATCGGTCACAGGTGCCAAGCCCTATGACGGTGGTGATGACACGCTGAGCAACCCGGCGGACATTGCCTACCGCGTGATTGCAGACCACATCCGCACGCTCACGTTCGCCCTTAGCGATGGTGCTCATTGTGGCAACGATGGTCGCAACTATGTCCTGCGTTCAATCCTCCGCCGTGCGGTACGCTTCGGCAAGCAGACGTTCAACATTGAAGAACCGTTCTTCTACAAGTTGGTCCCAACCGTCGTCAAACACTTCGGCGAAAGCTTCCCGGAACTGGCCAAGAATCCGCAAGCTGTGATTGACGAACTCAAGGAAGAAGAAGTTGCCTTCCGTCGGACACTCGACCGCGGCATTGAACTCTTCAACCGCGCAGCAACGAGCAGCAAAGACAAAACCATCTCCGGCGAAGATGCCTTTGAACTCTATGCCACCTACGGCTTCCCCTTGGATCTGACCCGACTCATGGCAGATGAACAGGGCTTAACCGTCGATGAAGCTGAGTTTGAAAAATGCTGGAAGCAACACCAGGAAGTCTCCAAGGCATCAGCTGGTAAGACCGATGTCACCGCCCTGCTTGTGGAGTTGGTGCAGAAGAACAAGTTCAAGGCGACTGAATTCATCGGCTACGAAAACACCGAGTTTACAGGCAAGACCCACATCCAGATTTTTGACCTTGGCGAAGTCACCGCGGTCCTGGCCGACACCACACCCTTCTACGCGGAGTCCGGCGGGCAGGTTGGTGATGTTGGGACGATCACCTTGGTTGACAGCACATTCAACGTGACCGACACGCAAAAAGTCGGCGATGTGTACTTCCATCTTGGCACTTCCGAAGGTGACAGCATTGCGTCAGGTGAGCAGCAAGTCACACTGACTGTCAATAAACAACGCCGTAAACTTATCACGTTCAATCACACCTGCACGCACATGCTCAATCGCGCGTTGCGCAAGCATGTCAATGCTGACGCTGATCAGCGGGGTTCGTTGGTCGATGACGAAAAATTGCGTTTTGACTTTACGCAGAATTCCGCGGTCACCATTGAGCAGATCGAATTGGTTGAAGAGACGGTCAACGCGGACATCGCAGCGGACATGCCGGTGAGCTACGAGTATGTACCACTGGAACAGGGTCAATCGATTAATGGTTTGCGAGCGGTGTTTGGCGAGAAGTACCCGTCGACGGTTCGCGTGGTGAGTATTGGCCCGAAGGTCAGTGACCTTGTCAGCGATCCGAACAACGAACAGTGGCCGGGCTACTCCATCGAGTTTTGCGGTGGTGTGCATATGCAGAAGACTGGTGATGCCGAAGGCTTTGTGGTCATCAGCGAAGAAGCCGTTGCCAAGGGTATCCGGCGCATCATTGGACTTACCGGGCCTGCTGCACATCAAGCAACCGCACAGGCCGATCTGCTGCTGGCTCGTGCCGAGGCACTTAAGAGTCAACCTGTTGAAGAATTGGCAGCCGCGATTACGCAGATCACTGCGACAGTCAATGAGAAGCAATTGCCCCTGCTCATCAAAGCCAAAGTCCGCGACATGCTCACGCAGTTGCAGGCCAAGGTTAAGGAACATGAGAAGCAGGCCAGCAAAGCCGCAGCCGGTAATGTGGTTGAAACCGCCAAGGCACTAGCGGATGAAGCGAACGGGTCGATTATCATCTGTAAAATTCCCGGTGCCGATGGCAAGACCCTGCGGACTGCGATGGATGTGTTTAAAAACAAACACGGTGACAATGCCGCGATCCTGTTAGCAGCAGACGATGGCAGCAAACTCGCTTTCATCGCATCCGTCCCCAAGGCCATGATTGCCAAAGGACTCAAAGCAGGCGACTGGGTCAAGGAAGCAGCCACACTCACCGGCGGTGGTGGTGGTGGCCGCCCAGACCAAGCTCAGGCCGGTGGCAAAGACGCAAGCAAACTCGATGAAGCCTTGGCGGCATGTAAAGCCATGGCCGAATCCAAAATTTAATATCTTTACCACAGAGGCACAGAGACACAGAGAAAGACAAAGCAATGTTTTCCTCTGACTTTTTCAGGCTCTGTGTCTCTGTGGTAAAAAACTGTTTTTAGATTTCAATTCTGTCCTTGGCGTCCTTGGCGTCTTGGCGGTTAAAACAAAAGTTAGGACATACACAATGGCAACTATCAATGACAACTACCTCAAACTCAAGGCTGGCTATCTGTTCCCGGAAATCGGCCGCCGTGTCGCTGAGTTCCAAAAGGCCAATCCAGATGCTCCGATCATCAAGCTCGGTATCGGTGACGTAACTGAACCGTTACCCGAAGCGATCGTCAAGGCGATGCACGCAGCGGTCGACGAACAGGCCAGTCGCGAAACCTTCAAAGGCTACGGCCCGGAGCAAGGCTATGGTTTTCTGCGTGAAGCCATCGTCGAAAACGACTACGCCCCACGTGGCTGTGATGTGGCAGCAGATGAAATCTTCATCTCCGATGGTGCCAAGTGTGACACCGGTAATGTGCTGGACATCCTAGGAAAAGGTAACAAGATCGCGGTCACCGACCCGGTCTATCCGGTCTATGTGGATACCAACGTGATGATTGGCAACACTGGTGAAGCCAACGACAAAGGTGAGTACGAAGGTCTGGTTTACATGCCCATGACCGCGGATAATGAATTCATCCCTGCCTTGCCGGACCAGAAGGTGGATGTGATTTATCTTTGCTCACCGAACAATCCCACTGGCGCGGTGATGACCAAGGAAGCGTTGACGCAGTGGGTGAACTATGCCAAGGAAAACGGCTCAATCATTCTCTACGATGCTGCGTATGAAGCGTTCATCCAGGACAGCAGCGTCCCTCATTCAATCTACGAAATTCCAGGCGCTCGTGAAGTAGCCATCGAGTCACGCAGCTTCTCGAAAAACGCAGGCTTCACCGGCATGCGTTGCGGATTCCTGGTCGTGCCCAAGACACTCATGGGTAAGGATGCCAATGGCAACGATGTGTCATTACACAAGCTTTGGAACCGTCGTCAATGCACCAAGTTCAACGGCGCGTCCTACGTCATCCAAAAAGGTGCCGCAGCAGCCTACAGCCAAGAAGGTAAACAACAGATCAAGGCGACCGTCGGCTTCTACATGGAGAACGCTTTGATCGTCCGCAACACGCTCACGAGCATGGGCATCGACACCTACGGCGGTGAAAATGCACCGTACGTGTGGGTCAAAACGCCCGGCGGTATGGCAAGCTGGGACTTCTTCGACAAGCTGCTAAACGAATGCAACATCGTCGGAACCCCCGGCAGTGGCTTTGGTGCGTCCGGCGAAGGCTATTTCCGCATCAGCGCATTTAACAGCCGCGAAAACATCAACGAAGCGATGAACCGACTCAAGAGCAAACTGTCAGTCTAACGCTTCAAATATTTGGCAACCAAACATTGTTTATCACAGATGAACACAGGTAAACGCACAGCCGAGAATGGTTACATTCCACGTGACTTGCGACTTTATCTGTGTTCATTTGTATTTAACTACGAATATCAATTTCAATCGAAACAGAAATACAGCATATGAATTTAATTGTCGAAATGTTAAGTTGGTAAATTCTTAATTACTGTATCAAGTCTAACATCTATAACGCCGATGCATAAAACGTGGTAAAGGTCCGAGCAGTACAAAATAGGTTTGTTGGTAACTTACTCAAAGTAAGGATAAAGCCATGCGTCGGCATCAAGGCGAACAACTTATTCTCTTTTTGGCATTCGCTGGAGCAGTGACAGTTGTCGTGTGTCTGATGGGACCGGATTATTCAGTGGATCGAACAATGGATATGATCATGTCCTTCTGGGACACGGTTCTACCACGTAGCCGCTAAGGTATCCGGGAATCATCAAAAGAGTCCAAAGACATGCATCACTCATGCGTGTGTTATGTATTTTCCGTTGAATACGGTATCTGCATCATGTCCAATAACCGGTTGGCAAGATTGGGGACCGAATAATAGTTTGCAACAGCTGGTCCCTGTTCGGAGAGTTTCTGCCAAAGTTCTTTGTCTTCGATGAGTTTTTGCAACTGATCTGCAAGACTACCTGAATCCCATACATCAAAGTGCAGACCGCTTTGTAGTCCGTTGACCTTGACGGTCTGCGCAACGCCGCCATATCCTGGGACGACTGCTGGCGTACCAAATGCTCCTGCTTCAACGGGAACCATTCCAAACGGCTCACGGTGAATCGATGGATAGACCACGCAGGTACTTGCTGCGAAAAAGGCAATGCGCATGTCTTCGGGAATCATTTTGTTGCGATGAACGTGCTTATCAAGTCGCAGGTTTTCAATCAGTTGAACAATCGTCACTTGATTGGCTTCACCAAAGAGTGTCGGGCCAGCAATGAGAAGCTTGAATTTCACGCCCCGCTGTTGGAGTATTTTGCAGGCATAAAGCAGCAGGTCAATCCCCTTCTCCACATCCTGCCGTCCCAGGTACGTGATGAGTGGAATGTCCGTCTCAAAACCAGGAAAGCGTTTATGGATATGCTTCCAGGCATCTTCGCGAGTGAGTGTCTGCTGTGCAGGAACACCAGGAGGAATAGCAATGAGTCGATCCGCATCGACGCCGATATCTTCGATGACGCGTTCTTTGTAATCCTCACTGACACAGACCGCTTGCCAATCCGTTTGGTTTGCACATTTACGGAATCGGGCATAGACATCCTGCTCAATACCGATCGCACGAGCGTAGTTGATGTAGAGTTCGTACCCTTGGAAGATCATCTGACACTTGGGTTTTAACGGGCAGCGATCACGTGCAGCCAAGGCATAGGGCGCCAATGCCGCGAGCATGGGGAACATGTGTGTGATCTTGGCTTCAGACACTTCCCGAATGAAGCGATTAAGTGGGCCAGCGTCCTTTTCCACGCCATCTGCGACGAGTTTCAGGAAATTACCCATGATGTTCTGTAGCATCTTGCCACGCTTTTGCAGCGTCCGCGAACGCTTTTTATCCGAGTAAAGCTTTTGCGAAAGCTTACCCAAAGCATCCATGACCGGGCGTCCGATTTTGTAAGCATAGCGCAAGCCGGAGAACAGGACGTGTTGATGAATACGGCTGTCGAGCGGCGCGTCTTTCTGGATATCCATTGCCCACCAGACATGGACTTCATACCCGCGACTTGCCAGCTCATTTGCCAGTCGGATATCTCGGACCAAGGCGCCGCTTAATGCGCCCCCCATCAGAATATGCCCGAAGACCGGCTTGGTTGTATTGGTTTGATTCGTGCTCATGGAAACGCAAAAGGATAGCGGATTTTGGTTGTTTTGGGAATTCAAGTGTTTGACATACTTAAGCGTCCCTGAACATGCGATGTCATGTAGCAGATTGATGCCAAAGAAAAACCGCACGAAGCAAGGCGGGTTGCTCCGTACGGTTATATGAAGCTTTCAGGCCATTCATCTGTGAACATGTCACAATGAAAAGCAGTCAAGCTTCGGGGTTCCAATCGTTGGAATGGATTGGTTTAGCCTTTGGCTTTGGCGTATTTGGCAGCCACGACGTCCCAGTTGATGACGTTGAAGAATGCAGCAACGTAATCAGGACGACGGTTTTGATAGTTGAGGTAATAAGCGTGTTCCCAAACGTCCAGACCAAGGATGGGCTTGGCTGCACATTCGGCGATGCCCTTCATGACGGGGTTATCTTGATTGGGTGTTGAGCAGACGCAGAGCTTGCCATCTTCCTTGACACATAACCATGCCCAGCCGGAGCCGAAGCGGGTTGCAGCGGCATTGGAGAATGCGGTCTTGAATGCGTCAAAACCACCAAGGTCTGATTCGATCGCTGCAGCCAAGTCACCTGATGGTGCTGATGCGCCACCTGGAGCCATGATTTCCCAGAACAGAGTATGGTTAGCGTGTCCGCCACCGTTATTGCGAACAGCGCCCTGCTTATCGGCCGGAAGCTTGCTGATATCGCTGATCAATTCGCAGATACATGCAGGCACTTCCAGACCTTCCACAGCAGCGTTGAGCTTGCTGACGTAGGCTGCGTGATGCTTGTCGTGATGAATTTCCATCGTTCGCGCATCGATATGGGGTTCAAGTGCGTCAAATGAATAAGTCAGACTGGGGACTTCGTATGCCATGTTTGGCTCCTTGAGAGTGCTAAAAAGGTCTCTGAGTGTATTAATGGTTGACTTACACCGAAAAAGGCATAGCGGTCAAATTCTGTAAGTCAAATCGTAAGGTTCATACCGACATAAATCAAGTTGACCAAAGCAATATTCCTGACGTAATTCAATTATTCTCAACAATTTAATTAAGACGCCGCTGTCGTTTGTTTTCAATTTTACACCAGGGTATTTGATCAAAAAGTGGCAAAATATAACCGGATTGGACGATGTTTTTCATGACGGGTTAAACCGAATTTAGGCAAAAAAAAATAAAAAAATTTAGCGTATTCGAAACATCTCGTCCCAAAAGAGTGTAACTTTAAGAGCAGAGAGTGTGTGCTGTCAGTAAAAGATCACGGTTCAAGTCTTTCGCCGAGTCTTTAAAAGCAGCGGGAAGAGATAGTGAGAGACAGGGATAGGGTATCCCAAACAGTGTGAGAGGCAGGTTGGCCTATGAGTGCATCACTCAGCACGGCAAAGTTGCCTGAAAACGGAACGATAGATCCGACACAAGAGACTGATCCAGCTTGGTGGTCTCGCGTATCAGAATCAAAGCAACCGTTTCTCAGGTGCATTTTCACGGAGACTTTTGACTTCATCGATCATCCTGATTTTCATGAACAGGAATTTGAAGCCAAACTCTTTGAAGAATTGCCAGTCATTCAAGAACCGGATACGAGCTGGTATCGCCCAGTGATGGATGTTCCTACTTCCACCACCATGCGACAAGCATCGTCTCTTCTCTTGACTACGGAGCAGGAGCAGACTTTGTTCTTGCGATTTAATTTTTGTCGCTATCGCGTCTGGATGATCAAGGCCGAGATCAGCGAGCAGGAATCCCCTTCTGACGAAAACCAGGCCAACCTATTTAGTTGGTTTGAACGCTCTGAGTACTACCGTCATAAAATCGCCAAGACGAACCTGGCTTTGGTTCTTGCCATGGCCAAGCGAGCCCGCAGTATTGACATGGACTTTTCCGATCTGGTCAGCGAAGGCAATATGGCTCTTCTGCGTGCCGTGGATAAGTTTGATGTTGGACGTGGATTCAAATTTTCAACCTATGCCTGCCGTGCGATTCTCAAAGCCTTTTCACGCAGCGGCATGAAGCACACGCGGTATCGCCAGATGTTCCCAGCGGACTTTGATCCCAAGATGGAACGCTCGGACTACATGGAACGCTGCCGTGAAGGTCACGAGATGGACTGTGCGACTGAAGTGTTGCAAATTCTCAACAAGAACACCGCCGATCTGACCAAGGTCGAAAAGCAGGTCATTGAGCACCGCTTTGCCATTGGCGAAAAACTCCACAAACAACCCGACGCTTCGCCGTTGACCCTTGAAGAAGTAGGACGGTTGATTGGCGTGACCAAGGAACGTGTCCGTCAGATCCAGAACAAGGCTCTGAAGAAAATCCGCGTAACTTTGGAAGGCGATTATCTGCGCTAAGCTTTACGCTGCACTTATTTCATTTTATTTAAAATTTATATAGCCGATCAACGCCAATTGATACACGGGATGCAGGTTGATGCATCCCGTGTTTTTTTATGCGATGATGCCAATGATCCTGCCAATGTATTGGATTGACACCCCGTTTGGGGCATGACGACTTATTATGAACTATCCAGACGATATCATGTTTGTGATCTGAATCGCATCACTTAATTGACTGTTGCATATTCCCGTATAATGTCAGTATCCATGACCGACCTGCGCAAACAATTTTCAGCCTGTGGTGAGAACGTGATCGTTGATCCGAATGCCATCATCCATGCTCCCCAATGTTTATCCGTTGGCAACAACGTCACCATCATGCACGGTTTTCACCTTCATGATGCGCTGCGCATCGGTCGAATCGGCAACGATGTCACCATCTATCCAAACGTGTTTATTCAAGGCAGCAGTGAACTGATCATCGAAGATCATGTAACTCTGTATCCGGGTGTCTATCTTTCAACAGGTAACAGTGAGAAAAGCTTTATCCACATCGGACATCACTCGCACTTTGCACCTAATGCTGTTCTCTACGGGCATGGTGGATTAACCATCGGCCCCTACTGCAACATCGCATCGCATGTCGTGCTTGCAACGGTCGGACATGATCATCATGTCACTGATATACCAATGGCATTGGCCCCTTCTGTCGCTGGCCCCATTACACTTGAACAGGACATCTGGATCGGTGCCAATGCAACGATCATAGCGAACACGCATATTGCTCAAGGTTGCGTCATTGGTGCCAACTCGGTGCTGACGAAAGACACCAAGCCACGCGGCATTTACATGGGGATACCCGCCAAATGGGTCAAAGATCGTTAACGACAAAAATACCCCTTTAAATGGGTGTGATCTGCCAGCGATTCTGGTAGAATACCTTCATCACACCCTGGACTCATCTTCCCAATAACGACGCAAATAAGATTGACCTATGAGTTTAAATACCAGTGAATGTCCGATTGAAGTCAAGAAAAGTCATGATGGTATCGTGCTGGTCAAACCCTTGGGCCAATTCCTCACCGGCCAGGCATGGGTCGAGAAATTGCGTGCTGTGATTTTCGACATCCTTGAACGCCGCCAGAATCCACGCGTGATCATCGACATGAGTATGGTCGAACATCTGTCTTCAAGTCTGCTTGGTGAAATGATCGGTATTCAGCGTAAGCTCGACGCAGCGCATGGCCAATTGCGCATCGCACAGGTTCAACCATCGGTCTATGAAATATTCCACATCACACGTTTGCATCTGTCCTTCAACATTCAGGACACCAACGACAAAGCCGCACAAAGCTTTGATGTGTGATCAAGAATATTCAATTGTTGTTCTGATATTCAATCCAAAACGAATCTATGCTTGGTAAGTCGACGTCATCAACAATTGATGTATCTATCAATGCGTCTTGCTGAAGGTCTGATCGTTTACTGTCTGTCCCATCGGTAGAATTCAAGGCTCCCGCTGTAAACGACCCATTCGAGATTTTCGAACTGAACCCACTTGACGGAACCATCAAGTTGCGCGGAGTTTTGGCCCTGGGTTTCTGTGCCATTGGCCGAGTCGTGTGCAAGCCATAGACCGGTGGCCTTATAACGTGCCGTGATACAGCTCCAAATCGGTGTCTTGGGGCTGGTATGCACATCGTTGGGATCAAGCAGTTGACGACTCGATCGCCACTGGCCCCACCCCCAACGGTTGGCAATGTTGGCATCACCAAAATATTGATAGGTCATCCATTCCTTGCTATACCCCGGCGCATCGGCACGGCGAGATGGATCGTTGACCAGGTCACCTGGGCAAAACAAAGTGTCCCCTCGACTGCCCTGCATGTAACGTTCCTGCCAAACATTCAGCGGGTACCGATCAGACGGGTTGGCATCGACAAAGTAAATGCTACCGGTATTGGCGCTGGTCGCATGCGGGTAGGCCGGCTTACCGCGATTGGGGAACGTATCCTTGTTGTCCACCGCAAAAGCCAATGATGCAACCATCAGATGATGCAACCGCGTCTGACAAGCAACACGGGCAGCAGACTTACGAGCCTTCCCCAGAGCAGGAAGTAAAATGGCGATCAGCAACGCGATGATCGAAATCACCACAAGTAACTCAATGAGTGTAAAACCTTCAAGTCGGGATCGTCGCATGGTTGGTTCCTTCCACAATCAATACATCTACCCATGGGATTAATCCCACTGTGATCTCATATGAATAGTCTAGGCGGTGAGACTCGAACAAAAGCGAGTTTTCGCTTGCCAGAATTGCGTAAAAAATTACAATATCAACGCATTGAGACCGCAAACCACCCCAACTCAACTCAGGCACCTTGATTGGGATCGTATGCGCATGAAGCTCGTCTGGGCGTATGAAGGTCCACCTCAGGAACTTCACCACGTCGGCCCGGAGTTCGTCACCATCACTGCTTGGCAAATCCTCCAGGGCAACGTCACGGTCACCAGCCCTACCGCAGGCAATATGACTGTTGCACATGGCAACTGGTTTTTCCCTGTTGCGGACAAGATTGAACATCACTTTTCGGATGACGCTCGGATCATCTCCATCAGAACCATTATCAGTTGGCCCAACCATCAAATGCTTTACCCACATGATCAATGGATCAGCTTTGCAGCAGAACGCTTTGCCAATCTCAATCGTGCAGCAGGACAACTCACGCGCATCTGCAAACGCGTCCTGCATCTGACACCTACCTTGCCGTACATGGAAGAAGGCATGCTCAAACACAGCTGCTCCCTGCCACAGTACATTCAACTTCAGCAGGCGATGCTCAAATGGGTCAATGCCTATCACCACAGTATGCAACAAATGGATCGCACTTTAAACATGCAGTTTGTCACCGATCAACGGATCAACGATACCATGCGATTCATTGAGCAAACAGCCTGTCACACAACCTACAATCGCAAAGCCATCGAGCAACATGCAGGGCTTAGCATCAGCCAACTCAATCGCATCTTCGTCGCTCGAATGGGGCTGACACCTAAAGCCTATGCCCAGATGCAACGACTCAACTATGCATGCACCATGCTCATCAGCAGCAAGATTCCCATCAAGCAATTGGCTTTCGACATGGCATTCAAACAGCCGGCACACTTCACCAACTGGTTCCGCAATGCCACAGGCAGCACTCCCAAGGACTACCGTAAAAACCAGAAGCAAACCACCGCCAACCAAATCAGGCAGTTGTTGGACATGCAGTAAAAAAACGCGGGAACTCGCCAATTCGAGTTCCCGCGTCATATTCATTTATATTTCAAATTCTGAAGTCTTTACGGTTTCTTGTAGAACGGCAATGCCACGACTTCACCGTCAATGGTTTTACCGTTACCAAGATCGACCGACAGTTTGGTGCCGATTTCAGAGACTGCGACATCGACATAAGCCATCGCAATGGGATAGCCGAGAGTCGGAGACAGGCAACCACTGGTGACATAGCCGACCTTACTGCCATCACTGACCACAGTCATATCTTGACGTGGAGTACGTTTGCCTTCGAATTTGATGCCGACACGTTTCTGTTTAAGTCCTGCGGCTTTGATGGCTTTGAGTGCGTCCTGGCCGATGAACTTTTCACCGCGATCCAACTCTTCTTTGTTGAGTGTCACCGCAAAGTCCAGACCGGCGGTCAACGGGTCAATCGTCTCGGAAAGCTCGTGGCCATACAGTGGCATGGCAGCTTCAAGACGCAAGGTATCCCGGGCAGCAAGACCGACCGAACTCATCACGTTTTCCTCAGGGTTCGGTGATTCCTTGACCAGCAGCTTGATGGCTTTCTCGGCCATCATCGAACCCATGATCACTTCCACGCCGTCTTCGCCGGTATAGCCCGTGCGACTAATGGTCATCTTGAGGATCAACAGATTCTTTTCGCAGAAGCTATAACGCTTAAGCGTCGGCACTTCACGAGAAAACTCACCAATCTTCTCCATCACGCGTGGACCTTGCAACGCGACCATAGCTGTCGACTCCGTCTGATCATCAATCTTGACGATCAGGCTTTCATCCTTGGCAACCGTGTTTAAATGCTCAAGAATTTTCTGTCGGTTCGAAGCGTTGACCACCAGCATGTAATGCGATGGGAATTTGTAAAGAATCACATCATCCAACACACCACCCTGCTCATTACAAACCAGTGCATAGCGGCAGGACTTGTCAGCCATATCAGTGATATAGCGAGTCAATATACGTTCAAGCAAACGCCGTACATGACGACCTGTCAGTTTTAAACGTCCCATATGTGAAACGTCAAAGAGTCCACCTTTGGTGCGAACCTGATTATGCTCATCAATTACTGAGCCAAAGGAGATCGGCATCTCCCAGCCAGCGAAGTCAACGAACTTGGCGCCACGGTCGGAATGAAACTTATAAAAAGCGGTTCTCTGCAATGCTATGCCCTTTGTCATGTGCTGTGGTATGTCTTAAAGAGTCGACATGGTATCACCCAAACGACTGCTCGGGCAAATGACATCTCGTGTATCAAATTACAATACCGTCCGGATAACTGCGACAAACTTGTCCGAAAAATCAGGTTCTAGCAACTCTATGCCCTTGTAAAACATTTTTTTGATTCATCGTAGTGATCCGGCTTAAGTGCCCGGCATGGTTGGTCGATAGCAGTCAGTGGGACGGGTCCGCAATTAATCTACCCAATGGGTCGATTCTGCTTGTTTTTAAATAAGTGGGGGAAAGAGAGACAGGACATGGACCAGGCAAAACCAGGCCAGGAACAGTCGAAAGTTCAAACAGACTCGGATCATCCAATTTGGGATAATGCCGAGCAGTTAACCACCTTGCGCGATCGAGCAGGTAAGAGTGGCGATCAATTGGCCAAAGTGCTCTTCGAAGCATCACTGCAATCACTTGATGATAAGCAGCAAGCCAACGCATTTCGCCAACGCGTGACCGAAGCATTAATGACACAAGCTGATGCTGTGGATACACCCAAAATCTCAGTTGAACAAACTACTAAAGACGATCAACCGACCATTGGTAAGCATGAGCATCACCTTAAAGCACCATCACCCGTTTCACTGTACGAAGACCCGTTGAAATACAAAGCATCTAATCCATTAAGCATCACAGCAATGTCTGAAGAGAAACAGGATCAGGTCGCTCAGGAAATGGAACAGTCGCGTGAGAATGCCATCCTCTTGAGCGAAGCACACAATGAACTGTTTAGGCCACTCATGGGACTAGCAGCATGCTTTGGTCTGATCGTACTTATTGGATATGGGGCATATGTCAAGGGATGGATCGGTCAACCTAAGACCGCTACAGCTTCACCTACCATTGAACAGCCACTGGATCAGCCGGTCACTCCATAAAAGCATCTCGTCATTAACGAGCAACATTAAAACACCGCGCGTGTTCAACACGTTGCGGCGTTTATCATTCAATCTCAAAATAAATTCGGCGTTACACTGCTAGTCGAACGCGCCGGATCACATAGGCGATGATCAAAATCGTAAGTAGAAATAAACTCATCGCAAAAGCATCCGGTAAAGGAATCGCAGTCACTTTAAGATCATTCTGAGACTGCCTGCCAATCGCCACAATGCCAACATCAACCTTGCCCTGCTCAGCGATCTGAACCAATGGCCCCATACCTTGAATCATATCGTTGGATGCTTCGAGGTGCTCTACTGCCAAGAGTTGGTCTACTTGGTCAAGTAATTGCTGCGAAATCACCGACGACGAGGAGTCATGCGTTGACTGTTTTGCATGCAACTGTCCAGACAATCCAACAGCAACAAGCATGCTCCAAAGCATCAAACTCTGAATCATAGTCGCGTATTGCCCACTGCAACTGTGCCTTTGGGAATGTGTCACGGTTCCCTCCCCTGCCCAATACATTGACCATCATGCGACCAGATGTATTGTGAACATTTCAATTATGTTGCAGTCTATCCCAACTGACCAGACTAAACATTTATGACTAACCGAAGTTTCACATGCCCGCCACTATAATCACTACAATCCACAGATCCCCTTCAATCGATACAACCCGCACCGAATGCTCAAACCACTGTAATAAATGATGGTTTTTGTTGTTTTATGGAGTTGTAATTGTCTTAAGTCCAAGAGCGATTACACTGCATATGGAGAAAGTAGGTTCGGTATTTTGCCGAATCCGAGAGTATATTTGGAGGGGATGGGACGCAATGAGTCGCACCGCCAGACATATTACATATGTTGTCTGGATGCTGGTCTTAGGGATCAGTTATGTCTATCCTACGTCTGCAGCGATTCTAAATCCTGCCGACGATAGTTTTCACTCGCGCTCTCTGAGTGTAACCCGCACCCATGGTATTCCGTTTGTCGATTCCTCCATAACAAGCAAGGGTGATGCAGTTGCCGCCAGCCATGATGTATCCGAATCACATATTCGCGACTTCATGCAGCAGATCACGCAATTCACATTTCCAATTTGGATGGAACTACTTCTTGTGCACCCTGAGCAATCCGAACGGTCAGGGGATGATGCCTTACAATTATTTGGACAAATCAGCAGTATCCGTGCCAACGGCACTAACCAACTCCCGTTGGATTCTCAGTGGCTGGCATGCTGTGGAGATGGTACTGTCCTTGCAACCCTTGATAACAGCTTCCGCACTTTAGTCAATACATCCAAGCAACAATCACGTCGCAGCGCCAGTCTCGTGAGTATCGCCAAGACTGGTACCGCCCTGCCGTTATCCTTTGAAGTGAGCCGTCGCGTACGTGCCCAGTCTGTTCCCGAACCAGCGAGTATCAGCCTAATGGCAATGGCATCCCTGGTATTGCTTCGTCGGAGACGCCGTCGATCACGTTGCGGAGCCTGATGAAATCAGCTGACATCTCAATCACCTACTTGAACTTCACCGCTTTAATAGAGCGCATAAAAAAACCGTAGCCATCGCCTACGGTCGTTATTCAATACGTTGATTGTCGTGATCCCTAATCCCACATTAAGACAAGCAATAATCTCTGCGATGTTACATAACTCAAAGCGACTTATCATCCTGACGCAGTAATGACTTGGCTGTTGTATTGTATGGATCAACCTGCAAAATGGCTTGCGCTTGTTCCTGTATACCTTGAGCACTTCTGATTTTTTGCATGCACTTGATTAATATCATGCGACACTCAATCGCTGACGGTGCAATATTCAATGCATCATGCATCAGCAGAGTGGTCGCCGCCAATGATTGGTTGTCGGTTGATTTTTTCAAATGTAATAGAGCCTGTTCATACCGCCATCTCACTGCTAAATCACCAGTCAGACGATGCAATTGATCAATGGCTTTCTGCCGCAGGGCCATCTGCTGATTTTCAGTGGGTTGCTCAAGAATGCTCTTCGTTACTGTAAGATTATTGGGGTACGTGTTTATCAGATGCTGCCATGCGAGATGCGCTGCAAGATGATCACCAATCATGGTAAGGAACCGTGCCTGAACCAATTGCCATTGCACAGTGTCAGCAGACTGTTGCAATGTCTGCTTGTTGACATGCGAGATAATCAACTGTCTGGCGGTTACTGTCTTACCGACTTCGTGCAAAGCTTGTGCTTTGAGTATAAGCCATTGCGGAGTTACACCGTGTTGTTTTTGCAACTGCATCAAACAATCATCATGCCAACTGGCTTGGCGATCCAAACTGATTTGGGCAAGGGTAGACCATGTGTGAGACGACAAGGATCGATCCAGTGAAATGGCATTGGCAATCAACTCCTTGGCAATCTGAGTATCCAACAATTTACTTGCCAAAATCAAACGTACATCATCAGTAAGTCCTGGAGCCAACTCATCGAATAGCGTATGGGCTACTTGGTGAGATTGCTCTGTCCCAGCACGTCCAAGTGCTTCGACAAGCAGAACACCCGCACTCAAATCACCAGGATCACGGGCCAATATCGCACGTGCTGAAGCTGCAGCTGCAAGTGGGTATTGAAGATCCAAAAGTAAACGCGACTGATGCAAATATGGAATGGTCCAACTGGGGACTGTAGCAGAAAGGCATCGCCAAACTTCCAATGCCGCTGACTTTTCACCCAATGCTTCCCATTGCTGTGCGAGGATCACATCGGCCAACTCATGTTTTGAACAATTGATTCGAACCTGCTGAGCAGCATCAATGATCTGTAGCGGTGTCGCGTTATTAGCAATTGACACACACTCCAAAAGCTTTAACCATGCACCAACGACACGATCGCCGGATCGTTCCGAGAGGTTGGCAAGTAACGGCTTAATCGCTTCAGCTTGACCGCTGCGTTTATGAGCCATCACCTGTAAAGCGATGACTTGCGGGATATCCATATGAGGTAGTTGCAGTAAATCACGATCCAATTGCTTTTGCCACAAAGTCCATGCCTTGCGATAAAGCAACAGCGGACTCTTTGTCACATCGACATTCTCAAGCAATTGGTCTGCTTGCGTATAATGCCCAAGAGCATTGAACTGATTCACGAGCAGATTCAATAACTGCGTATCTTCACCAGCATGGGCGGCGGAAACTTTAAACCAATTCAATGCTTCCTGATCCAACTCAAGCAATCGACACGCAACCCCCATCAAAGCATCGGACCATGCGTTATTTGCCAAAGTCGCTCGCCAATTTTGCACATGCTCAAGTAGCTCAACACCTGTCCGATCACTGCGTTTAATCAAAATCAGACGCAGCAAATACAAATCGTAATCAGCAGGCTCAAGGTTGATACAGCGATCCACATCAACCATCGCATCCTGCAAATTCCCCATTCTTGTATTTGCCAAAGCCCGACGTTTGAGCATCTGCAGATTATCCGGCAGGCGTGCGAGCGTCTTATTGGCAACATGGATCGCCTGCATGGCATCACCACTAGCTAGATACATATCCGCCAACTGACTGGCAGCCTCGTGGCTCGCTGGATAAGTCATCAATGAACGGTTAAGCACATCAATGGTCAACTCCATATTGCGGTGCGTCTGATCTTCAACATGATTCTGAGCTTCAACATAATCAGCAAGCAACTTTGCATCTTGCGGATAATAAGCCAAACAGCGTGCAAGCTCATGGACAGCAAGTTCATACTGTTCATTGTCAAGTGCAACATCAGCTTTGGCTCGTAATTGTCGATACTGTTTGACGGATTGCCACTGGTGAAGTGCAAAGAGTCCGCCACCTGCTATTGAAATCAGGAGTGTACCAACAGACAGAACAAACAGACGTCTGCGTGATTTTTCAAAAACAGTATTGCGCATGATATTGCTGATTATCAGGTGTAAACAAGTCTCTGACAAAACAAAATGAATTGAGAATTTATGGCACTGAGACGATCACAACACGATCATTTTTGCTTAAAAATCGTACCTAATGTAATTTTAACCGTCTGAACTATGATCCAAAGATCCAATCGCCAACTGCGTTGCTGAACATATTGCACGTCGTAACGAATCCATTCCTGGAAGTCCAAACCTTTGAGTCGTGATCGCTTAACTTGCCAAAGTCCGGTGACTCCGGGTTTCACAGAAAGGCGAGCTTCACGCCATGACGGGCAGTACTGGTTTTCTTTAAACGGTGAAGGGCGTGGGCCAACAATGGACATATGTCCGCGGATCACATTGTAGAACTGTGGTAATTCGTCGATATTGAACTTGCGAATGATCTTTCCAATGCGTGTCATACGCGGATCGTCTTCGATAAAAAACTGTGGACCATCGGCTTTATTTTCAGCCATTAATCGCTTTTTGATATCTTCTGCATCCTTGCGCATGGATCGAAATTTCCAGCATGGGAACTGGCGTCCGCCTACTGTTTCTCGCATGTGTCCAAAGAAAAACGGTCGCCCGTCTTCAAGATAGATCAGAAGCATGACAATCGGATAAATTGGCGATGTGAGTAGCAGGAAAGTCATCGCAAACACGATATCAAAAACACGCTTGCCAAAGGTTTCAAGTGATGTGAGTTCACGGACGTTAATCTTGCCAATACGAGCATAGCTCTTTGAACGTTCGATAGCCAACCATTGAATATCTTCAGGCTCAGGACGGTCTTTGGGATTATCCCACAATGCAACAGGACCGACCACGGGAACTTCGACATCAAGCAAGCGTCCAGCGCCGACCCATACTGGCCCGATGAGTTGAACTTGCTTACCAATGGTCGCCTGAGGATCAAGCCATGCCTGGTCCCCTATTTTGTTCACACGTCCGATGGTTGCATTGGGATGTGGCCAAACTGAAATCAGATCATCGACAAACTTCATGCGTTCCACTTCAAGTGATCGATCATACACAGAGGCATCAACAGATCTCGTCGCACGGAGTCTTCGTTGCACGGTATAACGCAATGCCCGCCAACCATCACGCGGTGATTGTGCGGCCTGCCAACGTCTGGCCAGATCAAGGTCTTCAGTTAATGCCACCCTGGCCAACCGAGAGTCACCACCATCATAAATACGTTCAAAGCGCACGAAGCGACCATCTTCGTCAGCCACAGCACGTTCGCGATATCCATGTTCATTGGTGTCATGCAAACGCAGAAAAAGCACATCCGGCTTCATCCAATTCAGTACATCAAGAATCGGTCGAAGTTGAAAGATGGTCATCGTTCGCGGATCAGCAAGCAGATAGAGTTCTGCGTCTGGAACGATCTGTGAAGCTTCGCCTTGGCGAACCACCTGCACACCACGCGCCGCCCAGAAGCGGTCGTGCAATTGCGTTGGCGTCAGGCCGAAGATAGTCGGGTCCTGATGGTCAGCAATCGTCAATGAAGCGGATTGAATTATCGCTCGCGTCATGGTTTACTCGTCAGATTCGCATTGCTTATCTGGCAGCTTGAATTTCCAAAAAACTCTTTCCCAGTCCATTTTGAAAACGAGCACCGAGCGTTAACTCGGTGCTCGTGAAGGTTCGAATCATCAAAGGCAGTTATGCCTTATCGTGACCGGCATCAAAGGCAACTGAGCTGCCCAGTCCGCCAATCGTGCTGGTTTTAAAGCTATCGTCGACGCGTAATGAACTGTGACCAGTAGGACGATTTGAGCGACGGCTCACAGATGTCGCACCGGAGAGTTCCATATCAGAGTCGTCCGCACGGTTGTAGACAACACCCAGAACATGGACACTGTTGTGACGCAATTCTGTGGTTGCACGTTTGACTTCCAGACGGTCTTCACCACGGGTGACAACGACGACGGTACCATCGGCGGCAGCAGTCACCAGCGCGGCTTCGGCTGAACCAGGTGTCGGGCCGGTGTCAACGATGACATTGTCAAACTTCTCACGGGCAGCTTCAAACACACGTTGCATACCAGTCAGTGACAGGCGGCTGATATCGTGTTCGGTAGCGTTGCCAATCGAGAGAACATAGAGGTTGGGAATTTCAGTTTCAAGCACGCAGTCTTCGACGTTGTCACCGTTCATGACATCCATCAAGCCACGTTTGGAAGCTTCAAGCAACTTGCTTGCACGGTCGGCATCACGGGATTGCAGGTCGCCGTTCTCGACGAGGACTTCCACGAGGAATCGCCCTTCTTCCTGACTTTGGATGCGTGCTTTGTTTAACTGTGCTTCGGTCACCAAGCCTGCCTTGACCAGTGGATGACGGCTCTGGGTTGGGATGATGTCCTCGACACGACGGGTCAAACCGCCGGCAACAAGGTCACAGTCGATAAGCAGCGTTCGCCCACCGGTACCTGAGAATGACAAACCAAGTGCCATGGCCAATGAACTCTTGCCACTGGCTGGACCACAGCTGGTGATAGCGAATACGTGGTTGTTATCACGGACTGCACTAATTTGCATCTTGGTACGAATATTGTGCACACAGTGAGCAGCAGTGGTAACCGCTTCAGCATCAGTAAGGTCATCGGGAAGCTGAGGCAGAACACCAAGACGATTAAAGTCGCTGATGGTGTATTCCAAGTCATCCATATTGCGGATGCTCGGATCAAGCCAAGCGATGAAGATTACAATACCGAATCCGAACAAGCCACCAAAAGCGATCCCAGCCACTGTAGCGAGTTTACGACGGTCAGAGTAAGGTGATGCAGGCACGTCACCATAACTTAGAACCTTGATACGACCTGAAGCGGCAGCATCAATGGTGAGGTCTTCGATACGTGTTTCAGCAAGCTTGAGTTTTTCAAGCAAGTCTTCTTCCTTGTCACGCATCTGGCTAAGGGAAAGCTCCTTGCGACCGATACGGGCCAATTCAACATTGACTTTTTCCAACATAGATTCAAGACCTTTTTCTTGAGCCTTGAGACGAAGCATTTCGCCACTACCGTTGGTGCCACTCTTGCCGGTCACTTCCTGTACATACATGTTGATTTGGTCATGAATATTGGCAAGCACCAATTTTTGCTGACGCATAACCACATGCTCAGACCCGTACTCAGCAGCCAGACGTGTCATTTCACGCTCGACTAAATAACGGTCACGCAGCAAGCGACGCAGTTCCTGATCACTGGAGGCGATTAACTGTAAAGTTACAGTCCGATTGGCACCACGAGTCAATTCATCCATGGCGATGAGCGTCATGCGCACTTGGTCAAGTTCCTCTTCGAGACGTTCAAGACGACGGACCTTTTGGGCGTAAATTGCAACAAGTGAATCTGCACCCACTTCATTTGTGGCTGACTTAATGTCAGAACGTGCATCTTCAAGCTCACGTTGAAGGCGTTCGTGCTCTTTGACCACAATGTCATAGACTTGAGCTTTGTCTTCTTCATCTTTGAGCTTGACGAGATCTTCATATGCTTTACCCATGGCCTCGACACCCTTTTGGGCGAGTACAGGATCAGTGTGCGTGAAGTAAAGTTCAATCACTTGGCTTTGGAGTGGTCGCAAGGCTTTTGCATTCTTTTCAAACTGAACAAAGAAGCCCGGAGCCGTACCAGGTTTAACGGATTGCCAAGCATCATTAAGCATGGCAGATTTCTTGACTTCCTTGGAGTTGAGCAATGCAACCTGCTGTCCGATATAGCCATCGAACTGAGCCCGGAGGTCCTTGGATTCATCATCTGTGAGAATCTTTGGGACGACAGGTTTGATTTCGATAATACCTTCTGAGCGATAGATCGGTTTAGGTAATTTAAAACCGGCAAAGCCGCCAGCTGTTGCAAAGATCAATGCCAGGACAATTACCAATGTCCAGCGTCCCCGCAGCATCTGCATTGTCATGTCAAAGCGGTTCATCTCCCATTCATGGTTGTTGTCCGCTACGAGTAGTTGGTCGGGTGTTTTGTTTGTCATAGCTATTTGTCTCGTCTTTGTTCTTCACCTGCCAAGATCGCTTGGATCAATGGAAAGTGCCCAGTTACCAGTTCACGAAAAATCTGATCGCGCACATTTGCGGTCAGATACCCGTGAACTACCACCTGCATTTGAGCAGCACCAAATTGATTGTGACTTTTAGTTGGCGAAAGTCTGGCAAGCCCCGTCATATCACGCACAAGCCGCCCATCCGGCACAATCATGAAGTTACCTACTACCATTCGGTCGGCATTATCGGGACTCGGCTTAACCAGTTTGTAGGACTTGGTAGGAAACGTCACACCATTTACCTGGACGTTCCAATCGTTATCGGACACTATTCGCCAGCCCTGTTCGGGATAGCACACTGACGGATAATGACCAAACAAATCACGTCGATCAACGCACTGTACAAGCAGCACATTGGCCTGCTCACCTGTCCGTACATTGATAAATCGGCGGGATATCAGCACATTGGGCTTGAGAATTGTGACAGCTGCAGTGGGAATCGCCTCGTCCGTCCCCACCCAATCACCGATCACCATAGGCAATTGATCCGCAACCATACGAACATGAGCGTGATAAGGACGCGTGTCTACCACTGGTACGTGCATCAGTGACTTCTCAGTGACGATCCCAAGCAGTAGAAGCACACCAAGTATCGGCGATGCCAATACGCCTCGATGCCTGACACTGGATTTGATATGGTCAACCATGGAAACCTCAATCGTATACCAGCGTAAACCGTGTCACCGGAACCAACGTCCATCGCATCAATCGGATCATGCCCAGCAGAAGTCCAAAAGCCGCTAACAACATCACCCAACCACTTACCGCGTGAAACAGTTCCGCCGACTCTTGATGGTTGGCATAGACCCAAACGGCACCCACCGTCCGGATAATATTGCATAAAACCGCACAGATCGGCGAGACGAGTAAAATCAGTACACGAACGTACTGTCTTAACGGCAAGCTAAAAGCGAAGCAATAAGACACCAACATCAGAGCAAACACCATTCGCATCCCGTTACAGGCTTCGGCAATGGTCACGTCCATCTCGTTAATCGACAGCAGTGATCCAGATCGAATCACCGGCACACCGACTACTTCAAATATAAACTGCGTCGCTCTTGCAACCAAGCCCTGTAACGGAATGGAGAACCACGTACGAATCATGCCCGGTGCAGGAATCAGAAACAGCAATGCCACAAAACTTGGCAGAAAATAAGCTATCACTTCAGCACCGACCACCGTGGTAAAACACCCCAGCACGATCATCAGTGATCCCAAATGCCAGAACGCTTCAATACCATTGTAATAGCCAAGTGACGAAATCCCCCATCCAAATGCGATCATCACCACGCCAAGCAACTGACCTGTCGGTCGACATAGTCGTAAACGAGCCCGACGCACCCAGCCAAGCCACATTGCCACGGGGATCACTAGCAGCATGTGCTTGAATTCTTCCTGGCCCCACATCATCCGAGCGATGTCCGTCCACGCATCCCATGTCACCACAATTCCAAGCAAGACCATGAACACCGCTGCGAGCAGATGCCCGGGCGTCCAGCCGTTGCGTGAAAGTGTTTTGGGAAGTTGTATCATGACAAGTCAATTTCTGTGAATGAATCGTACTCAGCTCGGGTCAGTCATCGCTTATTTCATAACCATTTGGTCCACGATTACCTGGCCAGCCTTGATGTGAGCACCAACGCCAATCAATGAACGAGCGACCACAGCACCTTTTTCAATTCTTGCACCACGAAGCACCACCGCTTCACGAAGCGAGGCCTTGGGATCGACCTCTGCACCGACTTCAACAAGGTTAAATATTGGTTGCGAAATCATGTCATTGTCGTCCAACCCATGCATACGACGCAGACCTTCAAGGTAGTTGGCAAGCGTGCGGATCGGTTGTACATCTGCTTTTTTTCGACGCAGCACCAACGTCTGGTGATGACGGGCAATCACGGGCAACGCTTGTTCCTTCATGTCGACAAAACCGATTGGAGCAATATCACGTAAAGCACCACAACGGCAGAGCATCATGCCTGCGGGGGTTCCATCTTCATAGGAGAGCAATTGCACATCGCCACCGAGTGTCGCCATATCCACGACCAGTTGATCCAATGGTTCAAAAAGCAACTGGTTGGCTGAGATCACCAGCATGTAATCCTCATCGTTATGCCGTTTGGCAAGATCGTGAAGCACACCACCCGTCCCGCGGAGTTCCAACGGGTCACGTTCGATACTGATGATAGACCGTGAATTCGACCATCCGGTAATCGGCGCAGTGGCAGTCCAATCAATCATCACGTGCGTATCCAATTGCTGACGTTGCAGGTGATTTGCCAAATGAGAAATGTGATCCTGCCAATGATTGAGAATCGAACGCGACTCATCAACTGGCAGATCAAGACCGCTGCGGCCAAGTGGTTTATGTAACGGTGTCGGGCGCACTGTTCCGGCTAGCAACACCACCTCGGTAATGCGACTTAGGATGTGCTCAACACTACGCCTCACCGGCGCAGCATGATGCTGTGTGTGTATCTGCGTCATATTCTTTTCCCTCACCTTTGCCTTCGGGTTGGTTACCGATTCATGGCAAAGGGGTTCCTTGAACATTCAATTGAGAATATCCAAGGCCATCAGTTTCTCAGGCTGATGGGCGTCCAAGGCGAGACCAAACCGAGTTGGTCAACAATGCAATCCCAAAAGGGACGCCATCAATTACATACCGACGAAAAAGGCGTTTGGGTTCCTGCATCAAGCGATGAATCCACTCAAGTCCGAGCTTTTGAATCCAGCGAGGCGCACGTTGCACATCACCGCAGACAAAGCTGAAACTAATGCCAATGCCCAACCACCAAGTCCCTGGCAATTTGTCCCGTAGCGTCTTAATCAGGACTTCCTGCTTAGGTGAACCCAAGGCCACCAATACAATGTCCGGCTTGGCATCCAGCAGCGCGTTCTCTAATGCTGCCATCTGCGACGGATCTTTTTCAAAACCAAAGGCAGGCACGTGAATGCCTGCAATTATCAAATTCGGGTGTCGCTGCATCAATACATCTGCCGCTTTCTTTGCGGCATCACCCGCGCCACCGAGAAGGTAGACACTCTGGCCACGTTTGGCAGCTTCGGCGGGAAGACTGTTGGTCAAATCCGAACCTGCAACACGTTCAGGTAAAGGAGTCCCTTGCAAGCGTGATGCCCAGATCAGTGGCATCCCGTCCGCCACCATCATGTCTGCGCCGCTATAAAGCTCACGCGTGTCCGCATCACGTACCAACCGACGCAGGTGATCCAAATTAGGTGTAATCACCCAACCGCCATGCCCAACCTGTGATTGATCCAGAATGTGATCGACACATTGCTTCTGTGTAATGGCATGAAGCGTGACACCCATCAATCGGATCGTTGGTAAAGTTGTTGTATGCGTCTCGTGCATCTGCGTCTTCTTAAAACATTCGGTGACGATTCATGTCACAGTCATTCAAACGACTCACGCTCCAATAGGTTTCCATGCGGTTGCCTGTTTCTCGTTGATTTGCTGGACAGCTGCCTTTTTGCCCTTGAGCAAAAATGACCACTGACACTTACGCACAAACCGCCGAAACTCAGCATCACCGTAACGTTCCTTGCCTTTGAGCATGCTCAGCACAAAGCCCAACCAGATGGCCAAACCACCTAAAATAACTGGTGATTTACCCATTCGGAAGATGGCGCTGGCAGTGATGTAAGCAAGTGATGTACCCATAAAGTACTGACCGTACCCCCAACGCATCCGTCCGGTGAGAATGCCCTTCTGACTGGAACCCATGGGTCGCAGATGGATAAAACGAATATCTTCGTCATCCCAGCTACATGGAATCCACCCGAGCATACGACAGCGATGATTGTCAATACCATCCCACATGACCTGACGGACAAAGCCTCCCATCTGTTCATAGCATTGACGACGATAAAACTTACTGGCTCCAATCGACACATCATCGGCAATGCCTTCAGAGACCTGTTGGCCAGCTTTGTTGATGAAGTAAGCTTTACCGCTGCATGTACCAATCCGTGGATCAGCTTCCATACGTTTGATCAAACCTTCGAAGTATGCATCAGGTAAGATTAAATCCAAGTCCAATTTGCAGACATAATCAAACTGTTTGATATCCACGGTCTCCAGGCCGGCATAAAAGGCGTCGATGACACCCGGGCCGACACTGCGTTTACCACGATCCTCACGACGGACAATTTTGATCCAGTCATGTTTGGCAGCATATTCAGCTAAAATTTCAGGTGTTTGGTCAGTCGAACCATCATCCACCACCACAAGAAGCTTGGGTGTAATGGTCTGACTCACCAGACTGTCCAAGGTCTTTCGGGCGAACTTGGCTTCGTTTCGACACGGTGCAACAATCAAATAGTCGCGCATGAGGTTTCTCCAATCAGGTATCCCTTGGGATGCGATTGATGCCACTTCCATGCCGTGGCAATGGTGTCACGGATGTCGGTGTACTTGGGCTCCCACCCCAGCTGTGTTTTAAGCTTGGCGGGGTCAGCTACCAGTGCGGGTGGATCGCCAGGACGACGGTCAGTGATTTGGACTTTGATCGCCTGTCCGGTCACTTCTTCACATGCCTTGATAATCTGCATCACGGATTGACCGTTGCCCGTTCCTATGTTGAAGACTTCACGGGTAGTTGGTGTGGTGGCTTGGATTGCCAGCCAGTGAGCAGAAGCCAGGTCATCGACGTGAACATAGTCACGAATGCATGTGCCATCTTCAGTCGGATAATCGGTTCCAAAGACCATGATCTTGTCACGCTGTCCAAGGGGCACTTGAAGCACCAAAGGGATCAGGTGATTTTCGGGGCTATGGTCTTCACCAAAGTTGCCACACGCTGACGCGCCAGACGCATTGAAGTAACGCAGTAAGGTAAAGCCAAGACCATAGGCATCAGCAAAATCGCGGATCATCCATTCGACAGCCAGCTTGGTACGCGCATAGGGGCTAAAGGGTTCCTGGGGTGTATCTTCACTCATGGGAACTTTGGTCGCCATGCCGTAGGTCGCACAGGTACTGGAAAACAGCATCCGTTTAACACCTGCTTTACGCATGGCATTGAGCAGACTCATCGTGCCAGCAATGTTATTGCGATAGTGATATTCAGGATCATCCACCGATTCACCAACACAGGTCGCAGCCGCAAAATGCATCACGGCATCGGCATTGATCTGCTTAAGTGCTGCTTCAACGGCATCAGTATCCGCAATATCACCTTGGATAAAACGACCTTCTGGAACCGCTTCACTGTGCCCTTGAATCAGGTTGTCATAGGCATAGGCATCGACACCTTGAGAAAGCAAAAATCGCAAGCAGGCACTTCCAACATAACCAGCACCACCGGTGACTAAAATCTTCATCTTATTTTCCTTCCACTGCGGTTAAGCAGTTTTCGTTTTGCAATATCCATTGTGCGGCTGCCCCGAGCGTTGGCTCAATATGGTCAGCGTGTTTAAAGTCTTTTTCAGTAGCATTGCCGGTGAGAACCAGTACCGAACCTTTGCAGTTGGCATTGCGTCCAGCCAAGACATCACTGGCCATATCACCAATCATCCATGAACGAGACAAGTCCAAATTCATCTGCTCAGCTGCTTCATGAAGCATGCCTGGCGCAGGCTTGCGGTTGGGATGTTCAATGCTGGTTCGGTCACCATTTTTAGCTGGAGCAAACGGACAGTAATACAAGCCATCAATTTGGGTTCCCTCTGCTTCGAGTTGATCATTCATGCGACCATTAATTTCAGCCAACCCTTCTTCGGTGAGTTTGCCACGTCCGATGACTGACTGATTGGTCACAACGACGCAGACATAACCAGCATCACGAAACGATTGGATTGCAGTAGCAGCACCGGGGATCAGTTCCACCAGATCAGGATCACAAAGGTGATGAACCTGGCGGATGATCGTGCCATCACGATCCAGAAAAACAGCGGGTCTTGATGGGCTCATGCGAACACCTCCGCGATATCATGTTTGGCTTGTTCAAGTGAAGCATGCGTGCCAATGTCACGGTGATAACCTTGCCATTCCCAACCGCGCATCCGGCCGATGAACTTGGGCAGTACATCAAAACCAAGGTCAAACACATTCATGTCTGCGATCTCTAAATATGCTTTGCCATCCAGGACGTAGATTCCTGCATTGGCAAGATCACTTGCCGGATGCTCTGGTTTTTCGACAAAATCGATCACACGTGAATCGTCATCCAGCGTAGCAATGCCGGACTTCTTGGGATTTTCTGCACGGAATAACAACATCGTAAAAGGATCATCATGCGACTGATGAAAAGCAATCATTGCATCAAGATTCACATTACTGAGATTGTCTGCATACACAATGACGCACAGATCATCCTCGGAGACAAAATCACGATTGGCATGGACGGTTCCTGCTGAACCCAAAAGCGTTGGCTCGTAGGCCTCGGTGACGTTGAAAACGCCATCATCATTTCGTCGGACAATGTAATCGCGTACGAGTTGAGGCAGGTGATGATTATTGATCCGCACATCAAACAACTGTGCCAACTCAAAGCGATCAAACCAATAATCCAACAACGGCTTGCCAGCGATCTCAATAAGACACTTTGGGACCACATCAGTTAGTGGTTTTAGTCTTGAACCAAGCCCTCCTGCTAGTAACAGGACTTTTCTTTTTGGGTTGGTATTACTCATTGGGCGGTCTCTTTTTGGGGGTTAACAAGGGATCGCTTAACTGTATTGGGCGTGGATTGTGCAACTTCATCCGTCGGGCGAGAAAGCTGAATCAAGTGATCCACACGGCGACTAAACGTGTCTTCAAAACTGTGATGACGAGCAAACTCCAGAGATTGTGCAGCATGAGTGACAATTTCTTCACGCTTCTGATTGAGAATTGCAATCTGTCTCGCCAGTTTGGTGATGGAATTCATTGGCGTTACCCATCCCGCAGCAGACTGTTCGCAAAGTCCTGTAAACGCAGCATTGTCATAACCCACAATCGGCACGCCACAGCTCATAGTCTCCAAATACGTGCAGGACGGATCACCTTGACGATGTGGGCATACAAACAGATCCACATCACGTTTTAGCTTTGGGATTAATTGATTGTTGAAATCCAACACTCCACACATTCGTACGGAATCGGTGAGTCCCAATTCCTGGATTTTCTTTTGCATGGAAGCTTCAAGTTCTCCGCCGCCGCAGATATCCATTGTGAAAGCAACGCCCATCTGCTTTAGCGCTTTTGCAATCAAAGGCAAATGATCAGCACCCTTGATTGGCATGAGTCTTCCAGAGAATGCAAGACGCAACGGGCGATCCGTAAACAGGTCGCTATAACGCTGGTCAAGTTGCTCCTGAGTAGCCATCTGACTGCTGGTAACTCGACTGTCAAAATAAAGCAATGAATCTTTGGCTAATCCGAGATAGTCGTTATAAGTCGGTGTACCGTTTGCCTGCAATCCATCCGCCAATGCCAAGGCACGACGGTGCCGACGTTCATGCATCCAATGCCATTGATAACGCCGCAAGAAGACAAGCAGATTTTTCGTCCGTGTCTTTTCCATCTGAATGCGTGTTTGAAAAGCATACTCCGACACATAAACGCAAGGCACATTGACTTGTTGACACAGTTGACTGATATGATTCTGCCGCCAATGCACACTGGCTAATACTACATCTGCAATTGCAAGCTCATCATTTAGATGTTTGTCTTCAAAATTGACAATCTTAAGCGTGTAAGGCAGGTCAGCAATCTTGACCTGTTGATGATCCATATTGGAGTCTTTGCCCTGCATCGCTTCGATCAATAAGGTCACACGCCCCGGCCACTGTTGAGCATAGGACTGCATCCCCGTGAGAAACTTCCCGGTCAAGATAACGCTATCAGGCTGCGCCGGATCAATCATTGCTTTGATGGTTGGGAGAATCACAAGATGAGGTTGTTGATGTGACATCAATTATGTTCGACTTTCTGTATAAACTCAGTTTTTGACCACATCACGTACGACATTCATCTTTGCCATCTGCTTATTGCAGTAGGCCAGGATGTCACCGACATTGTCTGCCTGATCAAGCCATGCTTTGTAGTCTTCAACACTTCGGTACACATCGCGTTGAGGCTTCCAACCTAATGCTTTGAGCTTGGAAACATCTGAGCAGATATGTCGTGTATCACCGAAGCGATAGCGACCGCAAGGTTGAGGTTTGTAATCCTTGACTCCAAAGACTTCAGCCACAACGGACGCAAAATCCATAACGGTCATCGGTTTGTCGCCGCCGACATGGAACATTTCATAATTAGCACGATCATCGTGAAGCACAGTAAGGTTCGCATCAACAACATCAAAAATGTTAACAAAGTCACGTATCTGTTTACCGTCTTCATAGATGCTAGGATTGTTACCTTGGTGAAATGCCAGACAGAACACACGACAGGCACCGGAGTAGGCGTTGTAAAAACTCTGACGTGGGCCTTGCACAATTGAATATCTCATTGCGACCGAAGGAATGCCATAGCGTTTACCTAAATGCAATGCGACTTTTTCTTCTGCAATTTTGCTGATGCCATATTGGTTTTGAGGGTTCGCCACGGTTTCCGTAGTCGCTACCCATTGAATGGGTCCCGTAAAACCTTTGGGGGCTTTGCATTCCCAATCGCCCTTGAGCAACTGCTCATCGGTACGGATATCTGGAAGACATTCTTTGCCATTGGCATCGACATACATGCCTTCTCCCAAAGTCGCTTGACTGGATGCCACAATAACTTTTTTAACAGGTAAGTTTTCACGAACAATCAATTCGTAGATCAATGCGGTCGATGTGACATTGACGTCAAAATACCTTGTAAACACAGGCAAATAATCCTGAAATGCTGCAAAGTGATAAACCACATCCACGCCTTGCATCGCGTGCAGCATTACATGCTCATCACGGGCATCTCCGTAAATGAATTCAATTCGTGAATCCAGGTAATCTGGCTTGATTGGCTTGGGATGAACTGGTGCCTGCAAGCTATCAAGGACACGTACGGTATGCCCCTCAGCCAAAAGCGCATCGGCAGTATGGGAGCCAATAAAACCTGCACCACCTGTGACAAGAATTTTCATATTGACACCCGTTCTTTCTGATCTGCAAGGATCATGTGTCTTAGCCCTTGTGCAGTCATGTGACCACAGGCCATGTGAATATCTTCAATCACACCGTAGTTATCACTTGGGACATGGATATTGATATCGCCCAGTTCACGAAGCTTGCCACCGTTGAATCCGGTGAGTGTGATGGTTGTTAATCCATGTGTATGTGCCCACTGGGTCGCATTCACGGCATTGGCCGAGTTACCTGAGCAACTGATCGCCACTGCGACGTCACCTTCTTCTGCATAGGCATGCAGAGGGTATCGGAAGATTTCATCAAAGCTAATGTCATTACCGACTGCGGTGAGTATGCCGATATTGTCAGCCAGACTCACGGCTTTGAGGCGTGGTTGACCGTCGATGGCTGCGGTCTTCATCAGGTCCAGCGCCCAATGACTTGCACTGTGAGCCGAGCCCCCGTTGCCAAATACGAATACACGTCGATCACCACGCCATGCGTCAAAAATTGCTCGGGTCGCTTTGTCAATTGCAATGTCGTTGACCAACTGCAATTGCTGTGCGATACAGTCCATATAAATGCGTGCGTTAGAACAGGTATTGCCTGCCATAATAAATCCCTCCATTGCCGAGAGTCGGCGAGTTTGTTAAGTGCGTCTCTCTTATGCGTTATCTTGACATTCAGGCTGCGTCTCTGAATCTCATTTTGCGTCTATTATCAAGGCGAAAATACTAATCGCGGTTTGTTTTACCCATGTCTTTCTGAGAAGAAGATCACGCGGCTGCCACGCTGGTCGATGGAAAATTCCAACTCCTTTGGGCGTCCAAGTGCTTCACGGATGGCTTCATGTTTCTCAGGAGGTGCAACGAGCAGAACAAATCCACCGCCACCTGCACCGAGCAACTTGCCGCCCTGTGCACCACATTTGCGTGCAGCGTTGTACCACTCATCAACCATCGGGTTGGTGATCCCAAACCCCAAAGAACGTTTGAGTTCCCAACCTTCATGTAACAGTTCTGCAAAGCTATCAATGTTGCCTTCACCCGCAATGGCATGTCGCATCTGATCCGCCAAATCGCGCATCTTTCGCAAGACAGTCATACGGTCAGCGGTGCCTTCGGATTGCTTTTTGAGAATACTGTCCGCATCACGTCGCTGTGCGGTATAGAACAACAGTGTCCTGCTTTCGAGCTCTTCAAGCGTCTGCTTTTTACATGGGACAGGTTCGACATCCACCGTGTCATCAGGATTGAATCGAATGTAATTCAGACCCCCAAATGCAGCAGCGTATTGGTCCTGCTTACCAATGGGTTTTTCCAACATATCGATTTCAATTGCGGATGCTTCACGTCCCAGTGTTTCACGGCTGACGATTTTGCCAGCGTAGGCATAGAGTGCCTGAAGCATTCCGACTGTTAATGTGCTTGATGACCCCATACCTGTCCCAGCAGGAACATCACCAATGGTTGTAATTTCCAAATGGCTTTTGAGACCCGAAAGTTCCATGGCTTTACGGACTATGCCATGTTCGAGTTTGTCGGGAGTGTCCACAATTTCAGTCTTGGAGTATGCCAGACGAATGGTCTTATCAAAGCGTGGACTGACAGTACAGTACATGTGCTTGTTAATTGTCACACTAAGTACAGCGCCGAATTCCTGTCTGTAAAACGCAGGTAAATCAGTCCCCCCACCTGCAAAACTTACACGATATGGACTCTGGGTAATGATCATGATTCCACCTTTGCTCCCGTGCTTCGGGGCTTGTTGGTTATCTCGGTGGACTTGCTGCCCAGGAAGTTCCGGTATTGTGAAACCAATGGCTCCAAACATGTATCAAGGTCAAATTCCTTCTTAACATGTATCAGGCCGTTGGCTGTCATTTGCTGCTGCAAAGGCTTGTCATGCATTAAGACATTAAGTGCTTCAGCTAATTGCTTGGTGTCGTTTGGTTCAACTAACAAACCCGTTTTGCCCTGAATTAACAGGTCAGGAATACCAACAAGTTTGGTGGATATACACGGCACACCGCACGCCATCGCTTCCATCAACATCTGTGGCAGACCATCCACGTCATTATCCTTGGCCCATACACATGGCAGGCAATAGATGTCACCATCATTCATGAATGCAGGGATCTCTTCCTGCTTCATTGCCTTACCAGTTACGGTAACAATGTTCTGGATTTTTCTATCAGCTATGCGTTGCTTAAGCGACTCTTCCAACGGGCCACTACCGGCGATTGTGCATTTAAATTCGATATTCTGATCCCGCAGCAAGGCGCAGGCATCGATGAGATATTCAAAGCCCTTCTTATCAACAAGCCGTCCAGCCGAAATGATGTGGGGAATTTCATCAGTCTTTTTCTGAAGCTTGGGAGTAAAAAGCGACACATCAATCCCACAGTGGACAATATGAAGCTTATCCGCTGATGCGCCCATTTTCATAAACAGGTCTTTGTGAAATTCAGAGATGCAGACGATAAACGCAGCACGATCAACTTTATCCTGTAAACCACAACGTTCACGAAACAGATCCGCAGCATGACCAGTAAAGCTAAAGGGTTTGCCCAGCAGCCAAGCAGCATACATAGCAATGGTGCCACCGGAGTGAATCCACTGACTGTGAATCAAACTAACCTGCTGATGTTGGAGTTGTCGTGCCCAATAACAAGCGACGGCAAAATGATACAGTCCAGCAAGTCGCACCCGCATGGACTCACGTTTGGAGAACATGGCATTAAACAATGCACCCCAAAAACATGAGCCAAACCGCAGCGGCGCAATGATCAGGGAAACCAATAACGCCAACACGTTTACTGGATAAATCACATTGGTAGATTTATCCATATTTAAAGCCCATTGTGATGCGTGAAAGTGCTCCCCAGGACTACGCATGGCATGAAGTTTAAATGGAATCCTGTGGCGCGTAAGCTGGTGAAGCTCGTTGGCAACCCAGGAATTACCAATGCCGTTGGTGGTCATATAATGGATCACGAGTGCGTCTCTCCTGACAAAAACTGCCGGATTATGGCAGTAATTATTTTGTATCTCTTCCCAAATCACGATGCAGAGGCGGTCTTGTATTCAATCAATCCTGAACGTGTACCGCGTAGACGATTACTGCAAAACCATGCCACGCCCAACGCCTGAGGCAACTTTGCAAGCATGCAAAAGGTAGAAAAGAGCAAGGATTCACTAATGCTGCGCGACTTAACCCGTAGACCACGTACAATCCGCAACCAAGTCACAATCGTTAACAACAGAACCATTGCTGTCCCAATTAATGCAGGAAGCCAGAACCATGATGCGATCAAACAAATCAATGCGCACATCGGCATGCCCAATCCCCACACCAGAGAACTAATCACTGGGCGGACGTTGTAACGCTCAGAACTTTTGCCATGCATTGCCATCCCGTCGGCATACGCATGGCCGGCACGAAGCGTCCGCTTCCACCATTGACCAAAACGTGTCATCGCTGCATCATGCATTGTCATCGGAGTATCAACACGATATATCTGCCATCCCTTTTCACGAAGCCGGAAAGTCAACTCTCCCTCTTCACCTGCTATCATGGCAATGTTGAATCCACCAACTTGTTTAAATGGCTGGGTTCGCATCATCACATCGCCACCGCTGTTGGGCACAATGCCAGTTGGGCCATTCCATTCAATGTCACATAGTCGGTTATATAGTGATGCTTCGGGATATCGTTCACTGCGACGTCCTGAGACTGCAACATAGTTCGGATTTTCATCCAGAGTTTGGCGAGCTATATTGATCCAACCCTCAACCACTTCACAGTCACCATCAACAAACTGTACATAATCCACATCCGGTTTGATTGCCATAAGACGATCAAAACCTTCATTACGTCCACGTGCCATGGTAAAAGGCTTATTCAAATCCAAATCGACGACATCTACGCCCAGGGATTTGGCAAAGACCACCGAGTCATCTGTCGAACCTGAATCGACATAGACCATCAGGTCCACTGAATCCACCAGTGAGTTGAGACAACGTTTAAGTCGGTCACCTTCATTGCGACCGATCACCACCACGCCGATCGTTGTCGGGTGTTGTGGATTTGAAGCTGTATTCATATTCATGTGTAGACCACCTGAGGTTGTGGTTTGTGATTTCCAATAGGTTTGGCAGGTATACCCACAACTGCGGTATTGGCATCTACATCGTGCAACACCACGGCATTGGCCCCGATCGTTGCATCGTTACCTACTTTTATCAAACCAAGCAATTTCGCACCGGCTCCAATATTGACACGATCCCCCAGTACTGGTGATTCAGTGGGCCGATCCATGTAACGATTACCGATGGTGACGCCCTGCCTGACGATACAATCATCACCAAGCTGTGCATTGCCATGTATAACGATCGCTCCCTGATGCTCGATAATGAGTCGCCGGCCAACTCTCGCAGAATATGGCAATTCAATGCTGTAAACATTTCGCACGCGTCGGTACAACATGCGATACAACATAGAGAATGGCGCTCGAAGAAACTTAGGTTTAATACGCATTCGCCATACGCCATAGCGATACACAGCAACCGCGCGGAATCCGGGTTTAGTCCAATCTTTGCCGTTGGCTATCCAGTCTTCTTTAATTAGTGCCCAGAGTCCACAGTTCATATGCCAAAACCTTTTCCAAAGACACTGTGCTTTATGAAGTCCCGTAAAAAACAGGGTGGATCAAGATCAGGCTTACGTTGAATCACCCGACGAATACGCCAACACGAATACCCCAGAATCCAACAGGTATCAGCCAACAAAGCAGTCAATTTCCCGAAACTTCCAAGATAATATCGACGCCTGGATTCAAACCAGTAAGCTGGACGTCGCGGGGCTTTTTTACGAGTATCGGATATGCCACTTGCAGCACCAACAAGATGAACCACACGGCTTGCTGGCTCATACCAGCAAGTCCAACCTGCTCGTTTGGCTCGCAGACAGAATTCAACTTCTTCGTAGTAAAGAAAGAAACCCTCATCCATCATTCCGATCTGTTCAAAGACTTCACGTCTCACCAGGACGGATGCGCCTGCAACCCAATCAGTTTGATGAGCGGTGTCTTGAACAGGGGGATTAAGGACATAGTTTTTAAGCAACCCAGCGAAGAACCCTAAACGCATCGCACTGATTAATTCATTGAGAATGCCTGGAAACCTGAATGCCGATGCTTGAGCTGTACCATCAGGGTCTTCCAGACGCGAGCCCACCATTCCGACATTCGGATGTGTATCCAGGAAATTTTGCAATGTTGCAATGGCACCTTCACGAACAATCGTATCTGGATTAAGTAACAGAACATACTTGGGAGGCTTATCCGACTTGATTGCAGGTTCGATGCCGACGTTGTTGCCATAGGCAAACCCGCCGTTTCGCTCAAGTTGTTTGAAAGTCACCCAACTCGACCAGTCATTTGCCTTGATCGCATTCGTGATACGCTGCTGTGAGTCATCTCCAGCCGGCGCGTTTGTAACCAATACTTGCATATCAGGAACGTGTTTGCGTTCGACATGCAATGATGCAAGTGCATCAATGGTCAAATCCGGCGTGCGGTAATTGACAATAACAACCAGGATATCGGTTTGCTCAATCATCATAATGACTTACGACCACCTGAATACAATTAATGACGTTGCGCAGGTAGTTGACGTTTACGACGTAACAAACGCCATGTCAGTATTTGAATCCAGCTTTGTCTATTGTGCTGAGGAATCCAATACAACCGCCCCACACATGCCACTCCACCACAGATCAAACCGAAAATAGCACTGGGAAATGAGTTCATCAAACAGTCATATGAATACAAAATCATCATCGTCGTAAGAATCAATGCTGGCGCGGCATCGGGCAAGTTTAGATACTTTCGATGTAATCCAAGCAACATCAAAGTCGGGCCAGTTAATAGAGTCAATGTCAAAGCAGTAAGCCCAACGATGCCATACTTACCCAAGGCGATCACCCACATACCGTCAGGAACAGTATGGTCATCTACAAGATAGTCACCCCACGTACCCCATCCCAACCATGGTTTGGCACTAACGGCATGCTCAATAATAATATCTTCGTTATCTAATCGGTACTTCAATGAACCGCTGCGGTTTTCGCCAAACACATGTTCTGTAACATTGACTAATGATTCACCTGTAAAACTACCACTAGCACGGGCGAACTGATACAACGGGACTATTGCGATCAATACTAATAATGGCAATGGATGTCGCAGCACCTTGACAGAATAGTAACCAATAATACCTGTGAACATCAGTACGATAGCAAAGAATGATTTAATCATTATCGTTGTAAAAATTAAATATAGTGCCACCATTCCTATGGATAAAATACCAATTTTTTTAATGTTTTTAGAACGCCACAACCATGTGGCTGTCAAAGCACTCATACCCATAAACATACCCAGGGCGATACCATGCTGCATAAAAACCATCGGTCGCCAACCACCTACACGGCGTGTCTGCAAGAAACTGTGCTGTGTAAAGCCATAAGTCAAGTTATGCAAAACGGGACTCATACGTATTTCAAACCAGCACAAAGGCGTATAGACCAAGGCAGCGATAACCAGACCAATGGTCAACTCCTTCATTGCCTGATGATCCGTGATATAGACACGCCCCAGAAAGTATGGAACACCCCATACAAATGTCTGGTACAGCGAAATGGACATACCATCATAAAAGCCGTAATAGTCATATAAACCAGTATCATTAACCATAGATGAGATAAAGGGCACAATGCACCAGAGTACCACTGGCAGATCAACCCAATGCGGGCGAAAATTGGTAATTGTCCTCCAGTCAAAAAGACAAGCCCCCAGGAGCAAACCCATGGATGCTGCGGTGAACTTGGTGTAGTCAATGAGCTTGGGGATCAGATAGGAGTTGTTTGGCAAAAACAACATGGCCATGATGAAACCCACCATCACAGCCCGTCGCGGTTTCAAGACCAGAAACAGGCCTAGGATAAAAGGTATCCACCCCATCATTGCGATGTGAGTCAATAGCATCATGTCATTCTTCTCCGTTTATTTCAAGGCAGTTTTTTTTCTGCGTAACATCCGTACCACGGACATGGAAAAAGGCGACCAACACACCAATGTGACAAGCACACTGGCAATGGCCAAGGTCAGCGGCTGTAATTCCACCATGTTTTTAAACTGATAGTAAACACCCACACTAAATGCGATAAATACTGTAAAACCGATATCGTCACGAATCTGTGACAACTTGTAACGATACATGGCAAAAGCAAAAACGCTGTACTTAGCCATCTCACAAAATGCGACACCACAAAGTACACCACCGATACCGTAATAATAAAATCCCAACGGCACAGCTACCAACAATGAAAGCAACTTGGATAGATGTCCTGCTGCAAGCCATTTGGTGTTACCCAAAGCCAGGATGGCAGGCGAATAGCTGTTGCCCAACATTTGAAACCAGACCCCAACGCCCAGTAATTGCAACATCCATCCGGCCTCGGCATAACGGTCGTCGTACAGGAAATGAATCAAGTGATCCCCTCCCACGATGAGCATTGTGGCAATCATCCCACCAAGAATCGACAGCGGTCGACGTACACGTGCTGCCTCACTGGACGACAATCCCTTAGGCGATGTCTTGAGCTTACTGAATACGGGAAATGCCACTTGGTTGGCAACACGTTCAAGTACTTCCGCTGGAACAATCGCCCATGTTAATGCAATGCCGTATACACCCAGCAGATCATTGCTGATGAGCTTGCCGAGTAAAATTTTATCCGCCTGTCGTGCCAGGAAAGTTAAAATCGTGCTGATAAAAATCCACTGTCCAAAACGAAAAAGACTGCTAACTGCATCTTTATCCCAGGCAAACCAAACCTTGTGGCCGGATATCGCAAAATGGCTTAGTAGCGTTCGTGTTGAGGTAAATGCAATCGCACCTGCTACCAGCGCCCATACATTGGGCCAAATCAGTGCATACCCCACCGTTGCAGTCAGATTGGCCACCTGTGCGAGAAATTCAATCAAGCACACGCGCCCCAATGCCAGTTTGCGGTTAAGTGTCGCAAGGCGTGTTGAAGCAAATCCTGATATCAACGCTGAAAAACTCACCGCCGGAACCAGCATTAGCAATTGCGGTTCGTTGTAAAACATCGCATACGGCCAGGTGAACAAACACGCAATGAGCCAGAGAAATACACCACGCAAGACACTTAATGTCCATGCCGTATTCAGAAAAACCGGATCGTCACCACGATGTGCTTGTACGATATTCTGGTTGATCCCAAGATCAGTGAACATCTTCAAACCTGCGGTAAAGACACCCACAAGCAGCATCAAGCCAAACGCCTCTGGTACCAACAGGCGCGTCAGAACCATGTTGCCAACCAGCCGGATGCCGTTGTTGACCACTTGCGAACCCACTGACCAGAACGATCCTCGCATCGCCAGGCTCTTAAGTGAAGGGCCTGACTGCGGCGTAATGGGTTGGGGATGCGAAGTTGTGTCGATGGTACTCATGTATGGTTCTTGCGGATTAATCGCGGTTCAGTTGGGACTGTTCGTTCATGGCCTAACGTATAAAACAACAGCTATGCCAAAGGGCCGACCGTAACTGATGGTTGTGTTGCTTGCGACATTGTTTGGGATTGTGACATCACATCAGGAAGTGGCATACCAAAAGACGGCTTGTCATCGCGCTGCCCCAAGACCCACTGATAAACCTTCAGGACCATCGCAGCCTTGGCATCCCATGTGAAATGCTGCAAAACACGCTGGCGTGCCTTGTCGCCCATCTTTCGCAGGTTCGCAGGATCAGCTGTTAACTCTTCTAATGATTTGGCAACGCGCGTGATAATTTCCTGACGATTACCCATCGGAATCGCATACCCCGTCTCAGGGCTGACCAACTCACCAGGACCACCATAATCCATCACTACAGGTACCAATCCTATAGCCATGGCTTCAAGTACCACCGCCCCACCAAACTCACGGATACTGGGGAATGCAAATACGTCTGAAAGCAATAGACGATCCTGGAGTTTGGTATGTTCAACCCAGCCATCAATGATGACACCATCAGTTATTTTCAGATCCTTGGCCAAGTCGACAAGTTCCTGTTTCATTGGCCCGTCACCAATCAAATCGACAATGACCTTACCTTCCCGGATCAATGGCGCAGCGGCATGCAGAAGCATATCTGCCCCCTTATACGGGACCAAACGACCTACAAATGCAAGGCGTAAAGGCAACTTGGCTACGCGGTCAACAGATTGATTAAAACGTTTTGGATCGATGGCATTTTCAGGAATATAGACACAGCGATCGCGATAGCGGCTGGGCATCTGCTCATACGTTGCACGCGAACCGATAATCATCGCTGATGTATGACGGCGCATTGAGCGATATCCCGGCAGCAACTTGTAGGCATCACGAACGTAACTAAGCCACTCGCGTTCCTTGCGTCTTGATGCATCGAACCCCTTGGGCCAAGGCAATCCACCATTAAGTGGTCCGGCTACAAAGGGGACGTTGATCTTTGCCAACTTCTTGGCAAGCAAGCTCGGAACCGTCGGACTCAACGGCGTAATACGGTGAACCAAGTCATAACGTCCAGCCTTGAGATCTGCAGCAAATCGCTTCCAAACCAGCCTTTCAAAATAGTAATATTTGATTGCATTAAAGGCCATGATGGTCGTCCATCCCTTACCCTTGCCACCGCTTAATGCATAGCCGAGTTTACTCAAGGGTTTGCCAATTCGGCTGGGGTCAAGAGCGGTAAAGTCCCTGCCGTCCACCAGACCTGCTTCGATAAATGCATCGCGATTGCGAACTGCGGTTACCAAATGTGCATCGGTTACACGCGAAATGGCTTGGCTGTGTGACCACCCCTCCAGCGGAACGCTGACAAAACGAGGATTGGCTGCTTCAGCTATCAACAGCACACGGGGTTTTGAGGATTTGGATACCATAGATTTTCCAAAGATTGATTACGGGAACGCTTGGCGTTCAACCATCATAAATTTCATCACACGCCCACTGATTCAACAGTTGCAGAGGCCTTGACGGACGGTGTTTGCTTGGGATAAAAGACCGTGGAAATCTCTGCTGTCGCATCATTGATACGCTGCACTTCTTCCTCAGTGAGGCGTTTCTTCCAGACTGACAACACCTCTTTGGAATCCCGTGGCACGTAGTAACCACTTGAAGACTCCTTGGGATTCTTAGACGAAGTACTATCTTGGATGTATGCCTTGACATGAGGCGTCATCTCCAGTCCAAGGTAGTCAAACAGCTTGGCGAATTCCTCATTGGGATTCTTGGCAATATCCTCATGCCGGATATACAACCAATCCGGATACTTCTTTTGATAATCGAATATGACATGATGTAAAACGTTCCACAACAGCGTCGTTCTGTCGATAAAATCAGTCTTGTCACGATGCTTACACATGAATTTGATCTGCTCTGCAAATGCACGTAACTTGCCATTCATCAAGTTCTCTTGCCGACGCAGGTGCTCAAAATCAAAGTCCCACTGCACTGCTTTAAGGCTTCCAATAAAACCCAACGGATTGCGGATCATGCAGACGATCTGAAATTGATAGGCTTCATGCATCCAGTCCGCTGAGAGTAACGCGATTGGATCCTTTACGAGGATGCGTGGTTGATTAACCATCTCGCTGTAGACGTACTTGATAAATCGCATCGGTGTCTTGTAATCCCACCCCACCGTCGAACAATGCCTGGCAGCAAACTGGATCGGATTCTGTGCAAACATCATGTCGAAGGCTTTACGGATATCAGCCTGTTGTGGTGATGATTCGTAATGTGTAAACCAAGTATCCAGGCTTAGTCCCAAAAACTTGCTGGGCACCTCAACGTGAAAGGGTTCCTGCATGTAGCGTACCTTGGCATGCTGACAAATCGTCCTTCCGATCCAGGTTGTGCCTGAACGATGGGAACCGGTCACTAAAATTGGTGTTTTTTTCGATAGCATTTTCTTACCTGTTAAACAACAACTCTCTCAGATGCGTCTGTCTTATGACGTCACCCATGCCCTTTGCAAAACTTCTTAACGGTAAGCCTTCACGCGCGGGCTCCGCCTCCGTCAACTGCACTAAAAATAAGCGCAGTGATCGCCAATACGTTTTTAATCCCTCACTGACGTTGTTGTCAGTGTGTTGTTGGCATGATGCGAGTGATCAACTTTTCTGGATCTAGCGTTTGCACGGTTAATCCAAAACGTCAAGTATCGCACCATCCACTTCGAGACTGCACGCCTGGCCCAAGACTTCGACCTTGAGGATCAGACGATCTAACTGTCTGCGACTTTCGACATAACCAGTCATGCCCTGTAACGGGCCTGATCGTACTACCACACGGACACCTGCCTTGAGGTAGGGATACGGGTCCATGGGTTGCGTACTGGAAAGCGCCAGTCGAATATTGTTGAGTTCTTCGGTCAGTCCCTGTTGATCAGGCACTTCAATGATCTGTGCCACACGTCGGGTTCGATCCGATGCAAAAGCATCATCTCGACTGCCATGCAAAAAGAGATAACCTGGGAACAGAGGCATATGTACACGAGTCTTACGCCCACCGTGCATACGCATCTGATCGATAATGGGAAGGTAATAACGAACCTGTATGGCATCGAGTGATTGGGCAAGAGCTTTTTCCTGCCTGGCCTTGGTATGCAGGACATACCACTGTGCCATCGGGGTCGATGCCATGTGCTGGGTTTCGGACATACAGGTTGGGAGCGTTACGGTTGTCACGCTCTTTCCCTCCCGGCCACTGCGGTTCTGAATTTCAGACTCTCATCCACATGAATGAAACAGCTTGGCGGAAGCTGCACGCAATCGGCTCTCTTAGTTCTATTGGGATTTACCACTGTCAGTTGCAAAGACAAATCTCAACAGCAGTTTCTCAAGCAGATGTGTCCGGCTGTGATGTTTGAATTGATTCTGCCGGCTGTGATGCGGATTAATTCAAGAAAAAAAAGAAGTGATCAGTCCATATTAAAAAGGTCACCGCATGTCATACAACCATGCGGCAACAGAATGGAGCAACTCATTTTGATTGGGTCAGGAAGCGTGCTCTTGAAGATACTGGGGAAGCATCAACACAAAGTCGCGAATCTGATCGCGGACCTTCCGATAACAAGCTAACTGCGATTGGATGTCTGAATATTCCTTGGCCATCTTCGGCGGGTCATCAAACCCATGATGCAATACTGTCGCCTTATAGGGGAAAATTGGACAGGTCTCGTGAGCGTGCCCACAGACCGTGATCACAAAATCCAAATCCATATCTTGGAATTCTGAAATATTTTGTGATTTTTGACTGCTGATATCCACCCCCAACTCTGCCATCACTGATACAGCATTGGGATTAAGTCCGTGTGTTTCAATGCCAGCAGAATAGGCGTCGATGTGTTCAGACATCAAATGCCTGGTCCAGCCTTCAGCCATCTGGCTGCGACAGGAATTGCCAGTGCAAAGAAACAGTACTTTTAATCGTTGACTCATATCGTCACTCACTTTTCCCATAGGTGATTTCGCATAACTCCGACGGATCCTGCTCACAGATGACTGCAAGCTTTTTCTGATCCGCCAACCAGACGGGGTCGTCCTCTCGAACTTTTTCCAGCCACTTGAGCGTATGTTTGATGATTCCAGGTTGCCTGGTGTTGTTGAGTGTGTAATAAGTCCACTTACCAGCCTTGCGGGTGACGACCAACTCAGCTCCAACCAGCACCCCCATATGCCGCGAAACAGTTGATGGAGCAAGCTCAAGCAATGCCACGATCTGACATAGACACAACTCTCCAAGCGACAGCGCACTTAGGACACGCAGTCGACTTTCATCTGCCATAGCTTTGGTGATCGGTGTGAGTTGCAAGATGAGACCTTTCATCATTTCGCATTTGATGCAAATAAGAATCGAAAATGCCACAAATGTCAACCATTTAAATTTGATGAGTCAGTATTGGGGATCACCTGTGCATGGCCAGCCAAATTCGCAACTAGTCAATAGGTGTAATGGCGATATCGAACATTAGATGTGGTAAGACAGATGGACCGGAGAATGTCCCGGTGAATGGTGATGTGAGTTGCGGGAGTGGCGATGCGGCCAGCGCGATGTGTCGGTTGGTTACAGCAATGCCCATGGTCGGATCAAAGCCTCGCCATCCCCCACCTGGTAGATACACTTCAACCCATGCATGCAATTCGGTGCGTCCCTGTTGAACGAAGCCTTGAACATAGCCACTGACAAACCGCGCAGCGAGTCCGACACTACGGCAGATATCCATCATCAACACGGCAAGATCACGACAGGCACCTGTACGCGTTTGCCATGTCACAGCTGGGTTTTGAGGCAAGCCATCATCCCGGATGACTTGAGTGATGTCGTTTGCCAATCGTGAAGTAATCAATGTTAAAAAATCAATCGCATCATGGTTAGCTTCAACCGCCCATTGGTTTGCCAATTCCGTTATCACGGAAGTTAGATCTTCCCGTGTCAACGCCACCGACAGTGCCTTGGCAATCGAAGGCTCATAGGTATTGGGCAATTGGCCGGTAAAATGACTGTCAATCAGAAAATCATATGGATTTTCACGTAGCAAATTGACAGTCGATGTGGTGACGATGGACAGGTAGTCCAACGGACGCTGAGCCGGGAACCAGATGCCGGTGTTGACATTGCCATCAAGGTCGTTGTTTTGTGAAGTGCCTGCAGGTGTCGGATTGATACGTATCTGGAAATCATCGACAAGCTGGTAGCCATCCACACGTGGGCGCAATCGAATAATAGACGGTTGCAGATAGACTGGCCGGTCATAACTGTAGCGGGTGGTATGTCGTATGGTATATCGCATAGTTGACGATCAGCAATACGTGGTGTCGCAGCTATGCAGATTGTACTGCACCTGTCATAATGATACTTGGTCTATCACACTTTTAACCCAGTCGGCAGGTAATTGATCGACGCCAGATCGCAAGCGTTCCTGCCACCAGTCTCCAACATGCTGAAGTTCTGCTTCGGTATATCGGTACTCAACAATTTTCCGCGTCTTGGCATGATACAGTGAAACATCCAAAGGATACCCCACATCACTTGCCGCCACACGTGCAGCATTAAACGACAGATACCCAAGTTTCAATGCACGTTCCAATGATGTGTCAGGTGTGAGGCATCGATCCAACACGGGCTTGCCATAAGCAGATTCTCCAATGGAAAAATAAGGGGTTCCTTCGGAGACTTCGATCCAATTAGCTTGCGGGTAAATCAGATAAAGTTTGTGCTCTTTGTCCCGTTCCATCTGCCCGCCCACAATGGCATGGAGATTAAACGACAGGCCAGCTTCAGAAAGCGACTCCTTATCCTCTTTGGCGACGCGTCGGATTTGGGCAGCAAATATATTGACTGCTTTGTAGAGTTTATCGACATCCGCTTCACCTTCTTCAATCACTTCATCAAAGTAGGTCAAGGCTTTATCACGAACAGACCGCAAGCCACTGCTCATGAGAAACATGGTGTTACCATTGAATTGGTGGGTTGTCATTTTCCGTGCGGTGGTCTGTTCAGTCCCGGAAGTAATTCGCGTATCAGCCAGCCCGACGAGGCCGTCCTGAACTTTCAAGGCAATACAAAATGTCATGACGTATGGGTTCCTATACCACTGCGGTTTCTAATTGAACCGGCTTAACCGCAAAGAATGTTTCAAAAATTGACTGACCGACAACATTCAAATGCTCCTGGAATTCATCAAGAAACTCGTGAATACCCACACGCATCACGTCGGTGATATCGGTATAGCTCAAATCGGACTTGAGTTTGCCCAATTGTCGTTCAGCGGCGCTGTGGAAGGTGCCGGGCATTGAACCTGTGATCTGATGGATGGCATCTTCGGCTGATGCCAAGCAGTAGTAAATTGAACGGGGGAATTCCCGATCAAGTACAAGGAATTCGACAATTTGTTTGGGACTGATACGGTGATAGCGTTGTCTATAAGGTTCAAGTGCACTGATTGATTTAAGTACTGCTGACCATTGAATATTGTCATACGGGGTGCCGACATATTCTGCCGAAGGCAGCAGCACGAAGTACTTCACATCCAACATCCGCGAAGTCTTGTCAGCGCGTTCAATATAGCGACCTAATCGAAGGAACTGCCACCCTTCGCCATGAGACATGGTGTCGTCGGAAAGCCCTGAAAACAGATGGCTATTGCGTTGGACCTGATCAAAGAAATTGTATGAGACTTCCTGATTAAGCATTTGCTGAGCGACCTGATTGACAGTCAGGTAGATACTATTGAGATGATGCCAGATTTCTGTAGAGAGCCCACCTCGGATACTTCGGGCATTTTCGCGTGCAGCACGCAAACAGGAAAGGATCGAATGTGGATACTGCGGATCAAATGCCAGAAACTGAATGACATTTTGCTTCGTTGGTGTGCCATAGCGTTTTTTGAACAGCTCGATATCACCTGTAACGGTGACCAACGGCTCCCACTGTTCCTCTTCCTCTACGGGCATGTCCAGAGCCAGATGATGATTGACACTGATAAAACGAGCAATGTTTTCAGCGCGTTCAATGTATCGGCCCATCCAGTAAATCGAGTCTGCCACACGACTGAGCATGTTTAATTCCTATTGTTTAAATTTACGAACATTTTAGACCGGTCCAAACTCACTATTTAGCACAACACAAAGAGTCAATAAGCTTGGAATCAAATAAATGATCACGAATGCTTTAGTTGTAGCTACTGGCTTTGGGTCTGCACGCCATTGGGCTGCTGAAGTACCCATGTATCTTTTGACCCGCCCCCTCTGGATGAGTTCACGACGAGTGAGCCTTTCTCTAAAGCTACACGCGTCAATCCACCGGGGATCACGTGAATATCTTTGCCATAGAGGATGTATGGTCGTAAGTCGACATGCCTGCCTTCAAAGTGATCGTCAATGAGCGTTGGCACACGCGAGAGGCTCAAAGTCGGTTGAGCGATGTAGTTTCGCGGTGAGTCCTTGATCAGTTGTGCAAATTCATCTTGCTCAGCCTTGGTGGAATGCGGTCCCACGAGCATCCCTTTACCGCCGGACTCATTAGCGGGTTTGACCACCAGTTCATTGAGGTGTTCAAGAACATATTTACGGTCTTTCTCATCCCAGCATAGATAAGTCGGGACGTTGGGAAGAATGGGATCTTCACCCAGGTAATACTTGATGATTTCCGGGACATAGGCATAGACCACTTTATCATCTGCCACACCAGTACCTGGTGCATTGGCCATGGCAACATGCCCTTGACGATACGCATCCATCAGACCGGGTACACCGAGCATGGAATCTTTTCTGAACACTTTGGGATCAATAAAATCATCATCGACACGACGGTAAATCACATCAACACGTTCGAGCCCTTTGGTTGTCCGCATATAGACAAACCCATCGTTGACCACCAAGTCTCTACCTTCGACAAGTTGAACCCCCATCTGCTGAGCAAGGAATGAATGCTCGTAATAAGCCGAGTTATACATACCAGGCGTAAGCACCACGACATTGGGTTCAGTGAGTGTGGATGGCGCCAAAAACTGCAACGTTTCCAAGAGCTTGTTGGGGTAATCCACTACAGGTCGAACATGCATTGCCTGAAAGACTTCAGGAAAAGTCCGTTTGAGCACTGCCCGGTTTTCCAAGACATAGGAAACCCCAGATGGGACACGCAGATTGTCTTCGAGAACATAAACTTCACCATTACCATCTCGCACCAAATCCAATCCTGTGATGTGGCACCAGATACCACGCGGTGGATTGAGTTGAGCACACTCTGGGCGAAAAGCTTTGCCAGAATGAATCACGTGTTCGGGGATGATCTTGTCTTTGATGATTTTCTGATCATGGTAAAGATCATCAATAAACTGATTCAATGCGTATATGCGTTGTCTTAAACCACGTTCGATATGGTCCCATTCATTTGCCTCAACAATTCGAGGAACAATATCGAAAGGGAATATCCGTTCTGTGCCTTGGGCTTCACCATACACGGTGAAGGTAATTCCCATTTGCAACAATACGGCTTCTGCGGCTTTTTGACGTTTGATCAAATCATCATCATCCATATCGCCAAGCCTCTGGGTGAGTATCTTGGCGAATTCTCTTGGACAACCGTTTTTTTGAATCAACTCGTCATAGAATCCTTCAGGATCATACGTTTCAAAATTCATGATTTGTACACCTCTATGCCATCTCAACATTGTGATATGCAATAATCATGCCGCGCTGATATTGGGCAGGATTAACCGATATCCTATCACCAAAAGCACAAATATGATGCACAATTCTGTCACTATATGAAATACTGCACAAATTTTAAGCACACGACAATGATGTCTTATTTACCTTGAAATGTTGTAAACCATATCCGTAAGATGAACGACGTGCCAGATTAAAAAAACGTGGCTGAAAATCATTATTCAAAAGCCCGCTTTTTCCAAGTCACTTCAACTGAAATACCAGCGATTCCGTGCAGCAACGCCTCTACAAAATTCAACATCTGCACCCATTTAACGGATCTGTACCAGTGCATCATTCATGCTTTGGCGTATGTGCTTGGCCATCATTTGTTTTGACCGACGTGCATCTCGTTTGGCTATGGCTCGGGCAATACGGGTATGAAACAATAACACTTGCGAAAGATGATGCAGGTCCCGATGGTGGCTTTGTTGGCCAAAAACATATTGGCGGACATGAGCCTGGGAGACAATGGTTTTCGCAAAATCATTGCCTGAGACTTGCAGGATCAGATCATGAAAAGCCTGGTCTGCGGTATGAAAATCCAGCAGCAATTTGCCGGTAATCACTGAGTCACCTGTTTTACGAAAAGCATGGATGGCATTGCGCATCTGCTTCACATACTTTTGCATTTGACGAATGTCTGCAGGCTTCATGCGACGAGCAGCTTTGGCAGCCGTCATGGACTCAATCGCCAGACGAACTTCATAAATGTCGTGTACTTCATGCGAAGCCGGCTCGACCACATAGGTACCACTGGACGGACGAGTGACCAGTAAGCCTTCGCGCGCCAAACGTTGAATCGCTTCACGAACCGGAGTCCGGCTGATCCCCAGCTGTTGGCCGAGTTTCATCTCAGAGATTCGTTTGCCTCGGGGAATGGCATACTCCAAAACCATCTGCCGAATCGACTGATAGGCTTTATCGCTTAAAGCACCTGATGAACCATTATCGTTCGTGATTTGCGACATCCTGATTACGTGAACACGTTAGCAACTACACCATCAAGCAGGCATTGAACCCTTAAACCGGCATACCGGTTTGATTAATCAGTATAAGTCTTAACTGATCTGAATCAATCATATCCTGAGTCGGACATCGTGCCAGACTATCCCAGACATAACAAAATCACCTTCTGCATTTCAGAAGGTGATTTGCCAATTGTGTTGTACTTGTATTGTTAACAGATCATATCTTGAACTGACCGACCATTCGCTGGAGGGTTTCGGCTTTACTGGAAAGTTGAGTCGCAGCTTCAGCGGCTTGGCCGACACCTTCAGCAGATTGCTTGGTGACGATGTTGATATTGTCGACACTACTGGCAATCTGCCCAGCAGCAACGGACTGTTCATCGGCTGCGGCGGCAATGGCCTGAATCATGTTGGTCACCTGTTGTGAACTACTGACAATCGCTTCGAGTGCTTCCTGAGTTTTACTCGAAAGCTCAACACCCTGTTCAACTGTTTTGGTGCCACTGCTCATGCGATCCACTGCGGTACTGGTTTCCTTTTGAATCGCTTTGATGGAAGCTGAAACTTCTTCGGTCGCTTGGGTGGTTCGCTCAGCAAGCTTACGGACTTCATCAGCAACCACGGCGAACCCGCGACCATGTTCACCAGCGCGAGCCGCTTCAATCGCAGCGTTAAGTGCAAGTAAATTCGTCTGATCCGCGATCTCATTAATTACGCCGATGATCTGACCAATCTGTTCACTGCGATGCCCCAGTTCATCAATGGCTTTGGCCGACTCGTTGACGATCTGGTGAATGTTACGCATGCTGTTGATCGAGTCTTCTACCACCTTGCCACCATCACTGGCTTTTTCGCCGGCTTCATTGGCAAATTTCACGGCCTGAGCAGACTGCTGAGCCACTTCGACAATCGTCGAGGACATCTCTTCCACGGCGGCAGCGGCATTGGTCGACTGATCCGATTGATGCTGCATACCCGAAGCAATCTGTTCGGAACTGGCTGCAATTTCCGTACTGGCGCTGGCGACTTCAGAGGATGCCATTTGCACTTGCCCAAGCGTTTCACGCAAGGTCGTAATCATTTTGTTAAAGCGACGTCCGAGCTTCCCAACTTCGTCCTCACCTTCTGCATGAGCCGATAAAGTCAGGTTGCTGGTCTGCTGAATTTCATCCATCACATTGATCAGTTCTTTAAGTGGCTTACCGAGAATGCGTCGAGTAAACCAGGTCACAAGTGCCACCGCACCTATAATCAGACCAATGACCAAAGCAGTGCTGGTGAATGAAAAACTGGCCACCTGCTTGTCAACGATGGACATGGGCAACATGACTTCGTACGCGCCATGTACATCGCCTTCCTTCCAACCTTCCATTGGGAAACCCAGTGGGTCCAAACCATCTTTGTCCGGATCGTTAACACCCATCGGCTGCCCGTGGCAGGTCATGCAATCAGCAGTCAGACGGATAGCTCGAAGATAGTGCAACTGATTGGCTTCTTTATCAATGCGATAGATCGTGTCATTGCCAGTCGTTTGAGCTTGCTTTTCAAGGTCGGTCAGTAACTGAGCCCGGAAGCTGCCTTGAGCTGGCGTATTGTCCTTGTTACGCGCATTAAATGCGATGACCTTAAAATCCAATCCTTCTTCTTGGGCGGCTTTGCCAGCTGCTGTCCAACCGGAGACCACGGGGATTGCGTTATATGCTCGAGATGCTCGATAGTCAGACTTATCTTTGCGAACCTGAGCCAGTTCTTCGCCGATTGCTTTGCCATCAAGTAACTCCATGGCATTCAAGCGTGAGACATGGTTCTTGGTCTGGTCGGCGACGGATGTAAATGATGCTGCTTTTTCGACCATCGCATGCGTAATACCATCTCGGTATTGACGGATGAACACCACATTCACAACCAAAGCGACCAGAATCATCAAAGTAACAACCATCAATACAATCTTGGTGGTCAATCCAAATGATTTAGCAGAGAACTTCATATCGAACCCCTTTTCAGGTCAGATTTATTGTCACGGCGATGGGTT
>DLCK01000059.1 GCA_002480565.1 Phycisphaerales bacterium UBA7800 | reverse complement strand
TAAACCCATCGCAAGGACAATAAACACAACACAAGCCCGAAGGTCACACCGACTTTCGGGCTTGTTGTTTATGTCATAGCCAATTTCAATTGATGTGTTAATCATCCATTATCCAACACAACATCAACTCACTGTCCGATCTGCCTCTCCCCTGCTAATCTATTTTCATGGACACTTTGATTTTGTTGTTACTACTGTGGCTCATCAGAGGCTTGACGCTCCTGCTTATCGCGTCAGTACTCTTACCTTTGATACCCACTGGCAAATGGTGGATACGCCTTTGGGACTTCCCCAAAGTCCAATTTTTAGGTATCGGCCTCATCACTCTGATCCTGTTGGGAATGTCTGCCCAAAACCAACAGTGGGACAACTTACTCACCGTCAATGCCATCGCTGTCCTGCTTTGCTGTCTATGGCTGCTGAGGCGCATCCTGCCATTCACATTTATCTGGCCCAAAGAAGTCCAAACAGCAAAAACGTCCGAAGAACCCCGTATCAAAACCGCCATTATCAATCTCATGTATGACAACCAATCTCATGAACAAGCGGTTGAAAAATTGCAACATGTCGATGACGATCTGCTACTGTTAATCGAAATTGACCAGCCCTGGCATGACCAACTCAATGAACTCAAAAACCAATACAAGTATCACATTCAAGCAATCCGCAGTAATGGTTTAGGTCTTGCACTCTGGTCAAAACATCAAATCATTGACCACCACATCGAGCATCTGGTTTTCAAAGATCGAGCCAGCATTTTTGCAGATATCAAATTAACCAACGGCCAAGTGATACGGTATGCAGGCTTGCATCCCACGCCTCCGGGATTACAAGACAAGAAACAAGACTCACGTTTTGACAGTTGGATTCGAGATGCCGAGTTGATCAAGATTGCCAATAGGATCCAAGAAGACCCGACAGCTCATTGGCTTGTTGCTGGTGATTTTAATGATGTCGCATGGTCTCACACCACCCGACTCTTCAAACGGATCAGTGGTTTAAAAGACCCTCGCATTGGGCGAAGACTCTTGCATTCCTACCACGCGCAATATTGGTTGATGCGCTATCCATTGGATCATGTTTTTGTCTCACCAAGTTACAAATTACATGATCTCAAACGAGAACTTACACCAGGCTCGGATCATTTTGCCATCCACGTCACACTGACTCTAAATGATAAGGTAGCCAACGAACCCACCGTCAGTAAAATGGACAAAGTCGAATCAAAAGAACGTGTTAAACAAGGCATGAAATCTGCCAGACAACGAGAGAAGCAATAACACTGGAATCACCAGTGCATATTTGTTGACTAATCAATACGGCAATATCTCCCACCGCGTATCACTGTGTCGTTTGACATGATACTTCTCACTGGGATTACCAAACACCGGCGGCTTACCATCCACGAGAATATCCACATTCAACACATATACTCTTTCACGTGTCGGATGCTTTTTCAAAACCGCTTTGGGGAAGGTCACCCGCCCCGTCAAATCACTGTTGGCACTGGCTTGTTTAAACTCCGCTTCGGACATCGTGTTCTTGTTGTTCTGTGTGTATTTGAGCAGCGCTGCGTGGTAACGCACCTGTAATTCTTTGATCACCATTTCTTTTAAATGCTCATTGACTTCGCGCGGCTTATTATTGTGATAATAGATCGCCCCACCAATGAGCAGGATCGCAATCACCAAAACCGGTGCGGTTTTTTTGTTCAATGGAATGTTCATTTGGGCTTCTGACATGAATGGTCTCCATGGGGTTTGATCAATGACATGCAAATGCATTCTATACCGGATGAATATTGGATGTTTTTGATACGAATTCAGAAGTAATTAATGATCGCCAACATGCATGATTTGAATTACAATACATGCGTTAATTCACATATCAATACTTCCGGGAGGCCTTATGAAAACTCAAATTCTGATCACCACATTGCTGACGATGTTTTTTGCAACAGGCTGCATCGTGCACGTTGAAACCACCCCACCTGCGGATCGGCTTCCGCCAATTCCTTGTGACACTTGCCCAGATAAAACGCAAGTCCCCCGCAATGAAGAGTTCCAGACAAGACTCGAAGCAGCCCAAAGGATCACCAGTTTTCAAACACGTGACGAGGTCTTGGCTGACATTGCCAATGACGCTGCACAATGTCAGAACGCCAAGTATGCGTTACGCGCCATCACGGGCATCACCAGCTTTCAAACGCGTGATGAAGCTGCCTGTACCGTTGCAGAGAGGTTCATTGATGACTGCCTGTTTACTCATGCCAAAGAAGTCGCAAAGAAAGTCACAAGCTTTCAAACCAGAGATGCGATCCTCAAAAAAATCGCGACTTCCACCTGTAACTGATCTGAATCACGAATTGACATACGCTTCACGCAGCAACGCCAACACACGTTGGTTAAGTGGTTCTGCGTCTTTGGACAATTGCTTGAGATAGGTCTTGCGGCTGTCGTTGCTATCTTGCTTGGCTAATGTCTGTGACATGTAGATGATGTAATTCAATGCCTGATGTTGTGAGAGCAGGATATTGAATTCAAACGTCTTGCCACTGGAAAAGAGAATTGTTTTAGTGGTCGCACTGCTTATGGCTTCACGGCTGGCCACTTCAGCAACTGGCAATCCATCCTTGTCATATCCAAGGGCTGCATCCTCTTTGACAAAGGTGTCCAATTTTGTTTTGGCTTGCTTGGTGAGTTGAGCAATTTCCTCAAGCAATTCAGACACGGGTTTGTCAGCTTTTTTGAGATACAGAATTTTGTCGACTTGTGAAACCTGACTGACCGTGTCGTACAAAAGCGCATAGCCATGGTTGACAGACATATCAGCTTGCTGAGGCTTTTGAGCCACCGGCAGAGACTCACAGCCAGCCAAAGTCATCAAAGCCAAAACTAAAATACCACAAATGGATCGTCGCATACTGATACTCCTCATTGGGGCATGATAGTCCATGTGACGCGCTAATCAATTTCTCACCTTGCCTTGATACGCCAAACACGCCAGCATATTGGCATGACACACACCGCCACCGGATATTGGCTATTGCTTTTGGTATTATGCATGGGAATACCAAGTCTACATGCTCAAGAGACGGTTTTGAAATTCCCCAAAAAGTCCAAGCCAATTCATATTGCCCAACACAAACCCAAAGGCCAACTGCCCCGCGGTTTTGAACCCAGTGGTTTGACATGGCATCCGAGACTCAAAAAACTGGTCATGGTCGGTGATGATGGCGAGACAGCAACAATGAATATCGATGGGAGCAGCTTTCAAAACAAGCCGTTTCGGGTCAATGTCAAAACCGACTTTGAAGCCGTCACCATCGCAGACCCCAAAACCGACTTCGTCTACATCGGCACCGAACGCCCCAACACCCTCATCGAATACAACATCGTCACCCAAGAATACACCCGACAATTCAAACTCGGACACATCCTGCCCCATGCCGGTAACGAAGGCATCGAAGCTGTCGCATTTGTGCCCGATGTCAATGATCCTGAAGGTGGACTGTTCTACATCGGATACCAGAAAACTGGCAGCATTTATCGTGTGCGTTTGCCCATCAAGTCCAGCAGTACCGCAACCGACTCAACCTATCTGGATCACTTCACGCCACTGCCCGAGCACACTGACCTTGCTGGCCTGACATGGGATCATGCCAACAACCGATTGCTTGCGCTTTGGGATAAACCCAACATCCTTGTTGCATTGACACGTGATGGGAAAATCATCAAACAGTGGCACAAAGTCCGCGGTGCCAATCAGGAAGGCATCGTCATGATTGATGGCGATCTCTACATCGCTGAGGACTCAGGCGATTTGTATAAGTACCCGAAGTTTGAATCGTCTAAGTGATCCTGCAAAAAAATTACTTGACAATCTGCTGATCCACAAGGTCACTGACATACGCTTCGACAGTCATATTTTTATCTGCGGCAGCGGCTTGAAGCTTGGCGTAATCCTCGATGGACAGATTGATAAACATTTGCATACGACTCTTGTATTTATCGTTTCGCCAGGCTTGCTGTGCCTTGGCTAATTGCGTATCACTTAACCCGAAACTTCGCAGAATTCCTTTAGCCATCATTTCATCGCCCAACGGATTCATGTGCACACCATCTCTGGTTGCGACCAAACCGGTCTTGCCAACTGCATCGGGCGCTGTGTTGACCATCACCAGCATGTCACGATTCAGGTCAGCTAATAGACAGTTTTTTTGCTTGGCCAACTCCCGGAGAAAATCGTTATAAGGGGCGAGCTTTTTGTTCAAGTCATTGTCTGCCTGTTCACGGATCATCGTCGAAGTGAGGATCATGACCTTGATACCAGCAGCTTGGGCTTGGTCAACAATCTTGGTGATGTTGGTTTTGTAGTCTTGAAGATTAACGCCTCGTTTTCCGTGCCAGACATCGTTGACACCGCAGCTAAGTGTCAGCCAATCTGGTTTTTTGCTCAGGACATCTTTTTCCAGACGTTCAAGCATCTGGTTGGATTTGTGCCCGCTGATTCCTGCATTGACACGTTTAATCTCAATGCCGTTGGCTTTGAGACCGTAATCAACAAGTCGGACATAACCACAACCGCTATGCGCCCCGAATTGTGTAATGGAGTCCCCCAGAAAAGCGATTGTCTGCCCGTCTTTAACTTGAATATCCTGTGCATGAAGTTGGCTGATACTTATGCAAACAACCAGTATGGATAACATCAATCGAATCATGGAGGGCATCATCTATATCCTTGGTTTGAGATTGTAACGTTGCCAACAATGGCGACTGCGACTTAGCCCTTTTGCTTGTCAACAGCGGAGACTTTGTGTTGATCCGCTTTGGCTTGACTGGTCTTGGGCTTTGGGGTTTGGTCATTTGATTTTGCGTCTGGGGCATGGCCTTGGGGTTGAGCAGGTTTAGAGGTCTCTGGCTTGTCATCGCCCTGCGGATCATCCATGCCGGGTTTGTTCTTGCCAGCTTGTTCGACTTGTGCAGGCGGGACCATCATGACGCGGTCACCTTCTGTGAGTCCTTCAGTGATGGCAACGATGCTTTCATTGGATTGACCAATTTGAACTTTTTGACGGGTCGTTTTTTCACCTTTACGGGTGTAGACAAAGCTCTGCTTACCGACGGTGACCACGCATTGGATGGGGACAAAGAGAACATTTTCAACCCTGCCGGTGAGGATACGTCCTGAGCAACGCATAGCAGGTTTAAGTTCCGCCCCTTCACTGGGTGGCAGGTCAATTTTGACGGTGTATTCACGCAGGTCGGGGTTCATCCATCCGCCGTTGGTCGCCATAACGCCGATCTCGTAGACCTTGCCTTCGATGGGATTGTCAGGCGTGGCGTCGATGGTGACCATGGCTTTCTGATCACTGGACAACTGACCGACAAGTGATTCATGGACCTTCACCGATGCAATCATCTGACTGGTATCCGGGAGCACGATCAGGGATTCATTTTTGCGAACCTGTTTACCTTGAACGATGGGATCATTCCGTCGACGCCACCCGCCAACGGTGGTGGCATAAATCACCATGCCGTTTTGTGGGGCTTTGACGATACAGAATTCGAGTTGTTCTTCGAGCTTTTCAAGACGCTCTTCACGGAGTGACAAAGTGCGGATTTTGCCTTGGAGTTTTGCTGTGGATTGAGCGAGTTTACTCTCATTGCGACGCTTGGTACGTTCAAGTGCAGCACCTGCTTCATCGACATCAGACTGAACTTTTTTCTGTTCCTTGGGTCGTGTGTATTTCTTGTAAACCTCCACATCCAAGAGCGCGGTCTTTAACGCCGATTCCGCTTCGATCACGTCCAGGCGATCATCTTCGAGTTCACTTTGGGAGATGAAATCTTCCTTGTAGAGTTGCTCGGATGCTTCGAGTTCTTCCTTGGCACGTTGGAGATTGCGGGTGGCTTTCTGGACTGCGACATCCAGTTCCCGTGTCTTCTTGGGATCATCGCCACGGGTCCACTTTTCAAGATCCAACTTGGCTAATTCGAGTTTGAGTTCCGCAGCTTTAAGATCGCTTTCGGCTTCATTTTTCTGAATGGCATGATCCTGCTCAGCAGCAAGTTTATCAGCACGAGCTTGTTCGACACTGAGAGTTTCCTGCTCGATCTTGTTGCGAATTTCATCATCTGCCAATCGAATCAGGACATCACCTTTCTTGGCGATGGTGCCTTCGGCAACGACTTCGAGAATCGTGGTCGTGCCGTCCACCTGGTTTTTGATTTCAACCTTGTTCTTGGCTTCAATTTCACCGTTGGCTATGACCACCATGTCGAAACTGCCACGGGTCACGCGATGGGTTGCAAGTGACTGAGCAGTCAGCGCACTGGCAGAGGGCTTGGTAAACGAACGGTATGCCAACCAACCGCCGACGCCAAGGACTCCGACAATGATGAGCAGGACGATCCATATCATCACCCCGCCACGATGTCGGATGGCTAATTGATTGCGATTGGAACTTGTATTGCTGAACATATGATTTTGCATCATGGTATCAATTCTGTTTCTTGAGAAGTTCATCAGCTTCTTGCAGAAGTTTATCCTGAGTTGATTTAGAGTCATTGAGCATCTGCTGGGGGGACGCCGTTTGGGTGCCAGCTTCCATTTGAACAAGATTAACTGGCGCTTTCCATTGGCCGGAGTTATCAACGCGCAACTGTCCGGTGCTTAACAGGTATTGGAGGATACTCACCCGCAGGTCACGCAACGCCGAGTCACGGGTGTTTTCAGCTTCAAGCAAGTCGTCCTGCGCTTCAATGAAGTCCCGTGGTCCAAGTGAGCGAAGTCGAAGCACAACACCACGCATACGCTTGGCCGAGACATCGATATTTCGTTGTTGCAAGGACAGTGTAAAACGTGCCTGCTGAATCCGGCGGATGGATTGGCGGACTTCCAAGGCAACTTGATCCCGCTGCTGCGTATAGCTTCGCCATGACCGTTCACGCTCAATAATATCCTTACGGAGTTGGAGCTTTTCACGACGTCGATCCAGTGGCGCCCCGAAGGTCATCCCCAGGGAATAGTCACTGTCACCTGCTTCAATATCGACGCCCGCATTGGTCTTGTTCGAATCGGTGTTTAGCCCCAGGGACGCATCAATATCCAAGTCCGGCAGCAAATCATTACGGGCATTGCGGACACCTCGGCCTGCATCGTCTACCTGATCACGGCTGGTCTGAAGGTCCAGGCGATATTCCCAGGCAGTGGTGATGGCCTTTTCAGGTTCCAAAAACGGTTCGGGAATTTGCAGTTCAATGGGCTTGATAATCAGCGCCTGATTCATCGGCATGCCGATCTGCAATTTCAGTGCATCAAGTGCAGCATCGTAGGATTCCTGACTGTTAATCAGCGAGTTCTTTGCAAAGAGCACCTGCTGCTCGGCACGGGGGATTTCAATGTTGGCTTGCCGACCTGCACCTGCCAAGGCTTGCATACGGTCACTGAGCCATTCGAAACTTTTGAGTTGGCGTTCACGGTTTTTAATTTCTGCCTGCCGCCGAATCAGGTCGTAGTATCGCGTAGAGATGTTGAGCAGATACTCTCGTCGATAGCGTTCAAAGGTTCGCGAAGCATAGATTAAATCACGACGTGACTGAATCAGACTCTCGCGTGCCACATCCCCTGCACCACGCAGCAACGGGATGGAAGCTTCAAGGGTAATCGAAGCATCCTGCCCTTCACCTGAACCGCTGGATGCATCGTGGAGAAGGTTGACGAAGTTCACCAATGCCGTAGCTGAGATGCTGCCACCGTTTGGAAGTCGATGGGTGACACCAAACGAGTTGACGACGGTCAGCGCCTGATCGTAATCGCCGGACTCTGGTGTGCCATCAATCGACGCAGAGACCTCAGCAAAGAAACGGGGTCCCCAAAGATGTTCTTCCATGAGCAGGTTGAGTGCTTCAATATACAGCGACTCTTTTTGACGGCGGTAATCGCGACTGTTGGCAATGGCAAAACCAAGCAGTGCCTGAAGGTCCAACTCCCGGGCTTGGGACATATCGTCAATGAAGAGTTGGCCGAGTTTGTCGGGATCAGCTTTGGTACGTGTTCGTGCAGGCAGGACGTTGGCTTGCGGGTTGATTGAAGGTAGATCCGTTTGAGTGATGTCACGTTTGGGTTGATCGTTGGGTGCATCGGCAATGGGAATGTCGTACATCGCTTTGGATGCTTCATGCCCCATGCTCTTGGTCCAGTGATCACGGATCGTCTGACTGGTCTGGCGATCTATCTCGCTCATACCTGTGTTTTGGCAGCCGATAGACAGACTGCAAAACGAGATCAAAAACAAGCTCATCAGCCAACAACGGTTTAATCGGGGTGTGGATATCGACAGCATCTGCTTGACCATGCGAAAATCTCTATTCCCTACGGGGTGTGGATTGCGGTAGCATGTCTGTGGCCAAACATGCTATTTAGAGGGAGCTGTGCCCGGCGGTGTGGTGGTAAACCCTCTTCTCAAGAGAGCGAGTATAACAAGATGTCGACTACTGAACATCGTCAAAACGCAAAAGATGTCCATGCAAAGTGTGCGATTTTAACTATCAGTGATACGCGTACATTGGACACCGATACAAGTGGGCACCTCATTGCAGAATTGCTTGAGTCTGCTGGACACCATATCACTGACCGTGCTTTGGTTCGTGACGAGGTTGCACAGATCGGCAGTACACTCACCCAATGGATCGAAGATGACGATGTCCAGGTGATTTTGACCACTGGCGGAACCGGAATCGCCAGGCGAGATACGACCATTGAAGTGGTCAAGCGGATGATCGACAAACCCCTGCCTGGCTTTGGTGAGTTGTTCCGCGTCCTGAGTTATCAGCAGGTCAAGTCCGCAGCCATGCTCAGTCGCGCGATTGCCGGACTGGCTGGGAACACGATGATCTTCACCATGCCTGGATCGCAAAACGCGGTCAAGCTGGCGATGGAAAAATTGATCGTGCCGGAATTGAGTCATCTGGTCTGGGAACGGCATCGCTAGGCAGTTGTTGTCTGACTTATTTGAGCCATCCAGTAAATTCAAGAGTCGAACCTGACCACAACAAACATTTTATCCACCTTCAATTAAATTACTTACAAAACAAATCCATTCCCCTTGGCAAGTCTTTTACTGTAATTAATTGACTTGGGTTACCTGACTGCTAGAATTTATCATAACGTTATGATTATGTGTCATAGCGATATGATTAATGATCAATCGGGCATTCTCAATTTAAGTAGCAGGTTTTTGACATGGCTCGTATCACACTCAAGCAAGTTGCTGCAACCGCAGGTGTATCCGTACAGTCGGTAAGCCATATTCTCAACAACCTCCCTGACAAGCCATACAAGCAGGACACACGTGATCGTGTCTTTGAAGCAGCCAAAGAGCTGGGGTATCGCCCCAACGCTGCAGCCCGTTCGATGGTGACGAAGAAGACCCATCATGTGGGCCTGATCATGCCTATCAAACCTGACGCCTGGTTTAGCAGTGTGGACAGTTATGAAACGATGATGGGTTTTAATTCGTTTCTATGTGAGCGGGGTTATGTCTGCTCGGTGATCCCGGTTAAACAATTCAACGAGCCAGGCAGTGAGTCGCGGATTTTCCGTGAACAGTTACTCGATGGTGTGGTGGTCTACGGTGCAGCAAATCGTGAGATTTACGAACGTATTGAAAAATCTACAGACTTGTGCTTGTGGGTGGATACCGACATCAATCGCCCCACCGGTTGTATCCAGCGCGACGAGCAATTCAACAGCTACCTTGCTGTGAGTCAATTGGCATCGCTTGGGTATCGCAAACTCATCTGGCTAGACTATGCTGAGCATACATCACATTACTCACATGACCAGCGTTATGCCGGGTTTCAGAAAGCGGTCCGCCAGTTCGATCTTGCCTATGAAGACATCGCCTGTAGTAAGCCCTGGCTTGGTCATGATCCATTGAAGCTCAAAAACAAACTCGCCCCGGACGTCGCAGTCATCACCACGAGGCATCAATTTGCTTTGAGTCTGACACATACCATGCGACACATCAACATGCGCCCCGGTTACGACTTTGGATTAGTTGCATTGGAAAAATCACATGAATGTGACATCACGTGGCCTGGCCTGAGTGCTGTGGTTACAGACCGATCCAAGATCGGCGAACTTGCAGCCAAGATGTTCCTTGAAGCAGTAGACAATCACCGCAAGCTGCCTGATTCAGTCTGTATCCAAGGCCAGTGGCATGCAGGTGAAACAGCATGGGGTCCACATGTCAAAACACAGTCAAATAAATCTTGATTCGCAGCAAAAGGTTGGACACACATGAACTCACGATCAATACAACAACATGCCAATCATTCTGGTTTTACACTCATAGAGTTGCTGGTAGTGATCTCCATCATTGCCCTGCTCATTGCGATTTTGCTGCCAGCCTTGGCGCGTGCACGGGACAGTGCATTTAGCATCAAATGCGCATCGCACCTTAAACAATTAGCAGTCGCCCAACACGCTTATGCCAATGACAACAGCGACTCGTTCACGCAGGTTTACAATGCCACGGGGGACACCCGTTGGATTTTCACCATCCGCGATTACGTTGCAGGTGCCAAGCATAACGACCCCAATGGCGTGATGAACTGCCCTGCTGCGGACAAATCCCAATTTACCGGCAACAAGAACTCCTATGGCTTGAACTTTTCCATGCGTAACTCGCGTTGGAAATACAAACGCACCGTCGTACTCAAACCTTCACAGATCATTATCGGCGCAGATCGTAGCGTGGCCGATCTGGACTACACATTCACCAGCGACGGCTACCGCTACAGCAACAGTTGGAGCACGACCAGTTGGGCAAGACCCGTTTTGTTTCGTCACCTGGGCAATGCCTCTGCAAACGTGTTCTTTGTTGACGGGCATGCCTCAGCAACCAATTATGATTTGACCACCCATACAGCCAATACCAATCTCTGGATTTGGTGGTGAATCGGAACAGACAGGTTCAAACCACTTGCATCGCCAAGCTGTAACAACCCTATTCCTGAAGTATTGAGAAAGTTTTCCTGCTATGACTCACTGTCATTGGTTCACTGGTTTTATGTTGTCGATTCTGGGACTGATGGTTTCAACTGGATATGCAGAAGTGCGGATGCCTGCTGTATTTTCTGACCACATGGTTCTCCAACGTGACCAACCCATAGCGGTATGGGGCTTTGCTGATCCCAGCGAATCGGTGACGGTTACGCTCAATAAACAAACCCAAACGACCACCGCGAATCGGGACGGTAAATGGCGCGTCACGTTTACTGCCATGAAAGCTGGCGGTCCGTTCGAAATGACAGTCAAAGCTCAGAATACCTTGAACATCTCCGACATTCTCATCGGCGAAGTGTGGCTTTGTTCCGGTCAATCCAACATGGAGCAAGGCATCCGATTTACGCTGGGTAAAAATTGGAAACAGCTCAAGGAAATGAACCATCCACGGATGCGACTGCTGCTGATCCCCAACACACTTTCCAACACACCTCAGGACGATGTCAAAGCTCAATGGAAACTATGCAGTGAAAAAACAATCCTCCAGGATGGATGGGGAGGCTTCTCCGCTGTGGGATATCACTTTGGCAAAGTCCTGCTTGATGAGTTGGACGTTCCAGTCGGCTTAATCCAAAGCAGTGTCGGTGGCACGCCCATCGAAGTCTGGATGTCCGACGCAGATGTAAAAGCTGTCCCCGAAGCAAAACCGATTCTGGACAAATGGGCAACCAAAGTCCGACAATACAAGCCTCAATACGCCCAAAAGCGTTACGAAAAAGCACTCGCTCAATGGCAAGTCAAAGCCAAAGCGTCTGAAAAACAAGGCAAAAAAACGCCCCCCAAACCCCAAACGCCTACACCACCAAACTTACAGAGCTGGTATCCATCGACGCGTTACAACACCATGATCTGGCCAATCATCCCCTATTGCATGCGTGGGATTCTCTGGTATCAAGGCTATGCCAACCGTCACAATACCGTTGCTTATCAAAGCATGTTTCATCGTCTGATTCACAGTTGGCGTCAGTCTTGGGGCAAACCTGACTTGCCATTTTACTTTGTGCAGCATTCACCATTGAAAACCAAAAAACAAAGCGACACCGACCTGCTGGCAAATCTGCGTGAAGCCCAGGCTAGTGCGTTGGATTTACCCAACACGGCGATGGTGGTGACACTGGACGTCGCTGACCCGCGATGGATTCACTATGGCAACAAGAAACCTGTCGGCCAACGTCTTGCCAACATCGCACTCAAACAAACCTATGGCAAAACGAATCTCCAACCCTACAGCCCGTTGTACGATCACCTGTCCACACAAAACGATCAAACCGTCATCCACTTTAAACATGCAGATCATGGCTTGATGACCACGGACAACAAACCCGTGGGTGGTTTTGAGATTGCAGGTAGTGATCAGCAATTTGTCCCTGTAACTGCCGACATTGATGGCAGCACCGTCCGCATCAAGCACACGCAAATAAACAAGCCTGTTTCGATCCGTTACGCATGGGACAACAATCCCAAAGATGCCAATCTGTTTGGTAAAAATGGATTGCCTGTCGCTCCATTCCGAACGGATAACTGGCTGTTGAAATGATCCGACTTAGCCAACGCATGACACGTCCTAACCTGCGCGTATTAACATGACGAAGCTGCCTTGACACGATCCTGCCGTGGTCATCGATGGGTATCTGTGGTACAACTGGCCAACAAATTTCAATCGAGTAAACGACGAGACACATGGCCAAAGTATCCAAACAATTTGTCTGTAGTTCCTGTGGTTCGATGCATCCCAAGTGGCAAGGTAAATGCCCGGACTGCGGATCATGGAACACGCTTGAAGAAATGGTGCATAGCACTGACGCGCATCGCGGGACGGCTCAAAGTCAATCGCCGATGACGACATCCGCCCAACCGCTATCGCAGATCGTCAAGGACGATGCGAACAAGCCGCCGATGATGCGAATCCCAACGGGTATAGGTGAACTGGATCGTGTGCTCGGTGGTCGGGATCACGATGGCAAGGCGCTGCCCGGCGGACTGGTTCCCGGCTGTGCGATTCTCCTTGGTGGCGACCCGGGTATTGGTAAGTCCACGTTACTGCTTCAAGCTGCTGACAAGCTCAACCGTGCCAAGCAGACCGTCCTCTATGTCACCAGTGAAGAGTCTTCCCAACAGCTTCGATTGCGGGCTGAACGTCTGGGCGTGGACAGTAAAAAAGCAGACCACCTGCTGATTCTGGCGGACACGAACCTGGCAAGGATTGCTGAGCAAATTCGCAAGACTCAGCCGGCGGTGGTCATCATCGACTCGGTGCAGATGATTTATAAATCCGACCTGGCAGCAGCGCCGGGGTCGATTACGCAGCTTCGCACCTGCTGTCTGGAGTTGGTTTATCTTGCCAAGGCTCAGGGATGTTGTGTGATTCTCGTGGGCCATGTGACCAAGGAAGGCAAGCTTGCTGGGCCGCGACTACTTGAGCATATGGTAGACACCGTGTTGTATTTTGAAGGCGACCGGTATCACTCGCATCGGATTATCCGCGGGATCAAAAACCGCTTTGGCACAACGTTGGAAGTCGGACTCTTTGAAATGTGCGAAGAGGGCTTGGTGGAGGTTGCGGACGGCGCGGGATTGCTTGCTGCGGAGTACAAGCCTCAAGCGGGTAGTGTGGTTTGCCCGGTGCTGCAAGGTTCAAGGTGTCTGATGGTGGAGTTTCAGGCATTGACGGCAACCGGCTTTTTGGGGTCCGCCAAACGCAAGTCCAGCGGGCTGGATTCGAGTCGTTTAGCGATGCTCATTGCGGTGCTGGAAAAGCGTGGCGGATTGCGATTAGCCGACCAGGATATTTTCACCAGCGTGGTTGGCGGATTGAAAGTCGCTGAACCTGCTGCGGATCTTGCGATCGCCATGTCCATTGCCGGAGCCTTTACCAATCGACAGGTGGGCATCTCCGATGGGAACGTCTGCATGATCGGCGAAGTGGGGCTTGGGGGCGAGATTCGACACGTCCAACACATCGAACAACGACTCAGCGAAGCGGAGAAACTTGGCTTTTCCCACATCATTGGTCCAAAAGCAGCAAAGAAATCTGCCCGGTCCGGTCGATATGTCGCAGTAGAGCGCATTGAAGCTGCACTGGAATTTTTGAATTGAAAAGCTGGTTTTTGAGCATATTTCGACGTTATACCAAAGCATCAGCGTTGTATCCCAACGCAGCTATTGTCTTGCTGTTGCTATGCTTGTTAGTTGTCTGTGATCAGAGTGATGCCCAGGAAATGCCGACATGGGAGCGTGAAGCACATGGTCGGATTGATCAGATGCGACGCAAGAACCTGCGGGTACTGGTCTTGGATCAGGCTCAAAAGCCTATTGGGAATGTGTCAGTCAAAATCACGCAGCGGCGGCATGCCATGCCCCTGGGTTTTGCGGTGGGGTTGGGGCAACTGCCCAATGACATCATCGGCCAACAGAATTTGTCCGCCCCACTGCTGAGAGTGTTTAACAGTGTGAACCTTGGCGAGATCGGACGATGGGATCAACTTGAACCGGAGATGGGTCTTGGTGATTGGGGACGGCTTAAATATTGGCTGAGTTGGGTCAACGACATGGGACTGACCGTGCGGTATGGGAGCCTGTTTTCTGCCAATACCAGCCATCAAGCCGACTGGGCTGCCCTGCTTGGGCGTCGTGATTTGATGGCATCGGTCGAGCTGCATCAACGCCAGATACTCAATCAGTTTTCCAACCGTGTGATCGCTTTTGACATTTACAGCCATACACTGGGCCACCAATTGATTGAGGATCAGTTGAGCTTGGTGATGGTTCGCCGGATGTATGAGCAGGCCACGGCTCTTGCCCCCAAAGTCCCCATGGCAGTGCAGATGGACAATGTGCTTGATCCGCAACGTGTCCAGCAGGCGGTCGCCCGGATGAGTCAGTTCAAAAAGGGATTTGTGCCCATCAAGCAATGGTCGGTGAGTCTGCATATCCCTGCGGATGTCCAACCCCAACGTCTGCAAAGCGGGCTGGATTGGTTAGCAAAGCTCAATGTCCCCATCGTGGTGTCGAATCTGACGTTTGCAGCAGCTTGTGACAGTAATGCGGTTCGCAATGCGTTGATCCTGTTGTACTCCCATCAAAGTGTCACCGCGATTTACTTTGGGATGCCCACTGCCAGTGATTTGGACACCGTGGTGTCACATCCATTACTCGACCCAACCGGCAAGCTCACAGCAATGGGTTTGGTGGTCGATGACCTGTTTGCTCAAACCTGGATTTCACGTGGTGAGCTTAAAACCAATTCCTCGGGCAGTCTTATCACTCGTGTCTTTTGCGGACTTTATGATTTGTCAGCCACTTTGCCGGACGGAAAAATCGCTTACAGCAGTGTGTTTGTGTCCGATGAAGATGACAATCAGTCCAGCCAGACAGTCGTCATCTCTCCGCTTGCGGTATCACTTGAACCACTACGCTAAGATCACGTATTAAAATCAGTGTTGGATGTCCTAACCGAGTTGGCCTATGGGTCAATTGCGGGTACCATCTAGTCCCTGTACATCAGACTTTGGAGTAATTTATATGTCGGATCAAGTTCAAACTTTTCAGATTGGTGATCTGGAACTGGAACTGCAAACCAGCAGTGAAGTTTTCTGCCCCAATCTGACGACCAGCCGCATTGCTCAGACCCTTGAAAATATCGAGGGCAAGCAGGTACTGGATCTGGGATGTGGATGTGGGCCGATCGCTATCTACATGGCCAAGCATGGCGCTTCAAAAGTAACCGCAGTGGATGTGGTTCCCCTGGCGACTGAAATTGCCAAAAGCAATGTCGAACGTCACGGTCTTGGTGATAAAGTTTCAGTTCACTGTGGTGACCTGTTTAGCCCGATTGAAGATCAGAAGTTTGACATCATCGTCAATGATGTGTCTGGGATTGCTGAGCTTCCCGGTCGTGCTGCGGGTTGGTATCCCTCTGCGGTTCCCACGGGTGGTGAAGATGGTGCCAACGTCGTGATTCGGATGTTCCAGAATGTCAAAAACCACCTTAATCCCGGTGGCGTTCTGTACTTTGCGACTTCCAGCCTGTCGAATGTCCAGCGTATCCTTGATGCTGCCAATGAGTACATGGGTCAGAAAATCGAAGAAATCGGTGCGTTTCGTATCCCGTTTTCCAAGGAACTGACTGATATTATCGAGCCGCTGACCAAACTCTGTGAAGAGGGTCTGGTGAGTTTTGAAGCCAAGCGTTCGCGTCACTTGTGGACGCTATGCGTATTCCGCGTCCAGATGCCATAATTGATGCTAAAATATGGGCAAATAAAGCCTGTTTGATCTACAATATTGCCATGACAGAACAAACTCCGCCCTCCACGGAAGCTGCTGAATCTGTATCTGATGATGCCCAAGGTGTCACAGAAGAGAATCAGGATTCCCCCAATGAGGCGACACAATCTCAACCAGACGCGGCTGACGCAACTGAGAAACCGGCCAAGCCCCACAAAGAGGTGCCGGTTCCTGAGGACTTGCCGTTGCGCCTTGAAGCCGCGCTAATGACCACCGACCGTGCGATCAGTGCAGCGAAGCTCAGCGAAATTCTCGGGGGCGTGGCAACCAAGCCTATCCGTGAAGCGATTGACGAACTCAACGCAATCTACAACGATTCAGGGCGAAGCTTCCGTATTGAGCAGTTGGCTGGCGGGTATCAGATTGTGACGTTGCCCAAATATGCACAGGTATTAGCCAACCTGCACAAATCCCGTCAAAGCAACAAACTCACCGCTGCTGCCATGGAAACCTTGGCCATCATCGCCTATAAGCAACCGATTCTCCGTGCTGAGATCGAAGCGATTCGTGGTGTCTCCAGTGGTGAAACCGCGCGAAGCTTGATGGAAAAACATCTTGTCAAGATTGTCGGACGTGCTGAGGAAATCGGCCGTCCGATGCTCTATGGCACGACCAAACAATTCCTGGAAGTGTTCGGCTTGGCATCGCTCAAAGACCTGCCCAATGCCGGTGAACTTCGCCCGCCCAAACCGCGTGCGTTGATCCCTGCCAAGGACGAGTTGGCTGACGATGGGCAGGCCCCGTCTGAGCAGACCGAGGACAAAGCCGATACCGTCACGCAGGTCGAAGACGAAGCTCAAGTTGAGTCAAACGAAGATAAAGTGACCGAATCTGATCAACCGCAGCAGGAACAAGTTCAGCAACAGGACGACGATACGGATCAGGCCGTCAAAGAGGGATAATGGACGCAAATCACACAGGCCAATTGCAGCAGGATCACATCGGTTGGGCATCAAGCCGCCGTGCTGTATCCGTTGTGGTGGCATGCGTGGTCTTACTGAGCCTTGTGATGACAGGCTGTAGTCCGTATCAACTCCAAGGTCGCATCGTGGAAGGTAAAACGCCCCAAGTCCTTGTGGTTAATGCAAATGACAAGCGTTTAAGTGCAGAACCCTTGGAAGGTGCCAGTATTGAACTGACACTTGATCCGTCATCCATTTCGCCCCAACGACTTGGCAAAGTGGTCAGCGACGAGAATGGTGATTTTGTGATGCCAGTGGATGCCATGGGCGCCGGCAGTTTCCAGGAATATGACCTTGGAATCCTGATCACCGCCCCCAAGCATCGCAATATCTGGCAAACGCTCAAGTTGCCATCGGCGAAAAAGCGTTTGCTGGTTATCATGGCAACGGGGTCCGCCGGACCACCACCGCCGCAGGACATTCTCAAGGAATCCCTGCAACTTAAAGATCGATTCATGGCTCAGTAATTTCGGGTAGAGGTTCGCGCATGCAACAAGGACGCTACAGCAGCATAAAACCTCCCAAAAGCCGCATTCAATTCGGCTCAGGTGGGATGATGTTTATCATTGTCTCGCTGCTGATCCTCTCAGTCGCTTTCTATACCAATTCACCACTGCTCTTTGGCGCCTTTGGCCTGATGATCGGTGCGTTATTTATCTCCACCATTATCAGTTGGCAGATGATGCGCGGGATTACCGTCCAACGCATTTTGCCCAGTCATGGCGTGGCAGGTGAATCAACTGCCATCCGATACCAGATCGTTAATCACAAACGATTCATGCCTGTCTTTTCACTGGTTGTCCGGGAAGCCTGGGGGCGTGGCAGTAACGGCTGGCGCAAGTCCGGGCCACTGGTCGATGATCCGGTCAAACTCAAAGGCCTGCCCCATGGATGGGTCTTGCACCTTGGTCCCAATCAACGTGTCCAGGCTGAAGCCCCCTGCTGGCCGATTCGTCGTGGCGCATTGCGATTTGAAAAAATTCAGGTCTACACATCCTTCCCCTTTGGCGTGATCCGACGGATGCTTGAATTTGAGCAGACCTCACAAATGCTCGTCTACCCGCAGCTTTTCCGTATCAATCGTCATGTGTTATATCGCCTGAGTGATGCTGACCCGCATGGTCGCAAGAAGCTTGAAAAAGCCGGTGGCCAGGAAGAGTTCTTCGGACTCCGTGAATACCGCGCAGGCGACAGCCTCAAGGTGGTCGATTGGAAACGGACCGCCCGCGCTGGCAAGCTTATCAGCCGTGAAATGACCCAACCCAGTCCGCCGAAGATCACCATGGTGCTGGACCTGACTTACGATCAGGACAAACTCGCAGCCGCGGGTGAGTCCGGCGGGATGCTTGGCGGACTCTTTGGTAAAGGCAAAAAGAAAAAGCAAGTCTCATTGGAACAACAGCAGACAATGCTTCATGAACGCTGCATCTGCCTGGCTGCTTCCCTTGCCTGTGATGCGTATTTACACGGCTATCAGATTGGCCTGAGTGTCATCGGCGTGCCTGCGGTCCCCTTCCCAGTGCATCACTCGCTTCCGCATCGAACACGCATGCTCGAAGCGTTGTCACAACTGGACCTGAAGTATCTGGACAACTCCATGAAAACCACCAGTTCCCTTAGCGGCGTGCCTTCGGTGGTGATCCAGTCAGGCGAACACGGTTGCGTGCCGGATGGTCCGCAGACACAGGTGCTTCGTGCTGATGAAATGCAATCATTCGTCTTGGAATTTGAAGACGGCTCATCCAGCGTACTCAACAAACAGGTCACCACGATGACCAAGCGTCAAGAATTCGGAAAGGTGGGTGCATGACATGGGCGTGATCTATCTTTTCCGGCGACTGGTCTTTGCACAGGTGCTTCTTGGGATCGTCGCTTTTTGCATGGCTGAACCCAACCCGGGGATGCTGCTCATTGCAGGCGCCCTGGGTGCGCTAAGCTGGTATGTGGTTGAAGGCCCTACCGGTAAACCCCTGCCGCAGTGGATCATTCTCCCAGGAGCGGTCGCAGCAGTGGGTTGGTTGCTGGTGGACTTGTGGTGGCAACACGGTCAGATCATCGGCGCGATGGGTCACTTCACCATGTGGCTGCAAATCCTGCTGCTCTACGCAAAAAAAACCAATCGCGAGTACGGCGAAATCCTGGTACTCAGTCTCATGCAGATGATCGGCGCCAGCGTCTTGACGGTGTCCATGATTTTCGGTGTGCTTCTGGCAGCGTACTGCGTATTGGCGTTGTTTACGCTGCTGCTGTTTCACCTTAAAGCGACCAGTGACCTGGTTCTTGATGCCAACCGCATCTCTGCCCCGGCTCACATGGACTTACCACGTCCCAAAGCCGTGGTCTGTCGCGGGCATAAGTGGCAGTTCCGTGGCGTGGCGATGGTCATTGGTGCAGGCTGCTGCTTCGTGGCCGTGTTCGTCTTCCTGGCGATACCCCGAACCGGCCAATCCCAACTGAATCCCAATCTCGGGCAAGGCTACGGCCAGTCCAATGGTGCAGGCTTTAACACCACCATCACCCTCGATGGCAAGCCCATCAACTCCGGCCCGTTGACACCTGCCCTATATGTCAAACTCACCGAAAACGGCGAGTCAGTCCACAACAGTGATCCAGACTTCTCATTCCTGTTGCGTGGTGCGACGATGGACGAATACTCCAGTTCATCACACAACTGGACACGTACCGATCTGCGGGAGTACGACCGTGACATCTCCGTGCCTGCACAACTGGCCAAAGAAGAATCCATCGGTCCGTACTACGAATTGCAAATCACCCAGCGCGGTGGTTCGGATGCGAGCAACCTTTTCTCGTTTGAAGACAAACCCACAGTCTATTTCTCCAGTGCGGATCTGGATAAACAGCAGATCAAGTTCAACATTCTCGACCATCAATTCAATACCTCCAAGACCTTCCGCGGGGCATTGCATTACACCATCCGAGCGCCAATCAATCCCGATGAAAAGTTCTTTGAGTCCTACCCCCAAATCGACACCTCCAGCGGGCAGGTGACTCAGGGTGTGCATTATGGCCGGTCACGTTTTAATGAAGAAAACTACGCACTGCGTTGGCGTGAACGTCGCCAGAAACTGGTCATCGCCAACTACACTCAGCAGATTCTCAAGAACAACGGTTTTAAAGATAAAGTCAACGGCCAAAATCTTTCTGATGACGAAAAATTCCAGGTCATCTCTTTCCTAGCCAAATACCTCAAAGAGAATTTCGCCTATCAGCTTGATCCAGTCGACCTGGCTAAGGATCGTGAACCGATCACAGGTTTCCTCTTTACCTCCAAGGCCGGTCACTGTGAACTCTTTGCTGCAGGTCTTACTGCCATGGCGCGTTCAATCAACATTCGCGCCCGAGTGATTACCGGCTATCGAGTCAGTGAGTACAACCGCTTTGGCGGATACTATGTCGCCCGTCCGATCCATGCACATGCCTGGACGGAAGTCGAGGTCAAGCCCGGCTTATGGCAAGTCTTTGATGCGACCCCGCCTGATCGAGTCCAAGCTGAACATACTCAAAACCGCAGTGCGATTGATCCCTTGCGTGAGTTCTATGAGTACATGGAATTCATGTGGGTTGATACAGTCGTCTCCTATGATGCCAAGCGTCAGAAGCAGATGGTCAGTGGTGCAACCCATACACTCAAGGCCGTGACGCGATCCCCCAACAAGCATCTGGTCAAAGTCCTCGACTGGTTTAAGAAGCTTCCCGAAACACTCAAGCTCGATAAGCTCAGTTACTCAATTCTGGGTGTGATCATTTTCCTGATCATTGTGGTGATTGCCAGCTTGATTCATACCATCGTGGTGCAGAAACGCCGCCTGACCGCGCTTCAACTTCAACGCCTATCCCGCAAGGATCGTAAAGCGTTGGCTAAGCGGCTGAAATGGTATCTGTCGATGCTGGAAACACTTGAACGTAACGGCTACATCCGACCCATCTGGCAAAGTCCTTTGGACTTTTCACGTGAATTGGCCAAAGCCAACCCCAACCGCTTTAACCCGGTTATCTCACTTACGGAAATTTTCTACGAAATCCGATTCGGTCATCGGGAAATGGACGACGATCGCAAAAGCCGCGTCAAGGAACATATGCGTAAGCTTGAACATGCCCTGCTGCGTCGCGGTGCCAAGGCCAATACCTAAGCTGATCCTATTCTGGATTTCAGTGAAGAATCGAGGGATCAGGCGATATTTTGAAGCCACAACCTTCTCATTCAGACCCAGAGACTTACGAGTTGGCTAACGCGCCAGACGATGTGAGTCCTGCTGCGCCTCAGAAACTTGAATCAAAACCTCAATCTGTAAAATCTCAAACCCCTGCCAGTTCCAAAACCGCCGCATCCGCGAACAGCTCAACTACGGGTAATAAATGTCAAGGCAATGACTACAGCAACGGTTCTCGCCAGACGGCTGCGTTAAGTGAACCTAAAAACACCAATGCATGGCGGAACATGCTGCTTTTTGCGTTGGCAATTCTGGTCTGCCTGCCAATTCTGATGGTGAATCTCGGGCAACCGGATGTCGTCGATCAAGTCGAAGCTCAGAACCTGCTGCGATCCAGTCAAACCTGGAAACGATATGACGCACTCTCAGGTCAACGTGGATTCTCACTGGAATGCCTGATTCCGCATGTCAATGGCGAACCATCGCTCAATGAACCACCGGGATTGACCTGGACGCATATGGTCTGGTTCATGAGCATGGACCCGGATCAGAATGCCCCCAATCAATTGATTCTTCGCGCGCGATTGTGTTCGGTATTCTTTGCCGTCATCGCCCTGATCTGTGTCTATTGGTCAGGTTACTCGCTTGGACGACATCGCACAGCCATGTTCAGTTTGCTAATCTTCGCTGCCAATCCGATTTTCATTTACTATGCGCGAACCGCAAGCCCTGCCATGGTGCAGACAGGCTGGGCAATGCTATCCATCGGTGCGAGCCTCTGGGCGATTCGTCCCTTGCGACCGCTTCCCTCCACAGAGCGTCAATTTATAGGCTGGATTATTTGCGGGATCGCCTTAGGGATGGCAACCTTGACGGCTGGCCCCATTACCCTGGCAACGATTGTCGCGCCGGTCTTTCTACTGATTTTGATGTGTCCTGATCGTGTTAGCCATCTCATTGGTCTACTTGCTTCATTGCTCATCGCGATGTTACTGGTTGTCCCATGGTTGATGTATGCCCATGAGCATGACCAACAGGTCTGGGAACATTGGATTGCCAGCATTATCTCTGTAAAACAACTTAAAGCTGGATACCTCTGGTCACAGTCGATGACTCGCGGCAGTTGGTTGATCCTTGCGTTTGTTCCTTGGTTGATGTGGATTGCTGCGGTGATTGCTCAACCCTTTAGCCGTTCAACCAAAGGAATGCGACGGATCAGTCTTTGGCTTGCAAGCAGTTGGTCGCTGGGGGTGATCCTGCTGGTTTTACCAATGCCGACTCCGACACGTTTAAGCGAATTGCTTGTACTTGTCCCGCCTATGAGTCTGGCGGTGGGTCAGTTGTTTAACCATTTGGGTGATTTATGTAAAGCCGGACACCCACCGCGAACATGGCGATGGCTTCGTTGGCCTCAGGCATGTGTATTTCTTGCCCTGTCACTGATCATACCATGGTGTCTTGCCAACCAACAGAGTCTGGTCTCCAACGGTTTTATGCCTGCGTCGATGACCATGCAGATTCCAAGTCATCTCATCGGTGCCTTGCTGTTATCGCAGGTGGGACTGTGGGTACTGTCCCTGCCGGGTGTGATTAATCATCGCCCCGGTCGTGCGATGGTCTGTTGGAGTCTGTGGTGTCTGGTGATGGTTACCTTGATGATCACACCCTTTTCCCGCAGTCAGGCAGCCAACTATCCCGGTCGTCAGGAAACCACCAATTTGTCCAAGCACCTGGATAACGCTTCGCTGCTTTGGTTATCGCGTGATGTTGATCCTGAGCCGGTGGACGCCCGCGTGCTGTTTTATCTGCAACGAACCGTCCCACAGATCAAGTATTCCCAGCTTGGGCAAGCGCTTGCGACTTTACAGACCGAGAACACTGCCCACCATGTCATTCTCATCGGCCCGATGGATTTGAAGATCGAACATCCGGACATTCGTGCCACTGGATTGCTTCGTGATGCTCGTCTGAGGTTGTGGCGATACGACATTGCTGCTAAAACTTCGCCTTTGGCCGCCCCAAAACAGTAAGGAAACCACGCTCTCATGCCCGAGCAACCGGAAATCAGTATCGTTATTCCCGCACTCAACGAAGAGGACAATATCGACCTTCTCGTTGCAGAAGTGAAGTCCGCCATCGCTGACAAGGATATCAGCCTGGAAATGATCGTCGTTGATGACGGCTCCACTGACACCACGTTGGCCAAGTTGCAAGCTGCTGCCAAGGTGTATCCGTGGGTGAAGGCTTTGCATCGTGACAAAGCTCAAGGTCAAAGTGCTGCGATGTATGCCGGCATACAATTCGCCACCGGCAAGTACATTGCCATGCTCGATGCCGACCTGCAAAATGACCCTGCCGACATCCCCAACATGTATACGGAGATGTGCAAGGGTAACGTGGATCTGGTTCAGGGTGACCGCAGCCGCAACCGTAATGACAACATCGTTCGCCGTTGCACGTCATGGGTTGGTCGCACGGCCCGCAAGTTGATCCTCAAGGATACGGTTCGTGATACCGGCTGCTCCAGCCGTCTTATCAAAGCCGAGTTTGCCAAGCAGCTGCCGTTGCTATTCAAGGGCATGCACCGCTTCATCCCGGTTTACTCTCTGATGCTTGGCGCCAGGATCGTGGAGGTGTCGGTGAACCATCGCCAGCGTCATGCAGGTGTCGCCAAGTATGGTGTGATGAACCGCGCGTTCGTCGGACTCGTTGACTGCTTTGCGATGCGTTGGATGCTTAAGCGATATCGTAACCCGGCTGCAATTGATGCAACCCAAACCGGGGATAGCCAATGATCAGCGTCATGTTACTGAGCATGGTTCTGGCATCGTCACCTGCTGTTACCACCACTGAAATTCATCTTCAACCTGAATTAACAACGGTCCGCAAAGTTGTGATCATTACCGATGCTTCGGGCAAGGATCAGTACGAAGTGACCTATCGGGATGGACGCATTGAGCAACTTTCGCCCCAGGCATTTACGCGACTGATCGTTGAAGACAATGCAGATCGCAGTTGGATGAAAACCATCTTCAACATCACCAGCCCCTTTGGGATGATCTGGGTTGCTGTGGGTTTGCTTGGCCAAGTCCTGTTTACCGGTCGGATGATCGTGCAGTGGATTGCAAGCGAAAAATCCAAGCGATCCGTGGTGCCGACCGCGTTCTGGTGGATGAGTCTCATCGGTGCGTCAATGCTCATTACCTACTTCATTTGGCGCAAGGATGTCGTGGGTGTATTGGGGCAGGCAACGGGTTGGTTTATCTATGTCCGTAATTTGTATCTGATCTATGGCCACAAAAAAGCACAGCAGTTGGGTGAAGTACCGGATGATGGTGCAGAAGCATCTGCGACGTAATTCACGGCCCGTCAGATTCATCCCTACGGTCTTCATCTGGCGGCTTGTGTTTGTTGTATCACAGGATTGAATCATGCAACATGTCGCGCGAATACTTGATGCCAATGCCAACCGGGCGCGCGAAGCGATGCGGGTGATGGAGGAGGCTGCGCGGTTTCTGCTTGATGATGCGGCGCTTTGTGAATCCATCAAATCGTTACGCCATGATTTTGCATCAGCGGTCAAGGCGATCGACTTACCTTTGCCGTTGTATCGTGATACGCCCGGTGATGTGGGTACGCGGATTACACTGCCCAGTGAGTCGGAACGTGAGTCGGTCAATGACGTGGTGATCGCTGCTGGCAAGCGTCTGTCTGAAGCCTTGCGAGCGATGGAAGAGTACGCCAAGACCTTGCCCAATTGCACGGCACCGGCAATGCTCGAAGCGTTGCGGTATCGGGGTTACACCATTGAGCAAAAACTAACGCAACGACTCAGCACACAATCGCGCAAGCAATGGAAACTCTGTGTCCTCATCAGCGAACACCTTTGTGTGAATGGTGATTGGCAGAAGGTTGCTAAAGCTGTGATCGACGGGGGTGGCGACTGCATCCAACTGCGTGAAAAGTCACTCGAAGGCAACGACTTTTGGGATCGCGCCAGTTGGCTTGTTGAGCAATGTCATCAAGCAGGTGTCAGCGTGATCATCAATGACAGGCCGGACATCGCGATGCTTGCTGGCGCTGATGGTGTGCACCTTGGGCAAGGCGATTTGCCATGCACCAAAGTCCGCCAACTCACAAGCAAGCAACTGCTCATCGGCGTGAGTACCAGCGAACTTGCTCAAGCACAACAAGCTTACGACGACGGCGCGGATTACTGTGGGATTGGACCGATGTTCCCCACGACGACCAAGCATAAGCCGGTGATCGTCGGGCCGGATTATCTGCGAGCCTATCGTCAGTGGGACAAGCTGCCACATTTAGCCATAGGCGGGATCACGCCAGAGAATTTACCAACCCTCATTGATGCGGGTGTTCAAGGCATTGCGGTCAGTAGCGTGGTCTGTTCTGCAGACGATCCTAAGCACGTTGTGAAGCAATTGATCACGGCCTGAATTGCATTTCAACGAAGACCTGCACTTTAGATATAGAGTCAGAAAATCATTTGCCAACCCGCATGGGTATCAGGTATATTACCTACTAGCAAAATAAGACTGGCAAGCCTGCCCCACCGTGTCCGCCCCGGACTTTCAGGTTTGTACCCATGCCAGCAGATGTTCGTGACAAGTAAACAGGTTTGTTCAAAGGATTGAACGAACGCCATTATCTGATGGCTATCAATGCGTATTGCGCGTTGTCTTTTATGTTGATCAGGTATTGGAAAATAAGGAGAACGTGAAATGCCTCAATCATGTTCGACCAAGGATATTCCCAATGACTGCTGCCAGGTTTGTGGCAGAGTTTTACAGGACGTATGTTACTCGATGAACAAAACGCGAAGCCGCGTTCCTAGGACTGATAAAATTTGCCCGTTCTGTTACAAGACCGTTCCAGCACCTCTCAAAAAGCTCTATTTCCGGTATGAGTATGCGCAAGGCGCTGCACCAAGTCTGCCGGACTAAATGATGATGCAATGATTGCGAAGTACAAATATCTGTCGATGTCACAGCTATCATTGTGTCATTTATTTGAATCAGACAATCGGCAATTTCAAATCAGCGTGAAGGCGTAGTTGCCTCAAGGGGTTGATCAGCAACTGCCCTTCATGTCGGCGACTGACCAGTTGGACCTCTCCCAAATGGGGGTAGGTCTGACTGGCTCGCTGATCGTATTTGAGATGGGGTTCAAGTCTGGCGATATGACATAACTCACGGGCCAGATGATCGCGGGTGACGTAAAACTCGTTGGCAAGATGCACCATGCCGTTGACATGAGCATGTGTCAGATGAATGATCCGACTTGCTGCTTCAGGTGCCCAGACGGTTGTGCGTGCTTCGTCGGTGATAATGGTGACCGGCAGTTGACGTTTGAGTCGATGATTCAGCCAATTCCAATGCCCGGACTTGCCATCATGTGATCCACCTAATGCCAATGATGTGCGGATCACCAGACTGTTGGGGCGAGCCAATGCTAATTTTTCAGCAGCAACGCGCGACTGGCCGTAGACACTGATCGGTCGTGGCATGGTCAACTCATCGCAATCGCCCCCCTGCCCAAAAACATGATCCGATGAAAGGTACACCAGTCGCCGGCCCTTGGGGAGCATGTCTAAAAACCGAGCGAAATTATCGACATTCACGCCCCATGCCCAATCCCGATTCTGCTCGCATTTATTGACATTACACACCGCATGAGCATACACCACCGGCATGTGTTCATGCTCAGTTACCACCTGGGCAACCTTTTGAGGATCATCAAGATCCACCTGAATGCAGTGTTTGGTCCATGTCTTACTGTGCATATGACAGACAGGCACCACCCGTGGCAGCCCCCTGCCAGTACCGAGCTTGACCATGTGATAACCGAGTATGGATGTTGAACCAATCAAAAGCATGCGTTGTATGATAACGCAGATTCGTGCATCTACACCACAGACACTCTTATGATCAGGCTCAAAATCGAATTCTCATGGCTCATGGGATTCGAAATACCAAATCCGACCTGCTATCATTGTCGATCTTTGAAACTGATATTTTAGACCATACACCGTAAGGGAATTACACCTATGCAGGCACGCACGCATCATTGCGGAGAATTGCGCACCGAACACGTTAACCAGACTGTCGCATTGGCTGGCTGGGTCAATAAATACCGTGACCATGGCGGGGTGATCTTTATCGATATCCGTGACCGCAAAGGTGTCACCCAACTCGTCTTCCGCCCCTCAGACGAAAAGCTCCATGCAACAGCAGATCGCCTGCGTAACGAAGACGTGATCTGGGTCAAAGGCACCTGCATCGCCCGTGAGCAAGGCATGGCCAATCCCAAGCTCGAAACTGGTGATATCGAAATCGAAGCCACTGAGCTGGAGATTCTCAACAAGGTTGACACCCCTCCGTTCACGCCTGACGAAGCAGCCAAGGTCGGTGAAGAAACCCGTCTGCGTTACCGCTACATTGACCTGCGTCAAAAGCGCATGCAGCAGATTCTCAAAACCCGTCACCGTGTGACCAAGCTCATGCGTGACTACTTTGATGAAAACGAATTTCTGGAAATTGAAACGCCTTTCCTGTGCAAGAGTACACCTGAAGGCGCACGCGACTTCCTGGTGCCATCACGTTTACAGGAATCGAGTTTTTACGCCCTGCCACAGAGTCCGCAATTGTTTAAGCAGATTCTGATGGTTGCTGGTATGGAACGTTATTTCCAGATCGCTCGTTGTTTCCGCGATGAAGACCCTCGTGCCGACCGTCAAGCTGAGTTCACGCAACTCGACGTGGAAATGTCTTTTATTAATCAAGACGACGTGATGGACATCATCGAAGGACTCACCCGTAAACTTTGGAAAGACATTCTGGACATCGACGTGCCCAAGCTTGACCGCATGACCTATGCTGAAGCGATGGACCGTTTTGGTTCGGATCGCCCGGACATGCGTTTTGGGTTGGAACTCGTCGACATCAGTGACCTTGCCAACCAGACGGACTTTAAAGTCTTCAAGGGTGCCATCGCTGATGGGGGCTTGGTCAAAGCCATCTGCGTCCCTGGCGGCGCGAGCATGAGTCGCAAAGAAACCGATGCCTTGGCCGAATGGGTCAAGCAGTTCGGCGCAGGCGGCTTGCCTGTCACCAAGATCGACGGTGGCAAACTGGCAACCGGTGTCGCCAAGTTCCTTGAACCCATCACCGACCAACTCATCGAAAAAATGGGGGCCAAAGACGGCGACCTCATCTGCTTTGGTGTGGACAAGAAGTCCACCGTCGTCCACCGCGTACTCGGTGAACTGCGTGTGAAAATTGCCCACCAATTGAACATGATCGAGCCTGGTCAATGGAAGTGGCTGTGGGTTGTCGATTTCCCATTGGTCGAATGGAACGAAGACAACAACCGCTTCGACTCTTTGCACCATCCCTTTACCGCACCCAACCCCGAAGATATGCACCTGCTCGATTCAGATCCGGGCAAGGTTCGATCACAGGCTTACGACATTATTCTCAATGGCTCGGAACTCGGTGGTGGCTCAATCCGTATTCATGACAAAACCACCCAAGGCAAGATCTTCAACCTCTTGGGCATCTCCGATGAGCAAGCCAAGGTCAAGTTTGGATTCCTGCTTGATGCCCTGCGCTTCGGTGCCCCGCCACATGGTGGTATCGCACTGGGTCTTGACCGTTTGGTCATGCACCTGGAAAACACCACCAACATCCGTGACGTGATCGCATTCCCCAAGACCCAGAACGGCGCAGACCTGATGACCGAAGCACCATCGGAAGTCGATCCTGCCCAACTCCAGGAATTGCATCTGCGTCTTGCACCGGTCATCAAAACCGAAGCGGTGAAAGGATGAAGACAGGGAATAGGGAGTAGTGATTAGGGAGTTAAATCTAGACCTCGATTTCCAATTTCACGGGAATGATTGGACTTGAAAATGCTTTTCCCTACTGCCTACTCCCTAATCACTACTCCCTCTTTCCAAAACCATGTGTGGCATTGCAGGCATAATCCGATTTGATGACCAACACGCCTCTGAGCAGGACGTGCATCATCTATTGGATTACGTCCGACACCGTGGGCCTGATGGTGAACAGATTCGCGTGGTCGGGCCATGTGCGTTTGGCCATACACGTCTGAGCATCATCGACCTTGAAGGTGGTCTGCAACCCATGCAGGCCAAGGCAACCGCCAACAACGGGACGTTGACGGTGGTCTTCAACGGCGAAATTTACAATCACCGTGAACTGAGAACCCAACTCGAAAAATTCGGACACCAGTTCCGCACCGATCACAGTGACACCGAAGTACTTCTCTTTGCTTACCGGCAATGGGGTCCGCAATTCACCAAGCGCCTTCGCGGCATGTTCAGCTTCGCGCTCTGGGATGATGGTGAAAAGAAGTTACTACTGGCACGTGACCGCATCGGTCAAAAGCCCTTGTTTTTCAGACAAAACGGCAAAGCCACCTGCTTCGCAAGCCAAATCCCGCCCCTGCTGACATCCGTCAGTGGTGGCGTCCCATCCGTCAACCAGGCTGCCCTGCTGACTTATCTGCGACTGGGATATACCAGCTATGACTCGCTGCTGACGGACATTCACGAATTACTTCCCGGTCACTACATGCTCATTGATCAACAGACCGGCAAGCATGAGACCACCCCGTTCTGGCGATTGCCTGAACCCTCAAAACACAGTTCGGATTTGAACCTCGTCGAAGACACCACAGCACTGATCAAGGAAGCCATCCATTACCGGCTAGAAGCAGACGTCCCACTGGGTGCGTTTCTCTCCGGCGGGATCGATTCATCGTTGGTCACATGGTTCGCGCATCAGGAATTGATGCGCCGTGGGCAAGGCCCTCTTAAGACCTTTAGTGTCAAAATGCCCGTCGTCGAATACGACGAGTCTGATGCCGCGAGAATGGTCGCCCAACACACTGGTACAGACCATACCGAACTGCAGGCAAGCCCGGATAACGATGTGTTTTCCGATCTTAAATTCCTGATTAGTGTGTACGGTGAACCCACTGCGGATAGCAGCATTCTCCCGACCTATTGGTTAAGCAAAGCAACACGTCAACATTTACGTGTCGCCCTTTCAGGTGATGGCGGTGATGAACTCTTTGGTGGCTACGATCGCTACCGGGCGATGCGTCTGCTTCACAAACATAGCTGGTGGCTTAAGCATGTCCCCTCGGATATGCTCAATTCCTCCAATCCCAAGAGCAAAGTCAGTCGCGTCAAACGACTCATTGATGCTGCTCGCCAAAAGGATGCGCCCACTCAGTACAAAAGCATGATGCATCTGTTTAACGAAGAGCAGATTCGTGAACTTGGGATGGAAAATAATGTCTCAGCGGCTCAACCGTATGTAGCTATGCCCCAGTGGCCTGAAGGTACTGATCCTGTGCATGCTGCGATGCGATGGGACTTGATGCATTACCTGCCCATGGAAGTGCTTCGCAAGGTTGACCGGGCGTCGATGGCTGTGGGATTGGAAGTGCGATGCCCCTTATTGGATTCTAAGGTCTGTGAACTGGCGACTCACTTGCCACCGGACTTGATCATGCCTGCGGGTAAACCCAAGGGGCTGCTTCGACTGATTGCAGCACAGGTCTTGCCCAAGGAAATCGTCAAACGTCGCAAGCAAGGCTTTGCCCTACCCATCGGCCACTGGTTTAAAACCCAACTCCGTGAGCCAGCACATGCGATGTTCCATTCGGGTATTCTTGGCACCTTGGGATTGGATGAAAACGTTGCCCGTCGGATGCTTGATGAGCATGTGAACAATAAAGCGGATCACACCCACCGACTCTTCGCACTGCTGGAATTAACGATTTGGAAACAGTGGGTCGATCATCCAACTCCGCCACCACCTGCCAAGACGGTATAATCGAAATCAACCTATTGGATTTCATTTTTAAGAAACGGACTGCCATGTTTCGTTCTGATCGTCAGTTGAGTCGTATCCTATGTCTGATGCTCTTGGCAATGTGGATTGCCCCGACATCCACCTATGCTCAGTCTTCGCAAAAGCAGCTCAAACTTGCTGCATACAACCTCTGGAACATGTTCGACGTCTACGACGATCCCTATTCGCAAGACGAATCCACCCGCGTCAAACCCCGTGAGCAAATCGAAGCTGTGGCTAAAATTCTCAAGGAGATTGATGCTGATGTGGTCGGCTGCGTCGAGTTGGAAAACATTGACATCCTCAAAGCCATGGTACTGGATATGATGCCTGGCAGTGGTTACAAATATTTTGGCGCAACCAACTCAAACTCCGGCCGAGGGATTCAAATCGGCGTGATGAGCAAGCTGCCCATCCTGAGCATTACCAGTCACAAATTCCGTGACCTTAAGCTGCCCAATGAGCGTAAGACGTGGCACTTTGCCCGCGATCTGGTACAGGTCACCGTGCAGGTCACCGACAAACAAATCCTTGACTTGTTTATCGTCCATCTCAAAAGCAAGCGATCCGTCTCCGGCGATCCCAATTCCAACAAGTGGCGTTTAGCTGAAGTCACTATGGCCAAGCAGATCATCGAACAGACGCACAAAACCCACCCCGATCATTGGATTGCTTTTATGGGTGACTTCAACGACACCCCCGACAGTGGCACCATCAAGCATCTACTCGACGATAAGACGATTCTTTTCGACACCCATGATCATATCCCCGCAGACAAACGCATCACCTATCTGCACAAACCCTACCGCAGCACCATCGACTACATCTTCGTCGGCCCGCAAATGCTAAAACGACTGGATCGCAAACAGTCCGGCCTGCCTGCTGACGAGTCCAAACTCACCGGCTCGGACCATGCGCCGGTCTACAGCACCTTTGATCTGAACTAAACCAACTCTTGATAAACCGACACTTTTGCGAATCGACACAGTTAAATTCCCATACATGCTCCTGAGCAACCGGATATGATAATTGTGTCCTCAAATTGGCAAATGATGAAACTTTTTGCCAACACAAGTGTCTATATAGAGACAAGCAACGCATTGTAAACCAGGATGGTCCGGGGCAATGCGCCTATCGTCAGTTCACAAGGAGACAGAATCATGACCACACTGTATCGCACGCTTGGGTTGGCTTTGGCCATCTCTTCATTTTCACTCATGCCTTCACCTCTCTGGGCACAGGAAGCTGCCCCAGCCGTCACCGAAGAAGCAGTCAGCCAAACCGTTGAAAAATCAGCGGATGAAGTAGAACATATCAACCGTGTTGCAGCTGACAAGGTCAAGCAAACCAACACCGCCAAAGCCGATGACAAAGATGAGCAATCCGATCAACAGGCCGAGGCTGATGCTCAAAAGAAAGAAGACGATCCCACCAAGCAATTACGCGATGCATCCAAACTACTCTCTGCTCAAGGGGACTTGCGAGCCAAGAAACTTGAAGCGGAATTGGCTGACCTAAAGGAAGAGGCTGCGCGTCTCAAAGCCCAAGCCGACATCGCCAAGCAACGCCAAGCCAATGAGCTTTTGAAGATGGAATTGGAAAAGCAGAAAATCGCTGCCGTAGCCGCATTGGAAAAAGCACGACAGGAACAATCTCAAGCCGACATCAAAGCCGAGCTTGATGAAATCAACACCAACATGCAATTGCGTGATGCCCGTAACAAACGTGAGTTGGCGGAGATGAAAGCCCAGGTGGAACGCCTGTCCACCGAGCGTCAACTCGACAAAGCACGCAACTCCCAACGCAATGCAGAACTGGAAGATCAGCGTGACAAGCTCATGCTCGAAATGGCAGTCAAACAAGCAGAGTTTCAGAAACAGACTATTGAGAACAACATCAAAACCAATGCCATGCAAACCCAATTGCAACTGGCGCAAAATGAGCTGAGTCTTAAGAATATTGATGAACAGCAAAAGATGCAGCTTGATGGCAAGATCAACTACCGTAAGAGTCCGTTCGACAAAGAAACAGGTGCGCTTAGCATCTCTGACCGACGCATCAAACTCAACGGCCCGATTATCACTGGAACAGCAGACTACATCTGCGAACGTATCCACTTTTTCAATAATGAAGCCGACGACAAGCCCATCTTCATCGTCATCGACAACTGTCCCGGCGGGTCAGTCATGCAAGGCTACCGTATCGTCAAAGCCATCGAGTCCAGTACTGCTCCGGTGCATGTCGTCGTCAAAAGCTTTGCAGCTTCCATGGCAGCAGTCATCACCACCCTGGCGGATCACTCCTATGCCTATCCCAATGCCATCATCATGCATCACCAGATGTCCTCAGGCGTCTGGGGTAACATGACCGACATTGAGCAGACCGTCAAGACCATGAAAGAATGGGAACGCCGTCTGGCTGAACCTGTTGCTGCAAAGATGGGTATCGACATCCAGGCATTTAAAGACCGAATGTACGAGCATCGCAAAACCGGTGACTGGGACGAATTTGCAGACAGTGCCGTGAAACTCAAGTGGGTCAACCACATCGTCAACGAACTCCGCGAAGAAGGCACCCGCAAACGCCCCCAAGGCGATCCGCCCATGCCTTGGTATTACCGTCTCTTCATGCAGGACGACAAGGGCAACACCTACTGCAAGCTCCCCCCATTGGAACCGATGGATGCCTACATGATTTACAATCCTAAAAATTTCTACCGCATGGATTGATCGTGTAACGACAATTAAAAAAATTAAAACACCAGCGTGTACAGCGCTGGTGTTTTTTGTAAATAATAGCTGCAACACTGCGTGTTGCTGTTGCATCGAAAAGGCAGCTTTCGCTTGATCACTTGAGCAACTGTCGCGCGTCATGCCATAACGTAATGCGATCAATATCACTTGAATCAAGGGGTTTAATCACACATCGCCAAGTCATCGGCTCAGTCAAATCAACACAATGCTGCTTCAAACGCTCAGCACGCAGAGATGTATTACCTGTCCCCGCCTGCTTGTGATCAATGGCCAACTCGATGAAATCTCGAGGGGATAAATCTTCCTGGTGCCTGGCGTGATGCAGGTCTTGACTGGTGTATCGACGGGCAGTGAATTGCATCATGGGATCACCAACAACCAGCCAACCGTTGCCATCGGTATCACAGACTGTCACCCAGCGGACATTGGTTCGCAGGCCCGACTCCTGAGGGTGGATGTAAGGCACAAACAGGTCATCGACGGACGCTTGGTAGTAACCGACTTTCGCGCCGGTATTGCGGTCGGAAAAAGTCTCAATCGGGCCCTTGCCATACCAATGCACTTGATCCATTGCCGTTGGAAGTTTCATCACCATGCCGATGCGTGGGAGGGTTGGTAAAACCTGCGAAGGCGTCACCGTCTGTTCAAGCAAGATCCAACCATCCGCATGTACTGTATGCTTGATCATACTCCCGATGACAGTTTTATCGTTGCTGTCACACAAATGCGTTTGAGTCACCACACAAACCTGACGATCTTCTTCGGTGACCACTTCACACTGCTGCACTTTGCGCGAGAGTGTTGGCAACTCGGCAGCATCCCAATCCTTGGCAAAGGCATCATCGTTGTCCAGATATGCACGAAAAACATTTAACTCCGGCCCCTGAAGCATGCAGTTGGGGACGGTCATGACTGCTTCTTTTCGCTGCCAGTCAAAACGCAGATCGCCGACACTAACTGCAATATTCTGCGTATCCTTGACGACCTTTATTGACGCATTGTTTTTGACGGTAGACGAACCTATCGGCAAAGTCGGTAAAGCAAACTGCTCAAAAGCAACTTCAAATCCAATATCTGCCCAGGACGTTTGATCCCTTAAAACAAGGCTTAAAGTCAACACACGCTCCAATGCAGAGACATTGACAAACATCTCTGAGGGCAGTTGCAAAATCGCAGTTTGTTGCGCTTTGACAGTCGGCAATTCACAGACACCTTGATTGAGAATCTTGCCATCAATCATCAATGACCACTTCATCACCAGATCATCAAGCGTCACATGAAAGCGTTTGTTGGCAAGTGACAGTTGCTGTGTGTCGATGTCCAACGACATTGCTGCGGGTTGGAAAACTTTTTTAACTTCTGTCATCGCAGGCTTGAGTGTACGGTCCGGAAATACCAATCCGTCTATGCAGAAGGTACCGTCGTTGGGGGTATCACCGAAGTCTCCGCCGTAGCTGTAAACTTCATTGCCGTCATCGTCCTTGCGGATGATGCCATGGTCGCACCACTCCCAAATGAATCCACCGATGAAGCGTGGGTGTGATTCGATCAGACCCCAATACTCCTTGAGATTACCCAGCGAATTACCCATGGTGTGCGCGTATTCTTCGAGAAGTATTGGCCGTCCTGCGATATCATCTTGTTCCAACGCATCACGCATTTGATCAAGACGGGTGTAGTGCTGGCCGACCCAATCGACGCATGGATGAGAGAGTGCGTGATAATAATTGACAGGCCTTGTCGGATCGAGTTCACGAATCCTTGCTGCACATTTTTCAAAGTTCACACCCATGCCCGACTCATTACCCATCGACCATGCGATAACGGAGGGATGATTGCGGGTGCGCATGACCATGCGATCCATCCTTTGAATGTAAGCTTTTTCCCAAACAGGATCGGTACTGAGTTTGTCCTGTAAGCCATGGGTTTCAAGGTCTGCTTCGTCGATGAGATATAAGCCGTATTCATCAGCAAGTTCGTACCATCGCCATTGATTTGGATAATGGCTTAGGCGAACGGCATTGATATTATGCTGCTTAAGTAAATGAATATCGCGGAGCATGTCCGACTCATCGATCGCGCGACCTTTGCGTGGGTGAGATTCGTGACGGTTTACACCTCGGAGTTTGATGGGGTTTTGATTGACGAATAGCTGCCCGTCTTCGACGAGCACATCACGGATACCCACCTTGTAGCTGAGATAGCCGGTAGCATTGCCTTGCTCATCGGTGAGCCAAAGCAACAGCGAATAAAGCGTCGGTGTTTCAGCAGTCCATAACAGCGGGTTGGTTAGTGTGAAAGTTTCACTGCCATTGGCGACCGTTTCACCCATGACGTGACCAGCCGAATCGAGCAATTGCATATGGACCGGCACGTTGGCATCCATTTGAACATGGATGTCTGCGGTTTTGTTTTCCCAGTTGATATCGGTGTTGATCTGCACGTCGTTGATGTGTATTTGGGGCAAGGCATGGATGTAGACTTCGCGGAAAATCCCTGAGAGCCACCACTGATCCTGATCTTCCAGGTATGTCCCGACAGACCAGCGATACACTTTGACGGCGATTTGGTTTTCACCGTCTAGAACATGATCGGTGATATCAAACTCCGCAGGCATGCGAGATCCGGTGGAGTAGCCGATGAACTTGCCATTGAGGTACAGTTCAAAGGCACTATCGACACCTTCAAAACAGAGAATGATCTTCCGCCCTGCCCAACTGTCATCCACTACAAATGTCCGACGGTAACATCCAGTGGGATTGTCATCAGCTGGCACGCGAGGAGGGGTAGGTGTGAAGGGATAAATGATGTTGGTGTAGATGGGTTGGCCAAAACCCTGAAGTTCCCAGTGTCCGGGAACATTGATATCCGACCATTTACTGTCATCAAAATCCGTTGCTTCAAAACCGGGCGGAACCTGCTGCGGGATTGGGGCAATGTGAAATTGCCATTTACCATTGAGCGACTGACACCAACCGAAGTTGTGCTTACCTGCCAAAGCATCTTCGCGCGTTCGGTAAAGACGATTGGGTGAATGCGGATTGAGACGATTGATGCCGGTGATCTGCGGATTTTCCCACAAGGGCAAATTGCCATCCACGGATTTAAGATCAGCAACATCGGCCTGATCCTGCGTGGCAAAGGATTCTTTGATTTCCCAATCGATGGGTTTGTCGGACATGCTTTAAAAACCTTGGTATCACGAATTTCTTAAACCTGTATTGTACGTCAACAGGTATAGCCTTTCATGATATGACAACAGGCTGCCGAAGTGGGCAGCCTGTTGTGAATTCGCAAAATTTGCAGATTCCCCCGGAAGTTTGAACCGTGGTTATTGATTCATGTGTTGTTTTTAATTCATATTTTTAAGGCAGCCCTGGGGACTGAAGTCCCGCGGGCTTTAGTGTGCAATTGTTCGCAGTTGGCTTGTTTTTAGCCTTTGAGGGTTTTGAAGGTTTGTTGGATGCCGTCGGTGTCGATGCCTTGGTAACCGTGTTGCTGCCAGAGTCCGCCGGAGCCTTCTTTGTTGATGCCGATGTTGGTGTACTTACCGGTGAACCCGCGTTTGAGCAGTTCGGTGCCGAACTTGCAACCCAAGCCGGTGTTGACGTTGAAGGACTCAACGACCATGACCGCAGGTGCCTTGGCGAGTTTGGCCATCATGTCTTCATCCATGACGTTGAGCGTGGTCTTGTTGATGAGGCCCACGTCAATGCCCTGCTCCTTGAGTGTGATCACTGCATCGAGTGCACGATAGAGCGTGTCACCGAAACTGACGATGTAGCCAGCGGTGCCTTCACGGACGATGTCATCTTTGCCGACTTGGAATTCATAGCCATCACCAAAAAGTACATTGTCATTATCATCAAGAATATCGGGAACCGCACTTCGGGTTGAGAAGACAAAACGCAGTCCCGGATCGTTGAAAATTTTGGTGACGCACTTGGCGAATTGGTGTTGATCTGCCGGGAAGTAGACGCGGGTGGTGTCTTTGCCTTCATCAGGAAGACCGTTAGCCGCGAACAGGTTGTTGATGCCGAAGTGACAGGTGTTATCCGCCATGTCATCACAGCCGGCGTGGCTAAAGTGCGAGAGCACGTTTGAGCCGTTGAGTCGGGCCATGGTGGCTTCGGAGATGATCATTTCCAGAAATGCGGAGAATGTACCGAAGATGCCCTGTTTGCCGGCTTCAAAACCAAAGCCAGCGGCGGCGGAGAAGTTACCCCGTTCCATGATGCCTGCGGAGACAAAAATTTCGGGATAGGCTTTGTGGATGGCATCCAAGCCGCAGGAACCTTCAAGGTCACAGTCAAAGACTCGGACGGATTCGCTGCGTTGTTGGGCGGACATTTTTTCGAGAATGCCGTTGACAACTTTGCCAAAGGCCGAGCGGTTTTTGCCTGAACCGGTGGAACCTTTGTAGGTCGGTTTGGACGGTCCCTTGTCCAGATTTTTGAGTGCTTCGACGGCAGCGGTCAAACCGCGCTTTTCAAGATAGTCAATGGCGGTAGCAACCTTGATCACATCATGACCGTGACAGGAACCTTCAAGACCTTCGATGCCCGGACACATCTTGCGTTTGTTGATCATGGCCACGGGACCATCAAAGGTGAAAGCGGTGGCCATGCGGGTGTAGAGACTCTTGAGGTCTTCGCCATCACCGATGCAGACTTTCAGTCCGTGTCCAGCGAGGGTCTTGGCCAGATCAAAACCGGGCATGTACTCGGAGGGATGGGCTGCAATGGTCACATCGTTGTCATCGAGCATGAGTTTGACATTAAGGTTCTGAGCCACACACAGGCGGGCGGCTTCGGCATCGTTGCCTTCCATCTGCGAACCATCGGAACCGAGCATAAACGTCACCTTGCCGGGATTGGCCATCGCCACACCGTTGACCATGGGCCACATGTGTCCCAGTCGACCGGAGGAGAACTTGACGCCGGGGGTGAATCCCTTTTCAGGATGACCGGGCAGGTGCGATAGGTATTCGCGGTAGTGCATCAATTTTTCAGCCGGCATGTCGCCTTCGAGGACGGACATGAGATACTGCGTGGCCACGCGGTGCCCTGCTTCATCAAAGAAGATGGGGACGATGTTGTCGCTGCTGGTTTGACGAGCATGTTCAATAAAGCCATAAGCGATGAGCGTTTCAGGCACGGTGTCGAACGGGCCGCCGGTATGACCACCAAGTCCCTTGCCATCAGCTACTGCGGTGAAAAGCACAATGGCATCACGGCAAAGCTGGATGTTGAATTTCAAATCTTCAAGCTGTTGATCGGTCAGCTTGGTCACTGTCGGATCCAACGCAATGCGACGGAACGCAGACAAGTCAATGGGGAAATCTTTACTGTCAATGGTGATGGGCATTTTTTAGCTCTCACAAGGGTTGAGGTTGTTATTACCGTTTGCGGGAACGGCTAATTATGCGGATAGCCGCCGCCGAGTCAAAAAAAGTCGGCACTCATTTCAAGACGTCGTTGTCTGGATTCAAGTCATTTATGAGGTGATTCATTCTCAAAATCAAGAGCATCAAATCATAGCATCAGCACTCAAAGGTGACAACATGCTTAAAAAAGCGATAATCTCCCACCTATGGCAAATACTCCCCCAAACAAAATTATCTATTCCATGATCGACGTCTCCAAGACGTACGAGAAAAAAACCGTACTCAAGGACATTAACCTGTCCTACTTTTATGGTGCGAAAATCGGCGTGCTAGGACTTAACGGGTCAGGCAAGTCGTCACTGCTGCGTATCCTCGCGGGTATTGACAAGAAGTTCGACGGCCAAATCCAGATCACTCCCGGCTATACCGTCGGACTGCTCCCACAGGAACCGCAACTCCAAGGCCCCACCGTCATCGACGAAGTCCGTCGAGGTATGCAGGAGACCATGGACCTGCTTGATGAATTCAACACCATCTCCGACCAGCTCGCTGAGCCGATGGATGATGACCAGATGATGAAGCTCCTCGACAAGCAAGGCGAGTTGCAGGACAAGATCGAAGCTGCCAACGCCTGGGACATCGACAGTCAACTTGAACAGGCGATGGATGCTCTGCGCTGCCCGGCCAGTGATTCACCGGTGGAGAAGCTCTCAGGCGGCGAGAAGCGACGTGTGGCCTTATGTCGCCTGCTGCTGGAAAAGCCCGACATCCTGCTGCTCGATGAACCGACCAACCATCTTGATGCAGAGTCCGTCGGATGGCTTGAACAACACCTACAGCGTTATGAAGGCACCGTCATTGCGGTGACGCATGATCGTTACTTTCTGGATAACGTTGCAGGCTGGATTCTGGAACTCGACCGCGGGCAAGGTATCCCATGGAAAGGCAACTATACCAGTTGGCTTGAACAAAAGTCCGCGCGATTGGCGTTGGAAGAAAAACAGGAATCGCTGCGACGCAAAGCCCTGCAACATGAACTGGAATGGGTCCGCCAAAGTCCTCAGGCAAGGCAAGCCAAGAGTAAATCGCGTTTGGCTGCGTATGACAAAATGGTCAAGGAAAACAGTGAACGCCGCGCTAAGGATGTCGAAATTTTCATCCCTGCCGGCCCGCGACTTGGCGACTTGGTGATCCAGGCAAACGGCTTAAGCAAGACCTATGATGACCGCATCATTTTCGAAGACCTGTCCTTTAATCTCCCGCCCAATGGTATCGTGGGTATCATTGGTGCCAATGGTGCAGGTAAGACCACCTTGTTTAGAATCATCACCGGTCAAGAACAAGCCGACGGCGGCGAAATGCGCATCGCAGACACCGTCAAATGTGCTTACGTCGAACAATCGCGTGATGCGCTGGATGACAAGGCCGCCGTGTGGTCCGCCATCGCAGATGGGCAGGAAACCTTCCGCCTTGGGAATCAAGATGTCAACGCACGAGCCTACACCGCCAGTTTCGGGTTCACAGGCAGTGACCAACAACAACCCGTAGGCACACTCTCAGGCGGACAACGCAACCGCGTGCACTTGGCACGGATGCTCAAAGCAGGCGCCAATGTGTTACTGCTCGACGAACCGACCAACGACCTGGACGTGAATACCATGCGAGCACTGGAAGATGCGTTAGAGACATTCGCAGGTTGTGCAGTGGTCATCAGCCATGACCGATGGTTCCTTGACCGCTTGGCTACACATATCCTCGCGTTTGAAGGAGACTCCAAAACCCACTGGTACGAAGGCAACTTCTCTGCCTACGAAGCAGACCGCAAACGACGATTGGGTGCCGATGCGGACAGACCTCATCGCGTGAAGTATCGCACGTTGACACGATAAAATCGATCAACAAACGCAATATCACCATCGCATAAGCAAGTGTCCAAGCATACTTTTGTATTGAACAATTTTGTAAGTGCATAGACTTTGTATTTATTGCATGGGTTGCCGGATATAAATAGATTTCCAAATCATATCCAGTGAACATGATATCAGCTTAAGTGACAGAACAAGATTCATTAAATACCCTTAAAATCAGTGATAATACGCATTATTTATCATTTACTTACTGATACGAATCGAAGATAATAGTAGCAGTCATTCAGGTCATCTTGACCATTTTTAAACTGTTCTTTACTGAACTGTAATACTTCCGGTTTCTTGGAAAATTCTTCCTCCCCCAACCATGATCCGGAGCCTCATTTGTTCAGACATGTCATGCGTGTCAAACGTCATGTCATGCAGTACAAGAAGGAGGTCCAAGGCTATGCAAGTTTATTTATGATGATGAATCCGGCGGACTTGTTTGGCCCAAAGACAGCCAAACGAATTGATGAAGGAGGCATCCCATGAAACGTCAACCTCTCGTCGATGTTTGTTTTCACGATAACGTGATTTGTTGCACCTTTCTGACAACACAACTCTCAAAACGCTCGGACCTGCGGCTTATCTTTGTGTATCTGAATCAATGCGCTCAAACGCATCCGGGTATTACCATCATCCTTGATTTGAAAAAGGTCGAATACATTTCGTCACTTTTTCTCAGAGGCTTGATCCATCTACTTGAGCAGACCATACAAAACAAAGGCACTGTCACCCTGGCTCAAGTTAACGACTCGGTTTTTGAAATTCTGGAACTCACTCAGATGAATCAGAAACTATCCGTACACCGTGTCGTGGATCATGACAACAACCCGGTGACTCGACTCAAAAAACGCTGTGCTGCTGTTCCTGAATCACATGCGAAAATCATCGGGCAGTTTAAGTCCATTGTGCAACATTTACACTTGCCAAGCCTGACACACCACTGATCTGCTCACTGATCCGCGGTCATGTCATGCAAATGAGTATCAACATCCCGAAGCGTTCGGATTGAACGGCTTTGAGATACTCACAAGCATCTGCTTAAGACCCTCTTCAAGAGATGTCTTGGGAATAGATAGATCGGTTTGTTCAAGCGCAGTCAGATCATATATCCGGTCACAGCAAAACGGCGCCTTGTCCGGATGGTCTGCCAGAAAATCTGCTGCGGAGATAGACTCGATCGTGACATCGCGATCAAGCAGTTTACCTAGCGTGCTGTAATACACATGGGATTCAAAGTGATCCGGGCCAGCAATGTTGAGTATCTTGCCAACGGATTTTTGATCGGTCATCGCACTGAGAATGGTCATCGCCAGATCAGGTGCATAAATCGGATGCTGAAGCAAACGCCCACCTTCAACCAGTGTCAACGGTTTGTGTTGGCAAATGTCCTCAATGAGTTGCGGATCACGACTGCATAACGGTATACATCCAAAAAGTGAGCCGGGGCCAAAGATGTGCGATGGTCGCAGAACTGTCCAAGGCAGCATAGCTGTATCAGCCTGTTCAAGGATTAATTCTGCCTGCCGCTTTTTCCCACCGTAGCCTTCGGTGGTGTAATGCGCATCAGTTTCGGTTTGTGGAATGTTGCGATGATTCGGATCGTAAACAAAGTCCGTGGACACCAGCACGAAGCGTTTGGTTTGGCCAGCAAAGACTTCCACATCCTGCTGAGCATCTTCAGGATTAAATGCTATCGCATCGACCACAAGATCCCATGTGGTTTTCTGCTGCTGGATCAATTTGGCAAACGCTGCTCGATCACTGCGGTCAACCTGCAATGCCGTCACACCTTGAGGAATCGGTTTATTGCCACGGGTGACGATAGTCACATGATGGCCTAGCTCAGCTGCAAGGCGTGCAATCGTGCCACTGAGAAAACCGCTGCCGCCGAGGATGAGGATGTTTTGAGGAGTGTTCAAGATTTGGTTCCAACCAACTAATTCAATCTAATTGTTCCCAAGATGTCTCACAGACTTCGAAATGGCAAGGTGATATTGAGGACAATTCTTTTGCATTTTGTGGATATGGAACAACAGCTTGAATCATTGAGCTTGAGATTCCCTCTGGATACTTCACAAAAATATACCGATCACATGAATTCACCGTACAAGCCATTTCATCATGCCCCGTTATTTTTAATCCGAAACGATTGTAATCAGTCCATGGCCCTGCGGAATAATCACCCATCTGGACTTGCTGAAAAATATCAAACGGAAGGCTTGTTGAACTAGGCAATATCAGTGGATGCTCAAAAACAACTAACTCACGGCGGTTTCTTTGAAAGCGTAACATACTCGGTGGCAAATCATTCAAAAAATTTGAATTAGATGTGGTGGGTTCAGAAGAAACTGCACAGGTAAATACAGCTGGCTCTATACGCCCATCAATAAGATGAACTTGAGCCAATATCATTAATTCGTTGTGCCAATTCACAACTTCGCATTGTCGAAGCTGGTGTATTTGATTTTCATCAAGCTGATATATCTTCATTGCAGCACATCCCCCTCTTGCTGCGTTTTGTTAATCAGTTAAACACACCTTACCGATCCACTTGTCCCATGACGATATCGATGGAGCCGATGATGGCAGGGACGTCGGATAAGAGGACGTCTTTGCAGACTTCTTCGGTGACGGATAAGTTGCAGAATGTCGCGGCACGGGCTTTGGCGCGGTATGGCATGGGGCCGCCCTGGGATTCGAGATAGAAGCCCAGAACGCCACGGGGGTTTTCGGTTTCGACGTAGATTTCACCATCGGCAGGTTTGAAGTTTCGGCCAACCTTCAGACGGTAATCGCCGGTGGCATCCTTGAGCTTGGCGATGGCCTGGCGGACGATCTTGCAGCTTTCGACCATCTCCTTCATGCGGACCATGTAACGATCCCAACAGTCGCCGAGCGTGCCCATTTCACCGTCACCGACGATGACATCAAAGTCGAATTCGTCATACAGGCCGTAAGGCAGATCGCGGCGGAGATCGTAGGCAATACCACTGCCACGCAGGACCGGGCCGGTGATGGCATACTGGGTACAAATTTCAGGACTCAGCACGCCGACGTCTGCGGTGCGCTTGATGAAAATTTTGTTGTAGGTCAGCAGGTCGTTGTACTCTTTGATTTTGGGTTCAAAGTAGTCCATGAACTCGGTAACCTTGTCGAGATAATTCTCAGGCAGGTCATAAGTCGTACCGCCAATGGTAAAGAAGCTGTAGGTCAGACGGGCACCGCAGAGCATTTCGAAAAGATCCAACACATACTCACGTTCACGAAAGGCATAGAGGAACGGCGTAAAGGCACCAATGTCCAAACCATAAGTCCCGAAACTCACCAGGTGAGAACCGATACGACCAAGCTCACCAATGAGCACGCGGATCAACTCGGCACGGCGAGGCAGTTCCAAGCCTGCAAGTTTTTCGACAGCATGACACCAAGTCCAGTTTTCATTCATGGCTGCCAGGTAGTCCATACGGTCGGTGTATGGGACGTACTGGAAGTAGGCCACGTTCTCGCCGATCTTTTCAGCACAGCGATGCAGATACCCAATATGCGGGACAGCTTCGAGAACCATCTCGCCATCGGTTCGCAGGACGATGCGCAACACGCCATGTGTTGATGGATGTTGCGGGCCCATGTTGACGAGCATTTCCTCTGTGCGGACGTCGACTTGCTTGCCGTCGCCTGCAACGGGGCCGACGCCGTCTGGGGTAGCGATGAGAAATTCGGTCTGGTGGGTATCTGTGGTGGTCATAGTCGTATTATTGTAGAGGCATGTGAGCCGGTGTGCCAAATGGGGTTAATTCAATGGCTGGTTGTTGGCAAGGCTGTTGGAGACTTTTGAAAAAACCAATTCTTTTTTTTACCGCCAAGGCGTCAAGAACGCCAAGATCAGAAGAGAATGCCAATAATCAATTTGAATTAAGGTTTTTTGCGATTCTGTGTCTTGTGGATATGTGGTTTAAACTTGGTTTATCCTCTTTGGGTTCTTGGCGTCTGGCGGTGAAAAATAGATCCTGATTTTACGAAGACCTCAATTGAATCGGCCTATTGGAGCAGACAAGCCTTGTCAATTGGTTACAATGCCTTTGCTTATGGTCTGTCACCTGTTGGTTGATGGCCTGATCGAAGTCGAAAGGACACGCCACTTTGTCGATGGAAAAGCACGTTGATTTTGCACATATGCTGCGGTGGCCGTTTCTTTTGGGATGGCTGACCGTGCTTGGTGTTTGGTGTGGTGTGTTGTTTGTACCGTTGTATTATGCCTCGGGCTGGGAAAGTTTTTCGCTGAAGCTCTGGTTCCCTGAAACGCCGGGTATGATCAAGCATACGTGGATTGGGTATACCACGTTCCTTCTGCTTGCACCGTTGGCAACCTTATCCCCCCATCGCAATTGGCATCGTGATCTGGCAACTCGCGGGACACTGTCTAAGCGGATGCTCTTTGCTTCGTCGATTGCAGCAGGCGTGTTGAATCTGAGCCTGTTGGAAGTTGGACTGGTCTATCGGGATGTGCTTGTTTACAGCGTTGATTTAAAGCCGGACATGCTTGTGCCGATTGCACCGTTACCACGCTTGGCAGGGATTGTGCTGCTGAGTTTCATTTGGGGTCACATCATTGAGACTTTGCACAGCCGACCTAATAAAGTGTTGTACCTCAACTATCGGATGCTGATTGTGATCTTGAGTGTCGGGTTACTTGTCGGGCCGGTGGGGACGAACTTGATAGCAAAACTGGCTTATCCCACAACCGGTCAACAGGTCTGGGCGGTTCCTGCTTTCACCGCTGCACAGATGATGCAGATCAGCGTATTGCTCTGGGCGATGGGGACAAGCGTTGTGCTGCTGTTTGGGATTCGCCCTTATTATCGCTTTGCCAATGCCCGGTGCATGCACTGTGGCTATGACCTGCAAGGATCGTTGGAGCTTGGTGACGGGACATGCCCGGAATGTGGGCATGTGATTGAGCAGGAGTAAGCAAATAATGTCCAGAAAATTTTGCGCATTGGATTTACTCACCATCTTTGGGATTTTCATCTGGACCACTACATGGCTAACCATCGGCTATGGAATGCTTCTAAAAAATCCCAACGAACCTCACGTAATGTATTACACAATTGGCTGTATGATCATTGGCATTTTTCCGATTTTGACATGGTTGTTGTCAATGATTAAAAGTACTTCTCGGCAAAATTACACATCACGCCATGCCAAATGACTCCCGCCCTGCCCTGCTCTTTGCCAGCGGTAATCCGACCAAGCAATTGATCTATCGCCCGATTTTGGATCAGATGGGGTTGGCGGTTTACGATTTATCTGAAGCTTCGAATTTACCATTGGATCAACCTGTCGAAGACGCAGCGACAGTCACAGAAAATGCAGCGATCAAAGCAGCACATTACCAGTCGGAAAATCACCCGCATGTCTTTGCACATGATGTGGGGATTTGCTTTGATGCGTTAAACGACGAACCAGGTGTCCAGGCAAGGCGATGGGGTGGCAAGCTTGGTGATTCGGTCAGCGATGAAGATTGGATGGACTATTTGCTGATGCGGTTAAAGGATGTGCCAAGCGAAAAACGGACTGGCCGATTTGTCGTAGGTTGGGCCTTGGCAACAGGTGACAAACAGGTTCACACGCTATTGCTCGAATCTCCATTTGTGATCGCAGACAAGCCGTTGCGTCCGATGACATCTGGCTCGCCAATGACTGCATTGATGGTTGGTGATGATGACATGATTGCTCAACGTCAAGCCGTGTTCGTTAAACAGCTCAAGACATGGCTGCCTCTATTGCAACTCGCCGATCAAACCATATAAACCATTCTTTTACACAATCCAAGTCGAAAATTGACTAACACGGGTGATTTTTATCTTGTCATCCACGGTGACTCAGACCATAATGAGAACACCGATGCCGATGACACTTGCCATTTTGTACCATCTCCGCAAGATCTTATTCACAGGACTTGTGTTGTTGATGACTGCGGTCATATGGCTGTTGATGGCTGATTTGATTATTCGGTACCCTATCGGCGCGTTCATGCTCAAATATCTGTCGATCTGGTATGGCTTTTGGCCAATGACCGAGCATGGTATCCGTGGGGCGATGGGCGTGTATCCTGAAACGCTTGAAGCGCATTGGATGATCACGCTATGGGGCCTTGGGGTTTTCTTCATGACCCAATTCCTGTTCCTTGAACCAGGACGCCATTGGCACCGACACCTGATCCACCGGACACCCGCCCAATCTTATGTCTATGTCATGGCTGCGTTCCCCATTGCATTACTCACCGTCAGCGTGATGACTTCCATGGTGCAATTAGCAGGACTCTGGGAATTTTTACCCGGCGAAGCGTATCACTCCATGGGCTGTATCTGGTTCCCACAAACAATGGTGCTATGGATCACCGTGCTGGTCGCATGGACTGCATGGTCGCTGATCCTACAAAGCAGCTTCCGACGTGGTGATCGTTATATGCAACTTGCTGGTATGACCTACTGCATTTTCATTGGTGCTGCGATTTGCCTTGGGATTTCCGCAGTGGTTCAGATTCATGTGGTCGGCTTCACGTCCCAGTACTATCTCAGTGGCAGCTACACCGGCATGATGCTCAGCGGATCAGTCATGCTCTGGACACTGATCCCAGCATTGATGCTCATTTATGCAGGCAAGGATTATTCCGAACATCGTATTGAACTGATCATCGATGGCGACAACATGGGTAAACACTGGTTTAACGTACCCAAGGTAGCTGCCAACACCATCTAACAAGTCCACCACAGAACCACAGCCAGTTTTGCCTGTTCAGCCAAACCTTCGTGTAGCTTGTGCTACGACTGCGTCTACCCCTATATAACTGGCTCAATACGCATAAACCGCTTAAATACTGCATTGTCTGTCTCTAAACCGGCATAAAGGAACTTTCGGACTCTCTGAGCTTGAATGCATGCAAATTATGAATACACTTCTATAATGTGCATCTGTTAATAGTACGTCATGGCATCAATAACCATGTCAAAATTCAGTGAAGCTTAATGTTGAGAAGACCATCAATTTTTTCCGGGGAAGGCGATATAAAATGCTCTTGATCATGACAGTGCCGACAGATCATGTTTTTGCTGGGGGAAACAGGTGAAAACATTACAAATGATCCTATGGTTGACCAGCATGGCATTTTGCCTTGTATTTCTGCTTATCAGCGTCATGAGTGTCATGGCAAAGCACAGTGCATCAACCGGTGTCGATGCCCAGACACTCATTGAACCCATCTGCTTTGCTTTGGCCTGTATCTCTCTGAGTGTGACCCCGGTCCGTGCCCTGAGCCATATGCTCCGGTACTTGCTGGCATTTGGTAGCACCCTGCTCATCGGTCTGTACTACTTCTTGATTATCGTCCTGGGTGACAACTACACGAACCATCCCAACAGCACCTTGTTTCAGATGGATATGTGGATCATTTTCACCATTGTCCTGCTCGTGAGCTATGCAATCGCCCTGTTCAAAGCCGACCATGCAAAGACGCAACAGGATGTTGAAGACAATGACGTTTTCATAGACCCCCTGTTCAAACCACCCTCGCCAAGCAAGAAACAAAGCAGCTCTGAGGAAATCGAACTGGAAGTCGGTGGTACACAAGTCAGCAACTCACAAAAACGCTGGCGTCGCACCACCTGAGCCCGCAAGCCTCAATACCTTTACAACGAAAATTATCTCAGCAAACCTGTTTGAACGCTTTGAAACACCGTATGTCAATATTGCGTTTGGATGTTATTACTTATGCTGCAAAACCGGTGCAGGTTAAATCACATTTTAAGCAGGGCGTACAAATTAAATCGAGTGTACAACCCGCCTATCGCACGGATTCTTTGCATCTGCTAAACTGTCGCGAATCATGTGCCCGTAGCTCAGTTGGATAGAGCAACGGACTTCTAATCCGTAGGTCGCTGGTTCGAATCCAGCCGGGCATGCATCAACAAGCCCCGTAGGTCAACGACTTACGGGGCTTGTTCTTTTTCTGAATATCGTATTGTGTCATTATTGCGCCGTTGTTGCGCCTGATCGTTTGGACAAGTGAGTGATAATACGTTCGAGTCTGCCGAGTTGCTGCTCGTCCATACTCTCGATAATCCCGCTGGTCTTGGGCCTAATCGAATCGTCACCGATTAGCGTTCAATGCTTCATTTCTGACATTGACCGCAAGTTGCATATAGAACAACAGCACAAGACATACCTATCACCAACGAAGTATTCCATTAAATGTGTTCAAGTAGCTCCACCTGAACTCAAGCCAAGGGAATTACCATCGTCCAGGTTCGGGTGATTGTGAGATAGTCTGTTTCACTGTTTGCATCACTGGTTGCTGCAAACAGGTAGGTTGGTCGCCCATTTTCAATCAATAGTTGAGGACGTTCAAAGTGTGCCTGCCGGGTAGTCGACCCATTATCCCACTTCACGGTTCGACTGTATGCCATGGGGAGATCAGCAAGGCGCCAGTGAATACCATCGGGTGAACAGGCATGAATACCGCCGTATTGTTCGCCGCAGATACCGCCTTCCATGTCTTTCATGATCAGCTGGAACTGATTGCCATCGTACCAGACGTATGGGTCTTCCACGTGGTCGTTGGTTTGATCGAAATTCAGAATCGATTCATCGGACAACCGTTTAAAGTCTGCGTTGTAATGCTCGGCCTTACTCACTCCCAAACGCAGCAGATCAGTCTGGTTGGCTGTAGATTTGTAAACCAGCAGAATCGAATCGTCAGGCAACACACACGGCGCCGGATTGGTCGACATCAAGCCATCCCATTTACCCGGTCTTGGTTGAATAATGGCTTCATCGCGTCGTTGCCAAGGGCCATTAATCGATGGAGCGGTCGCCAAACCAACACGCTGATTGGCACGTGCCAGTGCTGCTCGTGCATCGCCCCATTGCCCTGGATCTTCTGCAGTTGGAACCGGTGCGTCATAGGTGCTTCCCGTGTAAAACAACAGATAGGTTCCATCCGATGCCCGATGGATTGACGGGTTATGCGTCATACGCCCGTCCCAGAATGATGGATCACGTGCAGGCAAGACCGTTTCTTCAAACACGTATGGCCCCTGAGGTTGATCGGCCGAAGCGCGCACAATACGTGAATTGGTTACCCAACACGGCCAAAACGGGAGCGACTGCGACCAGACCGACGCAAAAAGATGATACCGACCATCGTCTCCACGAATGGCAGAACCGCACCATACCCAATGCCCATCCATGGCAAAACCCCCGTTAACCGGTGCGGCCAATAGGCGATCCGAAAAAATATCCATTTCAGTAGCAATTGAAAAATCATCAAATGAACGCATCAATAATCACCTTATAACTTACTGATTCAAAACAATGACATTAACCGAAAACGGCGGTACCACGATTGGCCCCAAGCCGGAAAGGGATTCGGTGGCCTTGGTAACCAATGGATACCAAGCTTCCCCGACGGTATCCGTTTCAGTGTAACTGTGAAGTGTGTATCCCCCAGCAAACTGTTCACCATCGATACGCAATTCAAGTGGACAGGCAACATCAAGTTTATTGACTGCAAAAACCAAAAGCTTCCCATCCTTCTTGCGCACCGCACGCGCCAAAACCGATGGCAGACCGGGTCGCAGCAAGGGCGAATCACTTTGTGCAGCAAAAACCTGACTGTCACGAAACGTATCGAGCATCATGCGATAAATCACACCGCGACGCGATTGGATTACTTGCTTGCTTTTCGGATCGTAGCGAAACAGCAATGACGCATCCTTGTGTGAGCTGATCAACAGATGCAGACAACCCTCTTTAACCAATCCTTTTTCGGCATGCTCTAAAATCGCCATAAACATGTCGGCAATGGCCAACCCCGCCAGCACAGTATCCGAACCTGCGGGCTTGCCGTCGATACCCCATTCGCTAAGCAGTAGCGGCTTACTGCCAAATAGACTTTGATATCGGGCGATCTCGTCATTGAAATGAGCATACGCTCCAAGCATCAGCGAGACAGTTTCGTCATCGACGATCGAGGAATGTACCTGTAAATAAGGATGCATCACCACCGCGTCGTAATAGTCCGCCTGCGCGATGGCTCGATCCCATTCATTGAGATTACCAGAGATATTAACTGCCGTGGAAATGTCCGGTGAAATCTGTTTAAGGGCTGCGGACAATTGACGCGTATGTGCGATATAGGATTGAACATCGGGGATCAATCCACCATTCTGATCCGGATAACAGTTTTCGTTCCCCATTTCGACATGGGCTATTTTCAGGCCCGCATCCAGTCGGTTCTGCAAGCGTGCCACCGAACTGGCAACCGAATCCGTCATCACGTTAAACGTCAATTGTGATGAAATGTCCAACTGTCTGCAAAGACGGGAATAGCCCTCAAAACCCAAACGGTATTGGTCGGCGATACGCTGCACAAGCCACCGGTTATGCCGACCATGATAAGGCTCAGGAATAGCGAATCCATCTGTTTTCCAATCATAAAAATTGGCGACCGTACCAGCGGGGAATCGTAAATGTGGCGGCCGGAGCTTGGCCAGAAAATCACCGATCACCGCGTCTTCATATCCCACCGGACACCAGACGAATTGCTGATTGACACCGAGTAGTTGATGATTCATCGGCATTGATTTGTTTGTATCAATCGACAGTCGACACACCGGTTTTTCAGGCTTTTCAAACGGATAGATAAACGGTAACTGCGGCTTGTTAAAAACCACCTGTGGTCGGCGAAACAACACCTTGCCCTGACAGGACTCAACTCCTAATTCAAAATCCAACGTGGCAGGATGTTGATCAGGTTTAACACGGTATTCCAAGCTGACCGTCCGCCAACTCCCCGGTATGATTCCCTGGATGTTCCTGGCTTGGTAATGCTTTTTGCCGTCTTGGTAAATCTTAAGCTTGGGACGCATATAACGGGCAGTCCCAAACGCGATATCATCCAACTTGATCTGAACAATATAAAAGAATGTCTGGTGCACAAATGCCTTGGCAGGGACACTCACTACTGCTCGCCGGTAATGGTCTGCATGCCCATCAATCGACAAGACGTCGTCTACCAAGCGTACACCTTCACTGTTGCGCCATTCGACTTGATCGAATGACAACTCCGGTAAGGCGTCAGCAAAAATCTGATTCATGACAGGCATTACGACAGCAATCAAAAACAAAATGTAAAACAACAATGAACAACGCATCAAACACGTCACTCCGATCCATTATGTAAATGAGAGAAATCTCAACTCTGGAGACTATTTCCACGCATCAGCAAGCTCAAAATCACCAGGTGGCTGCTTCTGAATATGCCCATCGTGATACAAAGCATTGAGCCCACCTAAATGTCTTGGGGCGATGGCACCACCGATATAGGTTTCACCGATATATTCATTCCATTTCGATGCCCATATTTGTATGGATACCGAATCAGCAATCATCAGGATCTTACTTGGTCTGGGTACCATGCCGAGTTTTCTGCCTCGTACATCCACACTTCCCCAAGCCGGTAATCCTTCGATATTAATGCCGTAGACGTGATTGACACTGTCGCCTGCTTCGGGACAAACGCTTGGTCCCAGATATATTCTCTGAAAGGACCACGAATCGGACTGGTTCGTTGGACGATTGATCGCTTCCAGAAAAATCGGATTAGATGACCAGATTTCTTCGTAGGTGCTGGTGCCCCAACGCTGAGATGCAGGAATGCAATAATCGTCAAAACCGTTGACATAAATCTGATTGGCAATGGCAAACTGGCGTAGATTGTTGGCACACTGCACACCACGCGCCGCCTGTCGGGCTTTTTTAAGAGCCGGCAGCAAGATCGCCATAAGTAGTGCAATAATTGATATGACCACCAGCAATTCGATCAACGTAAAACCACGGGATTTACCTGTATAGATTTGCTTAAGGTACAACATGCCACTTTCCTTCTATTGATCCTTGCCGGATTCAATTCTGCACTAGTTCAATAACCCAATCCGCGCATAAACACCCCCCCAAACAATCAAGGAGGATTCACCCATTAACAAGGCAAAATGGTTTGTCCCACAACTGACTCGGCAGGCAAAATAACCGATTTGATGAATTTCTGACCATCAATGAGTTTTAACAGCATTTGGGCTGCCAACTCCCCGGCTTGTTGTCGGTCATAAGGCACACAACTCAGTTGCGGCCAGTAATAGTTCGAAGCGATGTTGGCATCCAAACTGACAACGGACAGGTCACGCGGAATCACAATCCCATGCTCAGCACAAAGTCGAGACAACATAAAAGCTTCGCGTAAGCCATAACAGATGGCAGCCGTAAGAGACTTTTTGCTTGGCGTCTTTTTTCCTTTGAGTAGGCGACTAATGAGTTGCTTGACGTCCATTTTTTGCGGAACAAGACCAGCATCACAAACACATCGTGTATAAGCTTCAGAACGCTGCACGGCTGATGGATGACGCTGGGGTTCAACGCGCCCAACCTCAGTACGAACGTAGGCAATTTTTCGATGTCCTGCATCCCGCAATGCGCGAAGCGCCTCAACGACCGCTTGATATTCATCACGCCAGATACAGTTACGACTTTGCTGTTCCGTAGTATCCAGCCAGATCACAGGGGTCTGTTGCTTACGTAAAACCTGCTTGGCCTGATCCGAACTATCAACCATGCAAATCAAACCATCGACGCATCGTTCTCTGAAAAAGACAGGTCCTTCGGGGCCATCATCAGCTTGAAGTTCCCGTTCAAAAATCGGAACACCGTGGTATTTATATTCGCTTAAATGCTGACTGATACCCACCAGAAAGTCACCAACAATCACCTGGCCTGCCACCGCCAATGGAGCCGCTTCCGTCTGAAGCACCGTCCCCACCATGCCGGTTTTGCCCTTTCGGAAACGAGCCGCTCCGGTATTCGGTCGATATTGTAATTCCTGAGCCAGCTTTTGGATCCGTCGACAAGTCTCTGGATCCACCTCCGGCCTACCTCGCAGTGCCCGACTGACTGTCATCGTCGAAACATTTGCCATGGCTGCTAACTCCGCAAGAGTTCGCACTGGTTTCTGCTTAACCATTGAGTCTGTCATCTTCAACCACCCAGTCGGTCAATACGAAAATATTCCAAGACATGTTACCGTTATCACATGCGATGTTATCGGTAACATTACATTAGACAGCATAATCTAAAAAATCAAGTGATTCTTGATTTATTTCTTGATTCAGCAATGGAGACTTAAAAATATAGAAATGTGTCGATTAAGTTTGCAATCCACAAATGTGATCTGCCCCACGAATATTTACCAATTTGAATATGGGCCACGAAGGGTTTGAGTGTATTATTTCACTTGGCATTTCATCTGCTTGCCAGCAAGATATCTTTGTAATTCCTGATACATGGTCTGACCCATTCGCTCGCATTCCCGACCGCGTGATCCGGAGATATGGGGTGTAATGATCACGTTTGGCAGATCCCAGAGAACCGAGTCCTGAGGCAAAGGTTCGGGTTCTGTCACATCCAAGATCGCCAGCAAGTCTGGTCGTTGCGCCAACACTTGATTGCAGGCTTCATGATCCATGACGGCACCACGGGCGGTGTTGATCAGACAGCCGCCCTGTTTCATTGATGCGAGCAAATCTCCTGTGATCAATCCTTGGGTTTGCTGCATTAATGGCGTGTGCAGTGAAACCACATCACTGTGCGTAAAAAGATCTTCCAGACTCACATACTTTACGCCATACAAATCGCGCATTTGCTCGTCTTGCTGAATATCGTAAGCGATGATGTTGACATCCATCAAAGCAAGCCGTTGGGCAACATGGCGTCCGATCTTACCGAGTGACACAAGCCCCACCGTTGAGCCGTAACATGACGGCCCATCGGGCAATTGTGTCCAATGACGGGTCTTTTTAAGTTGATACGCATGTTGCCAGACACGTTTGAGGCAGAGGACAATCTGTGCCACTGTGAATTCAACCACCGGCAGTGAGTTATCCGCGATCGCGCTGGTCACCACGATCTGCCTCTTGCGAATCGCATCACAAATAAAATATCCCGTTGTTCCCGCACCATAAAAAATCGCCTTGAGATTCGGCGCAGCATCAATCATCTCCTGGTTAAAACGCGGCGCCCGCCAACCGGAGAAAAGCAATTCCACATCGGCAAGCAACGTCGGATCAGCTTCCACCTGCACAGCAGTCACCGGCTCGTCGGTGACATCCACCAACTGCATAATTTTTTGACGCAGGGGCATTGGATATATCCACCCCAATGCATCTTTATCAAGAACAAATCGTGCGCGCGGTTTAGGCAATTCTTTGGATGTGCAATCCGTTGGGATCGCCCGGGCATCATTGATTGACATATCACGAATCACAACAATCCTCCTGATGAATCGGGATATACACATGGAAAACAGGATTGTTCATTTGTGTCATAAAACCATTCCCAAGTCGCTAAAATTGAATGCCGCGCAATGAACTATTTCAAAACTCGCCATCGTCTTCAACCCATAAAGACCATTCAGAAAGTTGAATCCCCGGTGCACCGTTGTTGGCGGTAATGAGCAAACAGTAGTAACGATAATCTCCAGGCACATCAATATCGTATGTGTTGGTGTGGTGTCGATAGATGAAACTTTGGTTGCTTTGCGTATCGAGGGTCGTCCAATTCTGGCCGTCAGTTGAACCTTGAAATTGCCAATCCTTGGGATCACGTTCAGGCACATCGTTGGCACTGATGATCGCGTAACGCTTGACCGTTTCCGTAAGACCTGCCCCCAAATCATACGCAAGCCAACCTGTGTCCCTATTACCTGTAAACCATTTGGTCGAAGAACTGCGGTCAAATGCTTTATCAGCACCCTCATAACCGGAAGCGGCTACAGAAGCCCAAGGCGTGCCGTTCAAAACAACCTGATGCATTGCCTTAATCGGCGTGACCTTGTCGGCCGGTGAGTCTACACTTTCACCAGCCGCATTCAACGCGCTAATCACGTAATGGTATGTCTGTCCATTGGTCACCGTGGTGTCGATGAAGCTTGTGCCGGCGACGGTGGCAATGGTTGCATAGGGTCCTTCAATGTCAGTCGCTCGTTTTACGCAATAACTGCTAGCACCAGCAGATTCAAGCCAACGCAAGGGCACCTGCTCGCTACCTGGTGAAGCGCAAACGGCCAAGGGGGCCTGGGGGACGGTTGGCGGCGCGCCATCATCGCCCCCAGTGATACGAACGTTACTGAACGTTGCGGTATTAAGCGTCCCGTTATTCAGCGAGCAAACCGTCATCCCCAGATAGGTGGTGTCACTGATATTTTCAAACCGCCCCGCTCCCACACATGCCCAGCTCGTACCGTCTGGTGAAATGAAAAGTGAGATCACATCGCCCAATCGCATGATCTTAAGCCAGTAGGAATCCTCAAAGATATCAAATGATTTTTTCTCCCAATTGGAACCGCCGCGGACTTCCGTCCAGCCGCTCATGAAGAACTCAAACTTCTTGCTGGGTGTGATGGCAATCCATGCTTTGGTGCTGGTCGCATCAAGGGACTGACGGATCATCACGCCTGCTTTTGCGTTGGGGTGTGCAGCTTGCAGCGAATCGAGTTTGGCAATGATCACTGCATCACCGATGATTTTTTTGTACGTGAAATACGCACTATCATCACCGTGCGTCCATATCTCGCGGCCGCCGCCTTTGAGTATCCATTTCCCATCATGGTAAGCACTCTCGCCAACAGGTGAAGCATCCCCTATCTCCATATCCGTCATGCCCGTGGTCAGTGTCGGGGCATCAGGAAAAGCGATGGGCGGCAGCGGCGTGGCAGTCGAAGTATCGACGGACTTCTCGAACATGAAGCTGTCCGCATCCAATGGTTGGGCCTGCTGTTTCATCTGGATATATGGTGCGGCAAGTTCATCGCGCACCGTGTACGCACCAAGCAGCAGGTTCATCCCCATGCGCCCATGCGGCCAACCGACAGAAGCATTCTTCAAGTAGTACCAATCCGTGGTGCCGAAGTTGACAAATGGTGTTGGAATCCCCAGATTGTTGCGGGCATGGTACTCACCAGCGGCAAGCAAACGATTGTCCAATTCCGAATACAGATCGATCCCCTGCTTCCAGGCAACCTCAGCCACGAAAGCCATGGACAACCATTGGCCGTATGAATGCCCCTGGTCCCGACCGCTTTCGCCGACCTCGCCTGTGGGCAGTGTGTTGAGAAAACCTGATGCGGCACTGGTTCGCAGCAGATACAGGACATGATCCATCTTGTCCTGATCATCGTTGAACACCGCAATGGCCATCGCGGCCGCCATGCTCAACGTCCCTTTGTTGGCTGGCCCCAGCGCGTAACCTGCGGCTCCGGTTGCCGGCCAGTAAACCTCATCGAACAAGGTCTTGACGGTATCGGTATCTGCCTGCGTCCATCCCGACCATGTACCACGCAAAATATCGGCACCGCCGGCAAAGCGATAGGCAAAGTCCCCCAAGTCCAGATTGGACTCCATGCCGGTGAAAGATTTTTGCGTCGTGGCCCAGGCGATGATAATGTCGCGGGATTTTTGCGCGTAAGCTTCATTGCCAGTGAAATACCACATACGGGCAAGATTGAAGACCGCCTGCATGTCATGCATCCACTGGTTGCGGTTAACGTGCGGATTGCGGCTGATGTGTTCAAACGGCCCCTGCATCGTGTAGCCGAGCTGCGAATGCCTGTCTGCGACCAGGGCATCGTAACCCGACTTCCAGGGTTGGTCGCCTGCTTCGACATGGGCTTTAACCGCGTTTAAATCCTCAATGGTCAACGGAATGCCCGGATGCGTAAAAGCATGTGCATGGGTTAAAGAGCTTAGCAGTATAAGCAACATGGCAAGTTGCAAAAACAATGTATTGACAGAACGGCTGATCATTATTTTTTCTCCGTCGTTTCGCTGCGAAGCTGTTTGCCATCGCGGGTCTCGGTAATGGTTGCGGTGATGTTATGACCATCACCTTGAAGGTTATGAATTTCAATTTGCTGCACTCGGCCGTCTGTTAATTCAACGCGAAGCTTGTCGGGAGTTATCGCTTGGGCTCGGACGACGACGCGTTGCGATTCAAACGGTTCGATGACTGTCAGGAAGCGGGCCTCCTTGCCGACCTGTCGTTGAGCCACGGTTTTGCGACGCTGGGTTTCATCTCCCATGGGGTAATCACTGCCAAGGACGCATTTGAATTGCACCGCTTGGATGGCAGACAGATCGACGTGAACAATCGATGGCTGTTTATGGTTTTCAGGTTGAGCGGGGATGGCCTTGGGATAAGCGATGCCCTGAATCTTGATGGGACCGCCTTGATAATCCTTACCCGACTCGGCAGGTTTTCGCGTGTTGTTAAAAGTCAGCGGCAATTGAGACATTGGAATTTCTTTGCCATCACGGGTCACGATCACGCCGTTGGCCCAGAAGAGGGTTGGCCGACCGCCACACTGGGTTTGGAGTTCCAATGTTTTGATGCCATCGACTGACACATTGATATCGGCCTGGCCCAGAATCCACATGCCTGATTGTCCATCAGCCAATGTTTTGCCATCCCCACGGATCGTGTAGCTGACCTGTTTATGCACCGGGTGCGTTTCGGGAGGCATGCCAATCATCAACTGTTGTTTGTGTGGCCAGAGTGTATGCACATCCATATTCAACACGCCATCGACGCCGGGTTCGCCGAGCGTGCCTGCGTTATCCGAACCAGGTCCAAAGCGAAACGCATAGCTACCACGTGCTGGTGCGGTAAGTTCGTACCAGTCACAGTCGGTGACAAACTGGGCGCTGCTGATGGGATTGGTCGTCCATTGTCCGGTGTGCTGCACGCGTTTTTTGTCAGCCGCTTTGAGTTCGCTGAACTCTTTCATCTGAAGCAGTGAATCGAAGGTATGTTCCTGCTCACCTCGCAGATAGTCGGCCAATACCACATAGTCATCGGTGACGAGCATCAGTCGGCGTTGCAGAATCGGTTCGGTGTAATCGGTCACCTTGCCATACTCAGGCGCATCGTCAGGCACCGGGACGCTACGGCCTTCGGCAAAGGATTTATCCGCAAAGGTTCGGTGCGGTTGATCGTAATAAACCATGCCACCATAGGGCGGGTTGGACCAACGCGCGTGGGTCTGCACCGCAGCAGCCTGCATCATCTTGCCCGAATGGAACAAGAGACGGTCGGACTCGACAGGTTCCTGCATTTTCTGATCCACGACGACCATGTTCTTGCTGACACTGGTCTGGGTGTAGAACTTGTACATGAAGTTCGGATAGCCGTACCAGACAAATTCAGGATTAAAGAAACTGCGTCCATAACGCGAGAGATGCAACAGGTTCGTGCGATCAAAATGGCCGTGATAGTAGCCGTGATCACCGTAGTGAATCACAGCTTGAATCTGATCTTTCATCGGGCGATTGTCTGTCTGCGAACGCATCAATGCGACCCCTACGTTATCTGCAAACGCTGAAGCACTGGACATGTCCGGGCCGCCCTCTGGTAGATTCGGCACCGCATACAGCAGATCACGTTGGCCGCCCCGTTTAATCACAGGAACGTATGCTGGATCACGATAAAGGTAATAGGCGATATCCATCTGCGGCCCCGCCACCGGTTTGGATGACGAATCGTTAAGGCCGAAGATATAGCCACGATAATCGAGCATCGGGGGCAAGGCATCCCACATGCGTTTGATGTTGATGCTGTTGTTATGAATCGGGCCCCATTGTGACTTACTCATGCCGTATTCTTCGTCCTGCGGTGCGGGCATGTTATTGGCTCGAAACGCACTGGGGAACGAACGATTGACCAGATCAATCCCCCATGGGCGCATGGCAAGGGCGACTTGGGAAAACTCCGTCGCACACCAGATGTTGTAACTAATCGACACCTCATACCACCAACCATCATCCAATGTGCCTTGGACGAATTGGTCGATGATGCCCCCCTTGTTGTACAGGCAGGCATTGGCTGCTGAGACATCCTGAAGCATCAATGAACTGTAAAGCTGACCACAGAGATAGGAAACGACCCAGTTGCTGATATGGTCACCGATATGTTTTTGCGGACCAACAAATAAACGCAGCGTATGAGCAATTTGCTGACGGTCTTCGACGGTGAATACGCCAGAGGGGATGGCCATGTCATATGCCATGGCAATGTGTTGGAAGAAGTGTCCCTCCTGCACCGATGCCTGATGACAGCCACGGCGCGTAACCGGATAACCATTTTTCGGATTGCTGAGATTGAGCATGAACTGCCGAATTTTCTGGGCATATTGCTGATCGCCAGTAAGTTGGTAGGCCGTACCTGCTGCCATCAGATCATGTTCGACCTGAGTGCGAAACAGCCAGTCGCCACGTTTAGGGTTGTTGGGATTTCGGACCTCTGGAACGTTCCATCTTTGAGCGCGTTGAACATATCCATCCCGAGACTGTTTGGCCCAATCGTATTTTTTGACGTTATCACGAATCACATCCCAACCTGCTTTGGTGTGAAGGATATAGGGATGTTCAAGCTTGCTTGCCGTGGTGAGTGTGAGTTTGCTTGAGGCATGCACCTGACCGTTGGCTATGGCAACGAGGATCTGCTTTTCATGTCCGCCTGCGGGGATTCGAGCGGGAACCTGCACGCGAACCATCGCCGTCGCCGAAGCATGGGGTAACAAGGTCATGGTCTGTGGGTGAACGCTTGGCAGCATCGCTTCAAAACCACGGTGTTCAAACTTCAGTGTGACTGCCTGGGGTTGATCGGTGCAGTTGGCCAACGTCAATGGATACTCAACTGTTTGGCCGGGCGCAGCTGCTTGACCTTGGACGGGCGTATGAAGCCAGATGGTTTGAGCTCCAACGAGTTTGGCATCCGTTAACAGAAGCATGGCCGAACTGCCTTGCGAACCTTGAGCATGAATCGCCACCGCGCGGATGGAACCCAATTGATTGCGGGTCGGTCTGGTCCAGGTGAAACTGCTCCATGGCAGCACCACCGTTTGTTTGCCAACACCTGTTATGGTCACGCTGGTCGTGGCAGCGATATGATCCTTGATCTGCTGCCGCATCCCAAGGGTGATGTCTAAGGTCACCGGCTTGTCGTCAAATAATTGAACATCAAGACGCATGCCATACCAGCTGCGCCAGTCACCGTGGGTTGATTCATCCTTGGGAAAACGATAGATCGCTTCACCTGGCAAAGCCAGCGTTGCCCCCTTGGCCGAAGCTTGCAGACCTTCCCAATCCTTGAGCGTGGCAAGATCCCCCAAACGAGCAACCGGCAGCATCACTGTGTCAGCCAAAATGTTGCTCGTTGCGATCAATAAAATGAGACATGCGATTATTCGATGCATGAAAAAACCTTTCTGTGTACCTTCGTACCTTGCTTAGGCTCAAGTAAGTGATTCAATTTTGTAGACGTGCCTGGTGTCAGATCAAGAACAATCGATTGCTCACCATAACGAACCTGGCAGGTCGTGCCGGTGATGCTATGAATGATCGCCGATTCCAATCGACCGTCCGCCCATGTGATATCCAATTCAAATCCGCCGCGTGCTCTTAAACCTTTGCCCCAACCGTTGGCCCAGATGCTCGGCAATGCGGGCAAAAGTTCAATTTCACCGGCATGACTTTGGAGCAGCATTTCTGCGATCCCGGCGGTGTAGCCGAAGTTGCTGTCAATCTGAAATGGCGGATGCGCCCCAAAGAGATTGCGATAAACGCCGCCACCACCGCTGCGTTGCGAGGCATCGCCAAAATCAACCGGGCGGAATGTATCGCGAATGAGTTGGTAGGCGTGATCACCGTCCTTAAAGCGTGCCCAGAGATTCATCTTCCAGGCCAGTGACCAGCCGGTACCTTCGTCACCCCGTTTTTCCAAGGCAAGTCGCGCGGCTTTAAAAAGTTTGGGTTGATGTTCCGTAATCAATGCCAGCGGGTAAACGCCAATTAAATGCGAGACGTGACGGTGATGAATGTCCGTTGGTTTCATGTCATCTCGAAACCATTCTTGTAATGCGCCATCCGAACCAACCTGCAATGGGAAAAGTTTATCCAGTGCATCTTGCAATTGTCGCGCAAAATCCTGGTCCATTTCCAGACGTTGACTGATCTGAATGCAATGCTCAAACAAAGAACGGATCAACGAAATATCCATCGTGCTTGCCATGCTCACCGAAGCTTCCGTACCATCGGGCATCACAAACGGCGTCTCCGGTGAAGTCGAAGGAATCGGTACCCATCGTCCATGCCCATCATCGACCAACAGATCCAGACAGAACGCAGCAGCACCTTTGATCAAAGGCCATGCTTGGTTCCAAAGTTCAACTTGATCCCCCTCAAAAGCAGCGTGTTCCCAAAGATGATGCGCCAGCCATGCGCCCCCCATTGGCCAACAGGCATACGTTGGATCACCGTGCCCATCACCGACGGACCATGATGTCCCCCAGATATCAGCATTGTGATTGACGACCCACCCTTTGGCGGCATAGGTTTGACTTGCGGTGTCTTTGCCGGTTGTTGCAACTGCATCAATCCAATCCAAAAATGGCGTGTGCGTTTGCGGCAGGTTGGTTGTTTCAGCGGGCCAATAGTTCATCTGCGCATTGATGTTGGTGGTGTAGTTGCTACTCCATGGCGGCGTGATGCTATCGTTCCAAATGCCCTGCAAGTTGGCTGGTTGTGTCCCAGGCCGCGATGATGCGAGCAACAGGTATCGACCATACTGAAAAAGCAGTACTGCAAATTGGGGATCGTCCATCTCTGGGAATTTGAGCACGCGTTGATCGGTCGGCAAATCACCAGTGATAGAAGCACCAAGATCCAATGACACACGATCAAATAAAGGTTGATAGTCAGCCAAATGCCGATCACATAATGTGTCGTAAGGATGTTGGGTTGCCTCTTTCAAATACGCAGTTACAAGCTCATGCGGATTTTTTCCATCCAAGCCCGGCGAATGGTCAAAGCCATTGAAACTCGTTGCAGCAGCAAGTAGCAGCGTCACCGAATTTGCCTGGGCAATGTGCAACAGCCCTTGATCCTGCGTTACCGAGCCGCCATCGGTGATGGCTTGTAATCTTGCTTCAAAATTCATGCCCTCACCCAAAACACTGTCTGCATAGGTCAATTGACCGCCAGTGTAATTGGGCATGGCTCGACTAGGTGCTTTGCCGGTCATGACCAGTGTATGCGGTTTTAGGGTATCGATGTGCTTGAATCCCAATTGGGTATCCAATTGCACACGGCAACTAATGCGGCCGGGCTGATTCGCAGTCAACCGCATCACGATGACTTGATCCGCAGCGCTGATAAAAAATTCACGGGTATAGGTCACATCACCGATCTTGAACTCTGTGGTATGGATCGCGCGATTCAAATCCAACCCACGGCGGTAGTCTTCAACCACTTGACCTTGAAAGTCAAAGTCCAACAACAAATCCCCAAGCGGCATGTAGGCTTCGGTCCATGGCCCCTGAAGCTTGCGTGCAAGTTGATCTGCATCCTTGTATCGCCCTTCCAGAACCGCTTTACGAATGTGTGGCATCAAGTCCGCGGACTCCGGTGCTGCGGTTTTGGGATGACCTGACCAAAGCGTGTCTTTGTTGAGTGCCAAGCGTTCATGCTGCACATCACCAAACACCATCGCGCCCAATCGGCCGTTGCCCAGGGGTAGCGCTTCGACCCATTGCTCAGCAGGTTTCCGATACCAAAGGTTCAGTGAACCTTCGGGGCTTGATGCCTGGCCGGTATAAAGCAAAGGCTGTTTGATACTCTCGGATGAATGGGGCATGGCAGTACTCATTTTCAATGTCAGACAATCAACCAAGGCAGTATCAACAATAAAAAATAACGACGTACCCGATGACGAAATAATCGACTTGATTAATTCACATGCTCTGAACGTGTGATGTGAAATAATTGTGTCACCGGCTCGGCGGTCTGGACTTGCGGCTGGGTACTTACCCCCCACTGCCAGGCTTGGATCAACACCGGAATTGGGAACCTGGCGCGGGGTGGAATGCCCGTTATTTCAAGGCTTTTCCCATCGGCAGCCACAACGGCAGGCCCGGACACCACGCAGTACTGCACGGGCAAATCCTGGTCGGAAATGGCGTGAAGCGAAACACGTTTGGTCCCCCTGGGCACATCGGCCATTTCGGGGAAGGTGATCGTCTGCGGCTTGCCGGACTTGTTGGGATTAACGCGCAACATGATCTGTTGCACCGCACTTTTGTATTGTTCATCGCCCGGATGAGAGGCCAGCAGCCAGATATCACGATTGCGTCGATCTTCAGTGAATTGCGCACGGCCAAACTGCAAACGAAATTGCGTTGGGCCAACCTGCATCACTGGGCCCACAATTTGTGAAAGCCGAATTGGCCCGCCATTGGCAGGATGTCCCAAAGCTGTGCCCTTGGACAAGCCGCTCCATTTTTCAGGATTGCCCCCCTTGCCTGAAACCTGCTCAAGAAAACAGGGCGTCAAAGAAAATGTCATGCCATCACCAGCCGGTTCAAAGCGTGGCTGACACGGTTCGCCAGCAAGCACTTGATCGTGTTGTTTGATGCCAAGCAGTTGGGGCTTTTTACCGCGAGCACGGGCGTAGTATTTTTCCATCGCATCTGCCATCTGGTTGTCGAATGCCCAGAACGCCTGAGTCCGATCGCCGGTGTAATGTGCATGGGGTGCTGATGGTGCCGTCGGCGGTGCATCCTGATGCCAACGATCCACCAGATAACCTGCCTTGGGATCTACCGGACGTAACACCGGCACCTGATCCACCGAAACGGGTGTCAAAGGCAAACGTGCCTGTGCGGCTTTGCCAATGAACATGGCCAAGAATTCAACCAGTTCATCTGAAAAATCAAAGTGCCCATGTCCGGCATCACACAGCATGGCAAGGGCTGCCTGCGGATGCTTGGCTTTGAATTTGAACAAGGGTGTTAGCCGATCTTCCCACCATTCGTACTCACCCATGACCATCAACCCGGGGATGCCATCTATTTTACGATCACCCCAGTCCGGATTCTTTCGGCCATAGCCAGTGAGGTTGGTTTGTGGTGCATCGCCATGGATCGACAAGACTGCCAACGTTCGGTCCGGATTCCATGCTGCAAAATTCCAGGGCCATGTCGCATTGGCACTATGCCCCAATGTGACGACCGGCGTGTGTTGCAATTCGCTATAGCCTGACTCTTGAGCCAATGCGTTGATCATCTTTTCAAAACGCTCGCCCGCATCACCAGCTGGATCAAACACGTAATCCAGATTGGGGACCACCCACACCTGCCCCATTGACAATTCACTTAAGGCCCGGCGCATGGTGGGATGTTCAAGGATGCCCTGTTCGATCATGTTGTGATTGGCAAGGACAATACTGCGAACCTGCTGACAGTCGGGCGGAATCCAGAGATAGGCCCGGGCATTGCCTACGGGTACGGACCACTGCCAGACAATCTCGTCGGCCATGGTGAAGCAACCACTTGTTAGGATCACAGCCAAACTTACCAACCATTTGCAATACCAATTCAATTGATTACGGATCATGCTTACTTTCATGAACAAAAAACGACTCGGTGATTTATCTTGCTAAAATTCCTAAAAACCTATCGATAGCTATATCATTATTCGCTACAGTACTGATTAGACAAGCATGATTCGCGTCCAAAATAACACGATCTGCGACAGTCCTGATTTGAGCAACACAAGGCCTTGACGGCTGACATGATACGAGGTTGATGCATGATTGAACGCACAAAAAGCTCCAGCAAGCCACAACGCCCGCTAGTCGGTGTTGTGATCGACGGCATCAGCGCGTTTGGCCGATCGGTTTTGCGTGGCACCATGCGTTTTGCCAACATCCGCAGACAATGGGTGCTTCATGACAATCTCTGGTGTCTGGTCGATCCGATGCAATCCTTCCCCCAATGTGAAGGCGCTATCGTCGCTGGTATTGGCGGAGGACATTTTGACTACATCCGAAGCCACTGTAAGCATCTGGTTTCCTGTTCGGGAGAAACCCTGCACAGCGAGTTTCCCACCGTCTGTCTGGATGATGTGGCCACAGGCAAAATGGCGGCACAACATCTACTGGATTGCCGACTCAGGCAATTTGCTTTTTACGGCTACACGGATGTTCGACAGGTCTCTCAACGACGCCACCAAGGTTTCTCAGAAGGCTTACGAGCGCGCGGCCATAGCTGTCATGTTTCGCCGATACCATGGCCATCAGGTAATCAATGGCTCATGCATGATCATCATCCTGAGTTGATTCGTTGGCTAAACGAACTACCCAAACCCATTGGGATCATGGCTGCAGATGATGCAGCGGCTCACGATCTGACGGCGGCCTGTCTTGAAGCAGACATTGGCGTACCCGACCAGGTGGCAATCATCGGTGTTAACAATGACGATTTACTTTGCGAAAGTTCATGGCCTCCGATCTCCAGCATTGATCCTGATTACACACGCATCGGCTATCAGGCAGCTTCGATACTCGACCAATTAATGCGCGGGGAAAAACTTTCCTATGAAGAATGCAATATCGTGATGCCTCCCTTACAAGTCGTCCAGCGTGTGAGCACCAGCGTGCTGGCGGTCAGTGACCCGCATTTGGCCAATGCCGTTCGCTATATCCGTGAACATGCTTGCGATCCTTGCAACGTCCAGGATGTCCTTAAGCAGGTGCCGGTGGCACGGCGTTGGCTCGAACGTCAATTCATGCTCCAATTAGGACGTTCGCCCTATCAGGAAATCCAGCGCATACGCATTGATGCTGCCAAGCGATTGTTGCAGGACTCAAACCTGACGTTACCCGACATTGCTGAACATTGCGGTTTTACCGCGGTGCAGAATTTCAACACCGCATTCAAGCAGGTGACAAAAACCACCCCAGCAGTCTATCGCCGACAAGTCCAGCAGTTTGAGTAATGTGAATTTCACGAGCCTTAACATCACCCCTTGACTGCGCCCAATTGAATGCCGGCGACCAGCTTTTTCTGCAAGACAACAAACACGATAATCATCGGCAGCACACTCATTGTTACCGCTGCCATGAGCAAATTTGTCTCCTGCCCGGCACTGGAATCAAAGTACAAAAGCCCAATCGGCAGCGTGTATTTGTGCTCGGATTTGACCATCACCAACGGCCAGAAAAAACTGTTGTACGATCCCATGAAAGTAAAAATCGCAAGTGTCACCAAACCCGGACGCGACAGGGGCAGAATCACATCCCAATACAATCGCCATTTATTTGCACCATCGATCTGGGCGGCTTCATCCAAACTTGATGGGATCGCGAGCATGAACTGCCGCATCAGGAATGTGCCAAACGCACTGAAAGCTGCGGGAATCACCAAGCCGATCATCGTGTCCACCAAGCCCAGTTCGATCATGATCTGGTAATTGGGGATCATCATCACCAACCCCGGCAGCATCATCGTCGACAGGTACAACATGAATACCTTGTCACGCCCACGCCATTGAAGTCGGGAAAAGGCAAACGCGGCCATCGAACTGGTGAACACCTGTAAAAACGTGACACATGCAGCGATGAACAGGCTGTTCCAGTAGAACCGCAAAAACGGCACCTGCTCGAACACTTTGGCATAGTTGCGCCATTGCAAACCCTCGGAAGGCAGCCAGGAGTCAGCACCCACTTCACTCAGTTGCTTGAAACTGGTGAGGACCATCCACAAAAATGGAAGCACCAATAAGAAACTCAAACCCGTGAGTACCAGGTTCAATACGGTGGCCCCCACGAAACGTTTGCGATCCACAGCCAGATTTTGATGCTGCTTGTTTTCAATCGTTGGCATAACGGTTCCCAAACTTCCAATTGAATAATGTGACCGAAAAAACCAGCGCAAAAAGGGCCCACGCGACAGCCGAAGCAAAACCCAACCGCCCGGTCTCGAAGCCTTCCTGGTAGATGTAGTAACTAAGTGTTGTCGTTGCACCAGCCGGACCACCGCTGGTCATGACACGGGCCATCTCGAAGCCACCCTGCAAACCGCCGATGGTGGACATGACGAAAATGAAAAACGTTGTGGCGGCCAGTTGCGGCCAAGTGATATGCCAAAAGCGTTGGAGCGACGTGGCCCCATCGATGTCGGCTGCTTCGTAAAGTTCACCGGGCACGTTGGTCAAAGCTGCCAGATACAACAGCATATTGTTTGAGCCCAGTGCGCCCCAAAGCCCCATGGCCATCAATGACGGTTTGGCCCAGTTCACATCGGTAAGCCATCGCGGCGACTCTAAACCATCGGCAGCCATCGCCGGCAAATGCCATGCAACCTGACTCAACCCCAGCAACACAAACTCGCCCACCATCACCAGCAGGCAAAGAATCAACGCACTGCCAAAACCATCACCCGCGCGAGCCGTGTAATGATCTTCAGCTTTGTAATAATGCATCATCTGCAATCCCAGACAAACCACAGCCCCCACCAGCAACAACCATGCATGAGGCGATGAAAGACTCCAACGGCAGGCAACCCAAATCGGCAAACACAATGCGATCAACGGCAGCAACGCAGCAATGCGCCCCAATTCACCATCAACCAACATGCGCCGCAGATAACCAGTCCCCATGTAAAACAGCAGCAGGATCAACACAAACCCCAACCACATCAAGTAACTCACCATCGGCGATGGCAACGCATTGACACCTGATGCCACATGATCAAGTACCGGCTGAAGCGCGTTGTTAATCGGCCCGTTCTGTGTGTTAAAAAGTTTTTTCCAGAGAATGAAAGTCGCCACCCCCGAAACAAAGTTCGGTGTGTAGAACAACGTCCGGTAGACTGATTTACCACCCGTCACGCCTGCAATGAGAATGCTCGAAACCAGCCCGACCATCAGCACAGTCATGCCCGTTGAACGCATCCCCCCCACAGCCAACAGGGAGCAACTGACCACCAGTCCGACCGAAGCCAACAACCAGCGATACGGCCGTCCGCCCCCACCGCGTGTATCTTTGCTTAGCATGATCGCTGCGAGCAATGATCCAGCCACGGCAAAGGGAATGCCCATCATGAAAAAAAGCGTGTTACCAAAAAAGCGAAGGAATCGCCCGTCGGTGAATAATTCACGAATGTTATCAAGTCCGACATACTGAATATGGTCGGTCAAAAACCGGTTGTGCTGTTTGAGATCCCAATTGGAAAATGCCATAAACAGGCTAAAAACAACGGGAAAAATGGTAAACAGCAATACTCCAAGAATATTGGGTGTCAGAAATGCCAGGCCGGTAAGAATTTTTTTGCGTTCACATTTATTCATGGTGTCGCTTCAATCATGCCTTGCTGAGTGTAGTAACGGAGATAAAACGGATTGAGAATCCATGCAGCAGGCAACTTGCGTCCGGCGGCCATGTAGGTGTCGATCTGTTTTTGAATCGCAATGCGGCGATCAAACTCCACCTTGCGTTTGGGATCGCGTGCGATGTTGTCTGCAATGCGCCGGTCCACTGCTTGAGCAATCTTCATCGCCGCCTCCATGGCGGCAATCTCACCGTTGTCATACAGCGAACTAAACCAACTGGTCTCGCGCTGCACAACACTGCTGAGCACAAAGGGACTGCGGGCATAACCGTTGGCAATGGTCATGGCGACTTCATGGAATTTTTCATGGACACCCCACTCATTGGGATAGTCCGGCGGACGCTTGAACAATTCGGTTTGGGTGTAACGCGGATCAGGCGGCAGCGCATCGGCTTCCCGGACGAGTTGCATATTGTATCGCTCGCTGGTGAGATATTTGAGAAACAAGGCTGCAAGTTTCTTGTGTTTGCTCCCGGCATAAATCGATGCGGATCGCGCGCCCATGATTGCTGTTGGGTATCCGCCATTGGGCAATTCAACCACATCCAGATTCATCGGTTCAAACTTGCGAAGTTGAGTGAGGACACTCAGATCCGACTGGATCATGGCGAAGTTGCCCCCATGAAATAACTGCGTGGCTGCACCACCGTAACCTTCCACAGCATTGAAGGCATTCATATCATCAGCCGTGGGCAGCAGGTGATCTTCATAGGTCCATTGACGAACACGTTCCAGGCAACGGGCAAAACGCGCATCGCCCAGATCACAGCCAGTGAGTGTTTCGTTGAACACTGACAACCCCATGCTTTGAGGCATCTGGGTTAGATGCAGAAAATCCACGAAGAACACGCGTTGGCCGGGTTTCCTGCCGACATTGGCTTTGGCAACGAACGCTTTACCGATGGCTTCAAATTCATCCCATGTCCAGCGTGATGGCGGTGGGCTTATGCCATACTGTTTAAATAAATCCTTGTTGACCCAGAGCATCATCACGTAGATGTTGCGTGGGAAAACAAACTGCCGCCCTTCGATGGTGATCTCAGGAAGCATGGCCTTGTACGTTTGAGAGGGATCAAAGCCCTGTTCTTTGGCGAGTTCGGTGATATCTTCGAGCACGCCCATGGTCTGGAGCAATTGCAGATGCGAGCCCCCGGTATCCATCACATCACTGCCAATGCCGGAGACAGCCTGGATAATTTTTTTGGCGACGTCGTCATTGGTGATATCCAAGCGCAACTCGACGACCGGCTTGCCCTGATCTGTAACATGCCCATTGTCGACAAGCCATTGGTGAAAACCTTCAACCTGCATATCACGTGCGGCATTGCGGTCCGTCATCCAATAGATCACCGGGACATCACTTTTGATCCCAGGAAACGACAGGTATGTGCCAACACTCAAAACGCCAAGCAGCAGTGCAATGATCAGAAACAGGTACTTCATAAATTGACTTCAAAGATGATGTGGGTAAATCAATGTGTAAAATGTTATTCACCAGTCGGACACCCAATGCCATACGCGGTTGTCTGACATTTCCTGCCCAGGTCTTCAAACACGCCGGAATGATACACAGCAACAGGAAACCAATGAGCAGAAATTTCATTGTTATTGTTTTGAGAATTAAACCACAATGTCTCAAAAAGCAGTAGTCCAATTCGCGTCCAATTTTGAACGTTTTGCGTCAAAACAGACATTCACCACGGGACACACAACAAGCAAACCTTTTATTGTAAAGGACATAAATACAACCAACCGTGACCAAACGCTTGGCTGTCAGATTAACCGAAACTTACAATCTTAAAGGTGCACATTCATTTAAACCCGGCTGAATGACTTGTCGCAAATCCATTAAATATTAACGCAATTCATGATTGATAAGGCCAATCTGCCCTTCATAATGAGTATGAAGATCAAATCATTTCTTCACCTTTGTGTTACCAACCTATCTTTTATTGACACACATAGGACGATACATTTCAGATCATTGTTTTAATCAAGGGAAATCACATGCAATCCATCACGAGCCAATCTCCGAAACGCACCAATCATCATCATGCTTTTACGCTCATTGAATTACTCGTGGTGATTTCCATTATTTCTCTTCTAATCTCCATTCTGTTACCCGCTCTGGGTTCCGCTCGCAAGCAGGCACAAATCACCCAATGCCTGGCCCAGGTTCGCCAGTTGGCTATCGCTTCTTTTGCTTATGAAGTGGACAACCGGTCATTGCCGTTTGTCGCAAAAGATCAAGGCGGCAATCCCTGGCCCAGCGCCACCACATGGGCGACTGTTCTGACCGATAAATCGGGCTATATGAAAACAGCAGTCCCATCTGGAACCGACGCCCACATGGCTTCATGGGCTTTGATGTGCCCCCTGGTACGAGTCAACTCCCAGGGCACTTCTTCATATTTTAATGCCAATGCTCCGGCCACCAGCTACAAGTACAATTCCAAGATTGGGGGTTGGACCGGACGCAACGAAGCATATGTTTATCAACCCAAACGCACCGATGAACTACGTAATCCCAGCAAGGTGATTCTCTTTTGCGATTCAAACAACAAGGCCACCATCTGGAAAGCCAACAACATCCGCCTTAACGACTTTAGTGCAAGTGGATGGTCTCATTTGATCGCGGTCTCTTCCGGTACGTTCTGGACGCCTTGGGGACCTGGCACCAAAAGCAAGGGAACCAACAACGTTGCCATGGCCGATGGTTCGGCTAAAACCTACACCGTCCTCGCCGACCGTCATCCCATGACCAACGCACAATGGGGGGACACCAGCCTAGCCATCGATTCATGGGAAGGCGTTGGCTGGTAAGTTCGATCGATCTTGTCCCCTTGATTTTTTCATTCATTTTTCCTGCCACTCTCTTTGCAAAAGGTAGTCTGTTATGCCATCTCCATTATCCGAACTGCTTGATCGCCCAGGTGCCAGACCCATTGCCTGGATTGGCACCGTCATACTTCTGGTAATTACAGCTTATTCCATCACCAACTTTATCAAGGGAGGCCCACGGTATATCAACGACCTTGGCAGTGACATAAAAATTCACGCTCAGACAGGTCAGAAATTGGGCATCCTCCTTCACGGTCAAAAGGTCGCCATCATTCTTGCCCCTGAGCAATCAGACAACCCAGTTGCCACTGCAAGCTACCAAATACAATCCGCATTTATTCAAGGCCTCAAGGAAGCTGGTATCACTGATATCAAGGAACTGTTCCTCCCCCCCATGCCCACGCTGGATCCGGGCAATCGCGATGAAAGCAACGTCTGGTTTTCGGGAAACGATCTGATCCAATTCCGCAAACAAGCCCAGGATTGTCAGGTTCTGATTCTCCCCATGGGACTGCCGGCATTCGTCACATATGCACACCTTGCCAAGCTTCCAAGCCAAGCCCCAAGCCTGGTCGTGATGGGTGGTTCAGATAATGACCGTAACGCGATCAAATCAGCGATGAGTCGTGGCTCACTGCTGGCTGCCATAATCCCCAACGCGGATAAATCGTCATACACGGTTCTCACCAAAGACACGATTGACCAGTGAATCAAGTACGACTTGCATGCGATGCATAAGGTATTGCTGCTATTTAAAACCCTAACGTCTTTGCTCTGCGAATAATCAAATCGCAATTAACAACGGCCCTGAGACATCCAATCTCAGGGCCGTTGTCGTTGATCTAACTCTGTTAATGATTATTCCCAGCGATTGCCTGTCGGACAGGGACAGGCTTTGTCTTTGAGTGCTGCTCTGTAGCGAACCAGGCAACCGCAATGTGTGCAGGTGTCAGCCTGTAATGCTGGACAGGCAAGACAAATTCGCACGCGGCGTTCAAACTCCGCCTCACTCACCCAACGCCCCTCTCCGGGTCGAACGTTGGGCATAACGGGTTGAATCGTTTTCTGGCGGCAGGATTTACAGAGCGTATTCATTTCACTGTCACCACCGCAAGACTATGGGCAGGCAAGGTCCAAGACAACTGACCATCACCTGTTAATTTCACATCAATGGGCTGGGGCTTGATCGATTCGGGGGCATCAAACGTATTGCATTGATCGTAGGCTTGGGCGCCCAGCACACGGGCATCAACCACTTGAGTCACATTGTTGCCACGCAACTGAATCTGCACGTCCTGAGACTGATTCGGATCAAGGTTGCAGACCGTCATGCTAATGGCATCGTCCTTACGCGATGCCGAGACACTGGCTGAAGTAATGGAAATACCTTCATGTTCAGATGTCTCGCATGTTAAATGCGTATCGAGTAAGACGGCATCCTGATGAGCCTTGTACATCTCAAAAACATGATAGGTCGGGGTGAGCAGCATTTTCTCGCCCTCGGTCAGTATCAACGACTGCAAGACATTGACCGTCTGAGCCAGGTTTGCCATATGCACACGATCACTATGCTCGTTGAATATATTCAATGTCAGGCCCGCAATCATGGCATCGCGTATTGAGTTCTGCTGATAGAGGAAGCCGGGATTCGTCCCCTCCTCGACATCGAGCCAAATGCCCCATTCATCGACAATCATGCCCACACGTTTTTCAGGATCGTAATGATCCATGATCGTCGCATGTCGAGTTACGACCTCATCCATTTGTAAAGCATTGCTCAAGGAGCCAAACCATTCGCCGAGTCCGAACCCGGTTGCCTTGCCTTTGTCTTTCCAGTTACCGGTAGCCACCGTGTAATAATGCATTGACAAACCATCCATGAATTTGCCAGCATCGCGCATCAAGACTTCGGTCCAATGGTAATCCGTTGCATTGGAACCACACGCAATACAATAGAGTTTATGCTCACCGTAATTCCGACTGTAGCAGGCATAGCGTCGATACACGTCCGCGTAATACTCCGGCCGCATGTTCCCGCCGCAGCCCCAGTTTTCGTTACCCACGCCCCAGTACTTCACACCCCATGATTGGTCGCGCCCATTTTCCTTGCGAAGCTTGGTCATGGGGGAGACGTTGTCGGAATTGAGGTACTCGACCCATTGAGACATTTCCTGGACGCTGCCACTACCGACATTGCCACAAATGTAAGGTTCGCATTCCAACAGTTCGCAGAGACGGAGAAATTCGTGTGTGCCAAAATGATTATTTTCCGTCACGCCCCCCCAGTGCGTATTGATCATGGTCGGGCGGTTTTCTCTGGGACCGATCCCGTCCATCCAGTGATACTCATCAGCAAAACAACCGCCGGGCCAACGGAGGTTGGGGATGTTGATTTTTTTCAAAGCCTCAATCACATCCAGGCGAATCCCGTCGACATTGGGAATCGAGGATTTCTCACCGACCCAAAAGCCCCCATAAATGCAGCGCCCCAAATGCTCCGAAAAATGCCCATAAATATGGCGACTGATCGCACTTTTTTCGACGTCAGTTTGAACAATGATCTGCATGATTGAAATTCCAATTCTTAATGGAGAATAAAGGCAATCGGCCAATGTCACATACCAACCGAAAGATGAATCATTATTCAATGACAAATCAGCAAAACAATCACAAAAGACGTCAAATATGAATGCATTTGCGTCATACCATTTACCGCTCCCCAATGAAAACAGCATCATTTGAACATGGAATTTCCTTTGAATTCACCGATTGATCATCGCCTTTTATTTTCCCTAAATGTTTACACCTTAATCGCTATGTTTTAATTATGGATTTACTCACCATCTATCCTCCATAACCCGACACGCACTGCTCTAGGCTGCGGGCATGAACAACACTTCACCATGAGTATTATTTCGAACTTTGCTGATCTCGGATGTGGGCTTGCTTAAGTTATTTAAAGGGTGCGGATTGCCATGTTCATATCGCGAGTTTCATTAGTTGCATTCATTGCAACGGTACAATGCATTGTTACATTGCTTTGCTTGGATCCTGTATACATACATGATTGGCAACTCAAGCCTTCGCAGTGATTATCCACTATAAGTCCTATCCCAATAGTGCAAAGCAGTATGCCTTGAATCAACAATACTCTTTACCTGAAGCTGATTGATTCTACGGCGATCGCCACACCGCTCAAGACTACCAGTTGACACGTAATCCATTGCATCTGCGAGTTCAACTGCTAATCGCTTGGTGATAAACAAGACGAAGTATTCCCCCTAATCAATGGCTCAACATATCCTTGAACTTTTGCGTCAGAAGAAAACCATTTGTCTTGCAAACAAGCAAACATTAGTCTTTCTATCGCGGCAACCAACCATTCTGCAATGAATACTAAGACAACGAATTTAGAGTCCATGGACATTGCTATCGCTTTGTGGTCACCCCAATACGAATTACAAATGGATCGGGCCATCGCTAAACGAGCAGTTTCAAAATCACTTTTGCCCCAGATTCCTTGCAACAGTATGAATGATGTGCAGTTCACTGAGTGATTTTGAAATGTGTCACTGGTGTACTAAACCAGAGATCGGCATTTTGAAACATTGCCTTGTACAAGACTCGTCAGCATTAAGACCAGTCGAAGATCAGTACAACGCATCCCGCGGCAAACCAACCCCCATATGCATGGAAGTGTTGGCCATTATTGAATCCGGCCTAAAGCATCGAACGATACCTTCGCCAAGATCTTAGCTAAAAAACATGAAACAGCGCCCCAACTGATCTCAGATCATGGCGTCGAATTGCATCGAAAATTCAAGTTAGGTAGACCTGAAGGTGTTAACCATCAAGCATATCCGAAAGGTTAGCCGGACAAACCGGCGCAACAATCCGCTGCACCGCACAGGCTTAACCCAGTGCCATGGCACCGCTGATGACTTCGGTGAGTTCCGTGGTGATCGCTCCCTGACGGGCACGGTTGTACACGCGGATCAAGTCCTTGCTCATCTGTGTTGCGTTGTCGGTAGCAGCCTTCATCGCAATCATGCGGGCAATCTGTTCGCTGACTTCCGCTTCGTTGAAGCATTGGAAAAGTTGCGTCTTGACTGTCACCGGCAGGAGTTCTTCGAGCAACTCAATAGGCTCTGGTGAGTATTCATATTCAACCTGTGCTTTGCTGGCAGTCACCTGGGCGTCCGCAGTCGGATCCTTGAGTGGGAGCAGTTGCAGGACTTTGGGATTCTGGCGAGACATGGATTCAAATGCCATGTAGATCACGCTGACTTTGTCGTACTTGCCATGTGTGAAGTCACTCATGTAACTTTCAGCAAGCGTCTGCACATCGTCAAACTTAGCCGAGTCACCAAAATGCTGATGGTTCTGTGTCACATCAATTTTGTTGAACTTGAAGAACGCTGCACCCTTGCGGCCGACGACTTGCAGGTCGATATTCTTGCCAGCGTCTCGCATGTCATTTAGGAAATGCGTCGCGGTTCGCAGAATATTGCCGTTGTACCCACCACAAAGTCCACGGTTTGAGGTGATCACCAGAAGCAGTTCTTTGCCAGCTGCGGGGTCGGGTTGACGCAACAGCGGATGGCTCATGTTCGACGCTTCGTCCGCCGCTGCAGCCTTGGCTAGTTCACCGACAAGTTCGGCAATCTTGCGTGTATAAGGTTGAGCAGCGGTGGCTCGGCGTTGGGACGCCTGGAACCGCGCGGTAGCGATCATCTGCATCGTGCGGGTGATGCGTTTGATATTAGCAACGGCCTTGATACGGCCACGAATTTCTCGGGTCTTTCCTGCCATGTGCGTATCATAACGACTTGTCTTGATCAGACAACTGCCAATCGTTTTAAGTGGTGAATAAAAGAGTCGTTGGAGTTTTTAAAACACGCTTTCAAAACCGATTTTCATCATGCATCACTCACGCGGTAGTCGACAGATGCTATGACCAATTGGCGTTTGACGGTGACAAATGTCGCGATTCCCACTGCGATTAAGCCCACCACAAAGAGCAATCCGGCATCTGTGATCTGCCCCAGACTCAGCATCCAACTCACGTCGTAGACGATTAGCCAGAGCATAGCCAGTTGCCCAAAGCGTTGGGCGGTCTGGCGTCGGGCGCGAAGATCAGGCAAGCGTTTTCTGAGATAAATCACACTGACGAGGACAAAAACACCTAGAGCGGTCAACGGGCCGACCCATACTTTCGGATGATCGTGTAAGAGTGCAGCTTGGCGCATGACCATAAAAAGCACAAGCAACACCGTCCAGAACAACGTGCCTGCTGCCAGTTGCCCAAGGTCGTGCCCACGCATTCGCGGACGCCTGCCTTGGATGGCGTAGACCAATGCCATGCAGATGATGATATGAGCCATAGTCATACACGCCGGCCATGCAAAGCCCATGCGCGGGACACAGATAAACATGGTCAGCACACGGATGAGCCCCATGCTAATCAATCCAGTAGCAGGCAGAAACTTCCCACAGATATTAAAAAACAGTATTGCCCCTGCAGTAATCACACAGAGGAATTGGGATAGCGGCCCAAGCAACGTTGTCGCTCCAAGAGCAACAAGTAAACAGCCGACGGATAATAATGATGCGGTTCTGACCGAAACCCGCCCTGCTGCCAGGGGACTTGCAGGGCGAAACGTGCGGTCGTGTTTAAGGTCCAACACATCGTTAAACCCAATCCCGAAAATACCAAGTCCTGCGGGTATGAGTGTTGCCAAGAGTAATCGCACCCCAATAGGCATCTGCATCAAGGCTTCGTTCTGATGGCTGACCGGTTCGATATGCACAGAAAGCAGCACCAGCAACCAACTGTTACTGATGGCTGAAAGCAGATGCTCGGGTCGGGAAAGTTCCAACCAGTCCACGAGCTGCGTTTTGGCAGGTGTTGTGGTCATAAGTCCCTTTCACAGGTCTTGGCATGTTAGTCTCCACCTTGACTCTTGGGAATAGGCATCACCGCCAAGTTCGATAGAAATGAGCAACAAGCTTTATGCCGGTGTGCGTATCTGGCTGCACTACGCTAGACTAATGTCAGATATATGGTTCAGGATATGGGATTAACGATGAAGACACTCAATACACTGGGTTCAATGTCACTACTGGTCTTGGTTGGCTGCATCACTGGCGGCTGTGAAATGATCAATGGCAGTGGCAACGCCATCTCCAATTTGGTCTCACCGCCAACGCCAAGTGAAGAAGCTCGCAATGTATTTAATGTCTATGATCCAGACATTCGCCGTCGAGCGTTGAACAATCTCTCAGCATCGCCTTTTGGTGGTGAAGGCCCGTATGTGCGACTGTATCGTTTGCTCATTGACGATCCAGACCCGACCGTCCGCGCTGCTGCAGTTAAAGCCTTAGGATTACATGGTGAGGTCAAGGATGTTTCGCTTATCAATATCCGCCTTGAAGATGAGGCATCTATGGTTCGCTGGGAAGCATCCAAGTCCTTACAGAAAATTCACAATCCACAAGCGATCAAGCCGTTGATCGCCGCAATGAACAAGGACAGCGATCACGACGTGCGGATGGCTTGTGCCGATGCCTTGGGGCAGTATGCTCAACCTGAAGTGTTCAGCGCGTTGGTCGCCGCATTGGATGACTCGCGTTTTGGTGTGGCCTTGGCTGCTCAGAAGTCGTTGACTATCCTTACCGGCGCCGAACTTTGTAGCGAAGGCAGCGCGTGGCTCAAGTACCGCGAAGCCAATACCTCAAACCTTTTTGCCAATCAACAGACTTATATGTGGCAGCCCTACACCCCGCCTCGTGGCTTTGTCAGCAAGATGCAATTCTGGAAAAAAGCCAAGCCCGCCAAGCCCGCCAAGCCCGCTCAGACACCTGTGGGACTTGATGACAACGATTCCTGATTCATTCAACACACATTTGAAATAGATGCAACAAATCAGACAGGCATGCTATCGGTGCGCCTATCTCTTTGTCGATGATGCATTGATTCTCTACAGATTGAAAAATTGAATCTTTAAGCTTGACTCGGAATCATCGGCATCTATACTTACATTAAGAAACCGGTTTCCTAAGTGATTTAAAGACAGGATCACAATGTCCCGTGTCACCATCGCACAAGTTGCCAAGCATTGCTCAGTGGCTAAAAGCACTGTGAGTAAGGTGCTCAATCAGACCGAAGGATTTAATGTCCGCCCGGAAGTGCGTGATCGGATTCTTGCTGCAGCTCGCCAGTTGAACTACCGTCCTGACGGCATTGCCCGGAACCTTCGGATGTCCAATGTGCGGATGGTCATGGTTGTGGGTTACAACATTCACTGGGCGACGGCTCACGGTATCTACGAAGGCTTACTTGCTTCGGCCATCGACACATTACGCAAGCATGATGTGCGCGTGTATATGGACATGAATCAATCGGATCAGCAGCAGGATGAATGGTCCGCTGCGATGATGCATGGCGCGTTGGTTTTGCCGGGGCGGAATTTGCAGGTCCGCCAATTCATGCAGCAAATGAACGTGCCTTATGTGACTATTAATGACCAACCTTATTTTGAAAATGAATCCTGCGTCTGTGTCGATGACTATCAAGGCGCGGTTGATGCCACGGAGCATTTGATTAGCTTGGGACATCGTCGGATTGTCTATAAAGATCACATCCATCAGAAGCACGATCAAGAGACTCAAGACAAAAAGCATTACAGTATTCCAGATCGTCGTCGCGGTTATGTCGATGCGATGCGTAAACATGGCCTGGACCCCTTGCCCGGTTACGACCAGAATGTACAAGTCGATGAATTCCTTGACCAATACATTCTTGGCCAACGTGCAACAGCGACAGTGGTCTGGGAAAACACCCAGGCTGTGCAACTGCTTCGCCTCTGTGAAAAGGCAGGCATTGATGTTCCCAAGGACCTGAATATGGTCTGCTTTAACGAAATCAATTACGACTCGATACCTTCGGACTTTATGACCGTGGTGGATTTGCCCACCCAAGAGATGGGACACCAAGTCAGTGAAATGTTGCTTAAGCAGATGGACAATCCAGGCAAGTATGAAGGTCAGAAACTGGTTCTGCCGGAAACCTTGCGTATCCGTCAATCCACTGCTGTATTAACTGCGAAAAAAGCTGTGACCGCTGGCTCAATCCGGTAAGTCATAGAAAAAGCCGATCTCCTCAAAAAGGATGCGACATGATAACTCATGCCACAATGCGCGATAGGTCTACCCACAGACAGGCCTTTACTCTCATCGAATTATTGGTGGTGATTTCAATCATCAGTATTTTGATCGCCATATTACTCCCAGCATTGGGCAGTGCCCGCAAACGTGCTCAACAAATCAGCTGCGCCGCCAAGCTCAAACAATGGGGGCTTCTCGTTCACGCCTATACACAGGATTGGAACGGCTGGGTATGCCCTGCTCGACCGGACCCGACCAACAGCAATGTCAACAGTCAATTCTGGGTTGGCAAGTACAGTTCGTTCCTTCAAATCAGCTATTGGGAAAATGAACCCAACAGCATGTACTACTGCCCATCATCCACAAAAATCAATGGCAAGTCCTATGCAGTTAGTCGTCGACTCGGGCCCGAAAGCAATCCCACCAGCAGTACAACAAGTCGAAAAATTGAACAGTACTATGATGCCAGCCACACCATGTACATGGCTGACAGTCACGAAACCGGTGATGCATGGGGCTGGCTACTGGCCAATTCAGGTTGGCCGATCAAACATCAGCCTGCATTTAGGCATATCGACTCAGCCAACATTCTGTATCTTGATGGCCATGCCGGCAACGCCGTGTTCGAAGAATTCCCGTGGCCATAATTCTTGTGCCATCACAACAATCATCCCAACCCTTCGCCCTTAATAGAAATCTGACAAGTGAGTTTAATATGATTCGTTTCAACAACCCGCTCATGATGAGCTGGCTAGTGTGTCTGGCACTTTTTGCCTTGACTGCCCAGGCTATCGCAACTGATCAACTTCACATTGGCTTTGAAGAAAAAGATAAGTTGCGTCTCACCGACATGAACATCAGCAGCTGGAAGTCCGATCAGCGTGGCGGTGACAAAGCTCGAATCATGCTCGCAAAACAGGGTAAAAATGATGCTCATGCGTTGATAGATTTACAAGCCTACACGCCTGAGAAACAATACGACCACCTGACGCTTAGAGCCTTTGTTCATGGTGATTATCATCCCAAGCAGGTCGGACACATCCAGATCACCGTCTCTGCTGATGGCGTGACCTATCACCCTGTCAAACTTTCAGCCAAGCGTGAATCCAAATTCCATGGCGGATGGCATCGCTATCAACTTACCGCGACCAACACGCTTAAACCTTTCCGATACGTCAAAATGCACATCATCGACATCCCTGTTTATTGGCGACTGGAATTAGCGGACCTCTGGCTGGCCAACGGCAGTAAACCTGTCATCACCGAAGTAAAAAACTCAGACAAACAATCACAGGATGATGCAAAGTCCACCAGCCTCTTACCCGCAAACCAGACATCCAATGTCCCCCTGCCAACATATGCATTGAACGTAGGAACAATCGCTCCATCTTCCAATACGATCAATGACATTCTCATCTGTCCTTTAAATCCGGCTGATGAATCCCTGCATGCCGATGCAGTGACACGATACCCATGGGTCGCTTCACGGATTAACGAATCGGACTATCGCAACCATACCTGGAAGCATCATCCCAACCTCAAGATTGGCAATGAAACACAGACAGTGCTTTACCGCTTTGCCATCGACATCACACAGTGGCCCGGACATGGGCAAATACGCCTTGAACTGGACCAATGCGCATTTGTCACCACAGTTTGGGTCAATGGCAAACAAGGCCCAACCATCCGCGAAGGTTTACTGCCTATCGCCTTTGACCTGACACCTTTAATCATGCCCGGTGATAAAAAACTTGATGTCGTGCTTCATGTTCAGGACTATCGCAAGCAAATTGATCAAACGCGCAACTATCCAACCATGCCACTGGGAGCAATGTTCAAATGGACCATGGGCGTGATTATCCCACCACGTATCACATGGCAATCCGAATTACATCTTGAAAACCCCTTTATTTTCAGTGATGTGATGCAAAACAAACTCACCACACAAGCCACGCTGGTCAATGATTCAGACCAGACACAACAAGGGACGCTGCATCAAAAAGTTGTAGCAGCCGATGGAGTTCTCTTACTTGAACATAAACAACAATTCGACATCCCAGCGGGCAAGACCAAACAACTGTCGCACACGTATGAAGTCTCCGACAAACTCAAACGCTGGGACATCGGTAAACCCAATCTCTATTTTGCAGTGAATCAAATCCACATCGCAGGCAAAGTTGTCGACCAACGTCGCACGCGTTTTGGCTATCGCACTGTCGCTCTCGATGGTGAAGACATTTTGCTTAACGGTCGGAAAATTCAACTCGTCGGCCCATGGTCACATATCGGCCAATGGTGCTGGCCGGCAGTGAAGGGTTATGACATCGCAGAGGCATACCGACTCATGCTCAAGCATGGTATGAATTACGGGCGACTGCATGGGCAACCGTATCCAAAAATATTCTATGACACTGCTGATGAAGTTGGATTCCTCCTCGTTGCCGAGTCGGGTTTGTTTCACCGTCCCATCGCTGATATCAGTCTTGATCACATCCGTAACATGGCATTGACACTTCGGAATCACCCGAGCATTGTCATGTGGTCAGGCTCCAATGAGTTTGAACACTGGATCACCCCTCGCCCAAAGCCTGCGATGGATTTTCTGATCAAGGTGCATGACACCTTTAAATCTGTCGATCCCACACGGGCTGTCTATCACAGTGGTTTTGGTGATGCGCGTAATCATTTTGATGCCTATAGCATTCACTATCCGGAACTGATGCGAACCTATCCGCAGGGTTTACTTTGGAAACAATATGCCCCGGAACGTATCAAGCTATTGCAGCGTCATACCTTTGAAAGCTACAACCCCATTGGCAAAAAACCAATCCTCGTAGGCGAGCAAATGACACCTGGCAGAGAACGCGGGATGGAAGCCTTGCTCGGCGAGGAGCATCTGAAAATCCAATACCAGGGGAGCAATGCAGCCTACCTGAAACTACTCAAAAATCAGGGAACCGTCTGGGCAGATATGATTCGTGTCTACCGTGAGCAGAACATAGCCATGCTCAGTCCCAACATGATGCACATCCCCACCGGCGTCGAATCCCCATTCCTCATCGAGATCGGCAAGGAACTGCGTGGCGTGAGCTGTTACATCAAACAACGCAATCCAATTCTCACCACCGGTTCAACACAACAACGAACACTCGTGATCCGTGATACCGATGGATACGTTGATGCAGGCAAAGTCCGCATTACACTCACTGCTCAAAAGCAATTGCTCTACGCTCATCAAATGGATGTAACGCTCCAAAGCAATGAGTCTATGCAACATAATCTAAACTTGGATTTACCCACAGTCGCCCAACCGACGCATGCAACCATCAGTATTCAATTTACCGACCAGGGGCAGGACACCCCCCGCTATCAATGGCAGCAGTCGATCAAACTCTACCCACCGACACTGCCTTTAGCCACACTGTCAAAACCAATCCTGTTCTGGGCTCAAAACCAAAAAGCAATACAGACTCTTAAGCAGTTAGGTATCAATGCGCAGTCCGTCGAAGACTTACCCAGGCAAATCAGTCCGCAGATTCTGGTCATCGACTCCTCGATTACCAATGAGCAACTGGCAACGAAGGCCAAGCTGATTGAATCACATGTCACAGCCGGTGGAGCAGTTCTGCTTTTACCTCGTGCGACTATGCCCGATGGACTCTTACCAGTCGCCTGCGACAAGGTTGATAACACATTACCGGGATTGGAAGGCGCGAGTATCGGCTTTGTGCGTGCCAAGCATCATCCCATTTTTGCTGACACTGGCATTGACACTTTGGACCTGCGGTACTGGGGAAAAGAACATGAACTCATCAGTCAACAGTCGATTTACAAACCGACTCAAGGTAATTTTCAAGTCCTTATTGATGCAGGTGAAAAACTTGAAGACGCCCTGCTGATGCAGATTCAACATGGCAAAGGACGTTACATGGTCTGTCAATTGGATGCGCTCAAACATGCGGCAAGCCATCCGGCAGCAGCCAAGGTACTCCTTGCCATTCTCTCTGATTTGGATCAATCAAAAAACACAGTAACGCAAATCGGATATTACCTGCCACAAACCGAAACCTTCACCAAGCATCTGCTCCAACGAATGGGTTGGCAGGAACTGGATACCACGACCGATACCAACCCTCATGCGCTGCTCATCGACAGTCAGGCGATGCGCCAACTTGGCATTGATGGTGTTGCGATGATGGCTTCCAAAAGTAATACAGTGATCTTCAAGCATCTCACGGCAGACGAATCCCAATTAGTCATCAAACAAATGAATCTGCCCGAGGTCTCCGCCAAAGAACAGTCTCAAGAACAACCCAAACGCAAACGCCGTGGCTTATCCGAAGCGGTCTATCTGAGTACTTATCCTGCTTCCATGGATGGGTTGAACAGCTTCGACGTCAACTGGTATCAACGCCTTCGCCCATCACTAACGCAGTATCAAGCAAACGAACACTGGCAAGTTCCCTTAAGCACCGGCACGATCGCTATTCATCAAGATAACAAGCGGACAGTCATCTTTGATGCTTCGCTGTGGAATCAGGAAGTCGATCTGCTCGATCAACGCGATCGTTTTATCTCAACCTTCTGGACCAATCTGGGAATACAAGTCAAAGGTGCAGCCGTCAGACGCCGCAGCAGCAATAACCATTACACGCAACTGGATATCAGTGCGTTGTGCAATACCTCAATTGCAAAATATCTAGGGCCGAATATTCCGCGTGGAAAAGTCGCCCTAAATGACATCCCCTTTAGACTCCTGCCACAAACACCCCAGCAGCAGCAAACCATGATCCGGTTTAACGGACGCATCGGCAGTGAACTTCAAGACAAACCTGTGATGTTCGACACAGCCATTGATAAGTTTGAGCAAACGACGCCAATGAGTCTGAGCCTGCCAATCGCAAGAGAGCATGCAAGCCATCTGTACTTTGCTCATGCGAGTTCTCAAAACTGGAAGATCAAGTCCGCCAACACAGGCATGCTGGTCTACCGTGTTGAAGTCGAATATGAAAACGGGACGACCCAGCAAATCCCCATGCTCATCAACCGCGATATCAATGACTGTCGTTCGGCCTCGGCACAAAGTCGCAACAGCCCCGTCGGACTCCGCGTGCAAAATCCCAATAACGGCAACGGCGAAGTTGCTACGGTTTATCTGAGCACTTGGACCAATCCGTATCCCGAACGCAAAATCACCCAAATCACACTTCGCAGCGCAGCCAACCCGCCATACGACGCAATGATCTTCGCCATCACCATGCGCCAAGCCGATGAAGCATACGAATAGAATATCAAATCTAAAAACTATATCTCAACTCATTATTCAATAAATTCTTATGATCTAAATCAAGCAATTGTCAATCCAAACGCTTGACTCTAACCATTCGGATTCCTAAGATTCACTAACCGGTTCATGAACCCATGACCGGTTTTTAATGAACAATTTAATGAACCGGTTAGTCTAAGCGATTTACCATGACACAAATCACCAAAAAAGTCACCCTCAAAGACATTGCTCAGCAGATTGGCTGTTCCAAGGCAGTGGTCTCGACCGTCCTGAATCGCTCCAAAGGCAATACCGGTGTCAGCAAAGGCATGCGTGAAAAGATCGAACAGGTGGCCTTGGAGATGGGTTACCGTCCCAACTTTTCGAGCCAGTCACTTGCTCGCCAACGCACCATGACGCTTGGTGCATATATCCCCCCTCAGCCTTGGGGCTCTATTGGTTCGACGTATGAGACGGTCATCTTCCGAGGGATTGAAAAAGCCTGCCAGGAGTTGGATTACGACTTGTTGGTGTTCAACCGTTTTGGTGATCTGCGACATGAACACTGCATGGAGAAACTTTATCAACGGCGTGTGGATGGCTTGTTTCTGGTTCATGCTCATGGCGGTTGTGATTGGCTTGACGGGTTTCTCAAAACCGGTGTCCCCATCGTCGGTGTGGATTATTCCAATCCTGAACCGCAGGTCGATGCATTGACCTTCGACAACACTGGTGCCATCAAAGGCGCAGTAGAACATCTTGTCTCGCTGGGGCATCAACGGATTGCATACCTTGGACAAGTCGGTCACCGTATGGTCCTTGATCAACAACTTCGACGTGACGCATATATCGCAGCATTAAAGCAGATGAACCTGCCAATGAATGACGATTGGCTGCTCTGTGAAATCGATGGCCCGATCCCCAAAGGTGTAGACCACTACGATGAAACATCCAGGCGGACACTGAATTATTTACGCAGTGTTCCGGCAGATCAACGCCCCACCGCCATCATCACATTCAATGATCGGACCGCATTGAATCTCATTCAGGACTTGATGCAAAACGGTTACGAAGTCCCTGCGGATATGAATGTGATTTCTGTAGACGATTCGTATCTCTGTCGCGTTTTACGTCCGAGAATCACATCCATGAGCCATCCGCTTGAAGCGATGGGTTATCGCGCCACCTACATGTTGCAAAATCGTATTGAAAATGGTGTCCCAGAAGACAATCAGGGCATTCATGAATTGTATCCTTCAGAAGTGGTCATCCGCCAAACCACTTCAACTCCTCGTAAGTAGATGAACCAGGAGAGTTCCACAATGAACACGCGCACACAAATCCAAACCAAGGCATTCACACTCATCGAGCTATTGGTGGTCATCAGCATTATCAGTTTGTTGATTTCAATTCTTCTGCCGGCATTGGGCAAGGCTCGCAAGGCAGCCAACACCCTTAAGTGCGCTACATTGCTTAAGCAATTTGGTGTCGTCGATGCCGTCTATACCTCGGAGAATAATGAGTGGTGTCTACCCAACAAACTCTGGTCCGAAACTGAACCACTACCGGCTGAA